>DIFZ01000056.1 GCA_002419385.1 Geobacter sp. UBA5735
GGCCCGACGTCCGTTCCGCCGAGCGCACGCTGGCCGCGGAAACCGCCCGCATCGGCGTAGCCGAAGCGGCGCGCTACCCCTCATTCAAGCTCTCGGGCTCGGTCGGCCTGGAAGCCCTGACCCTGAGCGCGCTCGGCAACAGTGGCTCTGTCGCTTCCTCCCTGCTCGCTGGCATCACCGCTCCGGTGTTTAATGCCGGGCGCCTGCGCAACCAGGTGGAAATCCAGGATGCGAAGCGTGAACAGTCGCAGGTTGCTTATGAAAAAACGGTGCTCAACGCATTGCAGGACGTGGAAAACGCGCTGGTCTCGCTGGCCCGCACCCGCGAACGCGAGGAGGCGCTGGCGAAGGCCGTTGAATCCGCGCGGAATGCGGAGCGCCTCGCGCGGCAGCGTTACAGTTCCGGGCTCATCGATTTCCAGTCGGTGCTGACTACCCAGCGCACTGTGCTGACCGTCGAGGAAAGCCTCGCCAGCACCCGCTCCGACGGCGTGCTTGCGCTCATCAGTTTATACAAGGCCCTGGGCGGCGGATGGTCGCCGCAGAACACACCCATCCAGGCCGGCAAGGACACTCCATGAATGAAACCGACACTTCCCAAGACACCAAGGGCGCAACCCTGAAAGAACTGCTGGACAAAAAGTCGCCAGGACTGTTCCGGCGCCGTCGGCTGTGGCTGGCCGGTGCGTTGCTGGTGATTGCGGTCGCAGCATTTTTGCTGGTGCGCTCCGGCAAAGAGTCGGACGCGCCGCAGTACAAGACCGAGGCGGCCGAAGTCGGCACCCTGGTGGTCAGGGTTTCCGCAACCGGCAAACTGCAGCCGACCAACCAGGTGGACGTGGGCAGCGAACTGTCGGGCATTGTCGAACAGGTCTACGTCGACGTCAACGACCAGGTCAGAAAGGGCCAGGTGCTGGCCCGCCTCGACCTTGCCAAACTGCGTAACGCGGTAGCCAAGTCGCGGGCAAGTCTGGTCGCCGCCCAGGCGCAGGTGCTGCAGATGCAGGCCACGGTGGCGGAGGCGCGTGCAACGCTGTCGCGCTACCGTCAGGTCTCGCAACTTTCCGGCGGCAAGGTGCCGTCCAGGAGCGAAATGGACACCGCCGAAGCAAACCTGAAGCGTGCCGAAGCTAACGAAGCAAATGCCCGCGCGAGCGTTGCCCAGGCGCGGGCCACCCTGCAGTCGGAAGAAACCGACCTTACCAAGGCCAGCATCCGCTCGCCCATCAACGGCGTGGTGCTTTCGCGGGAAGTGGAGCCGGGCCAGACGGTGGCTGCCTCTTTCCAGGCGCCGGTGCTGTTCACCTTGGCCGAAGACCTGTCGAAAATGGAACTCCAGGTGGATGTGGACGAAGCCGATGTCGGCCAGGTGAACAGAGGCCAGAAAGCCGTTTTCAACGTCGATGCCTGGCCCGGCCGCCAGTATTCCGCCGTTATCACCCGTGTCGGGTTCGGCTCACAGGAAAAGGACGGTGTCGTTTCCTATCTCACCGTACTTGAGGTGGGCAATGACGACCTCTCCTTGCGTCCCGGAATGACCGGCACTGCTGAGATCACTACCCTGACGCGCCCGAACGTGCTGCTGGTGCCGAACGCGGCTCTGCGCTTCACCCCTCCGGAGACGGCTGCGACACAGCAAAAAACGGGCCGCAGCATAGTCAGCTCTTTGATACCCAGGCCTTCCCGCCAGGCGCCGAAAGTCCAGTCGACGAGCGGCGGCGCCACACCGCGTGTCTGGGTGCTGCGTGACGGTCGTCCCGTTGCCGTCGAGGTCAGGGCCGGCGCCACGAACGGCAAAATGACGGAGATTGCCGGGGGGGCGCTCAAGGCAGGGATGCAGGTGATCACCGAGGCACTGGGTGGCACGCAATGAGCGGCTCCCCCCTCATCCGGCTGGCCGACATCACCAAGACCTATGGCAGCGGACAGGCTGCTTTCCAGGCGCTCAAAGGGATAGATCTCTCCATCGAGACCGGCGACTTCATCGCGATCATGGGCCACAGCGGCTCGGGCAAGTCTACTGCCATGAACATCCTCGGTTGTCTCGACACGCCGACCAGCGGCAGTTACCAGTTCATGGGAGTGCCGGTCGAACAGCTGTCGCGCAACCAGCGCGCGCTGCTCAGGCGGAATTACCTGGGTTTCATCTTTCAGGGATTCAACCTGCTTTCGCGAACCACTGCACTTGAGAACGTCGAATTGCCGCTGATCTACCGCGGTCAGCCCGTCGCCGCGCGCCATGCCGCAGCACGCGCCGCCTTGCAGCAGGTGGGTTTGCAGGAATGGGAAGAGCATACACCGGCAGAGCTGTCCGGAGGGCAGCAGCAGCGGGTCGCCATCGCCCGCGCCATCGTCACCAGGCCTGCTGTGCTGCTGGCTGACGAGCCCACTGGAAACCTTGACACGCGCACCAGCGAGGAAATCATGGAGCTGATCACTGCGTTCAATCGTGAGCACGGCATCACGGTGCTCATGGTAACCCACGAGCCTGACATGGCAGCATACGCCAAGCGCGTCGTCAGCTTCGTCGACGGCCGGGTGGAGAGTGACCTTGGCAACGGGGAGGCCGCCTGATGTTCTGGAACACACTGCTGCTTGCACTGCGAGCCATCCGGCGCAACCTGATGCGCTCTTTCCTCACCATTCTCGGCATTGTCATCGGTGTTGCCGCCGTTATCACCATGGTCACCCTCGGCAACGGCGCCACCAAATCGGTGTCCGACCAGATTTCCAGCATGGGCAGCAACATGCTGATAGTCATTCCGGGCCAGCGCTTCGGGCCAGGATCCGAGGGGGCGCCCAGCTTCAAGAGCGCCGATGTCGATGCTATCCGCAACCAGATTACTGCCGTCGAACGGGTCGCTCCGATGGTAAACAAGACGGTGACCGCAGTATACCAGGCCAACAACTGGTCGACCGTCGTCTACGGGAGCAGCAACGACTATTTTCAGGCGGGAAACTGGGAGCTGGCCGACGGCCGCAGCTTCAGCGAGACCGAGGAACGGGCGGGCAAGGCGGTGTGTGTCATCGGCGAAACGGTGCGCGAAAAACTGTTCAGCCGACAGAATCCGGTGGGCAGCGAAATCCGCATCAAGCAGTTTGCCTGCGAAGTGGTCGGCCTGCTCAGGTCCAAGGGCCAGTCGGCCATGGGTTCTGACCAGGACGACGTGGTAGTGATGCCGCTTCGTACTGTTCAGCGCCGGTTGACAGGCAGCCAGGACATCAACCGCCTGACCGTGTCGGCGAAGAATGGTGCGTCCATCGATGCGGTGAAAAACCAGCTGACCCTGCTCATGCGCGAACGGCGCAACATCGGCGAGAGCGAGGAGGATGACTTCCGCGTGATGGACACCCGGCAGATCGCTGAAACCCTCACCAGCACCACCAAGATCCTCACCATGCTGCTGGGCGCGGTTGCTGCGGTGAGCCTCCTGGTGGGCGGCATCGGCATCATGAACATCATGCTCGTCTCAGTCACCGAGCGGACGCGCGAGATCGGTATCCGCCTCGCCATCGGCGCGCTGGAACGGGAAGTGCTGCTGCAGTTCCTCATCGAGGCGGTTGTGCTGTCCAGCATCGGCGGCCTGATCGGCATCGCCCTCGCAACCGGCGCTTCCATCGTTCTCGCGGGCCTGATGAACGTGCCCTACCTGTTCGACCCCGGCATCAACCTGCTGTCCTTCCTCTTCTCCGCTGCCATCGGGGTGATCTTCGGCTACTTCCCGGCGCGCCGGGCGGCCGGACTCAATCCGATCGACGCACTGCGGCACGAGTGAGCGATATTTAAGGATTTCCCCCGTATTGTCAGGCATGAAAGAGTCCCCCTTGAATTTTGACGTGATTCAAGGGGGACTCTTTCGTTTCCGGGAGATTTTCTTGTCCCAGCATGCCCATGAATGTCATTGTCTCTTTCGCGAAGAGAATGTTTTTCAAAACTTCCGCTCCCTGTCAAAAACTTGGCTTCCCTTTGTTTCATTTTCCCGACGGTCTCTTCACACCCGCTATTTTCCCATTCTCTGGAACGGAATTCCGGGCATCCGGCCGGATGGGTTACCCGATCAATGATGAGCGGTAATACCCGCAGCGACCCGAAAACAGGCACTTTGCCCGCGAGCAGGCGGGTGGGCCAGCTGTGTCGCCGTCATCTTCGCAGGTGGCTGTGCCCCTGAGATGGCACTCCGGTTGCATATGATGGGGCGAGGCGGGGAACTGTACGAGATCACGACGCAAAGGGGGACGCTCGATGGCATCAAAAGATGAACAGTCAGTTGAGAAAACGGCGGCAAAGGGGAAGAAGAGCTTGAAGCTGATACTTATCATTGCAGCAGCTGTTGTGCTTGCCGTTGGTGGGACTGTTGCTTTCTTCATGTTTTCCGGCGGAGAACGCAAGAAAGAGGGCGATGCGAAAACGGAAAGCAAGGCTGCTCCGGTGATGTATGCTCTCGAACCTTTTATCGTCAATATATATGACGGTCAGGAGCTTCGCTATCTGCGAGTCAAAGTGGAGATGGAAGTGTCGGGCGAGGAAGCCAAAAACGAGTTTGCTGCACGGCAGGCCCAGATCCGCGACACCATACTCGTTCTGCTTACGACGAAGACTCTGCTCGATGTGCGCGATGAGCAGGGGAAAAACCAGCTGCGGCAGGAAATATTCAACGCAGTGGGCCGACTGGTGTCGCCCGGTAAGGTTCAGCGGGTATTTTTTACCGATTTTGTCGTCCAGTAATGGATTCGGATTGAGGTCAACGTGGAAAAGATCCTGTCAAAAGAAGAGATAGAGTCCCTGCTTGCTGCCATAATGGAAGGCCGCATCGAGCCTGAAAAGGAACTGGCTGCCGCAACGGGAAGGGTGTCTGCCTATGATCTCTTCAACACGGAGCACCAGGCGCTGGTGCCCAATCTGGATGTGATCTATGACAGCTTCATACGCTACAACCGTGTGACCCTTTCCAACAGGCTCCGCAGGATAGTCGAAATAAAGAAGCTCGGGTCCCGGCCCTACAAGTTCGACGATTTCCTCCAGTCTCTTCCTTCACCGGTCTGCATGGGGATATTCAAGATAGATCCGCTCAAGGGCGCCGCTCTCATCACCATGGACAGCAACCTGGTCTTCACGCTGGTCGACAGTATCCTCGGCGGTACGGGCACACCCGGGCTCACGGGTGAAAACCGGATGTTCACGTCAATCGAGCTCAGGCTGATGGAAAAGATCGTCAAGGACGTCCTGCAGGACATGGAAAAATCGTGGGCCCACATCCAGAATACCAAGATGAGCATTCTCAGGATGGAAATGAACCCGCGGCTGGTGACCATCGTTCCTCCCGAATACCAGGTGATCACCATGTCCCTCGAGATCCAGGTGGAGGAATTCACCGGCACCATGATGTTCGCGATTCCCTACATGACCATCGAACCCGTCAGGGACAAATTGAAAACCGGCACCCAGTTGGACATCATGGCTATCGATCCCCAGTGGTCTTCGCGTCTTTCGAGCGAACTCCTCGATGCTCGGGTGGAACTGACGGTGGAACTGGGTGAAGCGATGATAACCATGGACGATCTCCTCTCGTTATCCAGCGGTGATACCATCATCCTCAACAGGGACTGTCAAAGCGAACTGAACGTGAAGGTTGAAGGCATCGACAAGTTCAGTGCCGTACCGGGTGCCCAGCACGGCAACAAGGCTATAAGAATATCCGGCATGCTGGATTGAGCCCATTCTCGGCGGATGCCCTGTGCCGGCTCGCCGGCAGCCATGAATTGCATCGATACTTAGACGAATAATCAGGAGGTAGAACGTGAGTGAGCTGCAAGAAAAAGCTGAACAACGGGCTGAGGGCCAGGACAAGAAGAACCTGGATCTGATCCTGGATATACCCCTTCACCTGACCGTGGAGCTCGGGCGTACGAAACTCCTCGTCAAAGACCTTCTGCAGCTGAATCAGGGAGCGGTTGTGGAACTGGGGAAGATGGCCGGTGAGCTTCTGGACGTGTTCGTCAATTCCAAGCTCGTGGCGCGGGGTGAAGCAGTGGTGGTGAACGAAAAGTTCGGCGTCAGGCTCGTGGACATCATCAGCCCGGTCGAGCGGGTAGAGAAGATAGCATGAAGATTCTTCTCGCACTTCTGTCGGCATGCGTGCCCGCCACAGCTTGTGCGGCCGGGCAGGGAAGCGCGGGAGGGTTCAGCTTCGTGGCCGGCTTCTTCCAGATGCTTGCTTCGCTGGCAGTCGTGATCGGCGCGGTGATCGTCACCCAGAAGCTCATAAAAAGGCTGATGGGCGGAGGGTTGATCAAAAGGACTGCGCCGTCGTACATCAGGGTTGTGGAAAACCGTTTCATTGCGCCGAAGAAATCTCTCATGCTGGTTGAGGTAGGTGGCGAATACCTTCTGCTCAGCTCCACTGATACCGGCTTGAACCTCGTCAAGCAGATCGACATGATCGAATCCATAGAAGTGGTTGATGATGGCGGAACAGGGGTGTCTGGGCAGGATATGTTGAGTTCTGTGACCGGGTTTGTCCGCACCAGGCTGGGGAGCGGTTCTTTCCCGCGGAAAGGTAAGGCTTAGCAACGTGAAATCAGGGAAAGTCACCGTATTCATCGTCATAACTCTGCTGGGGGTTCTGGCCGCAGCAGCATCTGTCTGCGCGGAACCCATGAGCATTCCCGCGGTAAGCGTCGGTGTCGGCAAAGCATCCAGGCCGGGGGACCTCTCCACAACCCTGCAGATATTTTTCCTGATAACGGTACTTTCCCTGGCGCCGAGCCTGCTCATCATGACGACTTCCTTTACCAGGGTGGTCGTTGTGCTGTCATTCCTCCGCGGGGCAATCGGGACCCAGCAGGCGCCTTCGAACCAGATCGTCATCGGCATGGCGCTTTTCCTGACGTTTTTCATCATGAGCCCGGCCTGGCAGCAGATCAACACAGAGGCGCTCCAGCCGTACAAAGCGCAGCAGATAACGCAGGAGCAGGCTTTTGACCGTGCCGTAAAACCCGTCAGGAAATTCATGCTGTCCCAGGTCAGGGAAAAGGACCTGGCCCTGTTCCTCAGCCTTTCCAAGATGCCGCGACCGAAAAATGCCGATGAGATACCGACGCTCACCATCATACCCGCGTTCATGATAAGCGAGCTGCAGACAGCTTTCCAGATAGGGTTCCTGATTTATATTCCCTTTCTTGTCGTCGACATGGTCGTTGCCTCGGTGCTCATGTCCATGGGCATGATGATGCTGCCGCCGGTAATGATATCGCTGCCGTTCAAAATACTTCTGTTCATCCTGGTGGACGGCTGGAGCCTGGTGATCGGTTCGATCGTCAAAAGTTTCGGTTAGTGCTTGCAGCGGGAATGCGTTGCAGCGTGGAAGCGTGTGAAACCAGTGGTGCGGAAAGGTCTTTTGCCGGTTTTGCAGCTTCAGCGCTTGAGTGAAACGAACTCATCAACGCTTGACCGTCCGCAGAGCGGACGCATTGCAACTGAAAGGATTCTGCAATGACCCCTGAGCTTGTCGCGCAACTGGCGCGACGAAGTTTTGAAGTGACCCTGATGCTTTCGGCGCCACTGCTCGTTTTCAGCCTGGTGGTCGGCCTGGTGATCAGCATCTTCCAGACCGTCACTTCCATCAATGAAGCGACTCTCGCTTTCGTCCCCAAGATTGTTGCGGTGATGGTTGCCATGATCATTTTCTTTCCCTGGATGATGAGCTATATGTCTGATTTTACCAGGGAGATTTTCGCACTCATACCGGGCTTGCGCAACTGAGGCAGTTCGCCTGCCCCGGAGTATTCGAGCGATGTTCCAGCTGCCGCCGTTCCTTTCAGCCGATACTTTTACCCTCTTCACGCTCGTCCTTGGACGGCTTGCGGGAATGTTTTCCGCATTGCCGCTGTTCGGCGGCGAACGTGTCCCCATGCGGATCAGGGTGGTCGTCATCTTTGCCATGACCATGGTCCTCTTTCCGATCATCAAGTTGAAAGCCGTGAGTGTCCCGGGTGATATCATTTCGCTGTCACTGGTTGTGTTCGGCGAGGTCATGATCGGCGTCACGCTGGGGTTGGTCACAAAGGCCGTTTTCGGAGCGGTGGAATTCTGCGGCCAGATCGTGGGAATGCAGATCGGATTCTCCATGTCGTCACTGTTCGACCCTACGCTGGGGCAAGTTCAGTTGATGTCCCTCTTCCAGACGCTCCTGGCAATGCTCCTTTTTCTCACGCTGGGAGTCCATCATGACTTCATCCGGGCAATCGTTCAGAGCTATGCGGTACTCCCCGTTGGCGGATGGCATATGAACGGCAGCCTCATCGCATTTCTCGTCACGACGACATCCGGCATATTCGTTCTCGGCATCAAGCTGGCTGCTCCGGTCATGGTCGCCCTGCTGGCGACAACTGTCGTCCTCGGTGTCATGGCACGATCTTTTCCCCAGATGAACATTTTCATGGTCAGCATGCCGGTCAATATCGGCATCGGCTTCATAGTGCTGGGCATGTCGCTGGTGGTATTCATGCGCACGCTGGAGAACTCCTTCGGCGTCATGCTCCAGCAGATCAAAATGCTCTTCGGCATTTTGTCATGATTCGGGGGACCGATGTCAGAAGCTGACAAGCATTCGAAAACAGAACAGCCCACCCAGCGCAAGCTCTCCGAGGCCAAGCGAAAAAGCTCGCCGCCGGTGAGCCGCGACATGTCGGCCACGGTCTCCCTGCTCGTTTCAATGGTGGTGCTCTACGCCCTGGGCGGGCAGATGCTGGCAGGCATCACGGAAAACTGCCGGGGAATTTTTGCCGGAATGGGAAAGATCGCCATAACGGAAGCGAGTGCCTACAGCCTGCTCCTCAAGCAGTTTCTTTCCATCGGGCAGATTCTCGCCCCGTTCCTGGTGATGGTGATGATTGCCGGAATCATGGGTGTCGTCATTCAGGGAAGCGTTTCCTTTTCCACCGAGAGGTTGCAGTTGAAGTTCGAGAACCTGAATCCGCTATCGGGATTCAAGCGGCTCTTCAAAAAGGAAGCTGTCGTTGAAGGCATCAAATCCATCGTAAAGATCCTTATTGTCGGCTATGTCGCCTATCGCATTCTCCGGGATGAAATGGATGGAATACTGTATTTGACCGATAGTGATGTGAGCGGCATCTTCTTCTTTATCAGCCATATTGCCTACAAGATCGTCATACATACGTGCGGAGTCATGATCGTGCTGGCTGTGCTGGATCTGGCCTTTGTCAAGTGGAACTATCTCCAGAACCTCAAAATGACCAAGGAAGAGGTGAAAAAAGAGGCCAAGGACACGGACGGCGACCCTCATGTGAGGGGAAAACTGAAGAAATTGCGTTACGAGAGAGCCTACCGGAGGCTTCGCCAGATCATCCCGACTGCCGATGTGGTCGTGACAAACCCGACTCATTACGCTGTGGCGCTCAAATACGACCGGAACAGGATGGGTGCGCCGGTAGTCCTTGCCAAGGGAGTCGACCATCTGGCCCAGCGGATCAAGGCGATGGCCCGTGAAAACAATGTCATGCTGGTGGAGAACCGTTTTCTTGCACGTGAACTGTATGCCTCAGTCAAGGAAGGGCATGAAATTCCCGAATCCCTGTATGTTGCGGTTGCCGAAGTACTTGCCTACGTATACGGTATAAAGGGGAAGATGCAGTGACATCCTTGACAGCTTCAAGACAAAACCTTGACTCGCCTCTTTTCAAAATCCTGTCCCTGGTGAACGTGCCTGTCTGAACCTCTTCCTTTCACCCCCTTCGCTTCTGCTCCTCAAAGAGCCCGATATGCGGCCTTGGACGTCCCGACGCGCTCCCGAACCTTCGCGGACCGTTATGCCGCAGCTCTGGCACAAAGGTTGCTATTACTGTTGTGAACGTATAACCAATTCAATTTCTTGAGGAAAATTCAATGGCATCAGGCGGCGCCGAAACAGTGGAGCTTTCATCATTCCAGAAGAACTCGGACATATACATGGCCATGGTTCTGATCGGGATCCTGGCGCTCATGATAATTCCGCTTCCTGCTTTTCTGCTGGACATTTTTCTTGCCGCAAACATCACCATAGCGCTTGCCATCCTGCTTGTCGGGCTGTACACGACCCAGCCCCTCGATTTTTCCGTATTTCCTTCGATCCTGCTGGTTACCACGCTCTTCCGCCTTTCGCTCAACATCGCGTCGACCCGTCTCATCCTGCTCCACGGCAATGAGGGGGTGGAGGCAGCGGGGGCAGTCATCAAGGCCTTCGGCCAGTTTGTGGTCGGCGGAAATTATGTGGTGGGTGCGGTCATCTTCCTGATCCTGGTAATCATCAATTTCGTGGTCATCACCAAGGGCGCGGGCAGGGTTGCCGAGGTCGCCGCGCGTTTTACCCTCGATGCGATGCCGGGCAAGCAGATGGCCATCGATGCCGACCTGTCATCAGGAATCATCACGGAAAAGGAAGCCAGAATCCGCAGATCCAAGGTTTCACGGGAGGCGGATTTTTACGGTTCCATGGACGGCGCAAGCAAGTTCGTCCGGGGCGATGCCATTGCAGCTGTTCTCATTATGCTGACCAACATCGTCGGCGGCTTTGTGATCGGTGTCTGGCAAAAGGGGATGGCTCTCGATACTGCCCTTACGAACTACACCCTGCTGACGATCGGCGAGGGGCTGGTAGCGCAGATACCCGCGCTCATCATTTCGACAGCTGCCGGCATAATCGTAACCCGTTCAGCAGATGAAAAGAATTTCGGCCATGAGATAACCGGTCAGTTTCTGAACTATCCCAAAGCGTTTTATGTTTCGTCAGGGGTTCTCTTCTGTTTCGGCATGATTCCCGGGCTTCCCCATTTCGCATTCTTTCTCCTGTCCGGCGTTGCCTATCTTGGCGGCCGCATGGCTCGCGAGAAGGCGGTCGTGGTGGAAGAGGAGGACAGCCTGTCTGCCCAGGGGGTTGCCGAGGATGGGGGCGATCACATAGCTGCCATCAGGCCGGTTGATCTCCTCGAACTGGAAGTGGGGTACGGTCTTGTCCCCCTGGTTGATGCGTCCCAGCAGGGAGAGCTCCTGGAGCGGATCCGCACGATCAGGAAAACGTTTGCCCAGAAGATGGGATTCATTGTCCCGCCCATTCATATCCATGACAACCTGCAGCTGAAGCCCCACGAATACTCGATCCTGATCAAGGGTGCCCGGGTAGGGGGAGGAAATCTCACCGGGCAGTATCTCGCAATGGACGCTGGTACCGCTTCGGTGGAAATCGCCGGGTCACAGACGACGGAACCGGTATTCGGCCTCCCCGCGGTCTGGATCAAGGGCACGGATCGGGAAAATGCGCAGATCTGCGGTTATACGGTGGTTGATACGACGACGATCATGGCCACCCACGTGAGCGAGATCATCAAGAAGCACGCCCATGAACTGGTGGGCCGGCAGGAACTCCAGCAGTTGCTGGACAACCTGGCAGCCGTCTGCCCCAAGGTGGTTGACGAACTGGTGCCGTCACTGCTCAACCTGGGCACGGTCCTCAAGGTCGTCCACAACCTGCTGAAGGAAAACGTTTCTATCCGCGACTTGCGGACAATCATGGAAATACTGGCCGATTACGGGGCCATGACCAAGGATCCTGATGTGCTGACCGAATTCGTGCGCCAGGGGTTGGGTCGCTATATCGTTGAGCAGTTCAAACAGGACGACGACGTGCTGAATCTGCTCACCCTGGACCGGCAGATCGAAGAGGTCATCGCCGAGTCCGTACAACCAGGCGATCACGGCGGATATCTTGCCATCGAACCCGGTGTGGCACAGCGGATCCTGCACAACATCAGGGCGGCTATGGAAAAGTTCAACCAGACAGCCAGTGTGCCGGTGCTGCTGGCATCCCCTTCGGTCAGGCGTCATGTCAAGAAACTGACGGAACGCTTCCTGCCCGGTCTGGCAGTGCTTTCTCACAATGAAATACCTCCGAACATAAAAATCCAATCCATAGGAGTGGTGACTGCTGATGCAAACTAGAACATTTCAGGCAGCAAACATGACTGAAGCACTGCATCTGGTAAAGACCGAACTGGGACCGGACGCCATGATCGTTTCCTCGCGCCGGGAACGCCGCAAGGGAATTTTCGGTCTGTTCGGCAAGCCGGTTTTTTCCATCACCGCCGCCCTTGGACCGATTCCGGAGCGACGGACTGCGTTCGCGAAGGAACCGGCCGGTTTCGAGGAGTCGACCCGGGATGAGTTCCGCAAGTCCATGCTGGAGCCGCTGGCCAGGGAGCTGAAAGAGCTCCGTGACCGGGTTGACGGCCTGCTGCTGAAAGAGAAGAGCGAACGGCAACACGTCACGCCGGTCGAGATTGCACGGGCGGAGAATGTCGGTATGCCAAAATCAGACAGGTGCCTGCCTGGCGTCTCTCCCGTTGATGGCAGTCCGGTTCTGAAAAATGGGGTCACGGATGGCGTGGTTTCCGAGCCGTCGTCGTTTGCTTCACTGGTGGTTCGGTCTCTCGACGCTGCACCTGAACATGCCGCCGAAACCGGGTTGGCAGGTGTACGTAACGAAAACGGGCCTCTTGCGGAACTTTCTGCTGCTCTCCACGATGCCGGCGTGAGTGAAGCGACCATCCGCACCCTGGCAGGCAAGGCGAAGTCGCTCGGTATCGAGTTGGCCGGTTCGGAAAACCTGCGGTCAGCGTTGAAGGAGAGCATCGAGGCAACCGTCAAATGCTCCGGAGCGATCCGGATGAAAAAGAGCGGCGCACGGATTGTGGCGCTGGTCGGTCCGACCGGGGTCGGCAAAACCACTACGGTCGCTAAACTGGCTGCCCACTATACTCTCGGCAGGAAAGCCAGCGTTGCGCTCATTACCGTAGATACCTTCCGTGTCGGCGCGGTCGAACAGCTCAAGACCTATTCCCGGATCATGGGAGTGCCGCTGGAAGTTGCCTCTACGCCTGCAGAGGTGCAGAAGGCTGTGGATTCTCATGGGGATAAGGATCTGATCATCATCGATACGGTTGGTCGCAGCCCACGGGATAACGAGACCATCGAAAGCCTGCGCGAAATGCTGCAATTTCCCCAGCCAATAGAGATCCACCTCTGCGTGGCCGCCACGACCCGCGATAGCGAGTTGCGATCCATAGTGAAGAGTTTCAGTGTGCTGCCTGTTTCGCGGCTGCTGTTTACCAAGCTTGATGAAAGCAGCTCTTTCGGCTCCATCATCAACCTGCAGATCGAGAACAAAATGCCGTTGTCCTACTTCACCAGGGGGCAACGGGTTCCCGAAGACATTGAACCGGCCAGCGCAAAAAAGGTGGCTGAACTCCTTTTCGGAGAATGATGACATGAAATCCATGAATACGATATGCACGGGACGGTCAGGGACGTTTTTCGGACCCTGTGATTCGCCCGAAGGATGGGAGTGATTATGAACAATCTCGCGAAGAAATACGATACCGACGTGATGTATGGCCCGTTTCAGAACAGGGACGAGTTGATCATGTCGCACCTTCCCCTGGTGAAGTACCTGGTGGGCAGGGTGTCTTCCAAGCTTCCTTCTCACCTTGATCAGCAGGATCTCATGAGCGTAGCGGTCATCGGCCTGATAACTGCCGCTGAACGGTTCGATCCATCACGGGGCATCCAGTTCAAGACCTTTGCCGAGAAGCGCGTCATGGGATCGATCATGGATGAGCTGAGGGCGCAGGACTGGCTGCCCAGGACGCTTCGTGAGAAATACAAGCGTCTCGAACAGGAGTTTGCCATCCTTGAGCAAAAGCTGGGCAGGAATCCTTCCAGCGAGGAGGTGGCGGCTGCCATGGGCATGGACCTTGAGAAGTATTTCCAGCTCATGGAAGAAGTGCATTCTCTCTCCTTCATGAGCCTCGAAGATTTCCACGAGGACGAAGAAGGGGGATCCTTCGGTTTCCTGAATTTTCTGGCCGACAACACCACGGAAAATCCCCAGAACCAGATGATTGCCAAACAACTGCTCCATTCCCTTGGCGAGGCAATCGAATCCCTGCCGGAAAAGGAACGGATCGTCATCACGCTCTATTACTATGAAGAGCTCAATCTGAAGGAGATAGGCGAGGTGCTCGGACTGACCGAATCCCGTATCTCCCAGTTGCACAGCCAGGCGGTTATCAGATTGAAAGTGAAAATGAGAAATCAGGCTGCCTGAGGGCGGTTGACAGGGAGACGACATGAACAGCGGCATGTATGCATCACTCTCGGGTGCACTGGTTGCAGTCCAGCGGTTGGACGTGCTGGCACACAATCTGGCAAACGCCAATACACCGGGATACAAGAAGGATTGCATGAAATTCGAGGCTGTCATGGCTTCAGCCGGGACGGCTGTGCCGTCGGGGTATGCAGCGGAAGCGCCCGTACTCGTGGCAGAGAGCACGGCTATTGATTTTTCCGCGGGCCCGGTAAGCGCTACCGGCAACACTTTCGACCTCGCCCTTGACGGAAAGGGGTTTTTCGTTGTCAACACACCCGATGGGAAGGCTTATACGCGGCAGGGGAATTTCCGGGTCGACAGCGGCGGGACGCTCGTCACCGTTGACGGCTACGAAGTCATGGGACAGGGTGGCCCGGTAAGCATAAAGGGCGGTACCATCAGTTTCTCCGCAGAGGGAAAGATCTTTGTGGAAGGCGTCGAAACCGGAGCGATCCAGGTTGTGGATTTTGCACAGCCCTATGATCTGAGGAAGATCGGTCAGGGCCTTCTCGTGCCGAACGACCCGGCAGCGACGCCCCAGCCTGCACCGAAAACGTCTGTCATGCAAGGACGCCTGGAGGGTTCGAATGTTTCGGCGGTTGAAGAGATGGTGCAGCTGATCGAAACCAGCCGGTTCTTCGAAGCCTGCCAGAAAGTGATCCAGAACTACGATGCCATGACCGGCAAGGCCGTGAACGAATTGGGCAAGGTTTAAAGGCAGGCGCAAGGCGCAAGGCGCAGGGCGCAGGGCAAAAGGCATAAGGCAAAAGGCATAAGGCAAAAGGCAAAAGGCAAAAGGCAAAAACAGTTTCATAAAAAACCTAAAACCTAAAACCTAAAACCTAAAACCTAAAACCTAAAACCTAAAACCTAAAACCTAAAACCTAAAACCTAAAACCTAAAACCTAAAACCTAAAACCTAAAACCTAAAACCTAAAACTTAAAACTTTCAACCTTCCAAGGAGGTTTCCACATGATCAGGGCACTCTGGACTGCCGCGTCGGGAATGCAGTCGCAGCAGCTGAACATCGATGTGATTGCCAACAACCTGGCAAACGTGAACACGGCCGGTTTCAAGAAAAGCCGCGCGGATTTTCAGGACGTGATGTACCAGAACGTCAAGACGACGGGATCGCCGGCGACGAATTCGACCCAGTCGGCTGGAATACAGATCGGTCTCGGTTCCACACCCTCCTCGGTTACCAAGATCTTTACCGCGGGCAACATTGCCCAAAGCGGCAATGAGCTTGACATTGCCATTGAAGGAGAAGGTTTTTTCCAGATCCAGATGCCTGACGGCAACAGCGCTTACACCCGCGCCGGCACGTTCAAGAGAGACGGCCAGGGCCGGGTCGTGACCAGTGACGGAGATCCGCTGCTTCCCGAAATCGTCATACCGAGCAATGCCACCAGCATCTCCATCGGAACGGACGGTACCGTTGCGGTCGTCCAGTCGGGGCAGTCCGGGTCGACAACCATCGGCAACCTGCAGTTGGCCACATTCCAGAATCCTGCCGGTCTGTCGGCTCAAGGGCGCAACCTCTTCCTGCCGACCGATGCTTCAGGGAACGCATCTACCGGAACCCCGGGCCAGAACGGTGTCGGTACCGTGCGGCAGGGTTTCGTGGAGATGAGCAATGTGAGCGTCATGGAAGAAATGGTAAACATGATCGTGGGTCAGAGGGCATACGAGATAAACTCGAAAGCCGTTCAGGCTGCCGACGAAATGCTGCAGCAGGCTAACAACATGAAACGGTAGCGATTGCTGAAACGGGGTCAGAACTATGAAAAGATGTGCTGTGTTCATCATGCTGTTCGTGCTTCTCGGACAGGTCTGTTCACCAGCCGGGGCCGCAGGGGTGACAGTGCTCCGTGAAAAGAAAGTGCGGGAGGCCATAACCGCCTATATCATGGAAAAAACGGATGGCTCGGGCCTGGAGATAAAGATCAGGAAAATCGGCTACAGCGGAGATATGCCGCTGCCTGCCGGGAAGGTCAGTTATGAGTTCGTGGCTCCCCGGCAGTGGGAGGGCTGGGGAAGAACCAACCTGGGACTGATCGTCAGGGTTGACGAGAGTGTTGTCAGGAACATGAGTGTGCCGGTTGAAGTGGAAGCCCTTGCCGAGATGGTAGTTGCCCTCCGACCGCTGGCGAGGGGTGAGATCATTGCCGACGGGGATGTGGCTTTGCAGAAAAGAGACCTGTCCGCCATTTCGGGCAAGGTGGCGTTCGATCCTGCCGCTGTGGTCGGCAAGGTCGTGCGGATAAACATTCGCGGCAACAGTCCCGTTCGCAGCGATTTCCTGGAAAAGGTTCCCATCATCAAGTACGGGCAGATGGTCACCATCGTCGCCGAGGACGGATCGCTCCGGGTGACGGCCGCCGGAAGAGCCAAGGGGGCGGCTGCAGAGGGGGATCTGGTAATGGTGCAGAACCTCAGTTCAAAAAAAGACGTTCAGGGCCGGGTGGTGGATTCCGGTACCGTGGTGGTTGAATTCTGACCCCTGTGCTTTCGTGAACGAACGCATGCAGTATCAATCGTGGAGATCCGATTTTATGAAGAACGCAGCTTTGGCACTCGTGATGTCGCTCGCAGCCGGATGCATCTATCCGCCGGTGCAGATGAAACAGGACACTTTCAACGACCAGCCTCCGGCTCCCCGGGCGAGCTATGCCAACGGTTCGATCTGGCAGGAAAGCTCCTCATCCCTTGCTGAGGATTTCAAGGCGCGCAGGAGAGGAGACATCGTGACCGTGGTGATAGCCGAACAGGCGAGCGCCACCAAGGAAGCCACGACCGGGACGAAAAGGGAAACCGGCGTGTCCGCTGCCATCCCCAATTTCATGGGCATAGAGACAACGGCTCTGGCCAATTACCTGAACCTGAACAACCTGGTCAACGCAACCACCAGCTCCAAATATGACGGAAGCGGATCCACGACCAGGAAAGACGTGCTGAGCGCAACCGTTTCAGCCCGGGTGGTGGACGTGCTCCCCAACGGCAACCTGCGGATCGAAGGGCAGCGGAGCGTGAGGGTCAACAACGAGGACCAGGTAATGATGCTGGAGGGCACTGTCCGCCCGAGAGACATCAGCCAGGACAACATGATCAGCTCGGCGATGATTGCCGACGCTCGGATCACCTATTCAGGCAACGGCATCATCACCGATCGTCAGCAACCGGGATGGCTCATGAATCTCGTTGACAAGGTCTGGCCGTTTTGATGTTGCGGCGAGAGGTTGACGACTGTCGGTCCGGGATGCTGAACGGCTGCTGCAGACAGGTTGTGCACAGGTATTGGAGTCAGGCATGAAAAAAGCAATCTGCATAGTGCTCCTGATCATGCTGTCGCCCTTGGGGGCGACCGCATCCAGGATCAAGGATATCGCCAGTTTTGACGGGGTTCGCGACAACCAGTTGATCGGTTACGGGCTGGTTGTGGGCTTGAACGGAAGCGGTGACAGCGATCAGACCAAATTCCCGGTCCAGAGCCTGACAAACCTGCTGGAGCGTTCAGGAGTGACGATCAAGCGTTCCGACATAATGGTCAAGAACGTTGCGGCGGTAATGGTTACGGCCGTCCTGCCGCCATTTGCCAAGCAGGGGACGAGGATCGATGTCCTGGTGTCATCCATGGGCGATGCAAAAAGCCTGGCAGGGGGCACCCTGCTCATGACGCCGCTGAAGGGAGGGGATTCGCAGGTCTACGCCGTTGCCCAGGGTGCTGTGCTGACCAACTCCTTTTCGTATGGAGGGCAGGCTGCGTCGGTGCAGAAAAACCATCCCACGGCCGGTCGGGTGCCCGAAGGGGCGCTCGTGGAACGCGAGTTGCCGAACATCCTCGCTGACCGAAACCAGATACGGCTCAATCTTCACCAGCCCGATTTCACTACGGCATCACGTCTTGCCGCGGCCATCAATGCCAAATTTCAGTCATCCGTGGCAGTCTGCAGTGATCCCGGTTCAGTGCTTCTGACAGTCCCGTCCAGATATGGCGGCAACATGGTGGAATTTGCGGCAGCCCTGGAGGGCCTGGAGGTGAGGCCTGATGCACCGGCTCGCGTAGTTCTCAATGAACGGACCGGCACGATTGTCATCGGCAGCGCTGTCCGAATCTCGACCGTCGCCGTATCACACGGAAACCTGACGCTGTTTATCAAGGAGACGCCCAAGGTATCCCAGCCCCAGCCGTTCAGCAGGACAGGAGAGACGGTTGTCGTTCCCCGTACGACGATCACCGTGAAGGAGGACACTAGTGGCGGACTTGCGTTGTTGAAAGAGGGCGCCAATATCGGCGATGTGGTGAAAGCCCTCAATGCAATCGGTGTAACCCCGCGGGATCTGATCGGCATATTGCAGGCCATCAAGGCGGCAGGGGCTCTGCAGGGCGAGTTGACCATCATATGAGAATGGATAGCTCTGAGATGTTGCTGTTTAAAATTTGAACAGGTGTTCAAATTCTGAAAAAATATCAAAAAAAAGGTTAAAGTTTTCTCTATCCCGTTCGATAGGTATAGTACATGACAGAATCCGTGAAACACATTCCGTACGTGCAGGGTCCCGAATCGATCCCGGGCCGGGTGCAGCTCTCCGGGAAAACGGTTCCCCGAAAAAGTGATGAAGCAGCGGCCGACAAGGTTGCACGTGAATTCGAATCGCTCTTCATCGGCATGATGCTCAAATCCATGCGTTCAACTGTCGGGAAGGACAACCTGACAGGCGGCGGACACGGAGAAGAAGTCTACCGTTCGCTCCTCGATCAGGAATATGCGACCACGATCGCCAATGGAAGCGGTCTTGGTCTCAGAGAGCTGATTGTCGAGCAACTGGTACCTCACACCGGAGACGGTAAGGACAATGACCATCGAACAAAGTCAGAAAACTAACGACATCAAGTCGGGAAGCGCAGGTGCCGTCATGAAAGTAACGAACAACTCTTTGAACAACGGGATCCAGGGCGCCAGACCGGAGTCGACGGGCAAGCGGGATACGCTTGAAACGCTGAAGAAAGCGGCGCAGGGCGGCAGTGCTGACCGGGTGGAGCTTTCCGTCAGCCAGGAAAGGATTGATCGCTTGACCAGTACCATAGCGTCAATGGAAACGGCGAACAGCGAAAAAATTGATTCCTTGAAAAGGCAGATAGCAGACGGGACCTATGCCGTCAGCGGCCATACGGTTGCGGAGAAAATGCTCCGTTCCCTGGGCATCGTCAATGATGGGGATGAAGCATGAACGGGCATATCCAACAGCTGAAAAACTGTCTTTCCGAGAAAGCGGACCTCCTCGAACAGCTGCGACTGCTTCTCGGGGAAGAACAGGGCTGCATTACGAATCATGACAGGGACGGTATCGAGTCCAGCCGTCAGGGAAAGCTTCTGCTGCTGGATCAGTTGGCGAACAAGACTACGGAGTGCAGGACAGCCCTTGAAAACCTGGCAGACGAGCTGAAAATTCCTTCGCCGGTCAGGTTTTCCTCCGTTATTGCCGGTCTCACGATGCCGTTGAGCGAACATCTTGCGACAATGCAGCAAAGAATGCTGCAATTGGTCGATTCAGTAGTGTGCAGTAACCGCCGCAACAGAGATCTCCTCTATGGATCACTTAAGGCTGTAAACAGCTCGCTGGAATTCTTCAACGGCAGCCAGGGAAAAAACTGCACCTATGGCGACTCCGGGCGCATGTCGCCCGGAATTGCCGGTGGCAGGCTGCTCCATGGGGAGATATGAATGGGTATCAACAGCCTTCTCAATAGTGCAACATCAGGAATAACCCAGGCGCAGGTCGCCATTGAGGTGACAAGCCAGAATATAGCCAATGTCAATACTGACGGATATTCCCGCCAGAAAGTCGTTTTTGCGACGGCACCGGTCATCAACGCCAACGGTTTCCCTCTCGGTACCGGAGTGAAAATCGCTGAAGTCCAGAGAAACCACGATGCGTTGCTCCAGCAGCAGATTGTTGCCGGCAACAGCGATTACGGCGAAAGCCAGGTGGTGCAGACTGCTCTGGAGCAGATTGAACCTTCCTTCAATGAATTGACCACCGACGGCGTAGGCGCCGCCATGGATGGTTTCTTCAATTCGTGGCAGGACCTGTCGATTACGCCGCAGGGTTCTGCCGAGCGGCAGGCGGTTATCACCCGTGCCCAGATCATGGTTGATTCGTTCCACCAGGCAAGCAGCAGCCTGCAGGCCGCCCGGAATAATGCCGACGTGTCTCTCGAGGGGCTCACGGCAGAGATTACCGACAAGGCGAGGAACATCGCTTCGCTGAACACCCAGATTCTCCAGACAGAGCGCCTGGGCGGAAATGCCAACGAATTGCGCGATCAGAGGGATTGCCTGACACGGGAACTGGCAACGCTGGCCGGTGTCAGTTATGGGGAGGAAAGTGACGGATCTTTGACGGTCAGGCTCGATGGAGGCCAGCCCCTTGTCCAGGGGAGTTCTTACGGGGCCGTTTCGACCCAGGTGAACGCCGGAAACGGCTTGAATGACATCATGCTGTCTCCCGTCGGCGGGGGTGCGCCGGTTGATGTGACCGCTTCCATCGGCGGACCGGACAACAGCCTGGGTGAAATCGGCGGAACCCTCCAGGTTCGCGATGAAATCGTGCCCGGCTACCTGGAAAAGCTGGACGAACTGGCAAACCAGGTGGTTTCTTCGGTTAATTCCCAGCATGCGTCGGGGTACGGACTTGACGGCACCCAGAACGTTTTTTTCGACACTGCCGGCACTACCGGTGCAACTATCAGCCTCAACAGCGTGCTGACCATCGACAAGGTCGCTGCGGCCGGCCAGAAACCGCTGAGCGCCAGCGGACCGGGTGACAACACCAATGCGCTGTCTCTCGGAGCTCTGAAAAATACGACATTGACCTTTACCGCAGGCGCAAGCACTTCCCATTCAACGGTCGGGAACTATTACAACGCGCTGGTCAGCAGCATCGGCGTCGATACCGAGAACGCTGCGAACACGACCAACCAGAGTGAAAGCTTTCTGAAACAGCTCAATGCGCTTCGCGAATCGAATTCCGGTGTGTCCCTGGACGAGGAATTGACAAACCTCATCAAATACCAGCGCGCCTATGAAGCTTCAGCAAAGGTGATAAACACGGCAAACGATATGCTGGATACGGTAATGGGTCTCATACGTTAAGAGGAAACCGACCATGCGCATAACACCCGGAATGACCGCTACCAATGCTCTTTTCAACCTGCAGAAGGGGAGAACGCGGCTGAACCTGCTCCAGGAGCAGATCTCATCCGGGCTGGTGATCAACCGCCCGAGCGATGATCCGATCAGTACCCGCCAGCTTCTGGACATGAACAGCAAGATCGAGAGCGGAGAGCAGCATCTGAGCAACATCAGCAAGAGCAATCTCTGGTTGAGCATGACCGATACGGCCCTGGAGGGGATGGCGGAGGTCGTGAAGCAGGCAAAGGTCCTTGCCGGGACGATCACCAGCGGGAGCAGTGACCAGACGGTACGGGAAAACGCCATTTCCCAGTTGACCGAACTGAAGAAGCAACTGGTGGATCTGGGCAACACGCAACTTGGCGACCAGTATATTTTCGCCGGATTTGACAACAATTCACCCCCGTTCAGCACCACGAGCAACGATTTCAGCGGGACCAGTGATGATATTTCTGTCGAGATAAGCCAGAACTCGACTGTGACAATCAATATCAATGGTGATGACCTGCTGAAGGGGACCGGTTCATACGGTTCCGTCGACATTCTTGCGAACCTGGACGACCTGATAGCGGCCATTGGCGCCAACAATCCGGCCGACATCCAGGCGGCAGCCGCAGATCTTGACTCTTTTGCCGACCAGGTAACCAATGCGCGGAGTGATGTTGCGGCACGCATGACACGTTTGGAAAGTGCTGAAACAATGATCACGCAAAACCAGAACACGCTTTCCAGCATTGTTTCCGATATGCAGAACGTCGATTACATGGAGGCTGCGGTCGAATTGACTGCGCAACAGACTGCGTTTGAAGCTGCTTTGTCCGCAACCGCCAAGATATCGCAGCTGTCGCTGCTTGATTATCTGCGGTAGGTTTGCTCACACATCCGGTCGATGCGCTTTCCTTGGCCACGGGGAAGGATGCCGGCAGATCGTTCCTCTCCCGTTGAAGGAGACGGCGCGCGGACAGGGCTGGATGATCATGGCGGAGTTGAAAGGAAAAAGCCAAAGGCCATCCGAACAGCATCTTCGGTGTGGCCTTTTTCTTTGCCTGGCGGCAGTAGTTTGGCGCTTTCGTTTGGCATAAAAAGTGCTCAAGAATTCATGGCTGGGTCCGAAAATAAAACAAAGGGAGAAATGCTCCGGAGCGGGTGTGCGATGATAAAAGTGACAAGACTTGATGGCAGTGAAATGTATCTGAACGAAGATTTGATCGAGCTTATCGAGGAAACTCCGGATACCCATATCACGCTGACCAACGGCAACCGATACGTTATCCGGGAAAAAACAGCGATTCTGCTTGAAAGGATCGCGTCGTTCAGGGCTAAAATCCTGTCACGCGCCTCCTATCGCCCCGGGAAAAAATACCTGCGAAGGATGGATTGCGGAAACAGCCGCCCGTGGGACTGAATCAGGTTTCCCGGTGAATCGACCGGATGCGGTTCGTTCTGCATGGCAGCATGCCGGAGTCTGGCGGAAAAGTCTCCATGCTCACGTATGTGATGTAGCAAAGAACTGAAAACAGCATTACTGGGATGCACTTTTATGGATATCGCAACAATCATCGGACTCGTGCTCGGTTTCGGCGCGGTCATCGGCGGGCAGATCCTCGAAGGGGGGCACGTAAGTGCAATCATACAGCCCACAGCTGCCCTGATCGTTCTTGGCGGCACCTTTGGTGCGGCTTTAGTCAGTTTTCCGATGCAGACCGTTCTGCAGGCGATGAAGGATGCCAAGAAGGTGATCTTCGCACATTCGGAAAACAACGAGACAATCATCAAGGAAATCATCGGCTATGCGGCCAAGGCCCGGCGCAACGGCCTTATTTCCCTTGAGCAGGAGGCCCAGTCCGCGCGAGACCGATTCACCCGCAAGGGTATTTCCCTGGTGGTTGACGGCATTGACCCCCAGAAGCTCCAGGACACGATGGAAACCGAACTTGATACGTACGAGGAGCATTCGAAAGCCAGCGCAGAGTTTTTCGAGGCTGCCGGCGGGTATGCGCCCACAATCGGCATCATCGGCGCCGTTCTCGGATTGATCCATGTCATGAACAATCTGGCTGACACGTCGAAACTGGGTGCGGGTATCGCGGTTGCTTTCGTGGCAACCATCTACGGATTGATGACGGCGAACATAATCTGCCTGCCGTTTGCGAGCAAGCTGAAAATCAGGATCAAGGACGAACTGCTGCAGAAAAGGATGATCATAGAAGGGCTGACCGCCATCCAGAACGGAGAGAACCCCCACTATATCGAACAGAAGCTGAAGGCTTTCCTGGTGCATGCCGGCGACGAGAAAAAGGTCAAGTAGATGGCGCGCAGAAAGAAAAAACCCG
The DNA here is from genome assembly GCA_002419385.1 of Geobacter sp. UBA5735. Classification (GTDB taxonomy): domain Bacteria; phylum Desulfobacterota; class Desulfuromonadia; order Geobacterales; family Geobacteraceae; genus RPRC01. The sequence goes on from DIFZ01000056.1 coordinate 23,729, forward strand.
AGGCTCCTGCGAACCACGAAAGATGGATGGTTTCCTATGCCGATTTCGTGACGCTGCTGTTTGCGGTGTTCGTAACCCTCTTTGCCATGTCGCAAACCGACAAGAGGAAGGTTGAGGAGGTGATTGCCTCGATGCGGGAGTCTTTCGGCTATGCGAAATCCAGTTCGGTGAGCAAGGTCAACATCATGGACACCACAGAGATGCAGTCGGTCCCATCCATGAAGCCCCAGCCCATGAGCAGGGGCCCCCTTCAGCCCACCATGCCGTTCACCAGGGACAGCCGGAACAAGCACCATGCCGGTGAGAGCGATTTCAAGAAAGCCCGTACCGCCCTCGAGGCATACCTGCTGAAAAACGGTATGCAGGACAAGGTGAGTATCGAGATCAACCGGCGCGGCCTGGTCGTCAGTCTCAAGGAGGCGGGGTTTTTCGACTCCGGAAGCGCCGAGATACGGGTAGCTTCCTACCCGCTGCTTGCCAAGGTGGCGGAATCGCTTTCAGATTACACAAACCAGATCCGGGTCGAGGGCCACACGGACAACATACCCATCAATACCCGCGCATTTCCATCCAACTGGGAGCTGTCAACTGCACGGGCTACCAACATACTCAGGCACATGGTCAACTATTACAAGTTCGGCCCCGAAAAGCTGTCCGCCACCGGATATGCGGAGTTCCGTGCGGTTGCCGACAACGGAACGTCCGAAGGGCGGTCCAGGAACAGAAGGGTTGACATTGTCGTTCTGTCCGGTGAGGTGGAGCGGAGCGAGCCGGAGAATGTAGCGCTGCGGGATGGACAGGGAGGGATTCCGCCCACACCCTGAAGGGAAGAGACGGAAACTATCTCGGTGAGGGCAGATCACGCTCCGCTTCCGCTTTCAACTGTAAACGCTGTTCTGCAAAGAGATACGCGATAATTGCATCCCTGTCCTGCTCGTCGATATGGGTGAACTTCATCGCCGCGATGAATACCGATTCTTTTTCCATGCGAAGGGTCAGTTCGTTGCAGCGCAACACTTTGGCAACGCTATTTATTATCCTTGGTGGTGCGAGCGGCAGGTAGAACTCGACGTGCAGCAGGGTCCCCAAGCCGATTGCGACGGGAACACGCAACCTGATCCCGCCACCGCTGAGGTTTATGTTCTGGGGTTGGATGTCGTGCCCGCCCGGCAACACGACTTTGTGGCCCCTGCCTGCCGGCACCATGCGCGGAGGGGGCGCAGACAAGCTCTTCTTGCGTGCCGCTGTCCACTGCTCCCTGATTCCGACCGGGCTCTGCACCTCGGGCTGGTCTGTTCTGACCGGGAGCGACACATCGAGCCGGAAATACTCCCTGCGTTGTTTTTCTTCGATGCCGCCGACGAAGCTGACAGCGATTTCCTTTGCCGATACAATCTGTTCTATGATGATGTCTGTCTGGTAGAAACCCCATCCCGACCATCCGGCAAGAGAGAGTTGTGTCCCCTGTTTTTTTGCTGATAACGCCTGGGGTATGCCTTCGCCGAGTATCTCGATCCTGGCGGTGTTCCCGGCAACTTCCCATACTTCACCGTTGATTTCGCGGGACATCGTTCCGGACGACTTGATGGCAAGCTTTACCTGCTGGCCTTTCTTGAAGTATTGAGCATATTCAATCTTCTTTTTTGTCATGACTCACTGACTCCAGCGTTTCTGTTTTCGATCCCACCACGTTGTTTCCCCGGATGGGGGGGCATTTCCCCGTTCGATCACATGGGGTGGAAATGGGAATGACTTTAGCACGGATTGGTTATCGCAGACAAATGTAAAGTGGCATTTTTCTTCTAAAGTTTTTCCCCAAAGGTTCGATAAGGTAGGTAAATGCCGGAAACGGGCGACAGGAAACGGCGAGAGCCGGTCTCAGAACGAGAGCGGCATGACACGTGACTTTCAGGATGTTTACCGGCAGACACACCAACCAGGCCAGAAAGGCCGCGGAACAAACCAGAAAGGAGCAGTACAATGGCAAACCAGATTTCTTTGACTTCAGGCATGAGGAACAACCTTCTTTCCCTGCAGAAGACGTCCAACATGATCAACACGACCCAGAACCGTCTTTCAACCGGCAAGAAGGTGAATTCGCCCCTCGACAACCCGACCAACTATTTCGCCGCCCAGTCCCACATGCAGCGCGCAGACGACCTCTCCGCCCGCAAGGACGGCATGGCCGAAGCGATCCAGATGGTCAAGGCAGCAGACGCAGGCATCACGGCAATTTCTTCGCTGATCGAATCCGCAAAAGGTGTTGCACAGGCAGCGCTTGCCACTTCGAACGTTTCTGACCGCGAAACCTATGCTACAACGTTTAACACCTTGCGGACCCAGATCGATAAGATCGCACAGGATTCCGGCTATCGCGGCACCAACTTGCTGAACGACGCATCACAAGTGGTTCAGTTCGGGCAAAGCACAGGAGATTCCACCCTGTCGATTGATGGCTTCAATGCGAGCACGCAGACAACCGGCCTCAACATTACGAGCGCATCGTGGACTGCTGATAATACCTCGATCACGGGTTCTTCAACACAGCTTGAAAGCGCCATGAATACCCTGAGGAGCGAGTCTTCCAAGCTGTCCGCGAATCTGAGCGTTGTCACCACCCGCCAGGAGTTCACCAGCTCAATGATCAACGAACTGAAAACCGGTGCAGACAACCTGACGCTGGCGGATATGAACGAAGAAGGCGCCAACATGCTGATGCTGCAGACCCAGCAGAACCTGGGGGTAACCTCTCTGAGCATGGCTTCCCAGGCGGCTCAGGCGGTCATGAGACTCTTCTAGAGACTCCTGAAATCCTGAGAAAAGAAGCAGCGGGGGAGGAGAGGGTACTCTCCTCCCCCTTTGCGTAAAGGGAGGAAGAAATGGCGATCGAGCCTGTTGGCGGAGTGGAAAAGCTTGTTACTGCCCAAGACCAGGTACGCAGAACCTATCAGTCGGCTACCCAGCACCAGCAACCGGAGGCGGCTCGACAGCAGGACGACGGTCCGGTTTCGGTTTCGTTCCGGAAAGCTTCGGCTACCATGGGCAGGCTGGAATGCTTTCATGAAGACAAAAACCTGATTGCACAGAGTATCAGGGAAACAGATGGCGCGTTGCAGGGCATCTCGGACGGGATTGATGGAATGGCGATAAAGCTGGACACGATCAGGAAGAACTACCCGCCGTTCTCCCAGGACAGCCAGGAGCGGAAAGATCTGCTCATGAGTTATGTGTCCCTGCGGAAGGAGATCATCAAGATGATGGTTCCTCCTCCTCCGCCGCCCATCTATGAAAAAAACACTTCCTTGTGGGAAAAGCTCGGGTACAATAGGAACGGCAGCATTGCTTCATCTGTTCCGGATATCGCTGCAACTGCATCGGATGCTGAGGTCGGCAGGGCCTGCCAATCCCTCAACAGCTTGCGTGATGCTGTCGGTACGGGAAGAGACGAACTCGCCAGATTCGTGTCTGAATAACGGAAAGGAGCCCGGATGTCGCTCAAGCTTCGCCTGAAACCTGACGAAAAGATAATCATAGGAGGCGCCGTTCTGCAGAACGGTCCCAAGGCAAGCGAATTCATCGTTGAAAATACGGTCCCCATTCTCCGCCAGAAAGACATACTGGCTGAAAGGGATGCTGTTTCGCCTGCCAGACGTGTCTACTTTGTCATACAGCTCCTGTATATCGACAGGGAAAACCAGGTCGACTATCATACCCGTTATTGGGATCTGGTGAAGGATATTTTAGCGGCGGCGCCGAGCACGAAACCATATGTCGATAGAATCAGCGAACAGATTGTGTCCGGCGACTTCTATCAGGCGCTGAAATTCACGAGGAAACTGATCACTTACGAAGAGGAGTTACTTTCCCATGTCAAGAAATCCCTTTGATGTCTATACAAGCGTCCATAAGGAAGGAATGTCGCAGCGTGATCTCGAGGCTTCCATACTGACCCGCGCAGGTCTCATGCTGAAGAACTGCCAGGACAACTGGCAATCGCCCGACAGGAACCAGAAGCTGGAAGAAGCGATACGATTCAACCAGAAAGTGTGGAGCTTTTTCCAGAGCGAACTGAGCATGCCGGACAATCCTCTGCCGAAAAACATCCGGGAGGATATTCTCAACCTGAGTCTGTTTCTTGACAAGCGCCTGTTCGAGGTGATGGCTTATCCGGATCCTGCCAAACTGACGATCGCGATCAATATCAACCTCAATCTCGCTGCGGGGCTGATGAAGAAGCATGAGGAGCCTCCGCAGGCAATGGTTCAGGCAGTTTGATGCGAATTTGACGGACCTTCCACTGTTCGACTCATTCCATGAGAATGGAAAAACCCTCGCAAGAGGGTTTTTCCATTTGCAGTCATAGGGAGAAAAAGCATTCGGTCGCGGATCAAATCTGATGAACGCAGATCAAAAGAGAATCCTTAGCAGCCTGTTGATTGGAAAGCATATATTTCAGGATGCTTGCTGCAAGGTGACTGTCTCGTCGTTGCAATAGCCGCATTCGATAACCGCGTCGAGAAGCCTGGCCGCGTACTCCGCCTTGCCGGCCATTTGAAGTTTCTTTGCTGATTCGTTGACAAATTCCGTGAACACTATGCCGTGTTTTGAGAGCTTTCTCAGGAGGTCGAGGCCTGCGGCCTTTTCTCCCCCACATAATCGAACTACGGCAAGCATTGCGACGGCATTCGGATAGTCGGGTTTGTCGGAAAGCGTCTTTTCCAAAAATTTGTTGGCTTCCGGCAGGTTTCCCAGGCATAGTTCGGCCATCGTGAAGTTGTTCACGGCTTCGTAATAGCCCCCTTTCAGCTTCATGGCCCTGGCCGAGGCGTCGCGAGACTCCCTGAATTTCCCCATCTGCAGATAGACGAATCCCATGTTGAAAAATGCCAGAGCCAATGTCGGATTGCCGGAAATCACCTTTTTCCATAATTCGATCGCTTCTTCATAGCGCCCGATGCCGCCAGCCTGTATTGCCAATTCACTCAGCGCCTTGATATCATCATTTCCAGTCTCTAAGAGCTTCTTCTTGCCGAGTTGGTAGTACTGCTCTCCTTTTCGTTTCTGCCTTTCTTCATCAAGGTATCCATAGTGGTGCACCGGAACTGATGTTTCCCGTACCGCAATCCGTTCTTTCGACAAGGAAGCGTCAACCATTTCGTGAATTGCATTGTGGAAGCGAATCCCATGCATGTTGGGGAACATTCTTACTTTGGTGCTGGGTGTCCAACCTGCTCCGGCCTCCTGGTGAGGGTAAAGGCTGTCATTCTGATGCCATTTTTCCACGTTGATTTTCGACAGGTAGTTCCTGGTGACCATATCGAAAGCGACGCGTTTTCCGGCAGAATCCGCGAGCATCCGGCGGAAGCGGTCATAGTCCAGGGGAGAGAGCACTTCATCGGCATCCATGACCAGAATCCAGTTTCCGGTCGCTTCTTTCAACCCTGCATTCCGGGCAGCGGAGAAGTCAGCGCACCACGAATGGTCGAATACCCGGGCGCCGAAGAGTTCTGAAACGTCGCGGCTCCTGTCTGACGATCCTGTGTCAACAATGATTATTTCATCGACAACAGGTTTAAGGCTGTTCAGGCAGCGGGGAAGGTTGCGCTCTTCGTCCTTCACGATCATGCAGAGGGATACTCCGGTTCCTGCCGATTTCTTTTCCGGGGCAACAGTCTTGGGGCCGATCCGCCGTCTCAGATCCAGACCTGCCGCCAGCATGCCGTCTTCGAGGCCGAACACGGAACAGGCACGTTCGATTTCTTCCACGGCTTGCGAATAGTCCCCCTGGCGGATCAGGAGGTCGATGAGCAGGAAGGCGATCGTACGGAGCTGGGGATAAAATCTGCGTGCCTCCCGGAAAGTGCTCTCGCCTCTGAGGAAGTCACCTGAACCGGTAATGATCGAATGGTAGTGGTGTGCCGCTTCCGCGGAAAGAGGGGACAGGATGAACCCTCTTTCAAGCAGCTCGACTGATTGGGAAGTGTTGCCTTCCTGGAGTGCGATCAGCCCCAGGCATGTAGAGGACTCTCCGTCTCCAGGATCTGCGTTGATGGCTTCTTCAAAGCAGGATACAGCTTCATCTTTCAACCCTTTGTCAAATGCGATCCTTCCGAGGAGTGCACACGCCTGCGCATTGCAAGGCTCACTTTCCAGCACCGATTTCCCTATCGCTTCAGCGTCTTCAAGCCTGCCCAGCCCGGCGAGCGCACGACCGCGCAGCACGATTCCTCGGGGTTCGTCGCAGGGTCCGGGAAGCTCCAGCAGAGTGTCGAGAGCATCTTTGTATCGTTCCTGGTCGATGAAATATTCGGCGATGGCATAGTAGAATCTTTTTTCTGTGGATGCTTTCCGTATACCTTCCTGGAGAAGAGTTTCTATCGCTTTGTCGGCTTCCCCCCGCTGATACTGGGCTTCAGCTTTTTCCAGGGTCTTGAGAACCACTATTTTCAGAGCTTCCTGCTCGTCCGTGACGGGGCGGCTCCACTTGTCGTTGAACAGTTTCATGTTGCCGGACATGGCATTGGCAAAATCGATGTTGTTGCCCTTGAATGTGGCGCTGCCCGCATGGTGAATGAAAACATCTCCGGCAACGACATTGCGGAAACCCTCAAGCTCTGAACGAAGACAGAAGTCGTCATCCTCGAAGTTTCCTGAGCCGAAGCTCTGGTCGAGCAGGCCGATTCGTTCGACCAGCTCTCTTCTGAACAGCATGCAGAAACCGACTATCCTTCGCTGCGGTATCCGTCGATGACGGAAGCGGCTCCTGAAATCACCGGCAAACGAATCGATTGCGGTTACATCGTCATACGGCGCTTCCGGCACTTTTTGCGTGCCGCTGATGTTGTTGGTCATGGGACCGACGATCCCGGTGTTCCGGTCATGCCGGAGACATTCGAGCATTCCGCCGAGCCATCCTTCGGTGACGATCACATCGTTGTTCAGCAGCATTATGAACTCGCCGTGGGCTGCTTCTATCCCCTGGTTGCATCCCTTGGCAAAGCCGAGATTCTGGTTGTTTTCAACAATGCGGATAGTGCTTGTCTTCCCAGTCTGTGATTTCAACCATGACACGGTGCCGTCCGTTGACCCGTTGTCGACGAAAATCAGTTCGTACTGCTCCGCAGTATGGCGCTGAATGCTTTCCAGACAGTCTTTCGTGAACCCGAGCTGGTTGCAGGTCAATATGACAATGGAAGTCAGCCCGCGTTGATATCTGGTGCTGTCTTGAATCTGGCACGTTGACGGTGAAACCGATGCCTTTGTCTGCTGCACAGGACAGTCGGCAACCCAGCGCGCTTCTCCATCCTTGGCGATGATCATGTCCGGGGTTACTTTGCCAAGCCATTTTTCATGAAGCCTCTGGATGTTGTGGTCAACTTTCTTGAATCTTTCTCCGCCACTCTTGGATTCATGATGAATCAGCAGACTGGCAGGCTGGTAGGCCAGCCGCCAATTCTTGTTCCGCAACTTGAAACAGAGGTCAACGTCCTCGTAACCGTTCCAATATTCTTCGTCAAAGCCGCCAACGGCATCGAATGCTTTCTTGCGCACCAGCAGGCAGGCGGCTGTCAGTACCTGGTATTCGCGCGGCTGGTTTGCCTGCGGCATGTCGGCAGGCTGGCCGTAGAACACGTGACGTGCCACCAGGAGGTCGGGCAGTTGGTGATCCTCGATGACGAGCACACCCGCGTGCTGTAGGGTGCCGTCGGGGAAAAGCAGCCTGCTGCCGACCGCGCCGATAGACGGGTCCTGATCCGCGGTCTCAAGGAGCGCTTCCAGCCAGCCCTCCTGCGCTTCGGTATCATTGTTCAGAAAGAGCAGATACTTGCCGGACGCCATCCGCGCCCCTTGATTGCATGCTTTGGCAAAGCCGACGTTCTCGCTGTTGCGAAGAATCTTTACGGTTGATGGGAGCGCGGAAAGCAACTCTGCAGTGCCGTCGGTCGAGTTGTTGTCGACAATGACAAGTTCGTAGCACCCCGGTTGCAAGGTGGCCTCCAGGGAGGCGAGGCATCTTTTTGTATACTCGACAGCATTATAAAGCGGAATGACAATGGAAACTGTGGTTGGATCGTCAGTTGACGATGTCTCTGCAAGACGGAGATCTATCAACTCTTCCATAAAACCCCAGGCGTCGGCGTTGCACGGATCCAGCGCGATGACCTTCTGGTGGAAGAAGAGCGCATCCTGCAAATTTCCGAGCATTTTGCACATGGTCCCGATGGAAAGAAGGGTATCGATGTCGGTGGGGTTCTCGGCAAGGAGATCGGCGTACATTCTCATGGATTCTTCTTTACGATCGGCTGCCACGAAATAGAAGTCGGCCAGATTCTTTCTGAAAGTTGCGTTCTGAGGCGACAACTCTACCGCCTTTTCATAGTAGAAAAGGGATTTCTCCGCGTCTCCCTGTTGATGGTAGAGGACACCCAGGTCGTTGCAGAAAACGGCATTGCCCGGTTCCTCCTGCAGGGAACGTTCGAGTTGGTGAATTCGTGACAATGCTTCATCCTGCACGGTACCGAAAGGGACTGCATCGTTGTTATCGGAATTGCCCGCTGCCGCTATCTCCCCTCTGTCAGAGGGGGCGGATCGGGTTGCAAGAACGTGGTCAAGTCTTGTTCCCAATCGTGCACAGATGATGCCGAGAGCTTCGCGTACCTCATCATCAGGTTCCTGGTGGAAAAGCTGCAGATAGATATCCAGCCCGGCCTGGTAATCCCCCCGTTCCACGCAGAGAAAATCGGCGAGGTTTTTCCTGAATGTGGTGTTGTCGGGGTTGAGAGCCACGGCATTCCGGTAATGGCGCAATGCTTCGTCAGGCATGCCGTTCCGGTGGCACAGGACGCCGAGGTCGTTGCAGCAGGTCGCGGATTGCCGAACCTGCTGCTCCAGTTCCGCTACTGCTTCGCCGATTCGGCCTTCGCCTATCAATGATGTGATATGTTCGTAGGGATGGATGCCTTGTTCCCCATGATTTTGTGCGCTCTGGTGCATGTGATTACCTCATTCGTCGAGTCTGGCCGGATTCAGAGTGACGCTGCGATGCTGTTCCGAAGCTCGTTTATGAACAGCTTTACGTCATCATCGTAATTGCCTTGATCCAGCAGGGTCAATGTTTCAAGCGCCTTCCGTGGAGTGCCGCTGCGATGTTTGAGAAGAGCGCATGTCATGATGTCTGAATAGTTCACGTAGCCCCGCCCGAGGCTCAATTGAATGGCTTCGTCGTACGTTTTCACTGCTTTGCCCGGGCTGCCGGAAACCAGTTCGAATTCGGCGTAACGCCGCAACCATCCGATGCGCTCTTTGTCCGAAAGGCGGATGGCATGCCCATAACTTCGACGGGCACGCAGGATGTCGCGCTTCTTTTCGGCGTTGCTGATGCGCGCGCTGGCGAAGTCCCGTTTAGCGCCGGCTCGTACGAGCGACAGGGTTTTTGTGTGCTCTTCCTCGACCTGGGGATCGAATTTTTTCTTGGCGACCCTGAGCTTGTTTCTCTCGTAACGGACGAGGTCAGACTGCGCCATGCTGGTAATCTGCCCCTTGCCTGATGTTTCCGGGAATTCGCGAAAGAAATGCTCGGCCGTCACCCTGCTGACATGGTAGGGATAGGTGAGGGCAGCAATGCGTCGCCAGAGGTCCCAGTCGATGAGTACTTCAAGCTTCTCGTCCATGCCTCCCGTCCTTTCGAACAGGTCGCGGCGATGGACGACAGATAAGCCCTGGATGTAGTTTTGGCTCAACAGGTCATTGAAGGTGACCTGATGGAAATAGCGCAGTTTGCGATCCACTTCTTGGAAGTCATGGTCCGATGTTTCCCTGAGCCATACATCATAAGCATCTGAATAGGCCATCTCGATACCCGGGATCGTGAGAAGCGGGAGCAGTAAGCGCTCGAGATGATCGGGATACCAGATGTCGTCATCGTCAAGATAGGCGATGAATTCACCGCTTGATTCCCTGAATGCCCGATTGATGGCATGTCCCTTGCCGTGATTCGAGTCAAGTTTTACATGTCGAATCCTGGTGTCAACGGAACGACGAACGATATCATCTACCTTCTCGCCTCCGTCGTTGACGAGTATCAGCTCCCAATTGGCATAGCCCTGGGCTTTGACAGATTCGATGGCTGCCGGCAGGAAACTTCTGCGGTTGTAAGTGCTCATCAGTACGGAAACCAGGGGCTGTTTGACGGACAGGAAAGATTGTACAGATGCTGTCTTCGCTTGAACCCGTTCGCGCGCTGCTGACAACGTGTCAAGGATTGCCTGAAGTTCGTTGACTCTCTTGTCGAAAGTGAATTCTTGGAGGACTTTCAGCCGGGTGTCCTCAGCCTGCGTCGTGCTGCCCGTTTTGTCTTGCAGAATCGTGTCCACCAGGGCATGCAGCTCGTCGCGATTCGTGTAAGTGTTGACTGCCAGCACCTGCCCGAGGTCTTCGACACGATCGGATATCACCACGGCACCGCATGCAACTGCATCGAACGTTCTGTTGTTGACAAATCCGTATTCCTTCATTTCGGGCTGGTGATCGTTCAGGACAAGGTGACTGCTGGCATATGCCATGGGCAGGTCCTGCCAGGGGATGAAATCCCCTTGCAGGACACCGGGAGGGAGCTTTCCTTCCCAACCCTTGCCCCACACGGCGAGGCGATGCTGAGTCGGAAGGACATCCGCGATGATCTGGCGCATTTCAAGCCGGTCGACACCGGTGTTGTTGCCGACGAAGACCAGGTCGAACTGCTTGCTTATTTCCGGGTATGGCCTGAAGTGTTCGGGGTCAGTAGCCTGCAGGAATGGATAGACGGGGACCCGAAGCTCTTTCATCAACCGGCGCGCATGGGGCAGGGAGGCTACCAGCACCGCGTCATAGCGTTCAAGCTCGTCTTTCGTATGGAGGCTGGGATGGTTGAGCATCCACATGACGTTGATGTTGTAGGGCTTGGGTTTGTATTCCGAGAGTCCTTTGAGGTGGATGACCACGTCAATGTCGAGATCGTCGCTGCCCCATTCGTGCAGATAGTGGATCAAGCAGCGGTGCCCGGCACGTTCGAGCGCCTTGGACAGGCATTCCGCATAATATATGTCTCCCCAGTGCGTGTGCGAGCGATCGGGCGTTCCTATCTTGATGGCGAAGGACATGCCGGCAGCTGATGTTCTGTCGGTTTGGTTCGCATACTCCTGCCCGGCAGGTTGGAAATTGTTGCCAGTTCCGATGCTTTTGCGAGTCGCAACATTCTGCAAAGGCATGTCTTTTCCGGGGACGTTCAGACCAGCATAAAGGGAAGACAGCATGCGCTGAAGAGCCCCGGAAACTGCGGCAGGCGAAAAATTGCGTTCGATGAATGATTTGCCGTTCATTGCCAGTCGGCTCCATAACCGCTCGTCCAGATAGAGTTGGACCAGGCAATCAGCGAAGCCTTTTGGGTCATCTGCAATGAGCAGGTGTTCACCATGTTTCAGCCCCATGCCTTCTGCGGCTATGGAAGTTGCTACAACCGCCATTCCATGGGAGAGCGCTTCGCCGACTTTGCCTTTCATGCCGGCCCCGAACCTCAGTGGGGCTATTGAAACCCGGCAATTGTTCAGCAATGCGGGAAGATCCTGCACATAACCGGTTATGATAATGCGTTCGGACGCAAATCGGGCGATGCGAGAAGGGGGCGCATTGCCGGCAATGATCAGACGGGCTTCGGGAATTTTGTGGGCAACTAGTGGCCAGATATGGCTGCAGAGATATTCGACGGCATCCACGTTCGGCTCATGGGAGAACCCCCCGACAAAGACCACGTCGCGACGGGTTTTGAACTCCGATGGTGCATCAGGCACTTCCGGATGAATGTTGGGAACAATGACCGTCCTTACCTGGGGTGCTTCCGTCAGGAGCGCCTGTCTGTCAACATCCGTCAGGACAACTACCAGATCGGCCCCGAGATACACGGTCAGTTCTTTTGCCTTGTTACGTTCCGTGTCGAATTTCTGAGCGGTTGAAGCCATGGTGCTCTGCCGTTGTTCCCGGAGAAAATGGATATCCACCGAATCCACGATAATTTTCGTTCCGGGAGAATGGATTCGTATTTTTTCCAGGTAGAGTTCCCCGATCGAATAGAACATCAGGTAGGCTATGTCGAAGGATGACGACGAAATCAGGGCGCAGAGTGAATCCTGTTTTCCATTGCCCGCGATGAACATTCGCTCATCGGTGATTTTGCGAACGGTGACGCCCATCTGCTCAAGTTCGCGGATGTACGGCGCGTCATCGATCTGTCTGAAGGACGGGCGTGCGAGAAAAGTTATCTCGTGACCCTGGGAGATGAGCAGCCGGATGATCTGAAAAAGCCTGAAGTTGCCGGACGACCGGTCATGGAACGGCAACTCCTTGGCGATCATCAGGATCTTGCGAGCAGTTTTCGATACGGAGGGCGAATCCGATCCGTTTTGGAGCCTGCCTGCTTCAAGGGGGGATTCGGTAGTGCCGCTTGCATGGGAGAAAGAAGCCTGCCCGCCATCGGCAGCCGCAGGGTGACCGGTCCGAATTTCCTCCTGAAATGCCTCAAAAACCCCCTTTATTTTATACGTTTCGAAACACCACGCATAATTGCCGTAGAGTTTCTGTACGAGGCTTCTGTCGGTCAACGCAAGGATTTCCAGGTTGCGGGTCTCTTCGGCCTTTTGCTCGAGGAGCGGCTCTCGTTCAGCCCACTTCCTGCTGATGTCGTCTGCCATGCAGTACTGCCTGATTTCAGGATCTGGATGCTCTCTGCTGAAAACATGCTGGGATTTCCCCTGTTTTTCACAACGACGGCAGAATTCGTCGAAGCTTACGGCCCGGTTCATGAAACTTATGGCTTTCTGGTTATATACTACCTTCAGGCCGAACTTGCTGAGACGGAAGCCCAGCTCGATATCTTCCGAACCGAAACGGAATTCGGGACGAAACACCCCGTGTTTTTCGAGGAAGGATTTCTTGCAGGACGATCGCCCCCCCCAGAAATGTTTGTAGGTAAGAACCTGCCCGTGCCTGATTTTGGGATAGGAAAACAGCTGCTGCCCTGTTTCAGTGACATAGCGCATCAGCTCGGACACCTGCAGGGAAGGCGACCAGGTCGTGTAGCCCAATACCGCAACATTTTCCACGGGATGGTTTTCGTGTGACTTCAGATGCTCTTCAAGGAGCTCATGATGGGCATAGTCGTCATCGTCGAAAAAGAACAGGAGGGGGGATGAGCTCAAGGTGACCCCGACGTTTTTGGCCGCCGAAATCCCGGAATTTTCAATGTGCCGGTAGACCATGCGCAGTCTGCCTGAAAACTCCTGGCAGAGCTCCTTGGTGGAATCGCTCGATCCGTCGTCAACGACGATCACCTCGAACTTCGATAGCGGAAGGGTTTGCCTGCACAGGCTTTCGAGGGATTCCTTCAGCAGGGGGGCGCGGTTGTAAGTGGGAATGATCACACTCAGCAAAGGCGCAGCCAAGGAGCAAATGCTGTTCTCAATGTCGAAACGCGCTTTGCAGGTGCCCAGCGACATGATGTATTTGAGGAACGGCGTGCACAGGTCGACGAAATCGATCTGCTCTTGGATGAACTTCTCCGTATTTGAAGCCATGGATGAAGTCAACTGGGTGAGGCTGTTCTCAAGTTCCTGTTTTCTCATCGAAAGGGAAGGCATCGCATAATCCGGATATTTTACCTGCCAGGAAGACTTGCCATGCTCATATTTGCCGAACTGGTTGAACAGGCCCTCTAAGCTCGTACGGTGCTTGTGGTAGACGAGCGCTTCAGGTATGAGTTTAATCTTCAGCCCCAGTTCCTTCTGCATCCTCCAGCAGATGTCAGCATCTCCTCCGGACGTCATGCCGGGATCAAAGAGTCCGATACGGTCGAAGACCGATTTTCTGTAGGCGGTGTTTGCGGTTTGCGTATAGGGGAGATACGGGCAATTGAGAGTGCCTTGCTGCCTGAGAATGCCTTGCCGAGCAGAGAAGTTCTCAATGAGATCCCGGGGTTCGTATGCTTCGATCTCGCCTGCAAAACAGCCGACAGTCTCATCTTCCCAGCGTGCTGCAAGGTGTGTGAGCCAGTCGGCAGTCACTATGCAGTCTGCATCGGTAAAGGCGATCAAGTCTCCTTTGGCAGCCTTGACCCCGATGTTTCGTGCTGCATAGGAACTCTTGACAGATGATTCGTGAAGGAGGGTGACGTTGTAGTTGTCGGCTATGTTGACGCTGGAATCAGTTGAGCCATTGTCGACGACTATTACTTCCAATTTCTCTTTGGGGTACCGCAAGAGCGAAACTGAATCAAGGCATGTTGCAAGAGTATCTTCCGCATTGAAGAACGGAACTATGACTGAAACAAACGGATAAGAGCAATCGAGCGTTTTGCCGAACAGGGCGGCGAGTCTGGTGCTTTCCCGATTCAGGTTGTATCTTTCCATTATCAAGGCTCTGCCGTTTCGACCCATGTCGATCCGTTTTTCCCTGGACGAGGCTGTCTCAATGATGCATTTGGCTAGGCGCTCCACGTCCCTTTCTTCAGTCAGGAAGCCGGAGTAACCGTCAGTCACCAGTTCGGGAATCCCTGAGTGCCGTGTAGCTATGACGGGGAGACCGCTGGCCATCGCCTCCATCAGCGATACTGGTATGCCCTCCCTGTCTCCATTGGCAGCTGTGACCGAGTGGAGAACAAAAATGTCTGCCTTTTTCATCTCATCATTTACCGCTTCACTGGAGAGGCCTCCTAGAAAATCGACCTTTTCCTCCAAACCAAGTTCCATGCAAAGTTCGACCGTGGAAGCTTTCAACGGACCGTCTCCGATTAGTCTCAGTCTCATGTTTTCATGGAGAGATGATGCTGTCCTGAACGCCCGAAGCAGGAACTCATGCCCTTTCTTCTCGACGAATCTTCCGACACAAAGAAGAACGATCGAATCTGAAGAGTCTCTGTTCGACGGCTCGAAGGTTTCGGGGTCGATCCCGCAATGCACGACTTCAATTTTATCATTAAACTCTCTTCCGACTCTGTCGAGTAGATACCTCCTGTTATAATCGGAAATGGTGATTGCCTTGGCCGCATTCTCGACAAGAGTCCTCAACCTGTAATCGAGGGATTCCCCCCCTGTGGCCATGCCCGCGATGAAAATATCATAGGCATGGGCAGTGAACGTGAATGGAACCCCGGTCAATTTGCCGGCAAGCATGGCAACCAGCGCTGATTCAGTGGCAAAGTGAGCATGCAGAAGGTCGAGTTTGTTTTCGAGGACGAAAGCGGCAGTGTTCGCGGCCAATTCAGCATAAAACGGAGACAAGCCGAATTCGGAAACAAGGTGCTGTGCTTTTTGCAGAAACTGGCTTTCTGAAGTCGTGTCTTCAATTCCTTTGTTAGCCAGGACATGGGTTTCCTTGCGGACTTTCGACCTCAAGGTTTCCTGGCACTGCTCCGGGTGTGAAAGGGAGATGGGGTAGATATCCGCCCCGAGAGACTGCAGGGCAATGATTTCGTTAATGACAAAGGTTTCCGAGAGTATGGGGAATTGACGCAGGATATAGCCGATTTTCATCGAGAATTCGTTAGTGGATTGCATAGTCGTCGCCCTGTCTCATACGTAATTGGTTTTCATCGCCCCTGCGGGTCTGCCCTCAGAAAAGGGGTTTGGTGCAATAGTAAATGTCTTCGCCCGGACAGATGCCATAACGAATTGCATCGGTCATGGAATAACCTTTTGCAAACGAATCAACGCAAACATGGAATCCTTGGGATTCCAGCCGTTGCCTGTAATCATCTCCGTAATATCTTATGTGGTCTTCCTGTCCAAAAAGCCTCTTTCTCTCGGACGGGTCTGAAATGTGAGCCCCTTCCAGTGTGGGTCCCTTCCTCAGGGGCACTTGAATAATGGCCCATGCTCCGGGTTTCAATACCCTGAACAACTCGCGCATTGCTTTCAGGTCTTCAGGGATGTGTTCGAGCACATGGTAACAGAGAATGCAGTCGAAGGAATTGTCAGGGAGTTCAAGAGCGGTCAGGTCCATGTTCCTCATCACGCGCGGAGAATACTTGTCTATGCTGAGGTATTGGATATTGGGCAACTCCTGTATCCTGTCCGAGAGAAGATTCGATGGCGCTATGTCGAGAAATTTAAGGTTCGCTGAAAAAATGTCGGTTTTCGCCTTCAGAAAGAGCCAGAGCAGGCGGTGACGTTCGAGCGCATGACATGAGGGACAGAGCGCATTCGGGCGTGGATTCGCGCCGAAAGGCAGAAATCTGTCGAATTTCTCTCCACATATCGGGCATTCTACGGTACGGGCGTTCACGCAAGGTTTTGTCGCGGTGCCGTGAAGTCCGGTAATCATGACGTTTTCCCGGGACATTTCATTGAACGTGAGAGGGGGACATTCCTGCTCAGATATCAGCAAGTTCTTGTAAAACGGCAGCAGCAAGTCCATCAATTCCCGGCGATTTGCCGTATCCATGGGACGTCTTTTGAGCCACAGTCCGATCATCTGGGCCAGGCTGGCATCCCAACCGCCCAAGGCAGCGATATCGACATTTGTGTATCCAGACTGCTGGAGGGCCCTTTTCAGGGAGAACGGAGTATAGCGATATTCGTCATGCGGCGAATCATGCAAAGGCCAGAGGAATGGCACGGTGAAAAACAAGATTCCGCCTGGCTTGATAACGCGGAATAGTTCCTTCAGCACAGAACCGAGATCGGGCAGATGCTCGAACAATTCTGTTGCTATGGCGCAATCGACGGTAGAATCCTCCAATGGTATGAGGGCCCCGTTCCAAATAAGGTCTGGTTTGGAATTTCCTTGGTATCGCGGGTTTTCAATGTCAAGACCGATATACTCCGTAATGCTGTCGTTGAATCTGGTTATGAGAGGTTTATACGGCATTTCGCCACAACCTATGTCCAGCACTGTTCCGTGAAGCTCAGGCAGCACTTTTATCAGTTCCTGCAAGATTTTGTTCCGGATCAGATAGTTGTCGACGGTATCGCTGGTCAACTCTTGCCCCAGGAATTGTCTGTAGTTTTCCGGTTGGTCGCTGCAAATTATCGGCTTAACGATATCAAGACCGATTCTTTCGGCTATCAGGCCCAGTCTTTGAGCTCGTGATAACGTATGCAGTGGCTCAGTTGGGGGGCAGGGACCATCTGGTGCGCTATTGGCGTCGGTTGCAAGAACAGCATGAGCATAATCATTTTCGGACCAGACGCTGATTTCCCGGTAATGCAGGAGTCTTGTGCCAGTCTCTTCTGCCATGATCCCGAGAGTTTCCCCGTCGACATCTTCATCAATCGGCTGTATTTGCTCAGGCATGTTAACTCTGAGATATTTCAAAAAAGCAGGAGTTGGGAAGGTGAGTATTATTCTGGTATTGTGGTTGATCAGCTTTCTTAGCACAGCATGAAACGGTGCTCGGTCACTTTTAGCAATGTGTTCATACACATCCATCAAGACAATCAGGTCGTAGGAGTCGTCAACCAACTCGTCTGATAAGCGCCCTTGCAAGTATTTCAGCTTGGCGTGACAGAACAGTTTGTTTGCAATGTCGACTGATTTCTGGCTGATGTCTATACCAGCGCATTCTGACAGGTTGAATACCTGACTCATTCTCCACGATACGTATCCAATGCCGCACCCTATCTCCATTATTGAATTTACCGTGCCGGGAGCCCAGCTCAGGATTGTTTCCCACGCTCGCTCAACACGTGCATTCTCGTTTATGAAGTCCTTGATCTTGCCGATTGCGTTTGAATCATAGAATGTTGACACCACTTCATTGGACACTGAATTCATGTGGGTAAAAACCTCCAGCGAGGAAACGTACGTTGTGAACGACGTGTGGGGATACGCTTTATCCTGGATGCCGTTCAGTGAAATCAGCCGCATAAACAATTGGTTGACACGATTTGAGGCCGGTTGCTTGTGATACGCAATAATAGTGCCAGTGGCAGGTTCGTTTCTGGTGATAACCGTGTTGACGGAACGCATTCAACGTGGCAACGAATGCCATGGCATGGCACAATAACGGTTCCGAACAATATGTTGGAAAAATCTTAGGGCAGCGGAAAATGAATGATGATGTGATACGATAACGATTGCCGGTAGTCACGATGATATGTCAATTGAGGTATCTGGTCGTGTTGGACAATCGGGAGTATAAGCTGGAAGGTACTGCCATTGGCAATCATGCAGGAAACAGCCATGTGCTTTTTTGCACGCAGTTGAAGTGGTTGATGGTGCAGCAAGGAAATGCCCGTTCACCATGCGAAACGGTTTTCAGAACATCCCGCCCTTGAAGCCGTCATACTGATCCGCCGAAGGGTCCATCGATTTGCCGTCGATGTCTTTTCCGGAGAACTTGAACACCAGGTGTGAAGGGTCAATGACGGCAGTTCCATAAGGGTTTTGGGCGAGGGTGAAGGTCAGGGTGGCCTGGTAGGTCGTTGCATCATAGGTCACGTTTTTCGGAATGGGAGAAACAACAGCCTCGTTCTTGGGGTAGAGCGTTATACCGTTGTTGTATGTTCCTGCCACTCCGCCGGCTGCCTTGGTGATGGACCAGTTGGTGGCTTTCATTACCGAAGCGGCGTCCATTTCGGAGTTGAACTGGAACTGCATGGTGAAGTCCCTGGTGGAATTTGGTGTCAGCAGGTCCGCGCTCAGGAAGGCGAGCGGGGTGCCTTGCCCGAGAAAAGACGCAAATGAGCTTTTCCCGGAATTGAAGGCAAGTATCTTCGGAGCGGAAAGGGCGTCCTCGAGTTCTGCGGCCAGGCTGTCGTCCAGGCCATTCAGGATTTCGAGCTGTTCCCTGGCCAGATCCTTCTGGTCAAGGCCGATGTATGCCGTGCCCAGTTCGTAGTGTGCCAGGGCAAAATCGTCTTTCAGGGATACTGCTTGTTCCAGCTGGGTGACCGCCTCGTCATACCGCTCCATCTTGTTAAAGGTTTCCCCGAGGGCGTAGTAGACGTTGCCGTCCCTTGGTGTCATCTTGATCACTTTTTTGAACTGGGCCTCTGCCTCGGTGTAGCGCTCTGTCTGCAGGTAGAGCTGACCCAGTGTGTACGGGGCCAGGTTGTCGGTCGGGTCGAGTTGGGCAGCGGTTTTGAATTCCTTTTCAGCTTCAGCATAGTTTTTCTCCGAATAATAGACATTGCCCAGTTCGGTATGGATGCTGCTTTGCGAACGATCTATGGACAAGGAAATCTTGTAGGCATTGACGGCTTCCGCGTTCTTCCCTTGCTTCAGGTACGTTTTTGCCATGTAGTTATAGGTGTCAATATTGTCAGGAGCATAGGCTGACGCTGCTTTGAAAGCGGAAATTGCCTGGGAGTAGTTTCCGTTCTGATACAGGCGCAGCCCGCTCGAGAGCAATGTCGTCGCTGTCTGGCTGCGCAAGGTATCCTGAGACAGCAGTGCCGAGAACATTTTGTCGGATGAAGAAACGGAACTCATCGTTTTCCCCTTGTCGTGCCCAGATCAGCATTCCCCAAAACCGGGACAGCATGAGACTGATGTATCTATCGGCATGGTTCCCGATTTTCTTGAGAGAAAAGAGTATGTGCCGGCCCGATGCCGCCTGGCATTGAGTGGGGCATTGTTCCGGGGCTCTGTGCGCACCAGTCAAAAATTTGAATGCGTGGCGTCAGAAAGATGAAATGACGCACGTGCTCTGCGGGGTGTTGCGGTTTGAGGGGCTTACCCCGTGCGTTGTCGCGGAAACCCCCTGAAAGTCGGGTTGACGCGAACGTTGCCTGCTGCATAGCAGCGCGAGGTGCTTGTTGAGCCCGGGTTGCCGACGTACCTGGGAAGCATCTGACTTCTTATTCGTCTGAATCCTGCTTCGGGGGGTCACAAAGGGGAAAATACTCGGAATAGTGGGTGGTAAGGCATTCGGGACAGATGCCGTGGCTGAAGAACAGGTTGCTGCGTTCCGTGATGTAGGTTTCTATCTGTTTCCAGGAACCATGGTCGTCGCGGACTTTCTTGCAGTGGCTGCAGATGGGGAGCAGGCCGCTCAGTGACTGACGGCCGACCAGCGTTGTTTCCTGGTGCGGGTCCGTCTGGTCGGGTTCCCTGGTGGGAGTGGTTGTGATGTCCTGCAGGTAGCCAAGGATCGCCGTGATTTTCCCTTTGCCGTCCATGTCGGGAATCATGGTGCAGCGATGACGCGTTGTTTTTCCGTTGCAAAGGGGGCACTGCATTTCGAATTCCAGCCTTTCGCGATAGCGGACCGCATGAGCAAGCGCTTCTCTGAAGAACTGGGAATCTTCAGGTACATAGAAGGAGAGGAGGTCGTCGAACGTGGGGGGCGTAGAATGGGCGGTTTGCTTCATGAGGATGAAAGCCTGCCTTGACCAGGAGATCCTGCCTGTTTTCATATCCAGCACCCAGTAGGCGATTCTGGCTATCTCCTGGATTGTGTCCAACTGGCGTTTCCATTTGCACGCGCGGTGAAATCCACGATCATGGCGGCAGGTATACGTCTCTTCGCAACTGCATGTGAAGTGGTCTTGCTGCTCCGCTTCGGGTGAAATCATGGTGTTCTTTTCTGGCACGTCACATCTCCGTCCCGATGAGGAGGAAGGTGGTGGTAGGATATATTGAATCTGACACCTATAATGCATATCTGTTTAATGTGCAAGCAAATTATAGATCTATTTTCATGTAATTGCGATAGGGATAGCCAGGTTGACAATCCTGAGAAACTGGCATACTTTTCAACGGAAAGATATTCTCTGCCCTGTGCAGAAGGAGATGAAGTCCGGTCCACAAGAAACCGGGTGCATTAAGTCTGTCTCCCGCGGGGGAATTGTCCATGAAGCGTGGTCATGTGTTTGCCAGTTTTCTGCTTGCCGCGTTCGCCGTGCCGATCGTGCTGCACTTTCACTTGCTGCCGGCCGTGTTTGCCGGCCTGGCGGTTCACGTCCTGACCTGCAAGCTGGCCCGGCGCTTACCGGCCAACTGGGGAGGGTGGGCGCACGAGATAGCCCTGATCGCCCTGGCAGTGCTTGTCATTTCGGGTTTGACGGGCATCAGCATCGGGCTCTGGGCGCTGCTGCGCGGGGATGGTGGCATGGCTGCCCTGCTCCTTGCCGTTGCTGAAACGATCGGTAGGTTGCGGCAGTTTCTGCCCGGTCCGATTGCCGATGCTCTTCCGTCTACCGTGGGGGAAATGCATGAGCCGCTTGCGGAAATGCTTCGCGAGCATGGGCGGAAGATTTCGGCCGTGGGGATTGCCGGGATAAAGACGTTCCTGCATGTGCTTTTCGGCATGGTCATAGGCGGACTTACCGCCCTGCACCAGTTTGCCGGAGTCGAAAGCTGGCCCCCCCTTGCCGCTGCCCTGCATGACAGGGCAAAAGCGCTGGCTGATGCCTTCGACAAGGTGGTCTTCGCCCAGGTCAAAATCTCAGCACTCAACACCTTGCTGACAGCGATTTATCTGCTGCTCGTCCTCCGCTTTTTCGGCGTCGATCTGCCGCTGTTGACGGTTCTCATACCGCTTACCTTTGTCGTCGGCCTGCTCCCGGTGGTCGGGAACCTCATTTCCAATACGGCAATAGTGCTCATCAGTTTCGGCATCTCTCCCGGGGTGGCGGTTTCATCCCTCGTGTTTCTTGTGGCAATCCACAAGCTCGAATATTTCACCAACGCCAAGATAGTCGGTGGCCAGGTGCAGGCGCGTGCCTGGGAGCTGCTCTGTGCCATGCTGACCATGGAGGCGGTTTTCGGCGTGCCCGGACTTGTTGCAGCGCCGGTTGCCTACGCATGGCTGAAAAAGGAACTGAAGAGGGAAGGGCTGATCTGATTCCCCGGAACCGCGCAACGAGAAAGGGGGCACGACTGTTCAATCGGGCCCCCTTTTTCCGTTGCCGGTTCGCAGTGCGGTCTGCCGGCGGCTATTTCTTGCGCAGGTTGTAGAAAACATCCCTGCCCCGGTAACGGGCCGCGGAACCGAGTTCATCCTCTATCCTCAGAAGCTGGTTGTATTTGCAGACCCGGTCGGTGCGGCATAGCGAGCCGGTTTTGATCTGGCCGGCATTCACGGCCACTGCCAGGTCGGCCAGGGTGGTATCCTCGGTCTCCCCTGAACGGTGCGAAACAACTGCGGTATAGCCAGCCCTTTTGGCGGTTTCGATGGCGTCAAGCGTTTCGCTCAGGGTGCCTATCTGGTTCAGCTTGATCAGGATGGAATTGGCCACACCGCGATCGATTCCCTCCTGGAGGGTTTTGGCGTTGGTGACGAACAGGTCGTCGCCGACCAGCTGGACCCGGTCTCCCAGACGCTCGGTAATTTTTTTCCACCCATCCCAGTCGTTTTCCGCCATCCCGTCCTCTATGGAAATGATGGGGTAGCGGTTTACCAGGTCTTCGTAAAAATCTATGAGCTGGTCTGCAGTCTTTTCAGGTGATGCTTCGTTTTGAAGGAAGTATTTGCCGTCTTTGAACAGTTCTGACGAAGCCACGTCCAGCGCAAGGAGGACATCGTCGCCGGGACGGTATCCGGCTTTTTCTATGGCTTCCACGATGACCTGCAGAGCTTCTTCGTTGGAACCCAGGTTTGGAGCGAAGCCGCCTTCATCGCCGACCGCGGTGTTGTACCCTTTCTTTTTCAGCACTCCTTTGAGCGAATGGAATATTTCAGCTCCCATGCGGAGCGCGGAGGAAAAGTCGGGTGCGCCGACCGGCATGGTCATGAATTCCTGTATATCCACATTGTTGTCCGCATGGGCGCCGCCGTTGAGGATGTTCATCATGGGCACCGGCAATTCCCGTGCGTTGGAGCCGCCGATGTAGCGATAGAGAGGGAGGCCGAGGGATGCCGCGGCAGCCTTGGCAACTGCCAGGGACACGCCGAGTATGGCGTTCGCTCCAAGGCTGTTCTTGGTTTCAGTGCCGTCCAGCTCGATCATGCGCATATCCAGCCCGACCTGGTCGGATGCGTCCATTCCAACGATCTGGTCAGCAATCCTGGCATTCACGTTATCGACGGCCGTGAGGACGCCTTTGCCCAGGTAGCGGCTCTTGTCGCCATCCCGCAATTCCAATGCTTCCCTTTCTCCCGTGGAGGCGCCGGACGGTACTGCTGCCCGTGCAGTGATCCCCGACTCGAGGAGCGCTTCAACTTCCAGGGTGGGGTTGCCGCGTGAATCGAGAATTTCACGTGCATAGACGTCTGCTATTGTATCCATGATCTCTCCTTTGCTCTGGGGTCAGTGCCCCTTTTCGGAATATGGGTGATTCTCGACCGGAAATTGCCGTTAAGCAGGATAGTACAATGATTGCAAGGGAATTTTCCAGATGAAAACGTTTACTATATACCACATTTCTTTCTGGAATGGGAAAATCTAAACGTGTGGAACGGGGATTCGGTATGGTGCAGAGCGGTTTCGGTTGACAGGGCGTGATTATTAAGATTATAATTAAACTTCTGTTTTTACTTCAGCGTCCCGGTTGCCCGGTGAGGATTCAGAAGCAGGGTATGCCATCCGATACCACAAAAGATAACGCGGAAAGCAGCAAGGCAGTTACTATTGCCTCGCAGGGCAAACGACTGCTGTCCTACCTCCGGGAAATGATTGCGAGCAGTGGAAAAAAGCCGGTCAGACGAGCGGTTCTCTTTCTGCTCACGGCCCTCATCCTCACTTTCCTGATCCTCCCCAGCCGTCATTTTATCGTCGCCAAGTACTCGGCAGGCGATATCGCCTCGACGGACATCAAGGCAAATCAAAGTTATCTACTGGAAGATCAGCTTCTGACCGAGAAAAAGAGAGCCGCGGCGGAACAGGCTGTTCCCTCAGTCTATGATCTGGACGCCAGCCAGGGAGATGAGCTCAAGAAGCGCTTCGCACGGGCATTCGCTCTCATCATAGATGCACGCGCACGGGCTGAGGGTGGTCGTGAAGCGACGGGTCAGTCAGTTTCGGAAGCCCTCGGTGTTGCCGTTACCGGAACGGAACTGGATTCGCTGTTCAATGTCCGCAATTTCCGCCCTGTTCTGTCAGAGATCGGCCATTTGTCAGAGCTTGTCTACCGCCAAATGCTCGTTGACGACAAGGAGGTTTTCGATACAGACAGGAAGAAGGGCATCATTCTGCTGGACAGCGCATCGGGAAGAATCATTGGAGCCGGTGACAGTTCCATGACGGTTATCGACAAGGTTGGGGTTGCGCAAGCGATCAGGAATCTAAGGCTGGCCGGTGTCTCGCGGCATGATGCCACTATCCTGAAAGGCTTGCTGCTCAAGTCCGTGCGACCCAACCTGAGATTCAACAGGGAGGCAACCGAGGAAAGGAAAAAGGAAGCAGGAAACGCGGTCCGACCCGTTGTCTACCAGATAAAACGCGGCGAGATGATCGTCAGGGAAGGGGAAAGGATTGCCGAGGAGCAGGCGCTCAAGCTGAACAAGATTTTTGAAGTCGGCAGCGGCATGAGCCGTTTCTTTGCCGGACTCGGCATCTTCGGGCTCATTCTGGCCCTCGCCTATTTTCCTTACCGTTTCGGCGTAAAAAACATCCGCAAGTTCAATCCTTCCGTAAAGGACCTTTTTCTTCTTGCAGTGGTGACGGTCTTCTTTTTCGTGATTCTGAAGGGTTTGCTGGTCATCTCGACCGCCATGGGCATACTCTTTCCGAAGATCGGCATCGAAGATTACTTCTATCTGTTTCCCTTTGCCGCTGGGGCAATGCTGGTGCGCATCATACTCAATTCCGAGGTCGCACTGGTTTATTGCGCCATCTGTGCCCCATTGCTGGGCATTATGTTCGGCAACAGCATCCCCGTGGTCATTTACGCGCTTCTTGGCAGCATCATCGGCGCTCACGGCGTCGGGCAGTGCCAGTACCGGGGCACCATCTATTCGGCGGGGCTCAAAGTGAGTGTGGTCAACCTGGCGCTTGCGCTGCCGTTCCAGGTGTTTTCCGATAATCTCTTTACCTCCCAATCTCTTTATATTATGATCTTTGCCCTGGTGGGAGGGGTGGTTAACGCGGTTATTGTCGCAGGTACCGTTCCGATCGTGGAAAACCTGTTCCACTACACAACCGATATCAAGCTGCTGGAACTTGCCAGCTTCAATTCACCCGTGTTGCGGGAACTCATGATCCGGGCGCCGGGCTCATACCATCACAGCATCCTGGTCGGCACAATGGTCGAGGCTGCTGCCGAGGCCATCCATGCCAATCCTCTCCTTGCCAGGGTAGCCGCCTACTATCATGACATCGGAAAATGCAGCAAACCGCTCTATTTCATCGAGAACACGAGCGGTGGCGAGAACAGGCACGACAAGCTTTCACCCAGCATGAGCGCGCTGATCCTGATCTCCCATGTCAAGGAAGGTACCGAACTGGCCCGCGAAAAACGCCTTGGCCGTCCGATAATCGACATCATACGGCAGCATCACGGCACCGCTCTGATCTCCTATTTCTACCAGAAGGCAAAGACAGCTGATGATTCGGAAGCGAAAAATGTGGATGAGCGGGACTTCCGCTATCCCGGGCCCAAACCGCAGACGCGGGAGGCGGGTCTGGTGATGCTTGCCGACTGCGTCGAGGCGGCGTCAAAAACGCTGTCCGATCCCACCCCGTCCCGAATCCAGGGCATGGTGCAGAAAATCATCAACAACATCTTTATTGACGGCCAGTTGGATGAGTGCGAGCTCACGCTGAAGAACCTCCATGATATCGCAAAGAGTTTCAACAGGATCCTCGCGGGTATCTATCACCACAGGATCGATTACCCGGAGCCGGCTTTCAAGGTCAATGGAAGGAAGAAACCCGTTGAAGATATCGATAGAGAACAGGCAAAGACGACACCGCATAGAGACGAAGAAGGCAAAAAGGGCAGCGGAGAGGATCTTAAACGTCTTGGGATTCACCGATAGCGAGCTGTCGGTTGCCGTTGTCGGAGATCGGGCCATGCGCCGCCTCAATCTCGAGTATCGAGGTCTGGACCGGCCGACCAATGTCCTTTCCTTTCCCATGGGTGAGGGGGCGTTTCCCGACCTCAATCCGCAGCTCCTGGGAGACGTGGTGATTTCCGCGGACACCGCCAGCCGTGAAGCGGAGGAAGAAGGCATTTCCTATGCAGAGCGCTTTCTCTTCCTGCTGCTGCATGGCATTCTCCATGTGAGCGGTTATGACCATGAGCGTTCAGGCGAGCATGAAGCGCGGCGCATGGAGCGGAAACAGCGGGAACTGTTCAACCTGATGAAAAGCGAGGGGTTGCTGTGAGCTCCCCGAATGGGCACCTAAAACCGACCCGCTTTACTGATTCCGTCAATTGCGCTCTCGAGGGGATTCTGTATACGGCCAAAAGCCAGAAGCACATGCGCAACCATTTTCTTGCTGCCCTCGCCATCCTGGCCGCGGTACTGTTTCTGCGTGTCACCAGTCTGGAATTCACCCTTCTGGCTATCTCCGTATCGTTCGTTCTTTTTGCCGAACTGATCAATACCGCCATCGAGATCTGTGTTGACATTGTTTCCCCGGAATACCACCCCCTTGCCAAGAACGCCAAGGATGTGGCGGCGGGGGCAGTCCTCATGGCTGCCATCGGGGCAGCCATCATGGGGTACATCATTCTGTCGCGTTACATAGTTCCGGTGGTTGGAGAAGGTTTGGGCATGATCGGTGAGACGAATGAAATCGGGGTGCTCGTAGCAATCCTGAGTGTCAGCATATCAGCGGTGGTACTGAAGGCGTTTGCCGGCAGGGGCACCCCTCTTGAGGGCGGGAGCATCAGCGGCCATGCCGCTTTTGCCTTTTCCGTGGCTACCATAGTTGCTCTTTCGACCAAAGAACCCATCAGTTCCCTCTTGACCTTCGTGCTTGCGGTCATGATCAGCAATTCGCGCATCGCTCTCAATCACCACTCAGTGCGCGAGGTCGTGTTCGGCGCGTGCCTGGGGATGGGGCTGACACTGGCAGTACTGCTTGCTTTTTCCAACCTGCCCTGATACATAATGCTTTTTATGGAGGAACTGTTTCATTGGAAGATGGTACTGGCAGGACAATGTCGGGATTGCGTGACATCGTGAGCCGTTTCCTTTCGGGTCGCAAAAAGATCACGGAGGAGGAGATCCAGGAGATCATCACCGCCGGCGAGGAAGAGGGGCTCATCAATCCAGAAGAAAACGCGATGATCAAATCGATTCTCCACCTGAGGGATACGGTCGTCCGCGAGATAATGGTGCCCCGCACCGACATGGCCTGCATCGACGCAGCCGGAACCATTCACGATGCACGAGTGAAGATAATAGCCAGCGGACATTCTCGGCTGCCGGTTTATGACGGCACGCTGGACAACATAATCGGGCTCGCTTACGCAAAGGATCTTCTCAAATACTGGGGAATGGACAATGCTTCGGTTGACCTTCGCAAGATCCTGCGGAGCCCCTATTACATTCCGGAAACCAAAAACCTTGAAGAGCTCCTTCAGGAATTCAAGCGGAAACGGGTGCATATGGCCATAGTCATGGACGAATATGGTGGTACATCGGGCCTGGTCACCATAGAGGACCTTCTTGAGGAGATCGTGGGCGACATCCAGGATGAATACGACTTGGAGGAAGAGTGGCTGCTGCAGCAGCCGGACGGTTCGATCATCGTTGATGCGCGACTGCCCGTCGAGCAATTGACGGAACATCTCGGGATCGAGGTCGAACGTGAAATGTTCGACACCGTCGGCGGTTTGATCATTCACCTGACGGGGCGGATTCCGCGTGCCGGGGAGGAGATCGATACCCACGACATTCACCTGACCGTCCTTGACGCCGATGAGCGCAAAATCAGTCGCGTCATGGTCAGAAAGAAAACCCCGGATATTGAGGATAGCGAAGCCTAGTGGACTACTCCAGATTCAAATTGCCCGATTTCAATGCCATACCGCGGAGGGACTATCTGCTGGCTGTTGTTTCCGGCCTGCTTCTGGCGCTCTCCTTTCCCAAAACCGGTAGTGCCGTTCTGTCCTGGGTGGCATTGGTTCCACTGCTCCTTGCCTGCGGCCAGAAGAGCGCAAAAAAGGCTGCCAAACTGGGTTTCGCCTGCGGGCTGGCCTGTTATGCTGCCATTCTCTACTGGATCAACATCGCAGTGACCACTTATGGGCACTTGCCAATGGCGGTGAGCATTACCATTTTTATTATTCTCATTGCCTACATGGCGGTATATTTCGCCGTTCTCTGTTTTCTCATGCGACTGGGGGAAGAGAAGGGCATCCCGGCAGTCCTGTCCCTGCCGTTTCTCTGGGTCAGCCTGGAATTTGCCCGATCCTTCTTCCTGACCGGTTTTCCATGGGCAAGTCTCGGGTATTCCAACTACAGGATTCTGCCGCTGATTCAGATTGCAGATGTCACCGGGGTCTACGGAGTGAGCTTCCTGGTGGTGCTGGGCAACATGGTTGTGTACCTGGTACTGAGGGGATTTGTGAAAAGTCGTGACGGAAAGGGCGAATACCCTCTCCGCAGCGGGATTGTTTTCCTCGCACTCATGCTCGTTGCCTGCGTCTATGGCTACCTGCGTTTGTCCAACTCTGGGCCGGGCGAGACAATCAAGGTTGCCCTCGTCCAGGGCAATATCGATCAGTCAATCAAATGGGACCCGGCTTTCAGGGATGCCACGATCACCATTTACGACCGGCTTTCCCGGCAGGCTGCCGCCGGAGGGGTCGATCTGGTGGTGTGGCCGGAAAGCGCCGCCCCGTTCTTTTTCCAGGAGGGCGGCGAACCATCCTCGCGAATCATGGCGCTTGCAACGGCGACACAGAGTCCGGTAGTGTTCGGCAGCCCGGCTTACGAAGATGCCAACGGCGTGAGGAAGCTTTACAACAGTGCGTTTCTCCTGTCGGCGGATGGAAAGCTTCTGGGACGCAGCGACAAGGTGCACCTGGTTCCGTTCGGAGAATATGTTCCCCTGGCGCAAGCGCTTCCCTTTGTCCAGAAACTGGTTGAAGGTGTGGGAGACTTCTCTCCCGGCGAACGCCTGGAGGCTCTTGATACGGGCCGGGCAAAAATCGGTGTCCTGGTATGTTTCGAGGGGATATTTCCCGAACTGTCCCGCAGATATGCCAGGGCCGGTGCTCAGGTGCTCGTCAATATCACCAACGATGCATGGTATGGGAGGTCTTCTGCGCCGTACCAGCACCTTTCGATGGCATCGTTCAGAGCAGTGGAAAACCGTATGCCGTTGATAAGGGCTGCCAATACCGGCATTACTGCGATCATCGATTGCAATGGGCATATTACCGGAGAAACTCCACTGTTCAAGGAAGCATTTGTCGTCGACAGGGTCAGGCTGGGGACTTCGGAAACCTTCTATACACGGTTCGGCGATGTTTTTGCCGTGTTCTGCGTTCTGGTTTCGATTGCCATGGCAGGTTTCGCATTGAGAAAGCACTGACCCGGCCAGTCGTTCAGCACATCTCATGTGCGATTGTGCTCTAACCGACCCGGGCATGACAAACGGGCTGTCAAGAAACGGCATGCAGGGGGTAACCCGTCCTTGCCATTCACCAAAGACTGAAAAAGGGGTAGGAAATGTTTCGAGAAGAAGTGGCTCGTGCCGAAAACCTGGAAGTTCGAATCAACGCTCTTCGGGGGTCTCTTTGACATAGATCGCAAAAGGGAGGATATCCGGGAACTTGAGGCGAAAATTGCCGAACCAGGCTTCTGGGACGACGGTGACGGCGCCCAGAAGATCCTGCGTGAGCGCACTGTCATGGAGAAGGCCGTAGATTGCTGGGACCGGCTCGTGCGCCTCCTGGAGGATGTGAAGGTCCTGATTGAACTCGGCAGCGAAGTTGGGGATGAAGATACCCTCACCGAAGTGAGACACCTGAATGACGAACTGGAGGCCGGTGTTGCGCAAGCCGAGTTCCAGCGGATGCTTTCCGGCCCCCATGACAGGAATTCCTGTTTCGTGTCCATAACATCGGGCGCAGGAGGTACCGAGTCGCAGGACTGGGTCGAAATGCTGCTGAGGATGTACCTCAGGTATTGTGAAAAACGGGGCTGGCGGACCGACATTACCGAATGCCAGGCTGGGGACGAGGCGGGAATCAAGGGCGTTACCTTTACCGTTGCGGGAGAATACAGCTACGGGTACCTGAAAGCCGAGGCAGGGATTCACCGGCTGGTCAGGATATCGCCGTTTGACGGCAATGCCAGGCGGCACACCTCCTTTGCATCGGTCTTCGTCTTCCCGGAAATAGATGACGACATTGAGGTGAAAATTTCGGAGTCTGACCTGCGCATCGACACCTATCGGTCAGGCGGTGCCGGTGGGCAGCATGTGAACGTGACCGATTCGGCCGTAAGGATTACCCATATCCCGACCGGCATTGTGGCAGCCTGCCAGAACGAGCGTAGCCAGCACATGAACAAGGCCACCGCCATGAGAATGCTCCGGGCGAAGCTCTATGAAAGGGAACTGGAAGAGAGGGCAGCCAAAACCGCCGAAATCGGTGGTGAGAAGAAGGAGATCGGCTGGGGCAGCCAGATACGCTCCTATGTGCTCCACCCGTACCGGATGGTGAAAGACCTCCGTACCGGCGTAGAAACCGGTAATACGGATGCAGTCCTTGACGGCGACCTGGAAGAGTTTATCGTGGCTTTTCTCATGGGCGTGCGGCGGTATGAACAGGAGACTGCCCAATGATGGCCCTGCGAACCGCATTTTTCACCATGCTCTGGTTGACCGTTTTCGTTTGCAGCGGCTGCGCCGCGCCCGACAAGGGCATTTCCAGGCTGGGTTACTCGGTCCAGGTAGGCGCGTTCTCGGAAGTGAAAAACGCCGAGCGACTCGCCGGGAAACTTCAGGACCAAGGTATCGAAGCCTTCTATTTCAAACGCGACAACGGCTTGTTTGCCGTCCGCTTCGGTGATTTCCCCTCACGCAGGGAAGCCGAGCGGCATGCGCGGAAAGTGGTTGCGGAACAGGGCATCGGCTCCTATTTTATCGCTCCTCCGCTGCGCACTTCCCTTGCGGTGCGGCGTGACAGGCCCCAAGCTCCGGGTGATGGAGAGCCGGCCCCGAAACCCGCCCGGGGCGACATGGGTTTCATCGCGGCCAGGACTGCGGAACGTTTTGTCGGGATACCCTACCAGTGGGGGGGCTCGAACGTGGTGGACGGCATGGATTGCAGCGGTTTCGTGCGGGCAGTCTACAATCTGTGCGGGGTCAATATCCCCCGCACTTCCGGGGAACAGTTCCGTGTCGGCAAAAGCGTGGACCGTGCTGAACTGGTGGACGGAGACCTTGTTTTTTTCGGCAGTTCTGGGGAGAGTATTTCCCACGTCGGCATTTATGTGGGAAAGAACCAGTTCGTGCACGCTCCCCGGCGCGGTCAGGACATAAAGATTTCGTCAATGGACAGCGGCTATTCGAAGAAGTACATCGGCGCCCGCAGATATTTTTGAGCAGTGGAAAGGTAAGTATGGCATTTATTAAACCGTTCAGGGCATTGCGCCCTCAAGGCGAATTGGTCAGCAAGGTGGCAGCGCCGCCCTATGACGTGATGAATGTGGCTGAAGCCAGGGCAATGGCCGAGGGCAACCCCTTCAGCTTTCTCCATGTTTCACGGCCGGAAATCGACCTGGCGCCAGATCTTGACCCGCATGACGAGTCGGTTTATCGGGCAGGTCGCGAGAACCTGGAGCGTTTCAGAAATGATGAAATCCTGGTCGCGGACAGCGAGGAACGCTATTACCTTTATCGACAGAGGATGGCTTCCATTGTGCAGACCGGGCTTGTGGCTTGCGCCAGCGTTGACGACTACCAGTCCGGCGTTATCAAGAAACACGAACTGACAAGGGCTGACAAGGAAGAAGACCGGGTAAGGCATATCGACTGCCTGGATGCAAATGACGAACCGGTCTTCTACCTCTACCGGAACCGTTCCGCCATCAATGATCTGGTTGAGGAACTGACTCGTCAAACCCCACTTTACGATTTTACCGCTGACGATTCCATAACCCATACGGTATGGGCCGTTACTGACCCTGCAGTAATCAAAAGACTCAGTAAAGAGTTTTCCTCAATTGACACGCTCTATGTTGCTGATGGCCACCATCGCAGCGCAGCAGCAAGCAGGGTTCGTGAACTGCGGAAAGCCGCACGGGTGGATCACACCGGGGACGAGGAATACAATTTTTTCCTGACCGTTATCTTTCCTGATCACGAGATGAATGTGATGGCATACAACCGGGCGGTCATGGACCTGAATGGACTTGCTCCTGAAGCATTTATCGCCCGGATTTCCGAGCGCTTCGATGTGACGCCGGCAGACGGCCCGATCGTTCCTCAGGAGCGGCATGTATTCGGCATGTACCTGCTGGGCAAATGGTATCGCCTTGTCGCGAAAGAAGCGCTTGTCGACGAAAGCGACGCCGTGGAGCGGCTGGATGTTTCCATACTGCAGGATAATCTCCTGGATCCGATTCTCGGCATAGATGACCCCAGAACGAATCAGAGGATCCATTTCGTCGGCGGCAGCAGGGGGAACGAGGAACTGGTGCGCCTGGTGGACAGCGGCGCCTGCAAAGTCGCTTTTTCACTGCACCCCACGTCGCTGGATGAGCTCATGACCCTTGCGGATCAGGACAGGATAATGCCGCCCAAGTCAACCTGGTTCGAACCGAAACTGCGCAGCGGGCTCTTCGTTCACTTGTTGTCCTGACAGGCAATGCTGCCCATTCTGCGATAAAACAACCGGATAGCGAGATGGATGAGACGAGAAAATTCTGGCTGTTCAAGTCCGAGCCATCCTGTTTTTCCTTCGACGACCTGAAAAACCGGCCCGGGAAAACGGAACCATGGGATGGGGTGAGAAATTACCAGGCGAGAAATTTCCTGCGCGACCAGGTGCGCGAAGGGGATGGCGTGCTTTTTTACCACAACGCGATTTCCAGCCCCGCGATAGTCGGGATTGCAGAAGTAGTGAGAAAGGGCTATCCAGACCTTACGGCGCTTGATCCTGACGCCGAACATTTCGATCCCCGCAGCACACCGGCCGACCCTGTCTGGTACCGGGTCGACATCAGATATGTCAGAACATTCCGGCGAGAAGTGACCCTTGCGCTGGTAAAAAAGCATCCGGCCCTGTCCGGCATGATACTGCTGCAGCGAAGCAGGCTGTCCATACAGCCGGTTTCGCGGGAGGAATGGGATACGATTGTCGCCTTCGGCGATGGTGCCGATCAGGCGAAACATGTGCTGGGGGAGGGGAGATAAACGGTCATTTGACGGCTGCGATGTACCTTTCAAAGGAGGTTTGTCTGATGAAGAGGATCACGGTCTGTCTGCTGTTTGTC
Source organism: Geobacter sp. UBA5735 (assembly GCA_002419385.1). Classification (GTDB taxonomy): domain Bacteria; phylum Desulfobacterota; class Desulfuromonadia; order Geobacterales; family Geobacteraceae; genus RPRC01. The sequence continues at coordinate 57,042 of DIFZ01000056.1, forward strand.
GTCCTGAATGTGCCTTGTGGGGCACGTGGAGAAAATGTAGCGCTCTATCTTGATGGCGCCAAGATTGAGCGCGAAGTCATGGCTTCCAGATCGTACCTGGAAGTGCCGTTGCCTGCTGACATGATTCCCCGGACTCTGCGGGTCAAGCCGCTTGGCGAGGAGACGGTGACTCGTTTCGAGATTGGCCAGGCGAGACCGCAGAAGGAAAAGTTGCGTGAGATAGCGGTTCTGGAGGAACGGAAGAAATCTCTTGCGGACCGTCTCGAAGTGCTGCAGGAACGGGAACGGATATTTGCCGCTGCTGCCAAATCCCATAGCAGCAGGGCATTGCGCACAACAAAAAACAATCCTGACCCGGTTGCGACGGCGCGAAAGGGAACTGATCTCGCCCTGGCACAGCTTTCTGCTGTTCATGCAGCCAAAAACAAGGTCGAGAAAGAAATCGCCGCCACAGACTCCAAGATTTCCTCACTCCGGAAGGAAGCTGAATCCAGGGGTGGCACGGGCAAAATATGGCTTTCCAAGCCGGGTTGCAGGATTCGAATCGTCTATCTCGTTTCAGGGCTGAAATGGACGCCGGATTATGATTTCCGCCTGGTGGAAGAGGGGTATGCAGACGTCATGCTCCGCGCCAGGATTCCGTCTAACCTTGCCAATGCGTCTGTGTCAGTGGTTTCCCTGCCGCTTTCGGAGGCATTTGGTTCCGACAGTCTTCTTTGCCCGGTTTCCAGAGACGGAGCCGTGATCGAAACACTCCGGCTCGCAGTGTCCAAAGGAGAACTTACCAAAGGACCGGTACCCTTTTTGTCCCTCACGTTTCTGAATACTTCGGGGAAGAGCCTGCCTGCAGGCGAAGCATGCGGTTACTGGCAGAGCGAGTATATGGGGAAAGCGCCGTTCGGAGGTTGCCGGGCCAACGAGTCGGTTTCTCTTGTTTTCGGCAAGCCGTGAACCCCACCCTTTCCGCATGGTTGAAAACCCATTTTTGCCGCCCCTTTTCCCCGGCCACCGGATCTGCGCCGTCCGGGCCAACCTCAGCTGTCTTGCCCGGGCGGGCAGTTTCGCCAGCAATCCTTTTTGCTTGATTAACGACATGAAATGGGTTAATTTGCGAGTTTATTAAGCGTTGCTGTCAGTCTGCAGAACTTGCGGATAAGAGAGGTTACTTACTATTGGAAGAGCTCAGCGAACTTTTATTGCAGAGAAGAAGGAAAGTGAACGCGTTGTGGGAGTCCGGCATAAATCCCTATCCCAATGACTTCAAACCCCACCATACCTCGGAAGATCTGGTAAGCGCCTGCGGAAACAAGGAAACGATCACTGAGAACCCTGAGGATGTCTATACGGTCGCCGGACGTATCATGGCCCGCAGGTCTTTCGGCAAGGCAGCCTTCATACAGGTGCAGGACCGGAAAGGACGTGTCCAGGTTTATGTCAGAAAGGACACGCTCGGCGAGGACAATTTCGGATATTTCGAAACGTTCGATATCGGGGATATCGTCGGCGTAACGGGGCACCCTTTCCGTACCAAGACCGGCGAATTGTCGCTACATGCCCATGAAGTCAGGCTTCTCACCAAATCACTGCTGCCGCTTCCGGAGAAATTCCATGGGCTGACCGATGTTGAAACCCGTTACCGGCAGAGATATGTCGATCTCATAGTCAATCCTGAAGTCAAGGATGTCTTCGTAAAACGTGCCCGCATTATCCAGTTGATCAGGGAGTTCATGCTCGGGCATGATTTTCTCGAAGTCGAAACGCCGATGATGCAGCCGATACCGGGCGGGGCCACGGCACGGCCTTTCGAAACCTATCACAACGCTCTCGAACGGAAGCTGTATCTGCGTATCGCTCCCGAACTCTATCTGAAGAGGCTGCTGGTCGGAGGATTCGACAAGGTTTTCGAAATCAACCGGAATTTCCGCAACGAGGGGATATCCGTCCGCCACAACCCCGAGTTCACCATGATGGAGTTCTACCAGGCCTATGCAACCTTCGACGATCTGATGGATTACACCGAGGAGCTTTTCTGCCATGTGGTAGAAAACCTCCTGGGATCACAGGAGGTCACCTACCAGGGACAGGCGATCAGTTTCCGTCGTCCCTGGAAGCGTCTTACCGTCAGGGAAGCCATTCTCGAGTACGGCGATATCGATGCACGATCGCTTGACGACCGGGATCTCGCCTACAGTTATGCCAAATCAATCGGGCTGGACCTGCCGGAAGATGTGGGCTACGGCAAGCTGATTACCGAGATTTTCGAAGAAGTGGCCGAGGCAAAGCTCATTCAACCGACCTATATAACGTCTTATCCGACCGAGGTTTCGCCGCTCTCAAGAAAGAGCGATATCGATCCTGACGTCGTGGACCGCTTTGAACTGTTCTGCGCCGGCAGGGAAATCGCCAACGCATTCTCCGAGCTGAACGATCCCGTTGACCAGAAAGAGCGTTTTCTGGCCCAGGTCGAGGCAAAAGCCAAGGGTGACGAGGAAGCCCACTTCATGGATGAAGATTACATCCGGGCACTGGAGCACGGCATGCCGCCCGCGGCAGGAGAGGGCATCGGTATTGACCGTCTGGTGATGCTCTTGACTGACTCAGCCTCCATCCGGGACGTCATACTTTTCCCGCAATTAAGGAAAGAAGCAAAATAATGCCCTATGAATTGCTGATAGGTTTGCGCTACCTGAGGGCAAAGCGGAAATCAACCTTCATATCCATAATTACGTTCATATCTACGGCTGGTGTTGCACTCGGTGTTATGGCTCTCATCGTTGTGCTGGCTGTCATGACCGGTTTCGAGGAGGACCTGAAGGACAAGATACTCGGCACTAACGCTGATGTCGTGGTCTTGAAGAGTGGCGGGGAGATTGAAGGTTACGGGGCGCTCATGGAACGCCTGAAGAAAGTTCCCGGAGTAACTGCGGCAACCCCGTTCATTTACAGCCAGGTAATGCTGTCTACGGGGAATAATGTGTCGGGTGTTGTGCTCAGGGGCATAGATCCCGGAACAGATGCCACGGTCACGAATCTCAAGAAATCAATGGTTGAAGGAAATCTTGCGGACCTGGAGGCCGATGCCGGATCCCCCCCGGGAAAACCGGGGATCATTCTTGGCAAGGAGCTGGCGAAAAACCTCCACCTGTTTCAGGGAGACATGGTTAATGTCGTTTCTCCACTGGGCAATATCACTCCTTTCGGCATGATTCCAAAAATGAAGCAGTTCCGTGTCGCGGGACTTTTCAATACCGGCATGTTCGAATATGACACCACCCTTGCCTATGTGGGGCTGAAAGAGGCCCAAAACTTCCTCTCCATGGGCGATGCGATAACCGGTATCCAGTTGAAGGTTGAAGACGTCTATAAATCAGATGAGATAGCCCAGGAAATCAATCGCAGCTTGGGCTACGATTATTTTGCCCGTGACTGGATGAGGATGAACAAGAACATCCTGTTCGCACTGAAGACCGAGAAGTTGGTCATGTTCATCATCCTGACCCTCATTGTGCTCGTGGCTGCGTTCGGCATCGCTTCGACCCTGTTCATGGTGGTAATGGAAAAGACGAAAGATATCGCCATTCTGAAATCGATGGGTGCTACCGGCAGGAGCATCATGAAAATCTTTGTCCTGGAAGGGCTCATAATCGGTGTTGCTGGAACGGCAATCGGTGTTCTCGGCGGTCTCCTCGTTGCACTGAATCTTGAAACTATCGTCGCTGTTGTTCAGCAGGTAACGGGTTTCGAACTTTTCAGCCGGGATGTTTACTACCTGGATCATTTTCCGTCACGGGTCGTGCCGGGAGACGTGGCACTGATTTCTATCACAGCCGTTTTCATTTCTTTCGTTGCAACCCTTTACCCTTCCTGGCAGGGGTCGCGACTGCCACCGGCGGAGGCATTGCGGTATGAGTGACCGGTTGCTGGAGGTCAATAACCTCAGGAAGTCTTTTCGCAGAGGGACAGCCAGCATTGAGGTCCTGAACGGCATCGATATGTCGGTCTCTGAGGGTGATACGATAGCCCTTGTCGGGGCATCCGGAGCCGGCAAGAGCACGCTCCTGCATATCCTCGGGACTCTGGACCGGCCCTCTTCCGGTTCTGTCCTGTTTCGTGGAAATGACGTATTCCGCTTCAGCGAGGGTGAACTTGCTGCATTCAGAAACCGCTCCATAGGTTTCGTTTTTCAGTTCCATCATCTCCTGCCGGAATTCTCGGCGCTGGAGAACATCATGATGCCTGCTCTCATCAGCGGGATGAACAGAGGCGAGGCCGAAGACAGGGCAGCGGGACTTCTGCGTGACGTGGGACTTGCCGAGAGGTCGGCGCACAAGCCGGGCGAACTGTCAGGGGGGGAGCAGCAGCGGGTCGCCATTGCACGGGCATTGGTCCTTTCCCCCCTCGTGCTGCTCGCCGACGAGCCGACGGGCAACCTGGACAGGAAGACAAGCGAGGAAGTTCATGAACTCCTGGCGCGATTTCAGGAAAGCATCGGATTGACCCTCATAATTGTGACTCACAACGAGCGCCTGGCCGCCAGGATGGGTAAAACCGTCAGGCTGGTGGACGGCCGCATTCAGGAGAATGGCAACCTGTGAAACTAATATCCCTGCATTTCAGAAGCATCAGTGAAGCTTGCATCTGCCGATCAACGTGGTTGCTTTTCGCGTTTCTGATTGTCGCGGTTTTGCCCTGCCGCCTGTCCGCAGGCGATGAGAAGATTGCCGCGATCACGTTCCTCGGCAACGAGACGAGAGAGTCTGCCTCACTTGTCCCTCTTCTGAAGAGCAGGGTGGGGGAAGAGTTCTCGGCCGAAAAAGCCAACGAGGACATCAAGACGATATACCGGCTCGGCATCTATCAGGATGTGAGGGTAGAGAAGGTAACGTCTGACAAGGGGTTGATCCTGACTTACGTGGTGGCTGAAAAGCCGACGGTGCGTGAAGTCCGCGTCGTGGGCAATATCGAGATCAAGTCGGACAAGATCAAGGAAGCGATCCCGCTCAAACCGAACAGCGTCTTTTCCCCGGGGCTTCTTGCCATGAGCGAGAAGAAAATCAAGAAACTCTATGCGGACGAAGGATACTATCTGGCCGAAGTGAGCGGCACGTCGTCCAAAGTGGGCAAGAACGGCGAACAGGTTTCCTTCTCCATTACCGAGGGCAAAAAAGTCCTCATCAAAACAATAACGTTCGAAGGCAACAAGATCTTCTCCTCGCGAAAGCTGCGTAAACAGATGGAAACAAAGGAGAAGTGGTTCCTTTCCTGGATCACCGGCGCCGGCACCTACAAGGAAGAGGTTTTGCGGAATGATGTCAACCGTATCGCGGATCTCTACTTCAACAACGGCTACATTAACGTCAAGGTGGGAGAACCGAAGGTGCGCCTGCTTGACGACAAGTCAGGACTCGAAGTCACGATCAGTGTTACGGAGGGGGACCAGTTCACGACCGGAAGCATCGATTTCAAAGGCGACCTGCTGGAAAGCAGGGAAAAGCTGGACAGTATGGTGACGCTCCAAAAAGGCAAAGTCTTCAGTCGTGAGCTTCTGCGCAATGACGTTGCCAAATTGACCGACCTCTATGGCGACAAAGGCTACGCATTCACCAATGTTGTTCCTCTTTCCAAGATAGACCAGGACAAGAAGACGGTTGACATAACCTTTGAATTTGAAAAAGGTGAACTGGTCTACATCGAAAAGATATCCATAAACGGCAACACCAAGACCCGTGACAAGGTCATCCGTCGCGAGTTCAGGCTGGCCGAGGGAGACCTCTACAGCGTCACCGCCCTGAAAAGGACCAAGCAGAATCTTGCCAACCTCGGTTATTTCGAAGAGGCAACTATTGCTACGGCAAAGGGCAGCACTGACAACCGGCTAAACCTCAATACCGAGGTCAAGGAGAAATCAACCGGCCAGTTCAGCATAGGCGGTGGCTTCAGCTCCTCGGACGGCATCATCGGCCAGGCTTCGATCCAGCAGAACAACTTCCTCGGCCTCGGCCTCAAGGGAACGATTGCAGCTTCGCTTGGAGGGGAAACATCGCTTTTCACCTTGGGTATAAGCGACCCTTACTTCCTCGACACAAACTGGACGGTTGGTGTTGACGTCTACCGTTCAGAGAGGGAGTACGAAGACTATGACCGCAGGGTGACCGGTGGGGACATCAAGGCCGGCTACCGGATAAGCGACGATCTTTCCACGTTCTGGTTGTACAAGTACGAGGACAAGAAGCTCTTTAACCTGTCTGATGAACTGAAAGCCAACCCGGATCTGATGGGAGAGTCGACCGGCACCATCGGTTCGCTCTACGGCAGCCTCACCCTTGATAAGACCGATTACAAGCTGGATCCCAGCAGGGGGTTTAACGGTACAGTCTCCGCCGAGTATGCCGGCCTGGGGGGAAGCCAGCGGTTCGCGCGCTTTATCGGCCAGTCAGCGGTGTACTTTCCGCTCATGTGGAGTACCGTCCTGTCACTTCGCGGCGAGCTGGGTTATATCATGAGATGCGGAAAAGATATTCCGATCGATGAAAAGTTTTATCTGGGAGGCATCAATACCCTTCGTGGATACGAAACACGCACTGTAAGCCCTTATAAGAACGGTGTTTATACCGGCGGGGTAAAGGAAGCCGTTTTCAACCTTGATTATGTCTTCCCCATTATCAAGGAAGCCGGGCTCAAAGGGGTCGTCTTCTTTGATGCCGGCAATTCCTATGACACGGGGCAGGAGTATTTCTCGAAAATACTCATGAGTTATGGAGCCGGAATTCGCTGGTACTCTCCCATGGGGCCGCTGCGCCTCGAATACGGCTTCCCGGTTAATCCGAGGGAAGGCATTGACAAGAAAGGTGGACGGTTCGAGTTTTCCATCGGGGGGTTCTTCTGACCGCAAATAAATTGTGCGTAACTATGACAAGCTGTCGTGAAACGCTGAAACACTAAAAGGAGAAAGAGAAGATGAAAGGATTTATCACCATTGTTGCTGCAATGATTGCGTTGATCCTGCCTGTCGCGTGTTTTGCCGCTGACGGAGCGAAGCTCGGCTACGTGGATATTCAGAAAATTCTGAACCAGTCGTCAGCCGGCAAGGAGGCAAAGGAGCAGCTGACCGCCAAGGTCAAGAAGTATCAGGACGAGATCAACAGGAAACAGGAAGAGCTGAAAAAGCTGAAGGACTCACTGGAGAAACAGGGACAGCTGCTTTCCGAAAGTGCTCGGAGCGCCAAGGAAAAGGACTACCAGCAACTGCTGAAGGATTTGCAGCGGCTGCAGAAAGATGCTCAGGACGATCTGCAGTCAGAAGACGAGAAGCTGACGAGAAGGATCCTTGGCAACCTTGAGAAGATTGTCCAGGACTATGGCCGGAAAAATGGCTATACACTGATTCTTATCAGAAATGACAGCATGATTTATGCTGATGAGAAGGCCGATCTGACAGACCAGGTGCTCGCCATGGTCAATGCTGGCAAGAAATAGGCGGAGGGGCCATGAAAAAGAGTCTGAAAGAACTGGCCGCACTACTGGGTGGCCGGGTCATCGGCGATGAGAATGCTGTTGTCTCGAGTCTGGGCACCCTGGATGAGGCAACGGAAGGACAGATCACCTTTCTGGCAAATCCCAAGTATGTGGGCAAGGTAGCCACGACAAGAGCCACAGCGGTGATAGTATCGCCCGGCGCTGAACGTTACGGACGAAATGTCATAGAAGTAAAGAATCCGTACCTGGCATTTGCCAAGCTGCTCACCCTGTTCCATGTCAAGTCGATCGTTCCGAAAGGTGTGATGCCGGGAGCTTTCATTGGCGAAAACGTGGTACTGGGAGAAGGTATAACCGTTTATCCCGGAGCTTATGTGGGAGACGGGGTCAAGCTGGGTAACAGGGTGGTTCTTTACCCGGGTGTGACTCTCTACGAAGGTGTCGAGATAGGCGACGATGTACTGCTCCATGCAAACGTGAGTGTTCGTGAGGGGTGCAGAATCGGCAATCGGGTCATCATCCACAGCGGCGCGGTCATCGGCAGCGACGGATTCGGTTATGCTCCCGATGGCAAGGCATATCAGAAAATTCCGCAGATCGGCATAGTCGTTATCGAGGATGATGTTGAGATCGGCTCGTGCACCACCATTGACCGGGCAGCACTCGGCCTCACCCTGATCCGGCGCGGTACCAAGATAGACAACCTGGTCCAGATAGCGCACAATTGTGTCATCGGCGAGAATTGCATAATCGTTTCCCAGACGGGAATCTCGGGCAGTACCAAACTTGGGGAGCACGTGACCATCGGAGGGCAGGTCGGTATTGTCGGACATCTCGAGATTGGCGATAATGTCATGATCGGAGCGAAGTCCGGAGTGCATAACAGCATCGCGTCAGGTCAGATATACAGTGGTGTGCCTGCCATCCCGCACAAGGATTGGTTGAAGACAGCAACCACGGTGCCGAAACTGCCGGAGATGCGCAAGATCCTGAACACGCTCGAGAAAAAAGTCCAGGAATTGGAAGCAAGGCTGGAAGCGGTGAAATGATTGCCCTGAGCTCTTCGGGCAGGACGGTACTGGGATGTGCCTCTGTGCTGCCGGTGAAGACTACACAGCGGTTCTTGTGATAAAGACGTCGTGCCGGCAGGCATGAATACCGGTTTCCCGGCAATTTCCACCAAACCGTATTCCTGCCTCAAACAGGAAGAGCGCAGAGTGACTGTATATGCTTTTGTTTCGAATTTATCAAGCGTTTCAAGACGAGTAGCAAAAGGAGACCTTAATGCTGGATGTAAACGAGATCATGCATATATTGCCGCATCGCTATCCCTTTCTGTTGGTAGACCGAATCATCGAAGTAGAGCCGGGCAAACGGATCGTCGGCATCAAGAATGTCAGCATAAATGAGCCCCATTTCCAGGGTCATTTTCCCGGTCACCCGGTCATGCCGGGGGTTCTCATCGTTGAGGCTATGGCTCAGGTTGGTGGAATCTCAGCCTATCTTGCCTTGGATGCGGAGTTCAGAAAAAAGGTCTGCTATTTTCTTTCCATCGACAATGCGAGGTTCAGAAAGCCGGTTGTTCCCGGTGATATACTCCGTCTCGAACTCGTGACAACCATGAATCGCAGAGGCATCTGGGGATTCAACGGCAAGGCATACGTTGAGGACAAACTGGTTGCCGAAGCAGACCTGAAGGCTACCTTTGCCGACTAGCAGAGTGACGTTCGTACATGCGGGCTTCATCGTTTCTCTGCAAAATTCGCTGAAGCCTGCCACCCAGCCTTGTGTGTAACCTCGCTGAGTCGACCCCGCAACAATTCAAGAAGCGACACTTCATTATCGTAACGGGAAAGTCAGGAGTGACAGCAGAACCCAGCTGCACTATGCATAATCCAGGAGAGATAGATTGATACACCCGACAGCCATTGTGCTTCCGGGGGCCGAGATAGGCAGGGACGTTGAAATCGGCCCCTATGCGGTGATCGGCCCGAACGTTACCATCGGGCACGGTACACGGATAGGAGCGAGCGCGGTCATTGACGGCTGGACGGTTATCGGCGAAAATAACCAGATATTTCATCTTTCTTCGGTCGGAGCCGTGCCCCAGGACCTGAAGTACCGGGGAGAGGAGACCTATCTCAAAATCGGCAACGGAAACATAGTGCGAGAATTCGCAACCATACATCTCGGAACGGTAACCGGTGACGGGGAAACGACCATAGGAGACAACAACCTATTCATGGCGTACTGTCATGTTGCCCATGATTGCCATATCGGGAACCATGTGGTGATGGCAAACGGCGCCACACTTGCCGGTCACATTACCGTCGAGGATTATGCGCGACTCGGCGGGCTTTCGGCAATCCACCAGTTCGTGCGGATCGGCGCCCACGTGATGATCGGAGGCGGGGCAATGGTCGGGCAGGATGTGCCGCCATACACCATCGCGGCAGGTGACCGTGCGACCCTCCACGGTCTGAACCTTGTCGGGTTGAAGAGGGCGGGGTTCTCTGAAGAAGTGTTGGTTCAGCTGAAAAAAGCCTACAAAATACTCATCCGTTCAGGACTCCTGACTGATGAGGCGCTTCAGCGCATCAGAACGGAAATCCCCCAATCACCCCAGCTCGATCATTTCGTGGAATTTGTCGCAAAATCAGAAAGGGGCATATGCCGGTGATGAAAAAAATCAGAACCGCTGTTGTCGGCGCAGGTTACCTCGGGGGGTTCCATGCTGAAAAGTATGCCCAGCTCGACAATTCCCGGCTGATTGCCGTGGTGGACCTGAATGGAAAGCGGGCCGAAGAAGTCGCGGCCAACGTCGGGAGCCGTGCGTACACTTCTTATCGGGAGATACTGGAAATGGTGGACGCCGTCAGCATAGCCGTCCCGACAAACCTTCACTATGAGGTTGCCAAGGATTTCCTGGAGAAGGGGGTGGGGGTACTCCTGGAAAAACCGATGACCACCACCCTTGCTGAAGCGGACAAACTTATCAGGATAGCCCGGGAAAAGGGCGCTGTGCTCCAGATAGGCCATCTGGAACGCTTCAATCCAGCTGTGCTCGCCCTGGGAAGCACGCTGACCGATCCCAGATTCATTGAATCGATACGGATCGCGCCCTTCAAGCCGCGCGGGACAGATGTCAACGTAGTGCTCGATCTAATGATCCATGATATCGATATCATACAGAATATCGTCCGTTCGCCAGTGCGGCACATCCACTGCATAGGGGCGCCGGTCTTTACTCCGGAAGAGGATATCGCCAATGCAAGGATCGAGTTTGAAAACGGGTGCGTGGCCAATGTCACCGCAAGTCGCATAAGTCTCAAAAGCGAAAGGCGAATGCGTATTTTTCAGCCTGACTCATACATTACCCTTGATTTCCAGCACAAAAAATTTGCCGTATTCCGCAAGGGTGATGGCGAGATGTTCCCCGGGGTCCCGAACATCAAGTTCGAGGAAAAGGTCTTCGAGCAGGTCGATGCGTTGAAAGAGGAAATCGTATCGTTCCTCGAAGCAGTCGAGACAGGGAGGCCGCCCGTGGTGTCCGGTGAAGACGGCAAACGGGCACTTGAGACCGCGCTCCGCATAAACAGGAAACTATAAAGTGTCGGGGCGTTCTTCCATTGATTGCTCGATGTGAGAGCGTTGTGGCTCTGGAAAGTCTTCTGATCGCCGCGGACTGAACACATCTGACCATTGAACCAAACTGACTGAAAGGCACTACAGCATGATTCCCATGGTTGACCTGAAGAACCAGTATCTTGCCATGAAAGACGAGATAGATCGGGGGATACTGGAAGCACTCGAGAAATGCCAGTTTATCCTGGGGCCAAACGTGTCTGCTTTTGAAGAAGAAGCCGCCGGCTATCTTGGCGTCAAGCACGCTGTAGCCGTGGCATCAGGTACCGATGCCCTTCACCTCGCACTTGTTGCCGCCGGGATAGGACCCGGCGATGAAGTGATAACCACTCCGTTTACCTTCATCGCCACTGCCGAAGCCGTCAGGTATGTGGGAGCCAGACCGGTTTTTGTCGATATAGATCCCGATACGTTCAATATCGATCCCCGCAAGATCAGCGAGGCGATCACCCCGGCTACGCGTGCCGTCATCCCGGTCCACCTGTTCGGCCAGCCGGCCGATATGGCGGCAATCGAAACCGTCTGCAGGGAAAAGGGGCTTGCACTCGTCGAGGACTGCGCCCAATCCTTTGGCGCCAGTGCAGCACGAGGCATGACAGGCACCATCGGCACATTCGGCTGTTTCAGCTTTTTCCCCAGCAAAAATCTGGGGTGTTACGGTGATGGCGGCATGGTGACGACCAATGGTGACGACCTTGCAGCACGACTCGTGAGCCTGAGGAATCACGGCAGCAAGGTGCGGTATCATCACGCTGAAATCGGCTACAACAGCAGGCTCGACGAGATCCAGGCCGTGATCCTGCGCGTAAAGCTGAAGCGTATTTCCGCGTTCAACGAAGGGCGGAGGAGGGTTGCCGGACTCTATACGTCTCTGCTGGAGAACACAGGGGTCAGAACTCCCGTTGAAGACGGCAAAGGGGTGCATGTCTATCATCAATACACCATCCTTGCAGATCGCCGGGAACAGATCATGGATCGCCTGGCGAAAGTCGGCATAGCCTCGGCTGTCTATTATCCCATACCGCTCCATCGCCAGGAAGTCTTCGCCAGCGACTATGCCGATGTATCCCTGCCTGTCGCTGAGTCAGTGGCGTCACGCTGCATGTCACTGCCGATATTTCCCGAGATGACCGAGGAACAGGTCCGGTCCGTGGTTTCTGCGGTCAAAGAGGTGCTTGCATGACCTGTTGTCCTTCCGGGATGCCGTCGCCCGGCGCGGCAGGGGGCTGCTGGAATGGAGATTACAGTGGGTAAGCGCGTGATGATTATCGCCGGCGAGGCTTCGGGGGATCTCCATGGCTCCGCACTGGTCAGGGAGGTTCTGGCCCTCGATTCTTCCATCGCTTTCCTTGGCATCGGCGGTCCCCGGATGCGAAATGCCGGCGTTGAGACGCTGGTAGATGCGCGTGACATGGCCGTCGTCGGACTGGTTGAAGTCATAGCCCATTTTCCTGCCATTTACCATGCTTTCAGAAAAATGGAGTCGATTCTCACGGCAGACCCCCCTGATTTGCTGCTCTTGATAGACTACCCGGATTTCAATCTTCGTCTGGCCGCAATTGCGCAGCGGTGCGGAATAAAGGTCCTCTACTTCATCAGCCCCCAGGTCTGGGCGTGGCGTGTCGGTCGAGTAAAGAAAATAGCGCGCCTCGTCGACCGGATGGCTGTTGTCTTTCCCTTTGAAGTACCTTTCTACGAAAAGGAAGGTGTGCGCGTCAACTTTGTCGGCCATCCACTGGTTGATACGGTTCGCCCGACCATGTCCCTGGAGGAGTCCCGGCAATCATTCGGCATTGATCCGGGAAGAAAGACGGTAGGGATCTTTCCCGGCAGCCGGAAGCAAGAGATCCGCACCCACCTGCCCCTGTTGCTGGAGTCGGCGGATGGTCTGCGAGAACGGTTTCCCGGTCTTCAGTTCATACTTCCCGTAGCTTCGAGCCTTTCGAGGTCGGACCTTGAACCGTTTCTCGAGGTATCTGATGTGCCGGTCATCGTTGTCGAAGGTAAGGAATACGATGTCATCCAGGTCTGTGATGCCATTGTCACGGTTTCCGGCACGGTGACGCTCGAAATAGCCCTCCTCGGCGTGCCGATGGTGGTCGTGTACAAGGTTTCACCATTGACCTACATGGTCGGGAAGCGCCTGATCAGGGTGGAGTCCATAGGGATCTGCAACATTGTTGCCGGCGAGAAGGTGGTGAAGGAGCTTATCCAGCACGATGCCTCGCGGGAGAACATTGTAAAGGAGGTGTCGCTCCTCCTTTCTGATGATGGCTATGCGGCGAAAATACGTGAAAAGCTGCACTCTGTTCACCGTAAACTCGGTGAAGGGGGCTGTTCCGGAGCAGTAGCGAAAATCGTTATGGAAATGCTGGCGGAATAAGTTGACGATGAAAGCTTTCAAGCGCGTACTACAATTCAGCATGCCGTATTGGCGGCGCATTCTCCTGTCCGTATTCGCCTCCCTGGGAGTCGGGGGTATGGATGGCATGTTTGCCTATCTGGTCGAGCCGCTCTTGAGGAAGATTTTTGCTGAAAATGACATGGCCATTTTCGCTTTCCTGCCGCTGGGCATCTTCGGCCTTTTTGTTGTGCGGGGTGTGTGCCGATACGTCAACGAATACTTCATCCGGACCGCCGGCCAGCTGGCCATACAGGACATACGAAACCAGGTGTACCGGAACTCTCTCGGTCTGAGCATGAGATTCCACAACAACAACCCGACTGGAACCTTGATGTCCAGGCTGCTGAACGATGTCCTCGTTATGCAGGAGGGTGTGGCAAGTGTCATTACCGGGCTGTTCCGTGACGGCTTCGGCGCGCTGTTTCTCTTGGGGGTCATATTCTGGAGGAACTGGCAGCTGGCCCTGATCGCCTTCCTGGTAATTCCGATGACCGTGTATCCTGCCCAAAAGATCGGGGGGAAGATAAAGAAACTTTCCCGGCACAGTTTGGGAAAGATCGGGGATATTTCCAGCGTCATCCAGCAAACCTTCTCCGGAATCAAGGTTGTCAAGGCATTCAGCCTCGAGCAGTTCGAAACAGACAGATTTGCCGTTCTTAACCGCGAATACTACAGGTTCCTGCGGAGATCGATCAAATATGAAGTGATGTCGTCTCCTGTTATGGAAATGATTACTTCATTGGGAATTGCTGCCGTTATCTGGTTCGGAGGCCGTCAGGTTCTTGACGGAAGAATGACTGCTGAAGCCTTTTTTTCGTTTATAACGGCGATGATTCTCGTCTATAATCCGGTAAAGCGTCTCATCAATTCTTACAATGTCATCCAACGGTCTCTGGGAGCGGCTGAACGGGTCTTCGAGGTTCTTGACGAAAAGCCTGAAATCGTGGATTCTCCCGATGCAGTGCAGCTTGAAAATGTTCTCGGCTGCGTTGAGCTGCGCAATGTCAACTTTGCGTATGAAGGCGAATCAGTGCTGAGAAACATCAGCCTGCAGACCCGGAAGGGGGAGGTTGTTGCCTTCGTCGGGCCATCCGGAGGGGGGAAAACAACCCTGGTTTCCCTGATTCCGAGGTTTTATGACGCCACATCAGGGACCGTGCTGATTGACGGCATTGATGTCAGGAAATTGAGGCTGGACAGCCTGATGCGCCAGATTGCCCTTGTTGACCAGGAGACGATTCTTTTCAATGATTCGGTAGAGAACAACATCAGATACGGAAAGCCGCGGGCTACGACTGACGACATACGGGAGGCGGCACGTGCCGCATTCGCTCTCGATTTCATCGAAGATCTTCCCCAAGGTTTTCAAACGGTGATCGGAGACCGTGGCGCCAGGCTTTCGGGCGGCCAGCGGCAGAGAATCTGCATTGCTCGTGCCATTCTCAAAAATGCGCCGATCCTGATACTGGATGAGGCTACCAGTGCCCTCGATACCGAGAGCGAACAGATGGTACAAAGCGCGTTGAACAACCTGATGGCCAACCGAACGACCTTTGTCATTGCACACAGGCTTTCCACGATTCTCCATGCAGACAAGATAATGGTCATCGACCGGGGTCAGATTGTTGAGTCTGGCACTCACCATGATCTGTTAAGGGCCGGCGGTATTTACAGGAAGTTATACGATATGCAGTTCGCCTGAAGTGGGCGGATTCCTGGCGCCGTTACCGCGTGACGAAATGATTGCATACCTTGTTTATGACCTGATTCTGCTGCTGATTTCTCCACTGTTGCTCGGCTGTCACCTGTTCCGCTCACGAAGGCGGGGGAGACCTGCAGCCCTTGCTGCACGATTGGGCCGCATTCCCCCGGAAGAGAAGGTGCGGACCGGGGATGCTGTGACAATATGGGTCCACGCCGTGTCTGTCGGCGAGACCATGGCGGTTCGTCCGCTGCTGAAAGAGCTCAAAAAGCGTTTTCCTGCACCAAGAATAATCCTTTCAAACATCACGGAAACCGGCAGGAGCGTTGCCCTGAAGATCGAGGAAGCAGACCGTTGCGTCTATTTCCCGTTCGATTACGGGTTCGCCGTATCCAGAGTGCTTGATGCGATCAGGCCGTCACTGGTTATCATTGTGGAAACTGAAATATGGCCTAATTTTCTGCGGCAGGCTAGCAAACGTCACATTCCCGTCATTTTGGCAAATGGCCGGATTTCCGATAGATCTTATGGCAGATATCTCAGATTCAGGTGGTTTTTCCGCCGCATAGTGGGGGACTTTTCTGCCTTCTGTATGCAGACCGGGGACGATGCGCGCAGAATAATCGTCATGGGAGCTCGGGAATCAAAGGTTCATGTGGCTGGAAATCTCAAGTTTGATAATCTGCCATGCCCAAAGGACGGGGAAGGCAAAGCTGCGTCCCGTCGAAACTACCGTATCCCCGAAGGGTGCACCGTTGTCGTGGCGGCCAGTACCCATCCAGGTGAGGAGGACGGTTTCCTGGAAGCCTGCCGGGATCTGCTGATGTCCGGACAGCGCATCATACTGGTTGTGGTGCCGCGTCATCCAGAGCGGGCTGAAGCCGTAACCGCTCTCTTGTCTCAATCCGGCATTACCTCTATCCGTCGCACAGCGCTGGATGACTCGACAGGGGAACTTTCTCCGGGTACGGCTCTTCTGGTTGATACCGTCGGCGAATTGATGAACATTTTCGCAATTGCAGACCTGGCGTTCGTGGGCGGCAGCCTGCAGCCCGTCGGGGGCCATAACCTGCTCGAGCCCGCATCTCTGGGAGTGCCGATCATATTTGGGCCCCATATGGAAAATTTCCGTGAAATTGCTGATTTGGTACTTTCCTATGAAGCAGGAATGCAGGTTGCCGATGTGGAGGGATTGGCGGCAGCGCTGCGTCGACTGCTTGGGGATTCGGCACTGCGCAGGGAAATGGGCGGAAACGGTTTGCGGCTTCTTCGTGAAAATGGCGGTGCGACTTTTCGCCACATGGAAGTAATCACGCAATTCATGCACCGGAAAACTGCTGACGGAGTGGGATGAAACGGCGGTTCCGGCAGTTGCTGGTCCGGCCACCCTCAAACGTTCCCAGGTGGATACTCATTCATGGCAAGGTGCTCGTTATACTTCAGAAAATTATGGGAGGGGAAGCGCTGCGCAGTGCATGACCGGCTTGTCGTGGCTTGTCTTGCCCCTTTTTCATTCGCCTATTGCCTCATCATGGCGGTTCGGGCATTGTTGTATCGTGGCGGAGTGTTTCCCACGAGACGCCTCGCCGTGCCGGTCATCTCCATCGGCAACCTGTCGGTCGGCGGTACCGGAAAAACGCCGGTAACCGCTCTTGTCGCCCGACACCTGATCAGCCGGGGATACCGGCCGGCTGTCATTTCCAGAGGGTATGGCGCCTCCGGGAGCGGTGACGTGCGTATCGTCTCTGATGGCTCGGAGATCCTGCTGACCCCGGAAGAGTCGGGAGACGAGCCCTATCTACTAGCCCGTTCTACGCCCGGTTTGATAGTCGTGACCGGAAGAGACCGTTACAATGCCGGCAAAGTCGCCATTGACAGATTTCAACCGGATGTTTTCCTGCTTGACGACGGATTCCAGCACCTGGGTCTCCATCGTGACCTGAATATCCTGCTTCTGGACGGCGTCAAACCGTTCGGCAACGGTTTCGCCCTGCCTGCGGGACTCTTGCGCGAGCCTGTCAGCGCAGCTCGGAGAGCAGATCTGGTCATTTTTACCCGTTGCAGCGGTGCTATGCCGAATGTGCCGTTTGGGCCGATACCTTCATACCGCGCCACACATGAGATAGGTTCGATCGTCTCCATGTCCGACGGGGAACGGGTGAGCGTGTCCCGCCTTTCCGATCTTCGGGGGGTAGCCTTTGCCGGTATCGCTGACCCGGACTCATTTTTTCACATGATCAGGCAAAAAGGGATGACTATCGTCGCTGAACTCGCATTTCCCGATCACTGCGCGTATGATGGGAGAGAAGTTGACATGATTCTTTCACGTTTTCGTTCAGCAAACGGAGATTATCTGATTACTACAGAAAAGGACGAGGTCAAATTGCTGTCGAACGACGCTATCAGGGATGCTGCCTTTGCTGCGCGGTTGGAGGTAACTTTTCCGGAATGGCAGGGTATGGTTTCGTCGATAGAAAAAATCCTTGCGGGGAGGAGAAATTCCATGTCGCTGTCTGAAGAGCTTCTTGCTATACTGGTCTGCCCGAATTGCAAGGGTGGAATCTCGTTGTGTAAAGATGGAAACGGACTTTTGTGTGCTGCTTGCAGGTTGAAATATCCGATCCGGGATGGAATCCCGGTGATGCTTGTTGATGAAGCAGAGAAAATTGTTCAGAATTCGTAAGGTGTTCAGGTATCTTTCAAGTGGTCGGAGCCGGCTGGAAAATGGCCGCCGTATCGATCGCAGTGAGGAATTATGTTAAACGGACGTTCAATTCTCGTTACTGGCGCTACCGGTTCGTTTGGTAAGAAATTTGTCGAAACGATTCTCAATGGATATCCCGAAATCGAAAGAATCGTTGTCTATTCGCGTGATGAGCTGAAGCAGTTTGAAATGGCGCAAAGATTTCCGCCTGACCGGTTTCGGCAGATCAGGTACTTTGTGGGTGATGTGCGGGATGGGGACAGAATCCGCAGAGCCATGGAGGGTATCGATATCGTCATCCATGCCGCTGCTCTCAAGCAGGTCCCGGCATGTGAATACAACCCCTTCGAAGCGGTCAAGACAAATATCCTCGGAGCGCAGAACGTGATTGAGGCTGCAATCGACCGGGGCGTCAAGAAGGTAGTGGCACTGAGCACGGATAAGGCAGCTGCTCCGATCAATCTCTACGGTGCGACGAAGCTCTGTTCCGACAAGCTGTTTGTCGCAGCGAACAATTTCAAGGGCAGGCACGATATCAAATTTTCGGTTGTTCGCTATGGCAATGTCATGGGGAGCAGGGGAAGCGTAATCCCGTTCTTTCTGGAAAAACGCCAGGACGGAACGCTTCCGATCACCGACGAGCGGATGACGAGATTCAATATCACCCTGGAGGACGGCGTGGATCTGGTGCTCTTTGCCCTTGAAAACATGTGGGGCGGGGAGATATTCGTGCCAAAGATTCCCAGTTACCGCATTACGGATGTGGCGGAAGCCGTCGGGCCGCGATGTCGTCAGGTCACTGTCGGCATACGCCCGGGTGAGAAGCTCCACGAAGAAATGATTACGGAAACGGATGCGTTGAACTCCCTGGAGTTTCGTGACTATTTCGTGATACTCCCTTCTATTCCCTTATGGGATGTGGATGAGTTCGCCCGCACTTTCGGCGGATCACGGTGTGCCCCGGGTTTTTCCTATAATAGCGGCGCAAACAGGGAGTGGCTATCGGTTGATCAACTGAGGAGCCTGATCCGGCAGCATGTGGACCCTTCCTTTGGGCACGAAGGATTTTAGCATGGATAGTATCATCCCCTACGGCCGGCAGGAGATCACCCGAGAGGATATTGACGCTGTTGTGGGAGTTCTGAAATCGGACTACCTCACCCAGGGGCCGATGGCCCCTCTTTTCGAACGCACAGTGGCGTCCTACTGCGGTGCTGCCCACGCAGTGGCGGTGAACAGTGCAACTTCGGCGCTCCATGTGGCATGCCTTGCTCTGGGCCTCGGTCCAGGTGACCGTCTGTGGACCAGCCCGATCACGTTTGTGGCCTCGGCAAATTGTGCGCTTTATTGCGGTGCGCTGGTGGATTTTGTCGATATTGATCCGCGCACCTATAACATGTGTCCGCACGCGCTGGAAAGAAAGCTGATTGAAGCTGAACGCAGCGACAGCTTGCCCAGGATAGTGGTGCCGGTGCATCTGTGCGGCCAACCGTGCGACATGGAGGCTTTTCATTCCCTTGCGCGACGGTACGGTTTCAGAATAATCGAGGATGCCTCCCATGCCATTGGCGGCAGATACCGGGGGGAGCCCATCGGCAACTGCCGCTACAGCGATGTCACCGTGTTCAGTTTCCACCCGGTAAAGATTGTCACGACTGCCGAGGGGGGGATGGCAGTGACGAATAGTGCCGAGCTTGCCGAACGCATGGGTCTGCTGCGCAGTCATGGGATCACCCGTGACCCCGGGCTCATGACCCATGAACCTGACGGCCCCTGGTACTACCAGCAGGTCGCGCTGGGTTTCAATTACCGCATGACCGACCTGCAGGCTGCGTTGGGTGCAAGTCAGATGATGCGGTTGGATGACTACGTCGCACGACGTCATCATCTGGCGAAGCGCTACGACAGGCTGCTCGGCGGACTGCCGGTGACAACCCCTTGGCGGCATCCTGATGGTTATTCAGGGATGCATCTCTATGTCATTCGCCTGCAGCGGGACAGGATCGCGCACAACCGCCGGGAGGTGTTTGAAGAGCTTCGAGCACAGGGCATCGGAGTGAATCTGCACTACATTCCCGTGCACACCCAGCCGTACTATCAAAACATCGGGTTCAAGGGTGTACATTTCCCTGAGGCCGAACAATATTATTCCGAGGCCATCAGCCTGCCGATGTATCCGAAGCTGACGGAGAATCAGCAGGATCGTGTCGTTGACTCATTGAAAAAGGCAGTGTCATGAATGTTGCCGTAATCCCCGCTCGCGGGGGCAGCAAGAGAATCCCGCGCAAAAACATCAGGGAGTTTTGCGGCAAGCCCATGATTGCCTGGTCAATCGGGGCGGCGCGTCAAAGCGGTTGTTTCGACAGGATCATAGTATCTACCGACGATCAGGAAATTGCTGCTGTTGCAGAACGGTTCGGAGCTCAGGTCCCCTTTGTCAGGCCGGCGGAATTGTCAGATGATCATGCAGGGACCATTCCGGTCATGCGTCATGCAGTGGAATGGCTTGTCAAACAGACACCTGCGCCGGAAAATGTCTGCTGCATCTATGCGACAGCTCCCTTCACCAGCCCGGATGATATCCGTGCCGGCCTGGAAATCCTGCAGGGAAACCGCGCGGATTATGCTTTTTCGGTGACCACGTTCCCCTATCCGGTTCAACGTGCGCTCCGTCTTACCCAAGAGGGGCGCATTCACATGTTTTTCAATGAGCATTATGAAACCCGCTCGCAGGATCTGGAAGAGGCATATCATGATGCAGGCCAGTTCTACTGGGGAAGGGCGGAAGCCTGGCTGGCGGAAAGAATCATTTTCGGACCTGACTCGCTGCCGGTGATACTTCCACGCCACAGGGTGCAGGATATCGATACCATGGAAGATTGGCGCCGTGCCGAACTGATGTTCACGTCATTGGGAAACATAAAATGAGCATTGCCATTCGTGTTGATGCTTCCCTGAAAATCGGCAGCGGTCATGTCATGCGCTGTCTGGCCCTGGCTGATCAATTGCGGCAGCGAGGAAAGAAGGTCGTCTTCGTGTGCCGTGATCACCTCGGCAATCTCATCGATATGATCGAGAACAAAGGGTACAGCGTTGCGCGCCTGCCGCGGCCGGTCACTGATTTCTCTGCTGACCCGGGAGATCCTCCCCATGGGGAATGGGTCGGCGTTTCCTGGAGTCAGGATGCATTCGAAACAATTGCATCGATGGGGGATGAAATACCTGAATGGCTTATAGTAGATCACTACGGACTTGACTATCGGTGGCAACAACACATGCGGTCCCATGTCGGCGCTATCATGGTCATTGACGATCTTGCTGACCGTCGGCATTGCTGCGATATCTTGCTGGACCAGAACATGAATCGCGATATGGCAACACGATACGACAGCTTGACTCCCAAACAATGCCGTAAACTGATCGGTCCCAGATATGCACTGCTGCGACCGGAGTTTGCCGCTGCCCGCAATAATCTGCGCAACCGGAACGGGACACTGAAAAAGGTGCTGGTTTTTTTTGGAGCCGTCGATCCGACCAACCAGACGGAAAAAGCGTTGCAAGCCCTGTCTGGAATGTCAGCTCATGATTTACGGGTTGACGTGGTGGTGGGAAGCCGGAACCCGCACAGAGACCGGATTCAGGAGATCTGCGACGCACATGATGGTTTTTCACTCCATTGCCAGGTTGAGAACATGGCCGAGTTGATGGCGTCTGCCGACCTTGCTGTCGGCGCTGGCGGAACGACTACCTGGGAGCGATGTGCCGTCGGTTTGCCTGCTGTGGTGATTGCCGTGGCTGAGAATCAACTGGAATTGTCTGAATGCGGTGCTGCGGCCGGCCTTTTCGTCTACCTGGGCACGTCCGCTTCGACCGACTCCCGGAAAATTCAGGATGTGCTTCGAGCGCTCTGCTCATTGCCGACACTGCTCTGCAGCATATCCGCCCGTGCATCCGGGATGGTTGACGCTCGTGGTGTCCAGCGTGTCGTTGCGTTGCTCGCTCCTCCGCGAATCCACATCCGTCCTGCCAATGAGCAGGATTGCGACTCACTTTACCAGTGGCGTAATGCGGAAGAGACGAGAAGGTACGTTTTCGATTCGGCCTGCATACCTCTGGAGACCCATCGCACGTGGTTCCTCAATGCTTTGGCCAATCCTGACCGCATTGTGCTGATCGGCGAAATTGATGGACGTCCTGCCGGAGTGATACGCTACGATTGCAGTTGTGAGGAAGCCCTTGTTTCGGTTTACCTGGTGCCGGGGATGACAGGACAGGGTGTGGGAGCTGAACTCATACGGTGCGGCACCCGCTGGCTCAGGGAGCACCGGCCCGAGATCCGACGAATAAGCGCCGAGATAATGGGGGAGAATAGTGCTTCGATGCGGGCATTTGAGCAAGCCGGCTACAAGGAACACCACGTGACGTATCAAGAGGTCATACTGCAATGATAGTAAATCAGAATGTGGTCATTGCCGGCAGGGCCGTAGGGAAGGATTTCCCTCCCTTCATCATTGCCGAAATGTCGGGCAACCATAACCGTTCACTGGACCGGGCTCTCGAACTCGTTGACGCGGCAGCAGCCTCGGGTGCTCATGCCCTTAAGCTCCAAACCTATACCGCCGATACAATGACACTTGATCTGGATGAAGGGGAGTTTCATATTTCCGATCCCCAGAGCTTGTGGAAAGACACATCACTTTACCAGCTGTACCAGGTGGCCCATACGCCTTGGGAATGGCATGAACCGATATTCGATCGTTGCCGTGAAAAAGGGATGATCTGCTTCAGTACCCCCTTTGATGGCACTGCCGTTGATTTCCTCGAAGATCTCGATGTCCCCTGCTACAAGATCGCGTCATTCGAGAATACTGACTTGCCATTGATTCGCAAGGTGGCTGCCACGGGCAGGCCAATGATTCTTTCGACAGGCATGGCCAGTGTTGCGGAACTGGACGAAACCGTACGTGCCGCACGGCAGTGGGGGTGCAAGGATCTGATCCTGCTCAAATGCACGAGCACTTACCCGGCTTCACCGGAGCACACCAACATCCTGACAATCCCCCACCTCAGGGAGTTGTTCGGCTGCCAGGTCGGTCTGTCGGATCACACTTTAGGGGTGGGGGTCTCAGTCGCTTCTGTAGCTCTTGGAGCCACGGTCATCGAAAAGCATTTTACGTTGCGCCGGGCTGACGGTGGCGTTGATGCCGCGTTTTCACTGGAACCGGATGAAATGCGGAATCTTGTGGAAGAAACCGAACGTGCCTGGCAGGCATTGGGCACGGTCAACTATGGACCGACAATGCAGGAGATGAAGTCACTTGTCTTCAGGCGGTCACTGTATGTAGTCCGAGACATGAAGGCAGGCGATGTATTCTCGCCGGACAATGTGCGGTCAATTCGCCCCGGAAACGGATTGGCGCCGAAATTCATCGACGTGGTGATTGGAAGATCCGCTGCTGTCGATCTTAAAAGAGGTACTGCGCTTCAATGGGCGCACCTTGCCGGATGTTGGTAAACTGCTGCGCTGAGATGTCTGCGGTCGCAGCTGTTACCAGCCTGATGGAAAAAACTCTTCGGAAATAGAGAATTATAATGAAAATACGGCTTCTTTGTGTTTCAACTGCAAAAAATACGAGTCTCATCCTCAAAAGGCTTGCGGAAAAATATAACGACGATATCGAGTTTGTGTTGCACGTGGGGGATGTGGACTCGGACCTGAAAGCTTCCTCCATGACAAGAATGACGCAAACGGCCGCTCATGACAAAAGGCACGTGATGGAAGGTCAGCAGTTTTACGGACTGCTGCATCATCTTGTTTCCAGTATCGACTCGAAGGCTGATATCGCGACTTTTGTCGATCATCTCCATAGAAGAGATAAGAGTTTTTGCTATAAATCACATAATATCGCCTCAATGCAGGATTATTTTGATTATTACTATATTCTGTTTGATGTGATGTCTAAAAAAGTACTCGAAAACGATATCACGCATATGCTGTTCTTCAATGTTCCTCATCTGGCATACGACACTATATTCTATCACATCGGTAAAGCACTCGGATTGAAAACAGTCATTGTGGCACAATCGTTGTTTCCTAACAAATATTATTCAATGTCTAATGCTGACGATTATGGCGTTATGGATGTTAGCAGCGATACGGCAGTTCCAATAAAAATAGAAAGAAACAAGAACACAGAACTGTTTTATATGAAAAATATAAAACAGGGTCAGGTGGACACGGGACGTGTAACGCTGAAAGCCGTCATAAATATACTTGCATATTTAATCATAAAAAAACCTTCCTATTGTGCCAATCCCTTCAAGCTTATCTCTCTTGTCAAAAGAACTGCGTCGATATACCGAAGACTCCCGAAATGGAGAGATCCGTTCGCCCGTTTTTTTCATATGAATGAATTCGAGTATTTTGAGCATATCATTCAATACGAAGAAAACGCCGTAGACCTGAAAACGCCGTATGTGTATTTTCCGCTTCAATTGCAGCCTGAAATGACGACCTCTGCCTTGGGTGGGGTGTACCGGGACCAGGCGTTGGCCATTGAATGCCTGGCGAACATGCTGCCTGAAAACGTCAAGATTTACGTGAAGGAAAATCCAAAACAGGGCGCCTATATGCGGGGGCCGCTCTTTTTTCACCGCTTGAAGCGCATCAGCAGCGTTCACCTTTTGCCTTCTTATGCGAATACTCATGAACTGACGGAAAATGCACTGTTCGTCAGCACAATTACCGGTACTGTCGGATGGGAAGCAGTGTGCAAAGGCAAGAAAGCGCTCGTATTCGGCTCGACCTGGTATCAGTCTTTCCCTGGTGTTTTCAAATACAGGGAAGACATTACTTATGATGAAATTGTCGATTCTGTTATTGACCACGCACGTCTCGAAAGGTCTTTCGGTGCCATGCTGTCGAATCTTCACGAAGGAGTAGTGGACAGGCATTATGAACAACTGGTTGACGGATTCGACAGAGACAGGAATTGTGAGATGGTAACTGATAAAGTGCTGGGGCTCCTTAAAGGAGATGCAACGTTTACCTTTGGAGCCGCGGGTTGCACTAATAAACGGTGAAACGGAAGCATGACCAATGACAGATCACAACATAAATAAGTCGTATTATATGATTATTGCTTTTATTGCACTATCAGCCACGATCTGCATGCTGGTGGAGTTTTCTTTTGCCCACTTCATTGTTGCCGAAGGCGGCCCTGTCGAAACAATCAGTGCGGTGCTGTACTTTGCCTGTTTTCTCCTGGTTTTGTTGAAGGGCGGCGTCCCGTTTTTCATCTCCAGGCCGTATTTCACATTGTTGCCGTTGATTTTCGGTTTGCGCGAGCTGGATTTTGACGTCCGTTTTACCGGCATCAAGATATACAAGGTCAAGTTTTACCTGAACCAGGACATTTCGCTGCTTGCAAAAATTATTGCTTTCACGGTTGTCGCGGCGATCGCAACGCTTTTGGTGCTCATGATTGCACGAG
This sequence comes from Geobacter sp. UBA5735, assembly GCA_002419385.1. GTDB lineage: Bacteria > Desulfobacterota > Desulfuromonadia > Geobacterales > Geobacteraceae > RPRC01. Next base: position 82,466 of record DIFZ01000056.1, read on the forward strand.
AGAGCCGAGCCTTTTATGCAGAACTCAAGCAGCATTCATATATCGGTAGAGGCGCATTCCTCATTATTGTCCTGATTGCCGTGTCGAAAAGTATCGATGGCCTTGGGAGAAAGCTGGCAGCCGTCGGTCTTGCTGTCAGCCCGACTGTGCTGCGGAATGCTCCGGTTGCCGAGGAGTTTCTGGAGCTGGGAATTCCCATGATCATGTTTCTATTGTTCTGGAAGTATTTCCAGAGGAGCACTTCCGGGACCGGAGGTGTCTCGGCGTAGCAACGTGCCGGTTTTCACGTTTCGCGGATACGGAGCAGTTGCCGAATAGCCGGGGGCATGGTTGCGGACCATTAATTCACCATTCTCCGGCCGGTTCGTCTGGTACGACGCTGCGGTGGTGACAGCTTGCTTGATTAGTGCCGGTAAAATACGATAGGATGTCATGTCTTCATTCACCTCAGAGAGTCTCTCTGAATTTCGATAGTCCAAACTACGTCCTGTGCAAATTCATCCGCAAGCTTGCGGGCAGGATACATTAAAGGAGACAGAATGACACGCTCGTGCAATTCCTTGCCTGCGGATGGCGAGAAAATAACTATTGCCAACGGTGTTCTCACGGTGCCTCACAACCCCGTTATTCCCTTCATCGAAGGGGACGGTACCGGTCCCGACATCTGGCGGGCCGCGGTGCGCGTGCTGGATGCTGCCGTTGCCAAGGCATATTCCGGCAAGAAGAAGATTGCCTGGATGGAGGTTTATGCCGGGGAGAAGTCTTTCAACAAGGGCCTCGGCTGGCTTCCCGAGGAGACGCTTGCGGCGTTCAGGGAGTACCTGGTGGGTATCAAGGGTCCTCTCACGACGCCTATCGGCGGCGGTATCCGATCGCTCAACGTGGCGCTCCGGCAGGAACTGGACCTGTATGTCTGCCTGCGGCCCGTGAGGTACATCAAAGGGGTCCCGTCTCCGGTCAAGAGGCCGGAGCTGGTGGATATGGTGATTTTTCGCGAGAACACCGAGGACATCTACGCCGGCGTGGAATGGCAGGCCGAATCGCCCGAGGCAAAGAAGGTGATAGAATTTCTCTGCAGGGAGATGGGGGTAACGAAGATCCGTTTTCCCGAGACGTCTGCCATCGGGATAAAGCCGGTTTCCAAAGAGGGGTCCACCCGGCTCATGGAAGCAGCCATCGACTATGCGCTGCGGGTCGGCAGAAAATCGGTGACACTGGTCCACAAAGGTAATATCATGAAATTCACCGAGGGGGCCTTCAAGAGCTGGGGCTATGAGTTGGCAGCGACCAGGTACCGGGACCGCACCGTTTCCCAGCGGGAATCCTGGATCATCGGCAACAAGGAGCGACAGCCGGATCTGACGGCTGAAGATAATGCTCGTTCTATCGAGCCGGGCTATGATAACATGACGCCCGCGCAACGTGACGCCATCGTTGCAGAAGTCGTCACTACCCTTGCCCTATGGCCGACCCATGGTGACGGCAAGTGGAAAAAAATGCTGCTCATAAAGGATTCCATCGCAGATATCACTCTGCAGCAAACCATAACCCGCGCTGATGAATTCGACGTCCTCGCCACGACCAACCTCAACGGCGATTATCTGTCCGATGCGATCGCTGCCCAGGTCGGCGGCATCGGCATAGCCCCGGGGGGCAATGTCAACTACCGGACGGGGCATGCCATTTTCGAGGCGACACACGGGACCGCGCCCAAGTATGCAAACCTGGACAAGGTCAACCCCGGTTCCGTGATACTTTCAGGGGTCATGATGTTCGATTACTTCGGCTGGAAAGAGGCTGCCGGGCTGATAAACGCTTCACTGGACCGGACAATCGGCAGCCGCAGGGTCACCTACGATTTTGCCAGACTCATGCGCGCTGAAGGTGTTGAAGGCGTAGCGGAGCTGAAATGTTCGGAATTCGCTGACGAACTCATAGCCAACCTGTAGGCACATCGTTTGCCGGACAACGGCTGCACCCTGGTTAATCAGGCGTGAAAATGTCATGATTTTGCGTAAATCTGCGGAGATTTCGGGAGGCGCTGATGGCACGGAAGAAAATTGCCCTGATCGGCGGTGGACACATTGGCGGTACGTTGGCTCACCTCATGGCCCAGAGGGAACTGGGCGATGTGGTCCTGTTCGATGTGGTGAAGGATCTGACGTTCGGCAAAATGCTCGATATTTTCGAGGCAGGCCCTGTCGCAGGTTTCGACTGCCGCCTCGTTGGCACCGATGATCCCGAGGACATACGGGACGCGGATCTGATCGTGGTGACCGCCGGCCTGCCCAGGAAGCCCGGCATGAGCCGGGACGATCTCATTACCGTCAACGCGAAGATCATCACGGGTGTTTCTGAGCTGATTCGCGAAAAGGCGCCCGATGCCATTGTGATTCTGCTGACCAATCCCCTTGATGCCATGGTGACCCTGTGCAAAAAGATAACGGGGTTCCCCCGCAACAGGATCATGGGCATGGCAGGCGTTCTCGATTCGGCCCGCTTCGCTGCTTTCATCGCAGCTGAGCTTGGCCTTTCGGTGCAGGACGTGAATGCCCTGGTGTTGGGCGGCCATGGTGACGACATGGTCCCCCTGGTACGGTACGCCAATGTCTGCGGGATTCCTGCTGCCGTTCTGCTCGAACAGAAGTTCGGCGCAGAAAAGGCAGCAGAGATCATGAAGGAACTGGTGGACAGGACGAGGCATGCCGGCGGCGAGATCGTCGGGCTGATGAAGAATTCGGCCTTCGTATCGCCTGCGTTTTCAGCGTTGGCCATGGCAGAGGCGATACTGTACGACCGCAAGCGGGTGCTTCCCGTCTGCGCCCTGCTTGAAGGGGAGTACGGCGTGGACGGTTACTTTGTTGGTGTCCCGTGCGTTATCGGCGCAGAAGGGGTCGAACGGATCATAGAACTGGAGTTGAACCATGAGGAGCGGACCATGTTCGAAGAGTCGGTCTCCCATGTGAAAGCGCTGGTGGACGGCTTGAATCTGTGAGCAGCCAGCTTTGAAAGGCTTGGATTGATGGAAAAGAAGAAGCCGGTGGTTGTCGTCAATAAGAGATACTGCAAGGGTTGCCATATCTGCGCCGAATTCTGTCCGACAAGCGTTTTCGTGATGCACGGTTTCACTGCCGTGGTGAAAAATCCCGACGATTGCATAGGCTGCATGCAGTGTGAACTGCGGTGCCCCGATTTCGCGGTTACCGTTACCCAGTAAAAACCGGAGGGAAGTCGTGTCAAACAAGGTGGCATTCATGCAGGGCAACGAAGCCTGCGCCCATGGCGCCATATACGCTGGGTGCAGGTTCTTTGCCGGTTATCCTATCACACCGTCTACCGAGGTGGCCGAGGTCATGGCGTCCGAACTGCCCAAGGTCGGCGGATCATTCATCCAGATGGAAGACGAGATTGCCGCCATGGCGGCAGTCATCGGCGCCTCGCTCACCGGGGTCAAGGCGCTCACCGCCACTTCAGGGCCGGGGTTTTCACTTAAACAGGAAAACATCGGCTATGCCTGCATCACCGAAGTGCCGTGCGTGATCATCAACGTCATGCGCGGCGGGCCTTCCACGGGGATGCCCACCGGACCGAGCCAGTCTGACGTCATGCAGGCAAAATGGGGCACCCATGGCGACCATCCCGCCATCTGCCTCGTACCGGCATCGGTGCAGGAGCTCTTTACCGAGACGGTGAGGGCGTTCAACCTTGCTGAAAAGTTTCGTACCCCCGTTACCGTCATGCCGGATGAAATCGTCGGCCACATGCGGGAACGGGTCGTGTTTCCCGAACCCGGCGAACTGGAGGTCGTGAACCGGACCGCTCCATCGGTTCCACCGGGAGAATACCGGCCTTATGATACGCGTTTCGGCGACGTTCCGCCCCTGGCGGCCTTCGGCTCCGGATACCGCTTTCACGTGACCGGGCTCAACAAGGCCGAAGACGGATTCCCCACCACACGTGCCGACTTTGTCCAGGCCGAGGAAGAACGCCAGGTGCGCAAGATAGAGAATGCCATCGATGAGATAGTGACCTGGGAGGAATACCTGCTGGAAGATGCGGAGATCGCAATCGTCGCTTTCGGTTCGACCGCGCGGTCGGCCAGGTATGCCGTCAATGAGGCCAGAAAAAACGGCATCAAGGCGGGGCTGTTCAGAATTATCACCTACTGGCCGTTCCCGGAAAAACAGATTGCGGCGTTGGCGTCCCAGGTAAAAGCCATCATAACGCCTGAGATGAATCTTGGCATGACGCTGCACGAAGTGCGCAGGTGTGTGGACGGCAAAGCTCCGGTCTCGGGAATTTTCCGCGTAGATGGCGAACCGATAGGACCCGGCCAGATCCTGGCCAGGATCAGGGAGGTGGCATAGCCCATGGGTTTCGATTACGAGAACTATATCCGTCCGGGCAAGCTGCCCCACATCTGGTGCCCTGGCTGCGGACACGGCATAGTGATGAAGGGTCTGATACGGGCCATTGACGCAGTGGGGCTCAGCAAGGATATGACTTCCATCGTGTCCGGCATCGGCTGCGCTTCCCGTTTGCCGGGTTATTTGGATTTTTGCACCCTGCACACGACGCACGGCAGAGGAGTGGCCTTTGCAACGGGAATCAAAATGGCCAAACCGGAGATGGATGTCATCTGCGTCGGCGGCGACGGCGACGGCGTGGCTATCGGCGGCAATCATTTCATTCATGCCTGTCGCAGAAACATCGACATTACCTACCTTATCATGAACAACCATATCTACGGCATGACCGGAGGCCAGTTCTCTCCAACAACGCCGACCGGCGCAAAGGCTTCAACGACCCCTTATGGCAATCCCGATCCCCCCTTCGACATTGCCAAGCTTGCCATAGGCGCAGGCGCCACGTTTGTTGCCCGGGGTACTGCCTACCATGCCACCCAGATAGAGAAACTCCTCACCGAAGCCATACGTCACAAAGGTTTTTCCGTGGTGGAGATTCTTGACAGCTGCCCCACGACCTATGGAAGACGCAACAAGTACAAGTCGGTAATCGAGATGATGAATCACCTGAAGGATAGTGCGGTTCCCATTGCCGCGGCGGAAAAGATGGCGGCTGAACAGCTGAAAGGTAAGGTGATCACCGGGGTTCTTTACAAGGAAAACAAACCGGAGTACGTTGCCGAGTACCGGAAGCTTGTCGAGCGCGTGCAGGCGGGGTGAAGGAAGGCACAAGGTAGAGATTGCCGGGCTTTTGGTAAGCTTGACGGGATGGAATGAGGAGAAGGGTATGTCCAGCAGGTATGAAATGAGATTTTCCGGGGCCGGCGGCCAGGGGCTGATCCTTGCCGGGATCATCATGGGCGAAGCTGCTGCCATCTATGACGGCAAACAAGCGGTCCAATCCCAGAGTTATGGCCCTGAGGCCCGTGGCGGCGCTTCCAAATCCGAGGTGATCATATCCGACCAGCCGATTGACTTTCCCAAGGCTACTGCGGTTGATGCGCTTCTGGCTCTGACGCAGGAGGCGTGCGACAAGTATTCCGGAGATCTGAAGAGCGGGGGATTTTTGCTGATAGACTCGGACATGGTGAAGAAGCCTCCTGCAGGTGACTTCACCGTGGTGCGCATTCCCATCATTGCAATGGCGAAGAATGAGGTTGGGAGGGCCATAGTCGCGAACATAGTCGCCCTCGGTGCGATGGTGGCACTGACGAACGCGGTCACCCGTGAGAGTGCTGAGCGTGCTGTCCTGTCACGCGTCCCGGCAGCTTTTACCGAGTTGAACAGGAAAGCGTTTCAGGTGGGCTACGAAAAGGCAATGGCTGCGCGGCAGTAATACGGGACCCGTTATTCCGTCTCTTTGGAACGCGATGTGCGGGTTCTTTTGTAGGAGCATTCTGATGTCTTGACCTTGTTTTCCCCAGATCCCATGAACACCTGCGTCAAATAGAGCGTTCCATCCGGTGCGACTGCCGCTCCGATTCCGGTCGAGTCGTAATCGCCGCTCAGAATGTTGTCACGATGGTGAGGGCTTTTCATCCATCCTTCAATGATCACATCGCTGTTGTTCCTGTAGCCCATGCTTTGGCCGACGTTCTCGCCTATGGTGCTCCATTCGGTTGCCCCGGCTCTGGCCAGCCGCACCTGGAGATCGTTCCCCTGACTGTCCACGTGGGCCAGGAAATTGTTGGCCGCCATGTCGGCGCTCTGTCTCCGGGCGGCAGTTCGCAGTTTCCCGGCAACGCGGAGAGGGGCAAGACCACGATCCGCCCGTATCCTGTTGATTTTTTCGGCGACGTAGAGCTCGGTTGCGCCTATGCCGCTTTCTGCCGCGTTTCGTGACTGCGCGGCAACGGCTGAACCGGAGAGAACAGCAAAAAGTATGGTGACAAGAAGAATGCAGTGCCATCGGAACTGGTTCATGGTTTGAGATTTCCTTTTCCAAGATTTCTGCAAGTGATTGTAACCTTACAGTGCTTCGATTGCAAAGGTATACCGCCTGAAACGGTCGAAACTGTTGTGATCTGTGTCACAAAAGTTTCGGGTAGCATGAACGCTGGCAAGCTTATGCGAATGCCTCCCGTGTACGCTCCGTTTTCCTGACGAAGCGAACGAAAAAAGTGTGCGACAGGACCACAGATGAACGAATCGAAACTCCGTGAAAAAATAAGCATTGTACTGGTCGAACCGCAAAGCCCCGGCAATGTCGGCATGGTTTGCCGTGCCATGAAGAACATGGGATTCAAGGACCTGCGCATCGTTCGCGGGTGCAGGACGGACCACTCCGATGCCCGCCGGCTGGCTGTTTCCGCGCGGGATCTGCTGGACGGGGCCGTCCGGTTCGATTCTTTGGAGCAGGCGCTTGCGGACGTGGAGATTTCCGTCGCCACTACCCGGCGCTTGGGCAAGTATCGACAGGAGGTCATGAACCCTGACGAGGTGGTTGCAAAACTCAGCCAACGCATGGGCAGCAGGCGATCGGCCTTTGTATTCGGCAGAGAGGACAACGGCCTTACCACCCACGAGCTGTCTCTCTGCCGCTGGCAGGCCACCATACCTGCATCAGATGACTACGGTTCGCTCAACCTTGCCCAGGCGGTACTCATTTTCTGTTACGAGCTGACCCGTGGACTGCGGGAACGTGCCCCTGCCGTGCAGCCACGGGAACTGTCCGACACGCACGAGATGGAAGCCCTTTTCAATCACATGGAGAAGACCCTTCTTGACATCGGTTTCCTGGATCCGTCCAACCCAGCCCATCTGATGCGGACCCTGAGACGCATCCTTTCCCGCGCCGAGCTTGACTCCCGTGAGGTGGCTGTTCTGCGGGGTGTCATGTCCCAGGTCGAATGGGCGGCCGGTGACGCGGCGGAAAAGGGGTTACCGTGATTGCTACCCAAATCGGGCTGGTGGCGGGAGCCGTTACCAGTTGCGCCGTCATTCCCCAGGTCGTCAAGGCATATCGTTCGAAGCATGTGTGCGACATTTCTATCTGGCAGCCTGTCATCCTGGTAGTCGGAATGGGGCTGTGGCTGCTCTACGGTCTCATCATCAATGATGTCCCGCTGATTGCGGCCAACATCTTTTCCATTTTCTGCAATATTTTTCTTATTGCCATGAAAATAATTTACCGCGAGGGGTGACAACCGAGATCAGAGGCACTATATTCATGAAGTATCATACTCACAGTTGGGGCCTGAGGGTTCAGGCTGCATCCAAGCTGACAGTAACTGAAGGAACGATAGGAGGAACTATGAAAAAACTTGCTCTGTTGATTCTGGGAATTGCATCCTTCGCCCTTTCGGGGTGCGGCTACAATACCATGCAGGCCAATGAAGAGGCGGTATTCGCCGCCTGGGGGGACGTGGAAGCGACTTATCAGCGCCGTGCCGACCTGATTCCCAACCTGGTCGAGGTGGTAAAGGGCTATGCGAAACACGAGGCGGAAACACTGCAGGCGGTAACCGAGGCACGGGCAAAAGTGGGATCGGTTCAGGTCACGAAGGAGATGCTGAACGACCCGGCGAGTTTCTCCAAGTTCCAGCAGGCACAGGGCGAGCTTTCCGGAGCCCTTTCCCGTTTGATGGTGGTGGTGGAGCGGTACCCCGATCTCAAGGCGAACCAGAATTTCCTCGATCTGCAGAACCAGCTGGAAGGTACCGAAAACCGCATCAACGTGGCCAGGGTCCGCTACAACAAGTCTGTCGAAACCTTCAATGTCAGCATAAGGACCTTTCCGAATTCCATGACTAATTCGTTTCTGCTCCACCTGAAGCGGAAGGAACCCTTCAAAGCTGAAGAAGGGGCGAAAGCCGCGCCAAAGGTCAAATTCTAGAGACCGGAGTCGGAAGTATGTTCCTTAATCCATGAAAAAGATCATCCTCACACTGTTCATACTCGCAATCCCCGTGCTTGCCAATGCCCTTGCCGTCCCGGTATTGCAATCCCGGGTAAACGACCTTGCGGGTCTTCTCTCCCCGGAAGCCTCCCGCAGGATCGAGGCGGAGCTAGCCGAGTTCGAGAAGGCTGAGTCAACACAGATTGTCGTGCTGACCATTCCCACTCTGGAAGGGGAAGCCCTGGAAGAGTATTCCATCAAAGTTGCCGAGGCATGGAAAATCGGTCAGGAAGGGAAGGGGAACGGGGCGATCCTGCTGGTCGCCAAACAGGAACGCAAAGTACGCATCGAAGTGGGCAGGGGGTTGGAAGGGACGCTCACCGATCTGGTGTCGGGGAGAATAATACGCAACGCGATAGCCCCTCGTTTCAAGGCGGGAGACTTCGACGGCGGCGTGATTGCCGGTGCGGATGCCATTATGGCGGTCGTAAAAGGTGAATACAGGCCTGACGACCGGATCAGTCATCAAGCGGGGAAAGGCGCTCCACCAGTAACCACGTTCCTCATTTTTCTGCTGGTCGCATGCGTCGTGCTCGGTTCTCTCTCCAAAATTCTTGGAGGGCTTGCGGGGGCTGTAGGCCTTCCGCTGACAGCTGCTATCGCGTTCCCGGGCCTTGCCCTGGTGGTGATCGGATTGCTCGTGGTTGTCGGCTTTTTCGGCGGGATATTCCTGGCGTTCCTCTTCGGCGGCGGCCGGGGACCCGGAATCGGCGGGCCTTTCTGGGGGGGCGGTTTCGGCGGCGGGTATGGCGGTGGTTCCTTTGGCGGAGATGGGGGCGGATTCTCCGGCGGCGGCGGCGATTTCGGCGGCGGCGGTGCTTCAGGAGACTGGTAATCCGGGTATTCCGAAAAGGCGAGGAAAAGGCATGAAGAGAAGCAAAGCCGCTGATTTTTTCACCGATCAGGAAGTCAACGCAATTAAAACGGCCATCAGCCGGGCCGAGTCGGGCACTTCAGGTGAAATCGTTCCCATGGTGGTTGACAGGAGCGATAGTTACCGGGAGGCTGAAGTCCTCGGTTCAGTGCTGACGGCAGCAATCCTTGCTCTGTCGATTGAGGCAGTTTTTCAGCTGTATCTGCTCGGGGCTTCCGGTTCGGAATGGACCCCGGGCGGGGCTGAAACCGGGTTTGCCTTGTATGGCATATCCGTATGGACCTATATTCCTCTGGTTTTCATACTCTTCTTCCCGGTGCGGCAGGTCTTCAGGTCGTTCGACCGTTTGCGGCTCCTGTTCGTAGGCCGTCGGAGAATTGCCGAGGCCGTCAGGGAGCGGGCAGTGAGGGCTTTTTTTGAAAAAGAGCTCTACAGAACGATGGATGAGACCGGTGTCCTGATCTTTATTTCTCTTCTGGAACATAAAGTATGGATACTGGGAGACAGAGGGATTAACGCGAAAATTCCGCAGAATTCCTGGCAGAACCTTGCCGGGGAATTGTCCCGGGGGGTGCGTGAAGGACGAGCTTGTGAAGCACTCTGTTCGGTGATCGATTCATGCGGTGCAGAGCTCGCCCGGCATTTCCCCCGCACAACCGACGACATTGATGAATTAAAAAACGACGTGATTCGATAACCGGTCAGCTGCCGACCAGGGGAGTTGTGTGTCCTTATCAACATTTCTTACGACGTTTGGCGTTATTTTCCTGGCGGAATTGGGGGACAAAACCCAGTTGACGGCCATGGCTCTTGCAGCCAGATATCCATGGAAAAAGATTTTCATCGGCATCGCGCTGGCTTTTGCAGTGCTGAATCTGGGTGCTGTCCTGCTCGGCAAGGCGCTGTTCGCCATTTTTCCCGTCTATTGGACAAAGCTCGCATCTGCGGCTCTTTTTCTTTACTTCGGGATAGCGACACTTGTCAGTTCCGGGCCCGAAAAGGATCACCACCCGGTAACCGCAGCCGGTGCCGTCAGAACTGCTTTCCTGATGATCCTGCTCGCGGAACTGGGTGACAAGACGCAACTGGTGACGCTCAGCCTTGCTGCTCAATACAACGCGCCCGTTACCGTTTTTCTGGCCTCGACACTTGCCCTCTGGCTGGTCTCTCTCCTGGGTATATTTCTCGGCAGGCAGCTTCTCCGTCTGATGCCGCTGCACTATATCCACCGCTTCGCTGCAGCTCTGTTCCTGCTCTTCGGCGTAGCTCTCCTGTACCAGACACTCGCCTAGTCATCCGTTGCAATTTTTTCCTCATTCCAATACAATGTTCAGAATGTTAATAACGCCTTCCGACGAGATCAATGTCAGATAACTATATCGAAAAAACTTTTCTGTACTTCATTTTTCTTTCAATTGTGGTGCATGCGGCTGGCTTGTATCTGTTGATGCTGGCCCCGGAAAAGAAGCAGGAGCCGAAGCAGGAGGCCTACATGGTCGATCTGACGGATATTCCTGATCTGCCGTCAGCACAAAGCAGGCCGAAAGTGAAGAGATATGCGGAAAAGAGGCGGAGAGTAGCTCGGGAAACCGCGCCAAGGGGGGAAATGCCACGGGAAAAGACAGCTTCAATTCCGCAATCGACAGCTGGTCGTGATGTCGCACGTGCCCCGCAGAAGGCGCGTCTTCCGGAAAGGAAGCCGGAACCTTCTTCCCGTACTGAGCAGATGAAGGAACCGGGGAAGAGTGGGACCGAGGGAAAGCCGACCGTGAAGAGGCTGCCGGAACTTTCCAAGCTGTATCCCAGCCCAAGCAGGCTGGCCAAACTTGAAGAGGGATACCGGAAAAAGTATGGAGACGACGTTGAAGAGGGCGATACCCGTTTTCTCAATAGCGACGATATCTTCTTCGGTTCATTCCTGCGCAGGTTTGAATCAGCGGTATACGGTGTGTGGAGATATCCCGAAGCCGCAGCCCGGGCCGGGATCCAGGGCGTTACCCCGGTCAAGATAACCTTCAACAGGAAAGGTGAAATCGAGAAGATCGACCTTCTGGAATCATCGGGAAGCCAGCTGCTCGACAGCGAAGTATTCAGAACACTCAAAGCCCTCGGTCCGATCGGAGGGTTTCCCAAGGCATACAACAAGGAACAATTTCACCTGATCGCGTTCTTCCAGTACGGTCTGATACAGGGTACCGGCAGAGGAAGACTTCACTGACAGTCTGCTACGATCAGGAGATGCTCAGCCGTTCCCGCAGAAACACCTCGAACTGCCGGCCCATCTCTTCCCGCTTCAAAGCCATATCCACCGTTGCTTTCAGGAAGCCCAGCTTGTCTCCGCAATCATAGCGCGTTCCTTCGAACCTGCAGCCGTAAATGGCCTCCCGGGTGGAAAGCTTCTTGATGGCATCGGTAAGCTGGATCTCTCCCCCTTTGCCGGCCTCCTGTTTTTCCAGTATCGGAAAGATTTCCGGGGTGAGCACATAGCGTCCGATGATTGCAAGATCGGAAGGCGCTTCTTCACGTTTCGGTTTCTCCACCAGGTCGGTCACTTCGTAAACCCTGTCCGATATGGTGTTGGCTTTGACGCAGCCGTAGGAGGAGATGTTTTCCGGCGGTACCTGTTCCAATGCCAGGACTGACCCGCGGTAATGGTTGTAGACTTCCAGGAGCTGATGCAGGCAGGGGGTTTGCGCGTCTATGATGTCATCACCGAGGAGAACAGCGAAAGGCTCGCCGCCGATAAACTCCCTGGCGCAGAGGATCGCATGCCCGAGTCCCAGGGCCTCTTTCTGACGGACATAATAAATGCTCACCAGATCGGCGATGTCACGCACCTCTTGCGCGGCTTCACTGTTGCCCTTCTGCCTGAGGATCGACTCCAGTTCGAATGCGATGTCGAAGTGATCTTCGATGGCCCGCTTGCCGCGGCCGGTAACGAAGAGAATCTGCTCGATTCCCGAAGACACAGCCTCTTCGACAACGTACTGGACGAGGGGTTTGTCTATCAGCGGGAGCATCTCCTTCGGGGAAGCCTTGGTGGCCGGCAGGAAACGGGTTCCCAATCCTGCAACGGGGAAAACGGCTTTTTTGACTTTCATCGGGTATCCTCGGTCAGTATCGGCATGCGGTAATGTTCTCCTGGTGCACATCATGGCAACGCTGCGGACCGCTCTCCGCGTAAGTGTCGAAAGCCTTTAAACCGCTGCCTGAGACATGATGGCTGACTGCAGGGTGTTTTTCAGGAGCATGGTGATGGTCATGGGACCGACACCTCCAGGAACCGGTGTAATGTGAGAAGCACGCTGCACGGCAACATCGAACTCCACATCGCCGACAAGTTTCTTGTCACCTACTCTGTTCACGCCTACATCGATTACTACAGCGCCTTGTTTGATCCATTCGCCGCGTATTACTTCAGGCCTTCCCACGGCGGCAATGAGCACATCGGCTGCGCCGACCTTCGCCGGAAGGTCGACGGTCCTGGTGTGGCAGATGGTTACCGTGGCATGCTGTTGCAGGCACATGAAGGCAACCGGCTTGCCCACGATGTTGGACCGGCCGACGACGACCACTTCCTTGCCCGTAAGATCGATGCCCACCTCCTGAAGCATGACCATGATGCCGTAGGGTGTGCAGGGCTTGAACACGGGTTTGCCGGTAATGAGACGACCCATGTTGAAGGGATGGAAGCCGTCAACATCCTTGAATGGTGATATTGCTTCGAGAATCTTGGCTTCGTTGATATGCTTCGGCAGTGGCAGTTGGACGAGAATGCCGTGGATCCGCTCGTCGTTGTTGAGCTGGTCGATGAGCGCCAGGAGTTCGTCGTTCCCCGTTGATTCGGGGAGTGTATGCTCGATGGAAAAGATGCCCACGTCGTGGCAGGCTTTTTCTTTCATGGTGACATATACTTTGCTGGCCGGATTGTCGCCGACGAGAACAACCGCCAGGCCGGGACGATGCCCGGTCGCGGCGAGTTCGGCGACTTCAGCTGCTATCTGGGCGCGGATTTTTTTGGATATGGCTTTGCCATCGATAATAGTTGCCATGGGACAGGATACCTTTACGTGTTTTCAGCCGTTGCCGTAACGTGGAGTGATGCAGGAAACGGCCGGAGTCTTCGGCTGTGTGAAGAGACTGCCTGAGGTCGGCAAAAAAAATCCCCCGTCCGGGGGATTTTCGTTGCCTCTCGATCAGGCGGTTGCCGCCGGACAGGAAGAACAGGCGCCATCCTTGGGACAGGGCGGCACCTTGTGTGTCTTCGAATTTTTTGAGTATCCCTCAGCGTACCATCCGCTCCCCTTGAGAGAAAATGAATTCATGGATATGAGTTTCTCGACGTGACCGCTGCATTTCGGACAAACCGTGATCGGCTCGTCGGAAAACTTCTGGCGAAGCTCAAACTGGTTGCCGCAGTCGGAGCAGCGGTATTCATACATGGGCATTGCTTTTGACCTCCTGTTGATGATTCAGATAAAATATAAGGAGAATCCAGGTGTTTTGTCAACCCTTTTGGGTGGATGAAGCCGATTTATTTCCGTTTTTGAAGAAACAGGCGGTCATGGAGAACAAAAGCGGCGTACGATAGATAATGCCCACGACCTTCTTTTCGCGTACCACGGGAAGCCGGTGGTAGCGATGCTTGACGAACAGGTCGGCAATTTCAAGTGCCAGGGCTTCTTCAGTAACGGAAAGGGGTTCCCTTTCCATTACATCCTCTACGGTTTTGTCCACTATCTTTTCGCAAAGGAGATCGAAAATGCCATCGTTTCCAAATTCCACCGGGTCCATGGTAACAGCTTGCTCAAGGAGCGAAGTGATGAGTGTGAGTGGAGTCAGGACACCGGCCAGTTCTCCCCAATCGTTTACGACAACCAGCCCAGGTGCTGCATTGAGGAAGCTCTTGTCTCCATAATTCTTTTTCAGCAGCAGTATTGCCTCTTTCAGTGATGCTTTCCTGGAAATGGTCGGTACATCGGAAACCATGATATCTTTTGCTTTCACTCAGTCCTCCGTAGTGCATGACGTCAGCAGCTTCAGGACCGAATCTCTGCTGATCCCGCCAACTGCCACGATCTTGTGACGCGATTTTTCTCCGCTGACAATCCGCACCTTCGATTTCGCTACCCGAAAAATCTTGGCGAGGAATTCCTGACAGAGCTTGTTTGCCGCACCGTCAACAGGGGGAGAGGTCAGACGAAGCTTGAGCTCGCTGCCGTTCAGGCCGCAGATTTCGTTGCGTGAAGCTTTCGGCTGAACGTAAATGGAGAACTTCACTCCATCGTGATCCTGGATGATTGAAAAATCGCTGGTCCCGTTATGCTTTTTCGTCACGTTCATTACACGAGATCATCTTCAGGCAGGAATCGAGCATGGAGCGGAATGTGCTCTCGAACTGGATTTTCTGCCTGCGGATCTCCTGAAGATCGTTCTCCAGTTGAACGAGCCTGTTTTCGGCGTCTGCGACGATCTTTTCGGCACGGATTTCGGCTTCGGCTATGATGAGGTCGGCTTCCTTCCGTGCATTGCTTTTCATGTCGTCACTGATCTTGTGGGCCGCCAGCAATGTGTCGCGCAGGTCCCGCTCGCGCTGCTCAAGGATTTCCGCTTCGGCTGCTCTCTTCTGCACGGTTTCTCGGAGGTTGGCGTTTTCCCTGCTCAGGTTTTCCATTTCCTGGGCCACTGCCTGGAGGAAAGTGTCCACGTCATCAGGGTTGAGCCCGCCGAAGACTTTTCCCTTGAATTGTTGCTGCTGGATGTCGAGAGGGGTGATTTTCACAGAGTACCTCACATGCTGAGCATCATCCGGGCGCCCAGCTGAAGAATCGAATCGACGACGAATTTTTTGAGGAAATAGATGGCCAGCACGACAACGAGCGGCGAGAGATCTACACCGCCCAGGAGAGGGAGCCTTCTTCTGACCTGGAACAGTACCGGTTCGGTGACTTTGTGGAGGAAGTTGACGATGGGGTTGTAGGGGTCGGGATTCACCCAGGAAACAAGCGCGCGGGCGATGATGACGTACATGTAGAGGGTGAGCACTATATCAAGTACTCTCCCGACTGCTGTCAGAAAATTAGCCGCAACGAACAATTTTTTCACCCCGCGTGCATTGAATGCAATAAGAACAGGAACTTTTATACAGAAATCCGCATGGACTGTCAAGGGCAGGGGGGCGTCGATCTGGTGGGGACTGCGGCGGGATGACGGTGAGGGACTGTCTTCCGGAATGGATTTTTTTGTTGTCAGCGATGTGAATCCGGCTATACTGTGTTTCCAGCAGGGAAAGGAGATCTGAAGCTATGTCCATCTCGAAGACGTGGTATACGCCGGATGAAGCCGCATCGAAATTCGGTGTGCCCAAGTCCTTGATACTCCAATGGGTTGAAGAAGGGTTGGTGCGCAGCGAGCAACGCGGGACGAAAGTGCTTGTCGTGAACGGGGACGATCTCGAGTTGAAGATTGAAGAGCTCATCAAGAAGAAATGATGGGTTTTACACCTGCATAGACAGTGACGATTCCTCCGCTCAGATCAGTATGGCTGACAGATGTGAATCCTTCACCAGTCATCTTCGACTTGAATTCGTCCCGGTCAGGGAAATCCAGCACCGAGTCGGGCAGGTAACGATAGGAACCGAAATCGGATAAAAAACCGCCGATTGCCGGAAGAATCCGGCGAAAGTAAACGTAGTATGCAGTTCTGAAGCATGCCGATGTCGGCTGTGAGAACTCAAGGATCACGAGGCGGCCTCCTGGCCGGAGAACCCGCAGGATTTCCCGTAATCCCCGTTCCCGGTCGACAACGTTCCTGATACCGAAACTGATGCTTGCTGCGTCAAAGGTGTTTTCGCGGAAGGGCAGGGCCTCACATGAAGCGATTCCCACATCGATTCTGGCCTGATGCCGCGATGAAGTGATTTTCCCCTTGGCAAGAGCCACCATCTCTTCGCAGAAATCCACGCCGACGATCTTTACCGGGGAGGGGAGCAGCGAAGCTTCTTCCAGTGCCATATCGCCAGTCCCTGTCGCTACGTCGAGCACCAGGCGCGTGCAATCGAGCGGGATTTTCTCCGCCGCTGCCCGACGCCATCTTCTGTCGATGCCGAAGCTGAGCAAACGGTTAAGGAAATCATAGCGAGGAGCTATTTTACCGAACATTTCCCGTATCTGCCCAAGTTGTGCCGAATTTGTTCGCTTCATTCAATGACCCTTCGCGACGCGATTGCAGGCGTCGAGTTGTTTCCGCTGTGCCGTCCGCGTGTCATGTTACCACAGGTGCGGTGCAAATACTGGAAATTGACGAGTGCGTGATGGGGCTTGATCTTTTATGTTGGAGAAACAGAACGTAAGGGTGGTGCGTGCCTGTGCACGACCCATGAGGAGCAGATGTGTCGCCTGTAATCCGTTGGCAGGATATCGCAGATATCATCATAATGAGTTTCATAGCCTATAACCTTTATGGCTGGTTCAGGAAAACCAAGGCATTTCAGGTCGTGATCGGCCTCGGTTCCCTGGGGGTCGTGTACCTGATAACCAGAAACCTGGGCTTTTTCATGACCAGCTGGATCCTCCAGGAACTGGGTACGGTGCTCTTCGTCCTGATAATCGTCATTTTCCAGGCGGAGATTCGCCAGGCACTTTACCGCATAAGCCCGCTCCACAGTTTTTTCGGCCGACAGGACACCGGGCACCTTTTTGAAGCAGAAGAATTTTCGGAAGCGGTTTTCTCTCTTGCCGCGTCGAAAACCGGCGCGATAATCGTGATCCAGCGCCAAGAGCCTATACACGAGTATCTGTCAAACGGCATCCAGATTGACGCAACCATCACCGGTCAGATTATCGGTAGTATTTTTTTCGAAGGGTCACCGCTTCATGACGGCGCACTTGTCATAAGAAACGGCAGGATTTCCCTGGCATCGTGCCATCTGCCCCTTTCCACGAGGACCGATATCCCCCACTATTACGGCACACGCCACCGGGCCGGATTGGGACTCTCTGAACGGTCCGATGCTCTTGTTGTCATAGTGTCTGAAGAAAGGGGCGAAGTCACCCTTGCCCTTTCCGGTGAACTGCGCAAGGTCGAGTCCGCCGGCCGGCTTGTCGATATGTTGCGCACCCTCCTTGAGCCGCCGGCGCAGGAACCTACTCACATTTCGCTGGCACGGAGGATCTGCAGAAATTTCTGGCCGAAACTGGTCACGGTCTGCTTCGTTACCGTCTGCTGGCTCATCGTTACGGCCCGACAGGGTGAACTGGTTACGGTCAATGCCCCGATCCAGTACCGCAACCTGCCGGAATCGCTGATCTTCAGCAAGAGTTCCCAGGACCAGGTGGAGCTCCAGCTGAAAACGGTGTCCAGCCTGATCCCGCTGCCCAAGGAAGGGGAAGTGGCTGCCCAGATAGATTTGCGCGAAATCAAGCAAGGGAGCAATCTCATTACTCTCCGGAAAAAAGATTTCAATCTTCCCTCGGGGGTGCAGATAGCCAGGCTCAGGCCAGCGGTGCTGCGCGTCTCGGTCGAAAGGAAGCAGCGCAAGCTGGTGCGCGTGGACACCCGGGTTTCCGGTTCGCCGGCAGACAATCTGGTGCTGAAAAGAATTAAAATCCAACCGGAGCTGGTCATGGTCGAGGGGCCGGAATCACTCCTTTCACGAATGGAGAGCATCAGGACCGAGGAGATTCAGATTGACGGCAGGTCACGTTCGTTCACGGTTGAAAAAAAACTCGAACTGCCCGCACAGCTTCGGATGCTTAATGATGACCCGGTGAAGGTGCGCGTTATCCTTGGCAGATAGGGGGCGTTCCCGTGCCAATGCTCTGGGGGTTGACAATACCCTGGTCCTGGTGTATAAAAGCGTAGATTTTTATAATTACGTTTTGCAATGTAAAACAAGGAAAGGGGGGCTCGTGAATACCTGCATTCGATTGCTCGTACTATGCATATTCCTGGTAACCTTCCCGTCTCTTGCTCTGGCAGCAAAGAGTCATGTGGTGAAGAAGAAGGACAGCCTCTACTCACTCGCAAAAAAGTACCATGTCTCCGTTCAGGATATCAAGTCCGCAAACAATCTGGTGAACAAGAACCTGAAGCCCGGTGCCAGGCTCGTGATTCCGCCGAGAGCCGTAACCGCGAAAGCTGATCATCGATCCGGAACCCAGAAGATGAGGGGCTCTACGTACAAAGTGCGCAAGGGCGATACCCTTGCCCGGGTAGCGAAAAAGACCGGGGTTCCGGTAGCCGAACTGAAGCGCCTCAATCGGATCCGTGGCAGCAGACTGCAACAAGGAAGCGTCGTTACCCTGAGGGATGGTGCGGGAGCCGAAGAAAGCCCCTCCAGGTCAACAGCCAAGCTTGCCCGGACAAACACCCGCCTGTATTCCAATGAGGAATACGAGCGGACGCTTGCGGAACTGACCGATACGGAGCAGGAAGAGCCGGTTGATCTCGCAAAGAATCTCGAGCTGACGACCGACGCATCGAAAAAGCTCAAGACCACGGCGTTCAGCTTTCTCGGCACTCGCTACCGTTTCGGCGGCAACAGCCGCAACGGTCTTGACTGCTCCAGCTTTGTCCAGCATGTATTCCGCGACCTGAACATAAACCTTCCGCGGACCGCCCGGGAGCAATTCGTCACGGGCGAGCCGGTCACCTCCTATGACCTGCAGAAAGGCGACCTGGTTTTTTTCCGGACCTATGCGCCGTATCCCTCCCATGTCGGCATATATCTTGGTGAAAACAAGATGATCCATGCGTCTTCAAGAGATCGCAAGGTTGTCATATCATCCATGAATACTCCCTATTACCGCTCGCGGTTCCTCGGGGCAAAGAGGTATTCCAAGATAAACCCCGAAATGGTGCGGCTCGATGACTTGTTCGCGGATACAGAGGTAGCCGTGGAGAAAGACGAAGACGTAATGAGGAACGATGCGCTGAATCTGGGGCTGAACAACTGACTGGATAGGGGAGAATGGTCCCGGAAAAAAACCGGCGCCGCGGAGCGGCCGCCGGTTTTTTTTGTTTGGCGGCACGGTCAGATGCTGATTGCTGAAACCGGATATTTTACGTCCTGATTAGCGTTGTATATCTGTTCGAACTCATCGGACAGAGTCTTGAAGGCATCGAGGATTTGGGGATCGAAATGCTCCGGTCTGGTCCTTCCATCACCTGCGGTTATTATCCTGACTACAGTTGCATGGCTTTCGGCATCCTTGTACGGCCTCCTGCTCCGGAGGGCGTCGTACTGGTCAACCAGCATGACTATTCTGCCCTCAATGGGAATCTCCTCGCCTTTCAGCCCACGCGGGTAGCCGCTTCCATTCCAGCGTTCGTGGTGGTTCAGTGCGATTGAGGCGGCCATCCTCAGCACCGGGTAGGAAGACCCGGCAAGCATCTTTTCACCGATGGTGGTATGGGCTTTCATGACTTCAAACTCTTCCTTGGT
Source organism: Geobacter sp. UBA5735 (assembly GCA_002419385.1). Classification (GTDB taxonomy): domain Bacteria; phylum Desulfobacterota; class Desulfuromonadia; order Geobacterales; family Geobacteraceae; genus RPRC01. The sequence continues at coordinate 102,149 of DIFZ01000056.1, forward strand.
GAGGCTGCCCGGTTTGAGCAGGATGTTGTCGGAAATGCCTATCTTCCCCAGATCGTGCATCGGGCTGGCAAAGGTGATGTTTTCGATGAAATCCGGCGATAGATCAAGAAGCCGCGAAAGTTTGCTTGCGTACAACCCGATCCTGGCTATGTGGGACCCGGTATCGGTGTCTCTGAATTCGGCCACTGCCGTCAAGCGTTCGATGATTTCAATGCTTATGTTCTTCACCATCATCAGGGCATCGGCAAGTTCCCTGGTCTTTTTTTCCACCATGTCCTGCAGCATGAATTTATAATTTTTCTCCATCTGGACGAGACGGTTGTATTTGACGCCCTTTTCGATTGAGTGGAGAAGATAGGTCGGTTTGTAGGGTTTTATGATGAAATCGAATGCGCCTTTCTTGACCGCTTCAACCGCGATGTCCAGTTCAGCGTATGCGGTCATCAGAATAACCGGAATGTCGGGGTTCAGATTGTGGACGATTTCCAGCAATTCTATCCCTGACATTACCGGCATCTTTATGTCCGTCAGAATGGCGTCCAGATCGGTGCTTTGGATCTTCTGGAGCGCCTCTTCCCCGTTCCGGCAGGGGATTACCTCGTAACCGAACTGTTTGAGGAGAGCGACAACCGATTCAAGCACATACCTATCGTCATCGACAACCAGTACCGTGGTTGTCTTTGTATCATTCGTCATCGGTAACCTTTCGTCGTGCGGGATTTCTTTTCTTGCTCACACCCAGGGCTTCGCGGTATCCGCAGTCATCATGGAGCCAGGGGAGTTTCCTGACCAGGTCTTCCGTCAACTTGATGCAGTCAGGGTATATCTCAAACCTGCGCGGATAAATCCTGCATTCCCTCGTTACGACATCCAGGTACCGGCAGGGGATCGAGGTGAAGAAAATCGTGCCCTGCTCATCTTCGATTTTCTCGAAGCAGCACAAACCGCATTTCTTGCAGAGGTTTTCCCACGTGAGATGAAGTTCTTTACCGTTTTTCATTGCTAGAGAATAGCCAAACGATTCCTTTTCTGTCAAATGTTTTGCCTGTTTGACCGACAATCAGGTGGTGAACTGCATACATGTTACCAGTTCTTTACCCACATGCAAATTCATGAAAAAGCGTAATCATTTGCACAGGCCTGCCATACGCTTCAATAGGTTTGTGAAATGTCAAGATTGTGGAAGAACTGCGTTGACATAGACGCGAAGGATAACTACAGTAGTTTCCCGGAAAATGCCACTGGTTTTCTTATCGCCATGCAGCACAGTTTTCTTGAGCGCATTTGCAGCCATTGTCCTGGAAATACGGTTGACGGGGTCGCCAGATGAACGAATTGAACGGTTTTTTCTCGATGCTGAGCGGTTATGTATGGGGAGTCCCTCTCCTCGTGCTCCTGGTAGGTACCGGGATTCTGCTGACGATCCGTCTGCGTCTGATCCAGGTTTTCATGCTGCCCCATGCCCTCATGGAGACCTTTGCCAAGCCGAAGTCCAACGAAAAGGGCGACATAACCCACTTCCAGGCTCTCATGGTGGCTCTTGCGGCTACCATCGGCACCGGCAACATCGTGGGTGTGGCAACCGCCATCTCGGTAGGCGGTCCCGGCGCTCTGTTCTGGATGTGGGTCACTGCGGCCTTCGGTATGGCCACCAAGTACGGGGAAGGTGTGCTGGCGGTAAAATACCGGCGGCAGGATGAAAAAGGGGAGATGTGCGGCGGTCCCATGTACTATATCGAACAGGGGCTGGGGCTGAAGTGGCTGGGAGTCCTGTTTGCCGTTTTCGGATCCATCGCCGCCTTTGGCATCGGTAACATGGTCCAGGCAAATGCTGTTGCCGGGAACCTGAAGGAAAGCGTGGGCCTGAATCCGGCTGTAAGCGGTGTGGTCCTTGCTTTTTTCACCGGGCTGGTGATTCTGGGCGGCGTCAAGAACATCGGGCGGGTTTCAGCCATAATGGTGCCGGTAATGGCGGTAGTCTATGTGGCCGGGTGCGCTGTCATCCTGTACAGGTATTCGTCCCATATACCGGCTGCCCTGATGATGGTGTTCCATGATGCCTTCACCGGCACGGCCGCCACCGGTGGATTTCTGGGCTCGGCAGCCATGCTCGCGATCCAGAAGGGGGTTTCGCGGGGGGTCTTCTCCAACGAGTCGGGCATGGGGAGCGCACCCATTGCGGCTGCGGCAGCCAAGACAAACGAACCGTGCGAGCAGGCGCTGGTTTCCATGACCGGCACCTTCATCGACACGATCATTGTCTGCACAATGACGGGCCTGGTGCTTATCGTGACCGGAGCATGGCATTCCGGAATCGAGGTTTCCGCACTTACCAAGACTGCGTTCGATACAGGTTTGCCGGGTGCCTGGGGGGGATTCATCGTCTCTTTCGGCATTATCTTCTTCGCATACTCCACCATTATCGGCTGGGCTTACTACGGGGAAAAATGCCTGGAATACCTTCTGGGTGCCAGGGCGCTGCTTCCCTACAGGTTTTTGTATTCGGGTTTCGTTTTCATTGGCGCAAGCGTAAAGCTCGATCTTGTGTGGAACTTCGCCGACGTGATGAACGGACTCATGGCAGTTCCCAACCTTATCGCACTTATCGGGCTTTCGGGAGTGATTGTTGCGGAGACGAACCGCTTCCTCATGGAGCGAACGGGCGTTGCGCGGGGTGAGAAAGGCGGGGATGGCGCTGCCAGTACGGAAACCGCCCCGGTCGAATAATCCGGAAAAATATAAACCCGCTTATGATTCAGAGCGCATCATCTCGGCAACAAAGCCCGCCAGTAGAGTAGTTTTCATCCGGAAACGAGATTGATTTGTTTGCAGCTTAACAGGTAAAGACTTCCGGACACGGATGCTTGGTGATAAAGTGCACATCATGGCCGAAAACGATACCGCACCCCAGGAGCGTCTCTCAGGCTCGGTGGAAAGGGTTACCTTCCATAGCGAGGAGACGGGCTTCTGCGTTCTCCGTGTGAAGGTGAGGGGCAGCAAGGACCCGGTCACCGTCATCGGTTCAGCCGCCTCCATAGCTCCGGGAGAGTTTCTGGAATGCCAGGGGTTCTGGCACAACGACCGAACCCACGGGCTCCAGTTCAAGGCACGCCAGCTCAGGACCGTGCTGCCGGGCACGAGAGAAGGTATTGAAAAGTATCTCGCGAGCGGAATGGTCAAGGGAATCGGTCCCCATTTCGCCAAAGTGCTGGTGAAAGCTTTCGGCGAAGATGTGTTTGACGTCATCGAGCATGATCCCCTTCGTCTGCTGGGCCTTCCCGGTATCGGGAAAAAACGGCTGGAACTGCTTACCGGGGCCTGGGCGGAGCAGAAAGTCATCCGTGAGATCATGGTTTTCCTCCAGTCTCACGGTGTGGGAACCGCGCGAGCTGTCCGCATTTACAAGACCTACGGGGATGGAGCGATTCTCAAGGTCACCGAAAACCCCTACCGCCTGGCATTGGACGTCCACGGTATCGGTTTCAGGACAGCGGACATGATTGCTGAAAGGCTCGGCATCGCGCGCGATTCGCTGATCCGCGCCCGGGCCGGGGTCCGGCATGCGTTGCAGGAGAGAGCGAACGACGGCCATTGCGCCTGGCCGGTCGACGCATTGACCGATGAGGCCGCAGGTCTCCTGGATATTCCGGTCCCGGTCATAGAGGAGGCGGTCAGAGAGGAACTGGCCGAAGAGAATCTGGTCCAGGACAGGATAGACGGCAGGGAGTGCCTGTTCCTTGCGCCGCTGCACCGGGCGGAAAACGGGACAGCGGCGAATGTGGCGCGACTGCAGCGGGGGGCACCCCCCTGGGGGAATATCGATGCCGCTAAGGCGGTCCCCTGGGTGGAGAAGAAGACCGGCTTGAATCTTTCCCCTTCCCAGAAGAGTGCTGTCGAGCTGGCCCTGTCCTCCAAGCTGGTTGTCATCACGGGTGGTCCTGGAGTTGGCAAAACGACCCTGGTCAACAGCATTCTCATGATCATCCGCGCCAAAAATGTCAGGGTCACTCTGTGCGCCCCCACCGGCAGGGCAGCCAAGAGGCTCTCCGAGTCCACCGGCCTGGAAGCGAAGACCATCCACCGGCTCCTGGAATTCGACCCCCAGACCTTCGGCTTCAAACGGGGAAAGGAACTTCCTCTCGAAACCGACCTCGTGGTGATTGATGAGTCGTCCATGGTGGACATCGTCCTTGCAAACCGCATGTTTGCCGCAATTCCCGATCATGCTGCTCTTATCATTGTCGGAGATGTCGACCAGCTCCCGTCAGTTGGGCCGGGCGCGGTGTTGTCCGACATCATCGGATGCGGCGCCGTGCCGACGGTCAGGTTGACCGAGATATTCCGTCAGGCTGAAGCATCCCGCATCATCGTCAATGCCCACCGCATCAACCGGGGAGAGCTGCCGCTGAAAACCGGGGGGACAGCCCTCTCGGATTTTTACTTCATTCCCGCCGAGACGCCGGAGGAGATCCATGACAAGGTCATGCAGGTCGTCACTGAGCGCATTCCCAACCGCTTCGGCTTCCATCCGGTGAAGGACATCCAGGTGTTGACTCCCATGAACCGGGGAGGGCTCGGCGTCCGCTCCCTCAACGTGGAGCTGCAGCAGCGACTGAACGCCGCGGCGGAGCCGCGGGTAAGCCGCTTCGGGACCACGTTCTCTCCAGGCGACAAGGTGATCCAGACCGTAAACAATTACAATAAAGAGGTTTTTAACGGCGATATCGGCAGGATCGAATCCGTCGATTCCGAGGAAGGTCTGTTGCGTGTCGACTACGACGGCAGGACGGTGGAGTACGATTTCGGCGAGTTGGATGAGGTTTCGCTCGCTTATGCCACCTCCATCCACAAAAGTCAGGGGTCTGAATATCCCGCCGTTGTCATCCCCCTTGCCATGCAGCACTACATGCTCCTGGAGAGGAACCTGCTCTACACGGCGGTAACCAGGGGAAAGAAGCTGGTCATCATCATCGGGCAGGTCAAGGCCCTGGCCATGGCCGTGAAGAACAGAAGGTCCACCAAGAGAGTTACGAAACTGGCGGAAAGGATGGCCGGTTAGCGTGACCGTCCAGGACTTCCCGTATTCTGGTCACGACCCTGTTGGGAATAAGGGGTTTCTGCAGAAAAGAAATCCCCGCCGGGTCAAGGCCGTGCCGTGCTATGATCTCCTCGGTATAGCCGGACATGAATATCACCCCTGCCGAGGGGTATCGTTCCCGGAATGCCCGTGCCAGCTCTTTCCCTCCCGATTCGGGCATGATTACGTCGGTCAGCAGGATGTGAAAATCTGCCGGCGTGGTTTCAATGAGCTTCACGGCTTCCGCGCACGAGCCCGCCAGAGACACGCTGTACCCAAGTGGTTCGAGCGTGTCAGCGATGAGCTGACGAACCATGGGATCGTCTTCTGCCACCAGGATGTTTTCCGAGCCGTGCCGGGGAGCCTGGGTTTTTTGCTCGATAATTCTTTCTTCCTCCGGATCACAGACCGGCAGATAGATGGTGAAAACGCTGCCCGTGCCGACTTCGCTGTAGACATTGATGTGTCCCGACAACTGCTTGACTATGCCGTAGACCGTGGAGAGGCCCAATCCCGTTCCTTCCCCGGATTTTTTTGTCGTGAAAAACGGTTCGAAGATTTTCGCCTGCACTTCCTTGCTCATGCCGATGCCGGTGTCGCTTACGCGCATGGTGACATAGTGGCCCGGTGCCACGTTGAAATGACTTCGGGCATACTTCTCGTCAAGGTAGACATCGGATGTTGCTATTGTCAGGGTTCCACCCTGGGGCATGGCGTCACGGGCGTTTACGGCTAGGTTCATGATTACCTGCTCAAGGTGGCCGGGGTCAGCCTTTACAAAGCGCGTCTGCTCTTCCGTAACCAGCTTCAGAGTCACATCTTCTCCGATGATTCGAGCCAGTATTTTAGAGAGATCGTTGACTATCTTCGACAGATTCACCACCTGAAGATGCATGACCTCCCTGCGGCTGAACGCCAGAAGCTGGCGGGTCAGCTGGGCAGCCTTCAGTCCGGACTCGTGGATGATCTGGACATGGTTTCTTATGGGGTCTTCAGGATGCATCCTGATGATTGCCAGCTCGCTGAAGCCCAGGATGGCCGTCAGGAGGTTGTTGAAGTCATGGGTGATGCCTGCTGCCATCCGCCCGACGGATTCCATTTTCTGCGACTGCAGCAACTGGAAACGGATGGTCTCCTTTTCCGCTTCAGCCTTTTTTCTGCTGCTTACATCCTGCACTACATGAACGAATCCGATCTTTGTGCCTTCACCATCGAATCGGGGGAGTGACTTGATTTCGAAAAAACGTTCGGAGTCGGGGTCCCGGGTTTCACGTTCCTTACCGTTGCCGTTTCCGGCGGAAGTGCCGCCGGTGCCCGAAGCCCCTGATTCCCGGCATGTGAGGGAGAGTGAGTCGAGCACCTGTGTCGGGAGCAGTCCGGCTGCTTTGTTTGAACGGGTGATTCGACCTTCGCAGTCCATCAGGACTATGGCGTCATTGATCGTGTCGAAGGACTCCTGCCATTCCTCTTTTGCGCTCTGCAGCTCTCTGCTGGCCTGTTCAAGCCTGAAAAGATGCGCGGTTACCAGCATGAAGGTGAGCAGGATGCAGACAAGGACCGGGCTGAACCAGGTATCCATCAGGGTGAACAGGCAGAATGTGCCGGACATCGCACTGACGATGCCGCTGAACCATCCGGCCAGCAACCATCTGCTGCCTGCCCGGCAGAAGAAAAAAAGGCCCAGGAGGGAAAGGCAGCTGGAGATACCCCACCTGAAGGCGTCCCGGGATTCCGTGATGCCGTTGCCGTTCAGCAGGTTGTTGAGGATGTTGGCATGTGTCTCCACGCCGCTCATCCTGCCGCGCTCCTCGCTGAAAGGCGTTAAATTGCCGCTTTCGAGGCCTTCTGCCGTCGCTCCGACCAGGATTGTCCTGTCGGCGAAGAAATCGGGAGGGTAGCGTCCGTCCAGAATGTCAATCATGGATAGGTGGGGGAATGTGCCGGGAGGGCCGCAGTAATTGATGGTAGTCTGATCCATCTGGAGGATCGTGCCGCTGGTCGTGAGCCCGGAAGCATCTCTGTGGCGGAGGGACGTGCCTGTCATGTTCTCATAGATCGCGGAAGAAAAGGACGGTACTGTGGCGCCGTTTACGGAAATGGTGTGATAGAGCCTTCTGACGACGCCGTCAATATCCTGCTCAAGGTGCACATGGCCGGTTAACCTCGGTACGACTGCCGGTGAAGAGTCCAGTGTGCCGTCAAAATGTTTGATATAGGAGGGGAAGACCACCACTTTGAGCTTCCCGGCTGCGTTGGCAAGGGAAGCGTCATCTTCTGTAGGTTCAGTCATGACAATGTCGAAACCGACTGCCTCTGCCTTGGACACTTTTTCCAGAAGTCTGGCGTAAGAGGCACGCTGCAGGGGCCAGCGGCCCAGGCGCATAAGGGTGCGCTCATCGACTGCCGCTATGAGAATGCGCCTGTCGGGCACGGCAGGGCCGCGGAGACGGAAGAACAGATCATTGCACCCATAGTCGAATCTGATGAAAAGTCCCATATAGTCAGCTGCGACTATCATCATGATGCCTGAAACGATGATCAACCCCTGCTTGAGAAGTGTCTTCCCCGGATGATTCAAGATGTCGCTCCTGAACTGAATGGGTAGTGTGCGGGAAAAATCACAGCAGAAGCAGGAGAATGGCCCCCACTATGCCCAGTGCACCTGCCGCAAAGGGCCACCGTCGCTTGATCTCGAAGGTCTGGGGCGGCGAAAAGTCCCCTTCGCAACCATCGGGATCGATGGTGCTGGTGCGGACATAATAGACCCCCGGTTTAGCGGGGGCGGGCATGGTCAGTTCAGGTTTGCCGGGCTTCGTGTCGACCAGCAGGTCGTTGAATTCCTTGTCCATTGAAACCTGGCAGTGGTAGGTCCTCTTTTCGCCGCCGTTGCTCCAGCGAATGTGGAACAGGCCTTTTTCCCGCTCCGGTTTGCCGACCTCGGGGGAAGGCGGCGGCGGATCAATGGTGAAGGACACGGGGTCTGACCAGGCTCCGGTGTAGCCGTCAGCCGCCACCGAACGGATGCGGAAGAAATGAACGCCGAATTTTTCGAACCGCTTGACATGTTCCGTATCGCTTGTCCCTTCAGGGTCTCCCGCGGCATTGCGAAAATCCCGATCAGTGGCTGTCTGTACCTGGTAGCGCCTGGCGTCCTCTACTTTAAGCCATCTGTATCTCAAGGTTCTTCCCTTGTAACGCGCCCCCTCTGCAGGATTCTGGATGAATGGCGGCAGTGGATGGACGCGGATGGCTAGTTCCTCCGGAAGCGAGGTTGACCCTTCGATGCCCTGGTCATCGATGCTTGAAACATGGATGAAATATTTTCCGTCTTCCAGGCTGCCTGTCGTTGCGGGTTCTTTCATGGGATATGCCCTGTCCTGCAGCAGGTCTATCCCGTCCGGGTCTCTGGAAAGCTGGAAACGGTAGGCAACCGCGCCCTCTACTCCCTTGAAGGACAGGTGGACCGGCGTCGTATTGAAGGTTGATGAGAGCTGGAGAGGGGATGGGGGAGAGAGGAGCTTGCGGGGGTGGAGTGGGGCGGTACCCAGGTTGATCCGGATTCCTTCTCCTTCATGGACCGGTACGACCTTCCCCCGGGCCTTGACCTCTATAACGCCTTCAAGCACTTCCGATGTGGTTTCCTGTTTTATTCCGCTGCTCACCCTGAAATCCGTGCCCCTGGCAACAGCCGTTGCAGAAGGTGTGCGGATCTCGAAACGGTTTACTTTTCCCGTGGCACGGCGAACCTTTGTCAATATTCTGCCGGAGGCTAGTTTCAGCTTGCGCACAAGGTGGTTCTCCCCCTTGTATTCGGATTTCTGCAGACCAAGGAGGGTATCCTGTCTCTGGAGTATTGACGTGCCGTCATCGAAAAGGATTTCCACGCCGCTGTCACGTCCGGTCCTGATGGTGCTGCCCTGTGGTACAGGATCGTTTTGCCGGAGAATCTGCCATTGGCTCTGGCCGACGGGCAGGTGTCGTACTTCTCCGCTTACATGGGCGGCCTTTCCGTCTGTCGGGATTCCCCTCAGCAGCCAAACGGGTATCTTCAGCTTCTGGCCGGGCATGATCCGGTCATTGTCCCTCAAGCGGTTAATCCTGCCGATTTCCGCCCATTTCCCGGGGTCCTGAAGATATCTGCCACAGATGTTGACGAGGGTGTCGCCTCTGGTAACGGCCAGCTCTATGAACTGATCTTTGTCAGCGGCGCCTGCAGGAAGGATGAAAAAAACCGTAACGATGCACAGAACCGGCAGCATGGTTTTCATCATGAAGTTTCTCCTGGAAGGATGGCAGGAAAACAATTCGACGTCTCTGTTTAATTTGAAGTAATTATGCACTTTGCATAATGCATGTCAAGATGAATAACCTTTTATGGCAGGGTTTGCTAATGCTTGCCTGTCTTCGTTGTGCTGTTCATTTACGGCCAGGAAATCTTTCCGGGTCGAAAGACTTTCAGTGCGCTTTCCTGGCACGTTGTGCTAACGTGTAAACTGATGGCCAAAATCACAACAATCAAGGAACAAGAATGGTTCAACTGCTAATGGCAAAGATTGTGGCATGCTGGGCGGTGGTCTGCCTTTCCCTCGGAGCGCTGGTTCCCGGCATTCTGCATGCTGCTGAAGGAGCAGGGGGCAACTATGACCAGGTGCGAGAACGTTTGATTGCTGAATTCGGCAGCAGGAACCCCGCTGAGTGGGGCATGTACGTTGATGGCGTGGCAACCATGCTTGCGACTGACGAGAGCGTCATTGCGCTGACCCTTGACGCGTGCGGCGGGCCGAAAGGAAACGGCTATGATGCGGAACTCATCAGTTTCCTCGAGCAGCAGAACATCCCTGCCATGCTTTTCGTCAATGCCCGTTGGATCGATGCCAATAGCGCTGCATTTCTCAGGCTGGCCGGAAACCCCTTGTTCACCGTGGCAAACCACGGTTTCCGCCATCGTCCCGCGTCGGTGAACGGTCGCGGCATCTACGGGATCAACGGCACAAGAGGACTCGCTGAGCTGGCGGACGAAATCTGGCTGAACGCCGAAAAAATCCAGCGTATGACCGGGAAGAGAACCGAGTATTACCGTTCCGGCACGGCTTTTTATGACGAGGTGGCGGTCGAGGTCGCCGGGAGGCTGGGGCACAGGGTCATCGGATTCAGCGTCATTGGGGATGGGGGTGCCACGTTTACGAAAGAGCAGGTCAAGGCCGCGCTGCTCGCGTCGAAGCCGGGTTCGATCGTCATACTCCACATGAACCATCCTGGAAGCGGTACGGCTGAAGGGGTAAAGGCCGCAGTGCCCCTATTGAAGGCCAGGGGGTTCCGTTTCGTGAATTTGGCGGAGTATCCCCTGGACAGGGCGGGAGGAAGGTAGCATCTCAGTGACCGGAAGGAGGGCGTTTTTTCTTTCTGAATGTCACTTCTTTTTGATTTCTTCGAGAATGGCGAGCCTTTTCAGCAGGCCGCCCCGATTCAGTTTTTCCCGGTAATCGTTGCGGTGGTTTTCCAGCAGGTGCCCCAGATAGGCAAGGTTGCTTTCGATGGCATCTGCGTACATGTCGTAGCCGATTTCCCATCTTTTCCGGAAATGGTGTGCCAGGAAGCTTTGCACGCCTCCCAATTCGTTTTCCAGCCTGCTCCTGGCGCGGCGGTAGAACTCCATGGTGTTTTCAAGCAGGTCGAGTTCGGTTTCAAAGCCGAATACCTGGGCTTCGTTGAGTTCCTGGAAGAGGAACAGGAGTTTTTCAAGATAGTTCCGGTCACTGATCTGGCCGATGATGCATGCTGTCGCCACCATTTTGGCAATGGTTTCGGTTTCGGGCGAGTCGAACGACACTTCGCTGATGTCTTCGTTCATGTCCGTACAGATGATGAACTCCCTGCAGAGTTTGAGGTCACCATCATCATAGCCGTTTGCAGCGAAATAGAACTCCAGGAACTCGAGGCTTCTCTCAGCCCTGACCAGTGTATACTTTGCGCCGGTGCCGGTAACATCGTCTTCGCGCTGCAAATAGCCGGTCTCGTGGAGCATTATGCTGATGAGGGCGAGGGTTATGTGTTTTTCCCGGAAAGACAGGCCGCTGGCGAAGGCTCCATGGACAAGGCTTGCGAACACCAGCAGGGCGTCGGTCACGTGTTTGAGGTCATGGTATGGCGTGTTGCACTGCCGGTAGCCCGGGAAGTTGCCGCCATACAGGTTGACGACATCCTTGAATACCCTGGAGAGCCACGTGAAATCATAGTCCAGATAGACCAGGGAAATCAGGTATTGGACTTCCTCATAGACGCTCTGGGGGAAATCCGTCTTGATGAGGTCAGTGATGAATATCCTGTTACGGATCGGGTCCATGGCTCTTCATCCTTTTCGATAAAAACAGATATAATTCGTGCACTATTCTTTGTGTATTGGGATTTGATAGTGGAATACACATATCAACACCAGCCGAAAAGTCAATAAAAAAGTCGCGACTGATCGTCCGCTTCGCCCCACTGCCGTCACTCTGTGGCGCCATCTCATGAAGACAGGAGGTCTGCACGTGGGGCTGGTGGAGGAAGGCAGGAAGCCCGGGTGGCTGACCGCTTTGTTCACAAGTCGTTGACTTTGTTTTATTTTGCTGATAAATTTCAGTTTTGTCGTGCAGGTTCCGAAAATCATATATGCAGTGAAAATGCACCATGTTCGGAAGAGTTTTATGAAGCTTCCAGCTTACGGCAGATGGAACATGTTTCCTTCCATCAGACAAGAGGGTGAGATTTGAGTACACAGAAAGACAAATTTCTGGCAAGTGCGCAGAAATATATCCAGAAGGGCCAGTTCGAAAGAGCTCTCAAGGATTATGAGCAGGTGGTGACTGCGGATCCCAAGGATGTGAAGCACCGGCAGAAACTGGCTGAGCTGATGGTCAGGTGCAACCGGCGTGAAGATGCCATACGGGAATATGAAACCATTGCCAAGTACTATGATGAAAACGGTTTCAATCTGAAATCCATCGCTGTCTATAAACAGATACAGCGCCTTGATCCTTCCAATATCGGGATTTCCGTTGCGCTTGCCCAGCTCAATGAAAAACAGGGACTCATCGGCAATGCCTTGAGCGAATACAAGACGGTTTACGATCACTTCCACAAAGCAGGGCAGGTCGAGGAAGTACTCAACATCCTGGAAAAGATGAAAGGGGTGGATCCCCAGAATGTGGACGTCCGCATGAAGCTTGCGGAGACTTGTTACAGTGCGGGTCACAAAGACCGGGCCTATGATGAATTTAACGGCCTGGCCATGTCTCTCCGGGACAAGGGAAAAAAGGAGGTGTTCGAGCGCGTCTGCCAGAGAATCCAGGATCTCTTCCCGGACAGGAAGGAAGGGGTGCTCGATATCCTGGCGTCACAGGTGAGTGGCGGCATGGCGGAGGACTCGTTGCCCAAGCTGCAAAAGCTGCTGGAAGCCGAACCGGGCAACACCAGGGTAATGGCTCTGCTTGCGGAAGCGTATCGCGTCTCCGGAGAAGCCGAAAAGGGCCGGGAGATGCTGCTCGGGATTCTCAGGATCAACCCCGCTGACCTGGATGCGATCAAGGGGATCATCGAGAGCGAAATGGAAGGCGGATCGCCGGAAGGCAGTGTGGCTCAGTTGCAGCGGTATCTGCCCGCGCTCATGGAATCCGGGTGCAATGCCGACGCTGAACGCTATTATACCCGGCTCCTGGACCATAATCCCTATGACATCAGGCTCCTCGAAGGGCTGAAAACTCTGTACGAGGCGACCGGAGAACAGTCCAAGCTTGCCGATGTTCTGGTAAGCATTAACCTCCTCTCGCAGGAAACCTCCGGCGAGGCGCAGGACGAACCGGAAGAAGCTTACCCGGATACTCTCCAGGCCGAAGGAGAGGCGCCCGACTTCCCGTGGCAGGACGAGATCGATCTTTCCTTTGACCATGACGTGGAATCCGCTTCCGCTCAGGAGAATCCGGAAGCGGGTCCTGTCATGCTGAGTGCCGAGGAACTTGCGGACAGGAGCGAGACAACGCCAGAGGCGGCAAGGGATGTTTTTGACATAGACATTTCTTTCGATCTGTCCGATCTGCAGGAAATGGCTGATGCCGGTGAAGGGGAAACAGAGGTGAGGGGAGCGTTCCAATCCGGACAGGAGCCTCCCGGAGAAGACGGTGCCGCAGCGGGAATGACGGTGCCTGACTTTCTGGAGGGACTGGACGTGGGCATTTCCCCTGGGGTGGAAATCCCGCCACCTGCAGAACTGCCGCCTGAAGAGGATTGCATTACGCTCTCCGAGGAATTGCCTGAAGCGGAAATAGTCCTGGAGCCGGAATCCGGGGAAGGAACGCTGGTTGAGGTTCCGGATTTGCTGCCTGAATCGGAGCTGGTTATGGCTCCTGAGCCCGAGGATGCTGCGCCGCTTGAAGAAAGAGTCCCCGGTCTGTTTGAGGTGGAGCCTTGCGAGGATGCCGGTGACAGTTCCGATCAGGACGGGATGGTTCCGAGGTTCAAAGAAAGCCTTGACAGCCAGGTTGATTCGGCTGACACGGAAACCAGGTACAATCTCGGCATCGCGTATATGGAAATGGACCTCTACGACGAGGCGATCGGAGAGTTCCGGGTTGCTCGAAACGATCCGGACAGGTTTCTCGACTGCATTACCCTGGAGGGAATGTGTCACGGGAAAAAGGGAGATTTCGCGAGTGCTGAAAAACTGTTCATCGACGCACTGTCACGTGATGGCCTCGACACCGACCGGATTCTGAGCCTCCGTTATGAACTGGGAGTCTTGTACGAAACCGCCGGCAACAGGGATGGCGCCCTCAAGGTTTTCGGCGAGATTTTCCAGGTCAGTCCCGGATTCCGCGACACCATGAAGAAGATTGCCAGGTTGAGCGACAAGGAGAACGGTTCCCTGGATCTGTCGGACATCAACGACGCTGATCTGGAACTTGACAAACTGGCGTGATGCCGGAAACTGATCCCGGCATGACTGCCATGGGCAGTCCGCCGGGAAGACGCTTTCCGCTGCGAAAAACGTCAGCCTCCCCTTGAATCCCAGCGCGCATGCCCGGTTTTGCCGCTCCGCTGCCGTTCCTTCTTCCTTCCTTCCCGAATATTCTCGCGCCTCATTTTTGTTGGTTTGCTGCACGACAATCCCTCCGTATACGATTAAATACGGCTTGTAATTTGCTGGTGGATGCATGATAATTCAGCCGCCGGCAGTGTCTTCCGGTTTGGTCTGT
>DIFZ01000032.1 GCA_002419385.1 Geobacter sp. UBA5735
GCAGCCACAGGTTGCCGGCGTTCAGCGCCACGCCGCCCAGAAGCACGCCGATACCGTACAGGATTACCCCGAGGGTGCAGACGAACTTCGGACCCTTCTTGTCCACCAGGATGCCGCCGAAGGCGGCGGACAGGCCGATCATACCGATAATGATCATGAACACCACTGCCACGGAGGCTTTGTCCCATCCGTAAGGCAGCTCTGTGATCGGCTTGACAAACACCGACCAGGCGTACACAGTGCCGAGTACAGTCATGATGACCACACCCGCTGCGGCGATCAACCACCTCTTTGACATCAAATTCTCGTTACTCATGCTCCTCCCCCTGATAAAATAAAGTTGTCGTATACTACTGTAGGAACAAGAAAATTTGAAGCATAAAATTGCGATTTCCGCCTGATTGGGGAAAAAAACCGCAAGCGGCCACCCCCCGCCCCGGGGAGATGGCCGCTTCACGTTCCCTACTTCAGTTTTTCCATGATATCGTCCAGACCCAGAGCTTCGGTCCAGGACACTTCCACGTATTCGTCATCCTTCTTCAGCATGGGCTTCAACGGCTGGTCGTTGTAGCGGAGTTCCATGCCCAGCCTGCCCTTGAGGCAGAGCGGCCTTCCCTCGCCGGAAGCCTTGGCCACCACGCCGATGACCTTGCCGTCCTTCTTGACCAGGTCGAACAGGCAGCCCGATTCGCACCAGCCGCAGGTCACCTGCTCCTTTTCCACTTCCCAGACACGTCCTTTACCGGCTGTCGAAGTGTAGGTAAGAGCACCGACCGGGCAGACGGCTACGCAGCGTGAGCAGGAAACGCAGGCAGATTCGGCAAGCCCGGAATCCATGGCCGGAGCAACCTTGGTCTTGAATCCGCGGTAGGCGAAATTGATGACAGACCTGTCTTCAACATCGTTGCAGGATCTGACACACCTGCCGCACAGAATGCACTTGTTGGTGTCGCGGGTGATGTACGGGTTGGACGTGTCGAGGGGCTGATCCTTCTTCTCGCCGACGAACTTGGGCCCTTTCACGTCATAACGGAAGCAAAAATCCTGCAGCTTGCACTCGCCGCTCTTTTCGCAGGTCAGGCAGTCAACCGGATGGTTGGCCAGCATCAGCTCAAGGATGGTCTTCCGTGTTTCCACCACAGCAGGAGACTCGGTTTCGACAACCATGCCGTTGGCGGCAGCGGTTACGCAGGAAGCGGGCATGTTGCGGGCACCCTTGATTTCAACCACGCAGATGCGGCATCCGCCATACCCCGGGAAATTGGGGTCATGGCAAAAAGTCGGTATGAAGATACCGGCTCCCAGGGCTGCATCCAGCACCGTTGTGCCGGCGGGAACCGTAACCTCTTGGCCATTAATGGTAAGAGTGACAGTAGACAATTGTATTTCCTCCTTAAGAGTAAGGGTTATAGTCTGGTGGCTGAAGACCGAAGGCACGAACTTACAGAGCTTCCTCATCTCCGTGAGTGCAGGAAATAATTCCGCGCAGAAGGCCGTTTCAGTCTAAATCGAAATGGTTTCCGGTTTTTCCTTCAGCCTTCCTACCTTCAGCCTTTTCACCTGGTTTTTACGCTTTAATGATCGCGTTCAGCTTGCAGGTCGGCACGCAGGCGCCGCACTTGATGCACTTGGCGCCGTCGATCTTGTGGACCTCTTTCTTCTCGCCGGCAATGGCGCTTACCGGGCAGGCCTTGAGGCACAGTCCACAGCCCACGCACTTGTCCTTCAGGATAACGAAGGTCAGCAGCTCCGGACATACGCCGGCCGGGCACTTCTTGTCGTTGATGTGCGCTTCGTACTCGTCACGGAAATAGCGCAGGGTTGTCAGGACCGGGTTCGGCGCGGTCTGCCCGAGGGCGCACAGCGCTGAGCTCTTGATCACCTTGGCCAGACGCTCCAGGTTGGGGATGTCTTCCGCCGTTCCGGCACCTTCGGTGATGCGGATCAGAGTCTCCAGCAGTCGCTTCGTCCCCTCGCGGCAGGGGGTGCACTTGCCGCAGGACTCGAGCTGGGTGAAGTTGAGAAAGAACTTGGCCACGTCCACCATGCAGGTGGTCTCGTCCATGAACACCAGGCCGCCGGAACCCATCATGGCGCCCGCAGAGATCAGCGAGTCATAGTCGATGGGGAGGCCCAGCTGCTCTGTGGGCAGGCAGCCGCCGGAAGGACCGCCGCTCTGCACCGCCTTGAACTTCTTGCCGCCCAGGATGCCGCCGGCGATGTCGTTGAGGATCTCGCCCATGGTGATGCCCATGGGGACTTCGCACAGGCCGGTGTTGTTGATCTTGCCGGTGAGGCAGAACACCTTGCTCCCCTTGCTCTTTTCCGTTCCCATGGAAGCATACCACTCGCCGCCGTTCCTGATGATGAAGGGGATGTTGGCAAAGGTTTCCACGTTGTTGAGGCAGGTCGGCTTCTGCCACAGGCCCTTGTGGGCCGGGAACGGCGGACGCACCCGCGGCATGCCGCGCTGACCCTCGATGGAGTTCAGCAGGGCGGTCTCCTCGCCGCAGACGAACGCGCCGGCGCCGGCCTTGATGCGGACAGTGAAGTTGAAGCCGCTGCCCAGGATGTTGTCGCCCATGAGGCCCATCTTCTCGGCCTCTTCGATGGCCAGGTTGAGGCGCTTGATGGCCAGCGGGTATTCGGCGCGGCAGTAGATGACCCCTTCGTCGGCGCCGATGGAGTAACCGGCGACCATCATGCCTTCGAGAACGGCGTGGGGGTCGCCCTCCAGAACCGAACGGTCCATGAACGCGCCCGGGTCGCCTTCGTCGGCGTTGCAGACGATGTACTTCTTGTCGCCCACCGCGTCATGAACGAACTGCCACTTGTTGCCGGTGGGGAAACCGCCGCCGCCGCGGCCCCTGAGGCCGGACTTCTTGATCTCGTTGATGATGTCCAGGCGGTCCATGGAAATGGCCTTGTCGATAGCCGCATAGCCGCCGGTGGCGATGTAGTCGCCGATGCTCTCCGGGTTGGTCCGGCCCAGCCGCGAGGTGACGGAACGCACCTGCTTGGCGTAGTAGCCAGATTTCTCCATCACCGGTATGCCGTCAAAAGGAGTGGCGTCGCCGGTGATCTGGATGGCGGCCAGCTCGGTTACCGGCTTTTTGCCGATGACGTGCCCTTCGATCAGCTGTGCTACTTTGTCCGGATAGATGCCGCCGTAGACCACGCTCGGCGTCCCGGGCAGCGCGATCTCCACTGCCGGCTCGGCAAAGCACATGCCGATGCAGCTGGTGAAGTCGACGTCCACGTCCAGCTTGCGGTTCGCCACTTCGTCCTTGATGGCCTTCATGACCTTGTTGCCCCCGGCGGCAATGCCGCAGGTGCCCAGTCCCACCACGATGCGGGGGCGGTTCAGTTTCGCCTTGTATTGCTCCTCAATACCGGAGCGCATTTCCTTCAGATTACTCATGTGTATGGCCCCCTTACTTGTATTGTTCCAATATGTTCTTCAGCGCCGACGTAACCAGCCGCCCGTGGGTGTCATCGTTGATCATGATGCACGGCGCCAGGCCGCAGGCCCCGATGCAGGCAACGGATTCCAGGGTGAAGCGCAGATCTTCCGTGGTGCCGCCGTTCTCCACGCCCAACTCGTCTTTCAAGGCCTGGAATATCTTCGAGCCACCCAGTACGTGGCACGCCGTCCCCAGGCAGACGCGGATGATGTTGCGGCCGCGCGGCTTCAGGTGGAACTGGGCGTAGAACGTCACCACCCCGAACACCTCGCTGAACGGCAGCTTCAGCTCCTGGGAAATCGTCTCCAGAACTTCAGCCGGCAGATAGCCGTAAATCTCCTGTGCCCCCTGCAGCACCGGAATCAGTCCGCCGGCGTAACCGCGGTAATGATCCAACAGCTCATTCAGTTGCACATCCTGCGGCGACTCAACCTGTTCGCCGGTACACTTGCAAACCGCCATGTCTCTCCCTCCCCTTTCTTCTTGGTTATTTATGTTATGAGGCTTCCGCGGGAAGCGCGACCAACGGACGGCTTCCGCGGAAACGCCTGGTAACCCGAAAATATCCGGCAGGTCCCCTGCGCGCATGCATTCGCCATGTTGCTGTGAAAAATTCACGATTGCTACAATTTTTTTACTATTGGTAAAACCCTGGCACGAACACGCCCGTAATCCTAGCAAGGCAATGCTTGCCGGACAGGCATGAGCGGCAAAAAAAGGGGGACACACATCGAGATGACTCAACAGTCCCCTACCACATATACATGTCTATGTTGCGGGGCATAGATTATACCATCTTTACGGCAAAATCAAACAATATTTCAATACTATTGACATTAATTTCAGGCTTACGCATTTTTGGCAGAGACGGCGGCACAGGAATTGATTGAACACCGGCCACAATACCTCTTTGCCCGAAAAATCGTCGCATAGTCATTTTTGAATATGCTTTTCCAGCAGTGCCGGCTTTCGCAGCGAAACGATAATCAATCAATTTAAATAGAATGATTATCAGTATTCCATAGCGGGCAAACGTGTTGCACGTGACGCAACCCATGCCCTATTCGTCATTTGGAAAAACCGTTCTACTGCAGGAGTCATATATATCTCACATAGGTGTCCTTGAGATATTTCCGTTCCAGAATCTTGGCTATTCTCTTGATCAGGTTCCGCCGTATCTCCAGGTCCATGGGATGGGTGGGATCCTGGTGAGCCTCGTTTATTTTCGTGCCGACAAGGAAGATGATGCTGTCACTCTCCAGGAGGCGCTCGAGCAGCATGCTGGCTGCATTCCTCCGCGGAGTCGTCTCCCCTTTTTCCAGGAACTGGGCAACCTTGGTAAGGGTGAGAAGCCCCTCGGTGACAAGGTCCGCTCCTTCGAAGGTCGCTATCGGCGGGATATCTCCGTCGGTGGTTTCCAGGTGATCGACGACCTCCCGCTGCAGTTCGCGGGCGACTATGTTGGCGGTCGTCCCGCCACAGATGACCTTGCGTCCCTTGAATGTCTCGAAAATGTTGGCGAAATGGGCATCGCGGTTCTGGTGGAACGGCGGACCGGTCAGCACCAGGAGGCGCCTGGGCTTGCGGAAATAGAACACCGCCACGGTCATGTCGTCGTAGGCCTTGCCGCCGACTTCCTTGGTCAGGGCCTCGGCAAGGATCTTGCCGGCAAGGGACCGGGCGGATATCTGGGGGTCGCGGCACACCTGTTCGAGGACGAACCGCTTGCAGCCCTCCACCCGCCATCCCAGCTTGAGCTGCTCGGTTCCGATGCCTGACTGCGAAATCCCGTCCGACATGATGACCAGACGGTCCTCGGGGCATGCCTTCAGGCTGTACGTCTTCATTTTCCGGCCTTCGAGAGAAGGCGACTCGACTTCCTTGAAGGGAACGGTAATCGCCTCGCCGTTGCGAATGAGCAGAAACGGCGGGTTGTCCATTTCGACAATGCTGATGTCGGTCTGATTCCTGATGTCGACGATGGTATAGGTGGCATAGCTTATATTGCGCACCCTGCAGACGGGCAGCGCGTTCATGATGGTTTCGGAGGAGGAGATCAGGTCGACGTCGCTGGCCGTAAACTTGAGCGCCATGGTGGCCGTCATGGTGGAAAGGATATTCGCCTTGAGACCGTGACCAAGACCATCCGAGAGCACGGAGATCACGCGGTCCTCTTCCACGAGTTTGTGGGTCATGAACGAGTCGCCGCAGATATCCTGCCCGTGCTTGTTTTTCTGACATGACTCTATTTCAATGAACAGATCGACCGACAGGTTGACTTCCGGACTAGCGAACGGTTCCGGTTTTTCCTGCATGCTGCGTCTTCTAGGGAGCATTCGAGTCGGTCTCCGTATCGTCGAGGAGGCTGATATCCTTGGTCGAGAAACCATAGGCAAGGGACCGGAGTAGAATTTCGGTGTCCGCCATGTTCTCGCCCAGCCTGAAAGCGATCTCCTGAACGGTCTCCAGGTTCTTGCGGATGACCTGCTTCGCCCGTTGGGCAATCTGCTCACGATGCATTTCCGTCCCGGTCACATCCAGAATGACGCCGCCGACCACCTGGTTCGTTTCAATGGTGAATATGGTGACGTTGTAGATCTTGTTATTGATATGCAGCGCGTCCCGGTGCAAGTCATTGCCGGTGAACAACACGGCATGGAACAGGTCGGAAAACGGCACCAGTTTCTCGAGACAGGCTCCCTCGAGGCCGGGATGCACCTGGTTGGTGAAGAGCGATTCTTCATCGAACATCTGAATGAAGTTCTCATTGCACTCGATAACCTTCATGTCAGTACCGACGATCACCACGCTCATGGGTATGCACCGCAGCAGGGCGTTCGCCTTCTTCTGCGCCAGCTTGCGGAGATGGGACAGACACATGGTCGGTTCGGCGCGCCCCGTGAGCAGGGCGCTGGCCAGGGAGCGGCAGGTGTCGTAGCCGCAGCCGCCGCAATTCAGTTCGTCCTCTTCCTTCAGAGCGCCTACCTGGTGCAGCGCCTTGCGGATCTGTTCATCGGTATGGTGCTGTACCGGCAGGGGCGCCTCGCGGTGCAGCCCGTCTATCTCCACCAGCACGTTCCGCTCGATATGGCCAGAGGGGACGCTGGCCCGGTTGTACACTTCCAGCTCATCCAGCAGGTACGGCCGGCTCTTGCTGGTGCAGGGACCATGCACGCAGCTCCCCTGGCAGGCAAGAATCTCGACGAATACCCGGTTTTTGAGCTCGTCTATCTTCAACCCGGTCAGAGCCCGGTTGATGCAGTACACACCGGCCAGCGTCATGAAGCGCACATCCTTGAAATCGCCGAACAGCCGGATCGTCTCGTTCATGCCGCCTTCCACAGGGTACAAGGCGCCTTCGTTCGCAGCTTCGGGCACGAACGTATCCCCACCCCCTGGGAGCATGTTCATGGGGTCGATCCCTGCTTCGTGAAACCAACGATGCAGGTCCTGAAAGGTCAGGGCGACATCGAGGAGGTCGGGATGGCGGTCCGCTTCCCGTTTTTTCGCTGCGCACGGCCCGATGAAGACGATACCGACGTCTTCGCCGTAAATCTTGCGTAGCAGCCTGCAGTGGGAAAGAAGCGGGGAGAGGATCGGCGTAATGCAATCAGCCTGCTCGGGAAGGTACTTCTGGACGAAATCGACCGCCGCGGGGCACGCTGACGATATGGTCAGCTTGGCGTCACTCTGCTTGAGCTGCTCCGCCACACGGGCCGAGACCTGCTGCGCGCCGAGCGCCGTTTCGCTGACCGCTTCGAAACCCAGCTTTTTCAGAGCAGCGATCAGGTAGGGGGGCTCGATGTTGGCGAACTCGCCGACATAGGATGGAGAGATTGAAACCAGAACGCGCTTCTTCTGCCTGAGGAGGTCCTTTGCGCGATACAGGTCATCCCGGACCTTTTTCGCCTTGGTCGAGCAGACATCCACGCAGTGGCCGCAATAAATGCACAGATCGGAAGCGATGGAAGCGCGCCCCTCCTCGATCTCAATCGCCTTCACGGGACACTTGCGGACACACTTGAAACAGTCCTGGCATTCTGTCTTCTCGGTATAGACCGGCTTTCTCGATTCCATGCTATTCACCCGATTCATTCCCCACGTAGTGCTCAAGGAGGTCTGACAGCATTTCCAGGTTCACTTCATGATACATCCGACCATTAATCTGCAGGTTCGGGCCCTTGCGGCACAGTTCCTCGCAGCGGCTGCCAACCAGTTCGACCTCGGCCGCACAAGCATGGTCGTCAATGTACTGTTCGATGAACTCCAGGTTCATTCTGTTGCCGCGACGGAAACAGGAACTGCCCATGCAGATCCGTATCTTCAAGCTCATTACAAGCCTCCCAGATGCTCTCCGGCATCACGTCCTCCGGCCATCTTCATGGAAAGCACGGCCAATCCAGACAGCAGCTCTTCCTTCTGGGTGATGACCCCCTCCGGCACATCGAGGATGATCGAGGTAAAATTCCATATGCCCCGGATGCCTGATTGCACCAGCAGATCGGTTACCTGTTGCGCTGCCTCGTCAGGGACCGTCAGGATCGCCAGGCGGACATCCATCCTTCCCAGCAGTTCGGGCGCCTTGGTTACGTCGAACACAGGCACCCCGTGCACTTTCTTCCCGATCTTGGCGGGATCCCGGTCGAACGCTGCGACAATCTGATGGCCATGGTTCTCCAGTTCCTTATAGGCAAGAAGAGCCGTTCCCAACTGGCCCACCCCGATGAGGAACGTATCCAGAGTATCGCCCCACCCCAGGAAAAACTCTATCGCCCGGATAAGATCGGGAATGCTGTAGCCGATCTTGCGTGTCCCGGCAATACCGGTGAGTTCGAGGTCTTTTCTCACCAGTATGGGTTCTATGTTTCTCACCTGAGCGAGATGGCTGGAGGATACGAACTCCTTGCCCTCCCGCTCCATGCTTCGCAGAATATGCAGATAGGCCGGCAGTCTTCTGATGGTCGGCAATTTGTCTATCTTGACCGTCTTTGTGTGCACTTTTTCATCGTGGTTTCCCATAGGAACACTATCCCGCCCACCCTATATGATATTTTTCTATCAATATAAAACGGCAAACCTGCCTGCGTCAAGGCATATTTGATAGTTTAGTGTCTTTATGCCTGCATCAGCGCGCATAAAAAAGGGGGGCCTTCGATGGAAGGCCCCCCTTTTGACAACGTGCATATGAACGTACTGTGCCCGAAGTCGGCTATTCGGAGGCCGGTGCAGGCTGAGCCGCCTTGTAGTGGGACACGTGCTTGGGCCGCTGGAACAGGAACGCAACCACGAAACCGGCAATGAGCAGGCCTGCTGCGGTATAGAGTGCCTGAGTCTTGTCGAACTTGGCAAACGCCAGGCCGCCAGTGACACCGGCTGCACCCCATGCAGTCAGAACGAATCCGTACACTTTGCCGATGTAGGTCGGGCCGAACGAGTCGGCAGCGAAGGCCGGCATGACCGCAAAACCGCCGCCGAGGCACGCGAGGAGGTAACAAGCGATGACAGTGAAAATCATCGGGTCGTTGACCTGCGGCAGATAGAAGTACAGTGCGGCCTGGGTGGCGAACATGGTCAAAAATACGTTCTTGCGGCCGATCTTGTCGGAAACCGCTGCCCAGAACAGGCGGCCGAGGCCGTTGAAAATGGAAGCAGTCGCGAGGACCGCACCGCCGGCAACTGCCAACTGCTTGGGATCGGTGATGCCCTGAGCGGCGCTGATGACTTCCTGCGCCATGGGAGAAAGCTTGGAAAGGAGCCCCATGCCGGCGCTGATGTTCAGGAACAGCATGCCCCAGATCATGTACCACTGGGGGGTCTTCTTGGCTTCAGCCCAGCTGAAGGAATCCGCTGCCGATACGGTCGATGCCGACG
>DIFZ01000036.1 GCA_002419385.1 Geobacter sp. UBA5735
CTGCCACTGCGAAAGTTGAGTTATTTACTCCGGGAACAATTATACCTCACAAACATCCGGGCATAATCTAACCGCCCCACTGCTTTTTCATCATTCATCCCCCTCGACTTTCTTCAGTGGGATCACCTTCGCCCCGGCCTTGAGCCCGTCCAGGTAATCCGCCCATGTCTGCATCATTTTTTTGCGTTCGGAAAGGTGCTGTGTCCGGTTATAGGCTGTCCCGAGCCGGTCGGGTACCGTGTGGGCAAGCTGTGCCTCAATAGCATCAGGGGTGAAATGCAGGATTTCATGCAGCATGGTTCTTGCCATGGCGCGGAAGCCATGTCCGGTTATCTCGGATTTGTCAAAGCCCATTCGTCGAAGGGCCGCATTGATAGCGTTTTCACTCATGCAACGGAGTGGTGAACGATGGCAAGGGAAAACATACCTTCCTTGCCCGGTCAATGCATAGACCTCCCGGAATATTTCAACTGCCTGTTTAGGCAGTGGTACGATGTGCGCCTGCCCCATCTTCATTTTTTCGCCGGGAATGTTCCAGGTCGCCAAGTCAAGATCGATTTCCGACCATTCCGCTTTCCGGAGTTCGCCAGGACGGACGAACAGAATCGGTGCAAGTCGTAGAGCGCACTTGACGATAAAAGAGCCCTGGAAGTCATCTATGGCGCGGAGAAGCGGGGTAACTTGTCTCGGGTCAGTGGGCGCTGCCATGTGGGTGTATTTGACAGTCGGAAGGATTTTCCGCAGATCGGCAGCGGGGTTATATTCAATTTTCCCGTGAAGCTTGGCGTAATGAAAAATATGATAGAAGGCGGTCTTGATTCGATGCGCGGTTTCAAGGGTGCGAGTGGCAACTTTTTTCAGTATCTCAACTATTTCAGGAGTCTTAATGCTGGTGATTGGCCTGGTGCCAATGTAAGGAAAGACGTCCTGTTCAAGTCGTTTCAGAAGTCGGGCCGCATGGTTTTCGGACCAATCGGGCTTTGCGTTATTGAACCATTCCCGCGCTATGGTCTCGAATGTATTTGCTGCCTTATCGGCCTCTGCTTCCTTCTTTGCCTTCCTCGCCGCGCTGGGGTCAATACCATTGGCAACAAGTTTCCGGGCCTCTGTACGCCGATTCCTTGCGTCTGACAAGGAAACCTCTGGGTAGGTGCCGAGCGCCAGCAACTTTTCCTTGCCGCCGAAACGATACTTGAACCGCCAGCACTTGCTTCCGTTCGGTGTTTTTTTTCCTGGGGGCATGATGAGCAGAAACAGACCGTCACCATCAAATAACTTTATCTGTTTTGCTCCGGGTTTCGCGGTTCGGACCTTCACATCTGAGAGTGCCATATGTCACCTCGACGACGTAAAGCTATTCTGGGGGTAGTGATTTTTGGGGTAGGGGTAGATGTCTTCAAATCTACCCCTGAAAAGGGTAGATGTCAAGGGACTGTGATAGACAGTAATAGACGGTAGAAAAAGAAAAAGCCCTGATTTCTCAGGGCTCTCTGTACTGCTATGTACTGCTTTAGATTGTTAAATGGTGCCGAAGACTGGAATCGAACCAGCACGAGGGAACCCTCACTAGAACCTGAATCTAGCGCGTCTACCAATTCCGCCACTTCGGCTTAGGAGTGGATTTATACCATCATTGATTGCGGATTGCAAGATGAAAAAAAAGGCGGGCTCATTCTGCATGGCAGAGAGCCGGCATTTGCCGGTGGTGAGGGCCAGACTGACGCGTTACCTGTGGAATCTTTAACAATATCCATTGATTTTATGGCAGGCGCCCAGTATTATAGGGAGCGTTGCCAAATTGTGCCCAAAGGGCACCAAGGAACAGGAAAAGCCTCTTCATGACCCGTGAAAAGGAAAGACTGGACAAGCTCATGGTCGAGCGGGGCATCGCCGAGTCGCGGGAAAAGGCCCGCGCCCTCATTCTTGCCGGAGAGGTGGTGGTCGGGGACCATGGGGTGGACAAGGCAGGACAGCTCGTGCCGATTTGCGCCGAGATCCGGGTGAAGGGCGGCCAGCTTCCCTTTGTCAGCCGCGGAGGCTTGAAGCTCCAGAAGGCCCTGGAGGAGTTTTCCATCGATGTCGGCGGCCGCTGTGCGCTTGACGTGGGCGCTTCGACCGGGGGCTTCACCGACTGCCTGCTCCAGCGCGGCGTCCGCAGGGTTTTTGCCGTGGATGTGGGGTATGGCCAGCTGGCCTGGAAGCTGCGTCAGGATGGCCGGGTGGTGTGCATGGAGCGGACCAACATCCGCTATCTGGAAGCGGGTGCCCTGGCGGAGGTTCCCGATCTGGCGGTCATTGATGCTTCGTTCATCTCCCTGGACAAGGTGTTGCCGAATACTGTCCGGCTGATCAGGGATGGCGGAGAGATCATTGCGCTTATCAAACCACAGTTCGAGGTTGGCCGGGGCGAGGTGGGAAAGGGCGGGGTGGTCCGTGACGCCGGCAAGCACCAGGATGTCATCGCTGCCGTCAAAGTGTTCGCGGAAGGCCTGAATCTGGAGGTCGGCGGGGTGACGGAGTCGCCCGTGCTGGGACCCAAGGGAAACCGCGAATTCCTGATCCACCTGAAGAAAAGGGTGCCGCCCGGCACAGTATGAACTGAAAAGGGGTCAATCATATGGAAAACTGTCTGTTCTGCAAGATCATCGCCGGAGAGATTCCGGCGAAAAAGGTCTACGAAGATGATATGATCGTTGTCATAGAAGATATTGCACCGGTCGCGCCGCTTCACTTCCTGCTGATCCCGAAGAAGCACACGGTGAATTCTCTCGACCTTTCACCGGAAGAATCTCCGGTGGTCGGCCATGTCTTCCAGGTTGCCGCGCGGCTGGCCGTGGAAAACGGCATGGCTGAATCGGGTTTCAGGATTGTCAACAACAATAACGCCGGTGCTGGACAATCGGTGTTCCACCTGCATTTTCATCTCATGGCTGGCAGGAGATTCACCTGGCCGCCGGGTTAGTTTTCGTGCGGATACGGTCTTTTTTCGCCCTGCTTTCCTCAGTGGGCAACAATTTCTGGATTCACGTCTTGCAGGGATCTTTCAGAAGAAGCATTCCGCTGAATGCGCCCTGCCGGAAAAGGGATGGGCGCGCGAACTGTGCCTGGCCCCATTCATGAAGGGAGGAAGAAATGTCGAGGATTCTTTTGGTTCTTAGTGGTCTTGTTGTGCTTTTTGCTGCTTCAGCCTTGGCTGAAACGTACACGTGGGTTGACAGCAGCGGCACTGCTAATTTTACCGATGATCTGTCCCAGGTGCCGAAGAAATATCGCAAAAAAGTGAAGACACGGGGTGATATGGGGCCGGGCATGCCGGTAGCCGTCGAAACGGCTGGGGAGGCTCCTGCCGCACAGGATAAGGCGGGTGGCGCGAAAAGTGCCGAAAAGGAGGCTGCCGCGAAGACCGACAAGGCAGCGGCTCCCGACAAGAAGGATGTCCTCTATGGCGGCAAGAGCGGGCCGAGCTGGAAACAGGAGTTTGACACCGTCCGGACACAGATCGAATCGGTCGATGACCAGGTTGCCGCGAACGACAGGAGAATGCAGAATCCGGGGAATATGTCTCGGTCGGAATACCTGAGCAACCAGTATGCCAACAGGTCGCTCCAGGATAAGCGCAACGAGTTGATCGGAAAGCTCGAATCCCTGAACGAGGCGGCAACCAAAGCCGGGCTGCCTTCCCAGTACCGCTGAAACAGGCCGGTGCCGGTTGACACAAACAAGAGAGCCGGGAGATGAACTCTCCCGGCTCTCTTGTTTCAGGTTGGCGTTGCGGATGGATCCTTTTTCTTATCCGTCGGATTGTTTCGGGCGACTCCTGAAAGGCCGTAACCATTCACCGGTCATCCGGTGCCGTCGCCTTCCACCCCTTTTTCAGGCGGTGCAACGCGCCGAGCGGATGAGAAAGACGTATTCTGCGTGATTCTCCGCAACGCCAATTCTTCCTGCTCCGGAATGCCGTATGGAATCTCGAGGCACCGACCGCTGTGTGAGCATTTGCCAGGGAAAGACTTCAGGTTTCCCCATGGGGGCGTACACACTGTCTTTGAACCGGGCATAAAATTTTAATTAATAGTCAGTTTCTTGACCATCCATTACCTGCGATCCAGAGCATTTGTCAAAGAACTTATCCTGCATTTCCAGTATACTCCCATGCCGTAACCTGTCAAGGGTCGTCATGAGAAAAAACGGCGAACCTCAAATGTGCTGCAGTCGTGTCGGTTGCCGGCAGCGCAACCTGCCAGTCTTTTCAATTGACAAGCAGCAGGGAGCATTGTATTCACTAGTGGTCATTGAACAACAGCCTGGACGCCCCTTGTTCAGAGTCATTGCGGTTGGCCGGGGCCGAATGTGTTCCGTGCTCGTCGTGCCGTTTCGACAGGCGGGATGAAAGCACGGTTCATACCCCGGTGTGATGGTGAGGCAAAAGAGGTGTACGGCATTCTTCCACAAAGAATCTCACTGTATCTGTTTCCCGCATCGATGCTGGCTGCGGTCTATGTCCACCTGCCCTCCCTGGGCGAAATACCGGATACCTGGCTGGAATTCCTGCCGCACGTCACCTATCTGGTCTTTATTGCGGGCATTTTTCTCAGCCTGCATTTCAATAAGAGCCGTGCGTTCTTCGTGGTGCTCATGCTCATCCTCTACTACTGGTACGGATTCTCAACCGGCGCCGGCTGCCGGGGGCCTTCCCGTATCTGTACCGCGCTGGACTACCTGCTTCCCGGAAATATCGCCATTGTGTGTCTCATGAGGGAAAAGGGACTTCTCACCCCTGCAGGCAGGATGCGTTCCGTATTTCTGCTTCTCCAGCTCATCATGCTGGTGATTCTTGCCAGGACCGGCGAGGCACTGGCGGGCAACCAGGCTTCGGTCATGGCGGGCAAAGATTTTGCTCTGTTCCCTGGCGTTGAAGCCCCCGTTCTCATGTTCATGGGGACATGCGGTATCATTGCGGCTATTCCGACCCATGCCAGAGCGTCATTGATCGATGGCGCTTTTCTGGGTGTCCTGGCGGCGGTGGCAATGGTCAGAGCCCTGCCTTTGGGGGGCGATGCCGCTACGACGGTTCTGCTGACCTCCGGGCTTATCCTGCTGCTGAGCGTTCTTCAGGAATCCCACAACATGGCCTATCGGGACGACCTGACCGGGCTGCTTTCCCGCCGGGCTCTGAACGAACAGCTGGCCGGGCTTGGCCGCCGCTACGTCATTGCCATGCTGGATCTGGATCATTTCAAGCGGTTGAACGATTCCCTGGGGCATGACGTGGGCGACCAGGTGCTGCGCATGGCTGCTGCCAGGATCCGGACCGTCGGTGGAGGCGGCAAAGCTTACCGGTACGGCGGGGAAGAATTCACCATCGTGTTCCCGAACAGGAAGGTGGAGGATACCCTTCCCTGTCTGGAGGATCTCAGGTCTTCCATTGCCGCCTATCACTTCCATGTGCGGAGCCCTGACCGGCCTGATACCGTCCGGCAGGGACAGAGAAAGCGCTCCGGCGGCGGGGAGTCGACCCATGTCGGCGTCACGGTGAGCATCGGTGTGGCGGAGAGTTCTTCCTGCCTGCGTGACCCCCACGATGTCATGGCGGTTGCCGATGCGGCCCTGTATCGGGCGAAGCAGCGGGGCAGAAACCGCATCAGCACTGCCGGCCGGATGTGACCTTTCAGTTGCGTTTCCCCTCCCTTGACACCTGCTCACCATTCGTGACATAATTCCACAGTTTCCCCGAATTCAGTCGTTTCTTTCCGGGAGCCGTCTGCAGATCCGGCCCCCGTCATTGTTTCTGCCGACCATGGAACTCGCCAATTTCGTTCATTTACATGTCCACAGCCAGTATTCCCTCTTGGACGGGGCCATC
Source organism: Geobacter sp. UBA5735 (assembly GCA_002419385.1). GTDB lineage: Bacteria > Desulfobacterota > Desulfuromonadia > Geobacterales > Geobacteraceae > RPRC01. Next base: position 5,864 of record DIFZ01000036.1, read on the forward strand.
CGCATCGCCGACCTGGTGAAAAAGGCGACTGCGTGCGCCATGCCCGCGGTTGCCCTGACCGATCACGGCAATATGTTCGGCGCCATTGAATTCTACCTGAAATGCAAGTCGGCAGGGATCAAGCCCATAATCGGCTGCGAGGTTTACCTGGCGCCCGAGTCGCGTCTGGTCAAAGAGTCCCGAGGTATCAGCGATGCTTCCTACCATCTCATCCTGCTGTGCGAAAACCTGGAGGGGTATCGCAACCTGAGCAGGCTTGTTTCCATCGGTTACAAGGAGGGATTTTACTATCGGCCGCGGATCGACAAGGAGGTTCTGCGCCGCCATTCCTCCGGTCTCATCGCCCTGTCCGCCTGCCTGAAGGGGGAGGTGGCCTGGCTGTGCCAGGGGGATCGGCTGGATGAGGCCCGGGCCGTTGCCGCCGAGTATGCGGAGATGTTTCCCGACCGCTACTATCTGGAACTGCAGGAAAACACCCTGCCGGAGCAGGAGCGCGCCAACCGCGGGCTGATGCGGGTCGCCGACGAACTGGGGCTGCCGCTGGTCGCCACCAATGACTGTCACTACCTGAACCGGGAAGACGCAAAGCCCCACGAGGTCCTGCTCTGCATCCAGACCGGCAAGACCATGGACGATCCCAACAGGATGTGCTTCTCCGCCGACGAGTTCTACTTCAAATCGCCGGACGAGATGGCGGCTGCGTTCTCCTATGCCCCCCAGGCCCTGGCCACTACGGCGCGGATCGCGGAAAGGTGCGACCTCGAGTTCGATTTCAAGACCTACCATTTCCCCCGCTATACCCTGCCGGAGGGACAGTCGCTGGATGATGAGCTGACGCTGAGGGCCCAGGAGGGGTTGCGCGGCCGCCTGGAGCAGATCGCCAGGAAGAACCCGTCCTTTTCCCCGGAAGATGAGTCGGTGTACTGGAAACGGCTGGAGATCGAACTGGAATGCATCATCCAGATGGGATTCCCGGGCTATTTCCTCATCGTTGCGGATTTCATCAACTGGGCCAAGAGGCAGGGCATACCGGTGGGGCCGGGCAGGGGCTCGGCAGCAGGATCCCTGGTGGCCTATGCCATCCGGATCACCGACCTGGACCCGATCCCCTACAACCTTCTCTTCGAACGCTTCCTCAATCCCGAGCGCATTTCCATGCCGGATATCGACGTGGACTTCTGCCAGAACCGCCGGGAAGAGGTCATCCAGTACGTGACGGAGAAATACGGCCGGGACAAGGTCTGCCAGATCATCACCTTTGGTACCATGGCCGCAAAGGGTGTGATTCGCGATGTTGGCCGGGCGCTGAACTATTCCTACGGCGAAGTGGACAAGATAGCCAAGCTGGTGCCCAATGTCCTGAACATCAATCTGGCCGAGGCCATGAAAAAGGAGCCCAAGTTCGCCGAGATTGCTGCCGCGGATCCCCGGATCAGGAATCTGCTGGATACGGCCCTCTGCCTGGAAGGATTGACCCGGCACGCCTCGACCCATGCCGCCGGCGTGGTCGTGGCGCCGGACACCCTGGAGGAGTTCTGCCCGGTTTACATGGACCAGAAGAACAATTCCATCACCACGCAGTACAGCATGAAATATGTGGAAAAGATCGGGTTGGTCAAATTCGACTTCCTCGGTCTGAAGAACCTTACCGTCATTGACAATGCAGTCAAGATCATCAGGGCCGGCAAGGATCCCGGCTTCGACATCACAGCGCTTGGCGATGACGACGAAGCTTCCTACCAGCTTCTCCAGGCGGGGAACACCACCGGGGTCTTCCAGCTTGAATCCAGCGGCATGAAAGAGCTCCTGGTAAAGTTGAAGCCTTCGTGTTTCGAGGACATCATCGCCGTCTGCGCACTCTACCGCCCCGGCCCGCTCGGCTCGGGCATGGTGGACGACTTCATCGACCGGAAGCACGGCCGCAAGCCGGTTACCTACGACCTGCCCCAGCTGCAGCCAATCCTGAAAGACACCTACGGTGTCATCGTCTATCAGGAGCAGGTCATGCAGATTGCCCGGACCCTGGCGGGATATTCCCTGGGCGGCGCCGACCTCCTCCGCAGGGCCATGGGCAAGAAGGACCTGGCGGAAATGGCCAGGCAGCGGGACACCTTCCTCAAGGGGTCACGTGAGAACGACGTAGACCCGAAAAAGGCGGAGGCCATCTTCGACCTGATGGCAAAGTTCGCCGAATACGGCTTCAACAAGTCCCATTCTGCGGCTTATGCGCTGATTGCCTACCAGACGGCTTACCTGAAAGCCCACTACCCGGTCGAATTCATGGCTGCCCTTCTCACCGAGGATATGGATTCTTCGGACAAGGTCACCAAGAACATGGCCGAGTGCCGCGGGATGGGGATAGAGGTCCTTCCCCCCGACATCAATGCCTCTGATCTCGATTTCACCGTCAGGGAAAACTCCATCAGGTTCGGGCTGGGCGCAGTGAAGAACGTGGGCGTATCGGCGGTCGAAGCGATCCTCGAGACGAGACGCGAGGGCGGTTTCCGCGATCTGTTCGATTTCTGCACCCGGGTGGACCTCAGGAAGGTCAACAAGCGGGTCGTCGAGTCACTCATCAAGTGCGGCGCTTTCGACTCCACGAATGCCAGGAGATCCCAGATGGCCGCGGCGCTGGAAAGTGCCATGGAACTGGGCCAGAAGATCCAGAAGGAGCGCGCCAGTTCGCAGGTCTCGCTGTTCGGCGAAGCCGAGGTGGTTGCGGGCAACGGCACCGGATCCGGTTCGCTCCCGGACATACCCGAATGGCGGGAAAAGGAGCTGCTGGCCTTTGAGAAGGAGTCTCTCGGTTTCTATGTTACGGGGCATCCTCTCGACCGCTATGTGTCGGATATCAGGAAATTCGCCTCTGCCGACACCTCTTCGCTTATGGACAGGGCGGACCGGAGCGAAGTCAGGATCTGCGGTGTGGTCGCTGCTCTTACGGAAAAAATCACCAAGAAAGGCGACCGGATGGCCTTCGCCCTGCTGGAGGACCAGCAGGGGTCGGTGGAAGTGATGGTCTTCCCCGATGTGTACGCCAAATGCTCGGCATATCTTAAGGGAGAAGAGCCGCTCCTGGTGACGGGAACCGTGGAAAAGGGGGAGGAGAGCTGTAAGGTGAAGGCGGTCGAGATAACCGTGCTGGGTTCTCTCAAAGAGACCCATTCCCGCAGGGTCAGCTTTACCTTGAAGGCTTCCGAAGTGCGCCGTGAGCAGCTGCAGTCCCTGAAAGAGATACTTGCCCGGCATCGCGGAGACTGTCCGGCGTGCCTGCAGGTCATCATACCGGAACTATGCCGGACCGTCATCAAGCTGCCTGCCGCCTGTTCCGTCCGGGCCAGTGATGAATTGTCGCTGGAGGCGGAGGGCCTGTTCGGGTATAATGTGACAACTTTTGAATGACGGCCCGGGCCGCTAGGCCGAAATACAGCAAGGAGACCTGTAACTATGGGGCACCCAAATTATCTGGAGTTTGAAAAGCCCATCGCCGAGCTTGAGGAAAAGATCCGTGAACTCAACGAACTTTCGTCTGACTCGGTCGATCTGAAGGTGGACATCACGCGGCTTGAAAAAAAGGCGGACAAGTTGCGCAGGGAGATATTTTCCGACCTTACCCGCTGGCAGACCGTCCAGGTCGCGCGGCACATAAATCGACCGTTTACGCTTGACTATATAAGGCTCATTTTTACCGATTTCATCGAGTTGCATGGCGACCGGGCCTTTGCCGACGACCACGCCATCGTCGGTGGCCTGGCGCGGCTTGATGGAGAGCCGGTCATGGTGATCGGGCACCAGAAGGGCAGGGACACCAAGGAAAAGGTCTTCCGGAATTTCGGCATGCCCAATCCCGAGGGGTACCGCAAGGCACTCCGCCTGATGGAGATGGCCGAACGCTTCGGTCTCCCCATCATCACCTTCGTCGACACCCCGGGGGCATATCCCGGGATCGGGGCAGAGGAGCGGGGTCAGGCAGAGGCCATTGCCAGGAACCTCAGGGAGATGTCCCGTCTCCGTGTGCCGATCGTTGTGGTGGTCACCGGGGAAGGGGGCTCGGGCGGCGCGCTGGCCATTGCCGTCGGCGATCGCATCCTGATGCTCCAGCACTCCATCTATTCGGTCATTTCACCGGAGGGATGCGCGGCCATACTCTGGTCTGACGGCACCAAGGGGGAAGTGGCCGCGGAAGCCCTCAAACCCACCGCACGGGACCTGAAGGAACTGGACGTGATAGACGAAATCGTTCCGGAGCCGCCGGGTGGCGCCCATCGCGACCATGAGGGCGCGGCGAAGAGCGTGCACAAGGCCATCGCCCGGAACCTGCGCGAGTTGCGGGCAATCGCGGTTGACCAGCTCCTGGAGGAGCGGTACGCCAAATTCCGGCAGATGACGCGGTTCGTGGAATAACCTGCAAGGATGGACCCCGGCATTCAGCTTGTCTCGGCGTTCAGACGTCACGGATTAAGGTTCTTCAGAAGCAGTGAACATTGCGCATCAAGGTACCGGCGGTGGGACCGAAAGGAGTGGCACTGCCGGAAAGCATACAGAGAAAAGGGGCAGCATATGTGCCCCTTTTTCCGTTACGAGGGACAGAATGGAAGAGCGCTTGCAGAAAATTCTTTCACGGTCAGGTATTGCGTCGAGGAGAGCCGCGGAAGAGATCATCACCGCGGGGCGTGTCTCGGTAAACGGGATTGTCGTTGCCGAACTTGGCGCCAAGGCTGATGTGGAGAAGGACAGTGTAACCGTGGACGGCAGAGAGGTCGGCCTTGGCGGTGACAGGGTCTACATTGTCCTCTACAAGCCGGCAGGCTACATGACGACCCTCAAGGACCCCGAGGGGAGGCCCCTGGTGACTGATCTGCTGAAAGGGGTGAGAGAGCGCGTCTATCCGGTCGGGAGGCTGGATTACAACACCGAGGGCCTTCTGCTCCTGACCAACGATGGTGAATGGGCCAATGCCATGGCCCATCCGCGCCACGAAGTGGACAAGGAGTACCACGTCCGGGTTCGTGGGGTGGTGTCAGCCCCACAGATGGACGAGTTGCGTTCCGGCGTGGCGCTTGATGACGGGAAGACAGCTCCCGCCGCGGTATCTGTGGTCAGGGAAAGCGAAAACAACACCTGGCTCTCCCTGACCATCCATGAAGGACGGTACCGCCAGGTCCGCCGCATGTGCGAAGCGGTGGGCCTGACAGTGGTGAGGCTCAAACGGGTTCGATACGGCTTCCTCGGTCTGGAGGGGCTGAAGATGGGCGGATACCGGTTCCTGGCGGCCGACGAAGCGTCCCGCCTGCTACGCATGAGCCGACCCGGAAAGGGAACGGCGAAATCCAATCCTGGTTCCGGCGAGGCGAAAGACAGGAAAAAAGCGACGACGCTTCAGGAACGAAGCAGGAAAATCCGTCGCTGAGCAGAACGGAATGCTGCGGAAGGAAGCCTTTTCCCTGATCAGGTTACTGCAACCGTTGCATGGGAGGATCTCTATGGCAACTCTGTTTGAAACCACTCGCATCAAATCCATGACCCTGCCGAATCGCTTCGTCAGATCAGCCACCTGGGAAGGCATGGCCGAAAACGACGGTTCCTGTTCGACCCGGCTGCTTGATCTCACGGCACGGCTTGCCAGGGGCGGCGTCGGACTGATCATCACCGGTCATGCGTATGTGAGCCCCGAGGGGCAGGCGGGCCCCTGGCAGATCGGGGTCCACACCGACGGCATGGTGCATGGGCTCGGGAAACTCGCCGAAGAGGCTCATCGGGCAGGGGGGAAGATAGCCCTGCAACTTGCACACGCCGGTTGCTACGCTCCGACGGCTCTTACCGGGATGAAGGCCGTGGGGCCGTCGCCGGGGATGCCCGGGCGGACTCCGGAATGCCGGGAGATGTCCGGGGAAGAGATCGGCGCCGTCTGTGAAGCCTTCGGCAGGGCGGCCGCACGGGCAAAGTCGGCCGGATTCGACGCAGTGCAGATCCATGCCGCCCACGGCTACTTGTTGAGCGAATTTCTTTCGCCCTTCTATAACCGCCGGAATGACGGGTACGGCAGTAGTGCGGACAACAGGGCGCGGATCGTCCTCGAAGTTCTGGCGGGCGTGCGGGATGCGGTCGGTGACGGGTATCCGGTGCTCATAAAGCTCAATTCAGAGGACTTTGTCGACGGCGGTTTGACGGTGGACGACATGCTCCGTGTTTCCTCGATGCTGGAAGCAGCAGGCATTGATGCCATCGAGATGAGCGGGGGCACCATCTTTGCCTCCGGTGAATATTCGTCGATCCGCCAGGGGGATCCGTGCAGTCCTGAAAAGGAAGTCTATTACCGGGCAGCTGCGGTACGATTCAAGGGACAGATCGGCGTTCCGCTCATGCTGGTCGGTGGGATCCGTTCTTACGAGGTCGCGGAAGAGCTGGTCGACAGCGGCACCGCCGATTACATTTCCCTGTGCCGGCCCCTGATCCGGGAGCAGGGTCTGGTGAATCGCTGGCGTGGAGGAGACAGGAGCAGGGCGACCTGCCTGTCGGAGAATGCCTGCCGCGGACCGCTTCTCAAGGGTGAGGGACTCCAGTGCGCCCTCGACAGGGGATAGGGGAAAGGCCTGACCGCTGATGGATCAATGAACAAAGGCCGGTACCCGCAGTGGGTTCCGGCCTTTTTCGGCTGTTGCGGCGTCAGTGCCGACGGTCACTTGTGCAGGATCCCCTTGACCGCTTCAAGAAGATCCGCGGGCAGGACGTAGGTCTTGGTGTTCTGCGAAGAGGCAAGTTTCTGCATGGCACCCACGTAGCGATCACCGAGGAGGAACATGGCGGGCAGTTCCTTGTCTCCCACCGCAGCGGCAATGTTGGCTATGGCTTTTGCCGAAGCGCTGGCCAGGGTCACCTGGGCTTCTGCCTCCCTCCTGGCGGCTTCCAGCTTGCCTTCCGCATCCAGGATGACGGCTGCTTTGCGGCCTTCGGCCTCGAGGATGGCTGCCCGCTTGGTCCTTTCGGCGGCAGCCTGCTGCTCCATGGCCAGTTGCATCGAGCCGGATGGCTTGATGTCCTGGATCTCCACCGACTTGACCGAGATGCCCCAGTCGACCACGTCGCTGGAGATTATTTCGCGGAGCCTCGCCTTGATGGTGTCGCGGGAGGAAAGGGCGACATCCAGCTCCATTTCCCCGATGATGGCCCTGAGGGTGGTCATGATGAGGTTCTGGATCGCAAACTCGTAATTGGAGATGCCGTAGACGGCCAGAACGGGGTCCACGACCTTGATAAAGGCTATGGCATTGCAGACAATCACCGCGTTGTCCTTGGTGATCGCTTCCTGCGCGCCGATTTCCAGCGGCACGTCCTTGGTTGTGATGCGGCGGGAAACCCTGTCGATGTAGGGGATGATGAAGTTCAGGCCGGGCTTCAGTGTCACGTGGTACTTGCCGAGCCGTTCGACCACATACTCGAAACCCTGGGGAACGATGCGCACACCCATCATTATGGTGGCCGCTACCGCCAGGGCCAGGATAAAGAAAATAACGACGCCTCCCATGGAACCCTCCTCCTTTGCCGCTCAGGCGGCAGAACTGAATTGTCAGCCTTTCTTGATGATCAGCTTGTCTCCTGCCACATCGGCAATCATTCCCCGGTCTCCGACATGGAATTCGTCTTCGGAAATGAACGACCACTCGTCAGAGCCCATGATGGCTATGGGGAAGCGTATTACCCCGCCGGGAAAGGTGGAATCGGTGACTCTGACAATCGTGCCCGTTTTGCCGATGACCGCATCCTTGCCCTGTCCGGAGAACGTCCTGGTTTCCTGGCGGAAGAACTTGAACCACATGAAGGTGAAGAGTCCCGAAAGAAAGGCCCACAGGGCAAGTTGCGCTGCAAGGGACTGGATGCCGAAGAGAAACGAGATAATCCCCGTGACTATGGCTGCAAGACCGAACCAGATAATGGTGAATGATGGTACGACAAGTTCCAGCGCGGCGAGGGCTATTCCGCTCGCAACCCAGATCCATGGCTTCATGTTACACCTCCCGCGCCCATGGCAGCTGTTCATGGGGAAACTATCATGGTATAGTGCCTCATGGCGGGCGTTCTGTCAATCGGCATGTTGCGTGCCGGCCGTGTGCCCGTATACGGTCAGTGCCCGAAAGAATCGGCTGATCTTCGCACGGCAGCGGGACCAGGGATGCGTTCAGGCAGAAACATTGTTGACCGGAGTGGCTGCTTGCGGCACAATGACGTTACGGGATACAGGTTTGAAATATCCGGGGGTGCATCATGAGATATGTTCTGCTGCTGCTGATTCTGTCATTTTCCCTGCCGGCCTCTGCCGAGATTTACAAATGGGTTGATGACAAGGGCGTGATCAACTTCACGGACAATCGTGACGCTATTCCAGCAAAGTACCGGAAAAAAGCAGTACAGGTTTCCTCGGAAAAGCCAAAGCCGTCTGCAGCTGAACAGGGCGGCGGAGGACAAGCCGCTGAGCCGGCCCAGGGGCAGTCGGGCGGTGCGGCGGAGGTACAGAAGAGCGGCACGCTTTATGGCGGGCACGATGAGGACTGGTGGAGAGAGCGCTACGGCAGCTTGCGGGGGGAAATCAAGGAGCTGCAGGACAACCTTCCCAAAAAACGCCAGGAGCTTGAACAGTTGAACAGGAAGTACCGGCTTTACACCTATTCGCGCAACCGTATCGCCTACCAGGAGAAGGCTGACGAGATCAAAAACGATGAAGATCGGATCAGGGAGCTCATGGAAAAACTGAACGATCTTGAAAATGAGGCCGGCCGGGCCGGGATCCCCTTCGAGTGGCGAAAGTAGCGCCGTTATGTCGGCGTCCGTTGCGTTTCGGTGCGATTTCATCGTTGACAGGCGCCTGAAAAAAGGGTATAAGATCGTTCCACCGTTCTGATCGTACCGGGATGGCGGTTCAATGGCGGCGTAGCCAAGTGGTAAGGCAGAGGTCTGCAAAACCTTTATTCAGCGGTTCAAATCCGCTCGCCGCCTCCAGCAAATTCAAGGGGTTACAGTTAATCTGTAGCCCCTTTTTCTATGTCCTGTTGCGAAAATTGCTGCAAAAATGTCACGACCCTTGCCATTGCATACTTTCGGGAAGCTTCGAAAGTTTCCTGAAGCGATTTTCTGAAGTTCTAGACATTCATGCGTCCTGAAGAGAGAGTTTTTTTCTTTCTTGGCATCATGCGAAGACGTATACTGTAGCCTGTTGCCGGTTGTAACCCGGCAAAACTCTTTCAGCACGGCACGAGGTTTCCCCTGTTCGATCAGTCGCTTGCATTGTGGATAGTCGGCGGCATCCTTGCCGTTGCCGGCCTTGCGGGCATGGTGCTGCCCTTTCTGCCCGGGGCGCCGCTTTTGTTCCTGGGGCTTGTCTGTGCCGCCTGGGCCGAGGGTTTCACGCATGTTGGCGTCTGGACGCTGCTTCTCCTGGGATGCATGGCGGCGCTCACGTACGTTGTGGAGTTCGTGTCATCCATTATGGGCGCCAAAAAATACGGCGGTTCACCCCGCGCCATGTTCGGTGCGGCCTTGGGCGGAATAGTGGGATTGTTCTTCGGCATACCCGGCATTCTGCTCGGGCCTTTTGCGGGCGCCGTGGCCGGGGAGCTGTCCCTGCGGCGGGGCCTGGACCACTCCGGCCGTGCAGGTTTCGGAACCGTGGTGGGCATGGCGGTCGGGGTTGCCGGCAAGCTGGCGATCGGCATCGCCATGGTGGGACTCTTTCTGCTGGTGCGGGCAGGTGCCGGATAGGCAGTGAACCGGCCGCGTCCACGGCAAGGGACAGCAGGTGCTGGCATTAGTGCTCCTTGAAGCCAGGAAACGGTTTGGATTGAAAATAATCAACAACGTAGTCACCTCTAAGGGTAGAAGAATAGAGCGGCAGACGGGCGACCGATTCGTAGTGAGAGCAGTGCCCGAACCGTACAGTTCCGTTTTTACCCCGAAAATGGTCGTTTAAACCGGGATGACAGCTGTTTTCAGGATATATTGCCCATATATTCAGTATGATGGCTTGGTCAGACCCCGGACCACCCCCGCAAATAGAATACAGGGTAAGACCCCCCCCAAAAAAAGTAGTGCTTCCGAAATCGGAACTATCCCCCCAAACCATGTTGTTTCCGAATTGGTGACGTCTTCACGCCTACGCGAGCGTTGAATGCCTCTGTTTTCGCATTTTCGCCGGGATGAAGCAGCCCGTCGGAGTCTATCCGGTGTAACAGCCGCGTGACGACGTCAGCGACGATGAACCTCGGCATTCCGTTCGCACGGCATTCAGACGCCACAAACCCGGGTTGCTCGTTGACGCTGGAAGCATGGTTCATCTTCACCATCTTTGTAGGGGATCGGCCCGAATGTTCTTGTCTGCGAAATAATCTTCCGGTTATGTTCCGGCGCGGAAAAGCCTGATCCGGGTGTCATGACTTATGAATGTCCCATGTGGAGGAAGTAAGCATTTTAAATAAATTGACATTCATAATGACATTATGTTAATAAAATAATATTCAACCAAATCGGCATCAAGCTCCGCACGAGGCCGGACGGGATACCGGAGGGGAAAGAGAAACGATGAACATAGCGAAACCGTTGTTCTGGCACCAGGGGATCTCGTTCCGGTCGATGCATCTGCAGCATCTCGATCGAGCGACCCAGAGCCTTCTGATACCCTATCAGAAATACATGGCCCCCTATTTCTGGGGAGTCTGGAACATGGAAATTGATGAAGGGGCGTTGAAGACCGGAAGCTTCAGCCTTCTTAAGGGCGAGGTTGTGTTTCCTGACGGGACCCACGTCTCTCTTCCGGGCAACGCCCTGATCAATGCGCGGTCGTTCACGGCCGAGTGGGACAAGGATGGCAAGCCGCTGGACATCTACCTGGGCCTCAAAAACTGGACCGACGACGGAGCCAACGTCACTGTGCTCCCATCCCTCGCCAATGTCTCATCCGTATCCACCAGATTCGTCACAACGCACGACCCGGAAGATGCCAGGGACCTGCATGCAGGCGGCTTGGACGGCTGGGTCAGGAAGCTCAGTTTTGCCCTGAGGATCTTCTGGGAATCGGAACGGAACGAACGGGGGGATTACCAGTTCATCCACATTGCCCAACTGGAAAAGTTCGGACAGGAGACGAGAATTGCGCAAGATTACATACCCCCATCCCTGACCTTCAACGCCTCGCCGACCCTCATGAAAGTCGTGAGCGAAATCAGGGACCAGGTCACCTCCAGGGGCTATCAGCTGGAAGAGCACAAGAGCAGGCGCGGGGTGCAAACGGCAGAATTCGGCTCACGGGACATGGTGTACTTCCTTGCCCTCAGGTCGATCAACCGTTACGTGCCGCTTCTCTTCCACTGCACGAAAGCCGAGAGTGCCCATCCCTGGCAGATTTACGGCATTTTGCGGCAGCTCATCGGTGAACTTACGACATTTTCCGAAGAGGTCGGCGTACTGGGTGTGGTCAGGAACAGGGAAAAAGCATCGCCCATCCCCGATTACGACCACGATGCCATCTGGAACTGTTTTTCCAGAGCACAGGACATGATCGCCCACCTTCTGGATCAGATAACTGCCGGACCCGAATACGTCATCCGTCTGGCAAGCGACGGCACGTACTTTGGCGCCGAGCTGAAACCGTCCATATTCGAAGGGCGCAACCGCTACTACCTGGCGGTAAGGACCGACAGCGACCAGAAAAACGTGCTGCAAACCCTGGGAAACCTTGCCAAGCTGAGCTCCCGGGAATGCATGCACATGCTCGTTACCCAGGCATTGCCGGGAATCTCGCTGGAATACCTGCAAATTCCGCCGCAGGAACTTCCCCGTCGGGCCCATACCGTGTACTTCAGGATAGACAACCATGACGACCAGTGGGCATCGGTTGCCAAGAGCCGCACCATCGCCCTGTTCTGGCACGATGCGCCGGAGGACGCGGAAATCGAACTCATGGTAGTGGGCAGGTAGCAGCTGCATGATGAAAGGGCGCCGTTACCGCACAGAACTTTTCCGGCTGAAGGAGCTTGCGCATGAATTCGCCGAAGCCGTTCCCGCCCTGGCGCCGCTTCTGGGGGAGGCCGGGGAAGACCCCGACGTGGAGCGCCTGCTGGAGGGGGCAGCCTACTCAGTGGCGCTTCTGCGCGGGAAGCTGGATACGGACTTCCCCTGCATCGTTAAGGAGCTGACCGAAGCGCTGTTTCCACACTATCTCAGGCCCTTTCCCGCAGCAACAGTCATAGCGTTCAGCCCCGGCCCCTCTCTGGCCGGGTTTCCCGTACTCCCCGCAGGCACCCGGCTTGCCGGCGTCCCGGTGGATGGCGCAACCTGCACCTTTACCACTGCCTGGGACGTAGAACTGCATCCCCTGGAGCTTGCCGAAGTGACCGTTTCCCCGCCCACCGGCCGTGGTCCGGCTGTCACGTTTGCCCTGCAACTCAGCGGCATGCCCCTCAGCGAGTGGCGGCCCTGTGGTCTGCGCCTGTTCCTGTCAGGGGATTACGTCCCCGCATCCGACCTGTTCATGGTGCTGTGCCGCCACCTGGAACGCATCGTACTGACACCGGAAAGCGGCGGAGAGGCCGCCGTTCTGCCGCCCGAGTGCCTGCAGGCCTTCGGGCTTGATACCGTCCAGCCCCTGTCACCCTGGCCGTCCCATGCCTTCACCGGCTACCGGTTGCTGCGGGAATATTTCACCTTCCCAGGAAGATACCTGTTTTTGGAACTTGCCGGCTGGGAGCGGTGGAAGGACCGTGGCAAAGGGGGCAGGTTCACCGCCCGCTTCGAACTGGACCGTGACGCCTTCGTACCGGCGCACCTCAACAAGGAAAGCGTCGCGCTGTTCGCCGTACCAGCCGTAAACGTCTTTGCCCACGAAGCAGACCCCGTTCTGTTCGACCACAGCGCAAGCAGCTGGCTGTGTCGCCCTGCTGGGCACTACCCGGCCCACATCCGGATCCATTCCGTCGACAGCATGATCGGCACCATGAGAGGAACGGGCGAAGAGCGCAGCTACCAGCCCTTCGATCTGCTTGGATTGCATGACCTCCGGCAGCCCTTTTACCGGGCAGTTTCATGCACATCGCCCGTGCATGCCGGATACGACGTCCACCTGACCGTCGCCTATCCCCCCGGATGTCCCTTCGCCCACGAGGAAGTCCTGTCGGTCTGGCTGACCTGCACCAACGGTGCCCTGGCCGAGAGCCTGCGGGTGGGCGACATTACCCGCGCGTCCGGAGAGTTGCCTGCGGGAGTAACCGCCCGCAACATCACCCCGGTGATCCCCGGCGTCGTTCCAGTACTCGAGCCCGACATGCAACGTCGGCTGAACACCCATCTTTCGCTCAACTGCCTGACCCGCGGCGACGCCGGCAGTCTCAGGACGCTGTTGGAACTGTATCTGTTCCCCGGACAACGAGGCGGCGCATCAGCTGTTGCCGACAGGAAGCGTATCACCGGAATCGAGAGCGTAACCGTTTCGCAATGTGAAAAGTGGGTGAGGGGAACCTTGATGCAGGGCAGTGAAATCCGCATCAAAGTGCGCAGAGACCATTTCAGCGGACTTGGCGATCTGTACCTGTTCGGCTGCGTGCTCGACCGGTTTCTGGGCATGAGCGCCGCACCCAACATCTTTACTGAGCTGATCATCGAAGAGACCCTCAAAGGAGCGATCCATCAATGGCCACCCAGACTGGGGCGACAACCGCTTGCCTGATCGACGCACTTGTGGAGCATGGCCACCAATTCTCCTTCGTCCAGGTCATGCGGCTGGCCCGCAGATACCTGGACCCCGACGGCGAAGCAGGGATCCCCGGCATTCCCTGGCAGGAGCGGGTGCGGATCCGGCCCGAACTGACCCTGGCCTTTCCCGCCGCCGACGTGGCAAAGGTTGAGCGGGGCGACGACAACCTTCGTGTCACCGCCACCTTCCTCGGCCTCTACGGTCCCGCCTCGCCCCTGCCCACCTTCTACACCGAAGACCTCATGGACGAAGCGTCAGGCGACGAAAGCGACTTCCGTGACTTCCTCGACATCATCCACCAGCGGCTCTATCATCTCTACTTCCAGTGCTGGAGCAAGTACCGGCTGCCGGTCCGAGTCGTGGAAGAGCAGAACCCCGCCGACATCCAGCGGTTCCTGTGCCTCTTGGGCCTCGGCCATCAGGGGCCGGCGGCGTTGCCCGATTCCTTTCCCCTGGTCAGGTACAGCGGGCTCTTCACCCTGCTGCCCCGTCCCGTCGCCGGCCTGGAAACCCTGCTGCGGGACAGCCTGGGAATAACGAGCATAAACGTCATCCAGTGCGTAAAACGCATCGTCTTCATACCCGAAAGTCAGCAGATGCGCCTGGACAGCGGCAACAACACCCTGGACGTGGACGCCGTCCTCGGCCCGGCGGTGGAAGATCGCATGGGGAAGATGCGCATAAGGATCGGCCCCCTCACCTGGGACGACTACAACAGCCTGCTGCCGGGGACTGACCGCAACGAACGGCTGGCTGAACTGGTGGCACTGTACCTTCCGGACCCGCTGGAGGTGGACCTGGAACTGGTGCTGGCAGCAGGAGAAGCCCGGCACTTCGACCTGGACGATCCCCAGTTCATAGTGGGCTACAACACCTTCATCTTCGACGACACCATGCCCGAGACCGGCATGGAATTCCCCCTGGTCATGGACACCGCCCTCAAGCCGGCCGCGCCGGAGCCCATGAAGACCAACTCCACCTTGAGGGACTGCTACCAGCAGGAGCGGGCCCGGATCGACGGCCTGGCAGCGCGGTATTGCACAGAACATCCAGCCGCAGAACCGCTCATTGCCGACCCCGCGGTGGAACGGTTGTTCGAAGGATCGGCCTTTCTGTGCAGCCTTTTGCAGATGAAGCTGGACGACGACCTGCCCGAAATCATCCACGACGTCATACGCAGCGTCCAGCCCCATCACTTATGTCCCATACCGGCATGCACCATCATCGCCTTCACGCCGAAGCCGAACTGCACGGAAACGCACATCATCCCGCTCGGCACGGAGGTAGCCTCTGTGCCGATCCAGGGGACCTCCTGCCGCTTTACCACCATCTATCCGGTGGAGTTGCATCCCCTGGCCCTGCTTGACGCCTCGTACTCCCGGCCGCCCGGAAGGCCGGCGATGATAACAATTACGATGGAATTGAAAGGGATGGAACTTGCCGACTGGCATCCGGAAACGGTGCGTCTTTTTCTGTCGGGGGAGTATGGCCGCGCAGCGGACCTGTCTCTGCTGCTTACGCGCTACTTGAGAAGGATTATCATCGAAGCGGGGGATGGCAGTACACCGGCCGTCCTTGACCTGTCAAACCTGCAACAGGTCGGCTTCGACAGCGGGAAGGGGCTTCTCCCAGCTTCGATAAAGGGCACCATAAATCACGACTGCGTCCGGGAATACTCCATCCTTCCCGAAAAGTTCCTGTTCCTTGACCTCACCGGTTGGGAAGA
>DIFZ01000007.1 GCA_002419385.1 Geobacter sp. UBA5735
GGCTCCGACAAGCGCGGCGGCGCCAACGGGGCGCGCATCCGCCTCGCCCCCCAGAAAGATTGGCAGGTCAACCATCCTGCCCAGCTGCAGACCGTCCTGCAGACCCTGGAAACAATCCAGAATCAGTTCAACAGCGCCCAGTCCGGCGGAAAAAAGGTTTCCCTGGCCGACCTGATCGTGCTGGGCGGATGCGCAGCCGTCGAGCAGGCCGCGAAGAATGCCGGACATACCATAACCGTTCCCTTCACGCCGGGACGCACGGATGCGTCGCAGCAGCAGACCGACGTGGCGTCATTCGCCGTACTCGAACCGGCCGCGGACGGCTTCCGCAACTACCTGAAAGCCAAGTTCAGTGTATCGGCTGAGGAACTGCTGCTTGATCGGGCCCAGTTGCTGACCCTGACAGCTCCCGAGATGACGGTACTCGTGGGCGGCATGCGCGTCCTCAATGCCAACGTTGGTCAATCCCAACACGGCGTCTTCACCAAGCAGCCCGAGGCGCTCACCAATGACTTCTTCGTCAATCTGCTCGATATGGGCACGGTGTGGCAGGCAACGTCCGACGCCAACGTGTTCGAAGGGCGTGATCGCAATAACGGCAAACTCAAGTGGACCGGCAGCCGGATCGACCTCATCTTCGGGTCCAACTCCCAGCTGCGGGCCGTGGCGGAAGTCTATGCCTGCCAGGATTCCCCAGAGAAGTTCCTGCAGGACTTCGTTGCCGCCTGGAACAAGGTTATAAACCTTGACCGCTTCGACCTCGCCTGATCGTTGCAAAAACGTCTTCGAGGGTTTTTGAACGCTCATGAAAACAATGAGCACTATATGAGCAGCGAGCAAACTTCACCCCGAGAAAGGAGATGCACAATGGCAGATATCATGGATACGCTTCGCGCCGATGCAACCTTCAAGACACTGGTCGCCTACCTGGAAGAGGCGAATCTCACCGCCACTCTGAAGGGAGCCGGACCTTACACCCTGTTCGCCCCCAATGACGAGGCCTTCGTGCGGATGAACATCGCGGACTTTTTGAAGGACCCGAAGACTCTCAAGGAAACGCTCACCTATCACCTGGTGGCAGGCAAGCACACTGCCAAGGAGATAGGCAGCATGGATGACGTTGGAACGGAAAACGGCAAAACACTGACAATAAACCTTGACGAAGGCGAGACCGTGGTTGACAACTCCAAGTTCGTCACCACTGACATCGAGTGTTCCAACGGTCTCATCCACATCATCGACAATGTTTTCCAACCCAACCTTTCGGGGTGGTATCGGGACGAATCGGGATAAACTGCACGGAATGCCGGGGCGGTGGGCATCCATGCCCGCCCCCCTACCCCTTTCCACCTGCACTGGCGGGCCGGAACGCCTTCACGACATCTTTATGTGTCTCCACGATCGGTCCGCCGATCAGTTCGATGCAGTAGGGCACCGCGGCGAAGATGCCGTCGAGGGTCTCGCCTATCGCCTTGGGCTGTCCCGGCAGGTTGAGTATCAGGGACTGTTTCCTTACAACACCCACCTGCCGGGAGAGAATGGCCGTCGGCACATACTGCAGATTGACCGCCCGCATTCTCTCGCCGAAACCATCCAGCACCCGGTCGGCCACAGCCAGCGTGGCGTCGGGCGTCACGTCGCGGGGCGCCGGCCCGGTGCCGCCGGTGGTGAGCACCAGGCAGCAGCCTGCTTCATCCACCAACTCGCGCAGCACTGCTTCGATGAGCTCCCTTTCGTCAGGGATCAAACGGACAACAGCTTCCCAGGTCGTGGCCACGGCCCTGTCGAGCCACTCTTTCAGCGCCGGGATGCCCCGGTCTTCGTAGACCCCCCGGGAGGCCCGGTCGCTGACGCTCACCATTCCTATGCGCACATTGCATGCATCCCCTTCACCCATGAAATTCTGTCCTCCTCTGGTTTTTGGCGCTCCGCGCTGGTCGGGCGCTCCATTTCCGGCGTGGTTGCCGTGTTAAGAGAGTATACCGGTTTTCCATCAAGGACACCGGGACTCCACGTAATTTTCTGAAAATAATTTTTAATTGTGGCGCTGTATATTTTATTATATTATGCATACGCTTGACCCGGCTCTTACCTGCCGGGCTTTCATCTCTCCAGGACGTGCTCCTGGAACAGGGAAATAAATGGCACCAGGGTACTTCATGACTGAATATGATATCGGTTCAAAGTTGAGAGAACTGCGTCGTGCGAGGAATCTGACGCTGCGTTCCGTGGCACAGGAGATTGGTTTTTCCATAGCCCTCCTGTCCCAGATCGAGAAAAACAACATTTCGCCACCCATCCCGACCCTTTCCAAGCTGGCGAAATTCTTCAACGTCAAGATGAGCTCGCTTTTCGCTGAAAAAGACGAACCCCGCAAATACGAGATCATCCGGAAAAACGAGCGGAAAACCGTATCCCACGTCGTATCGCACACCGGAAACCGCCATCCTCACTCGTACGAGTCATTTTCGGCAAAAATGCGCACCAAGAAAATGACCCCGTTCCTCATAACGCTCTCAATAGAGAATCTGGAAAACACGACCTACAGTTGTCAAGGAGAGTCGTTTGTCTTCATCCTGCAGGGAACGCTGGAGATGCAGCTCAACAACCAGGAGATCGCACTGGGAGAAGGCGACTGCATCTATTTCGACACCTCACTCGAGCACAGGTTCTGCCCCGGGGAAAGCCCGGACTGCGTGATCCTGGAAGTCACGTCCGGGCGCTCCTGACAGGACGGTAACAAGCCCATTCCAGTTTCAGTCCAATTCGATGCATCGGCAACGACAATCTTGCAGTTCCAACGACATTTCGAAAAAATCTTACCCACTGTTAGACAGAATGTGTATTGCTACTATAATTGAAAGCATATTGCATCCCATAATGAGTCCGAGACAGTGAACTGCCGTTTATCTGCCAGGTCAGAACTTCGATTGGGATGGACAATTCACTTTCAAGGAGGGACTACGTATGGAAAACGCAGCGCAGTACCAACAGCTGTTCGTAACGTATGCCACGGCTATCGGCACCAAGATCCTTGCTGCCATTTTCTTCTGGATTGTCGGCCGATGGCTCATCGGCCTTGTCGGGCGCATGATGAAGAGCGCGTTCGAGAAACAGAAGGTCGACCCGAGCCTGATCCGCTATATCGGCAGCTTTGTCGCGGTCACGCTGAACATCGTGCTGGTTGTGGCCATACTCGGTTACTTCGGGGTACAGACGACCACGTTTGCCGCCCTGGTTGCCGGTATCGGCCTTGCTGTGGGCGCCGCCTGGGGCGGTCTTCTGTCCAACCTGGCAGCCGGCGGTTTCCTGATCGTGCTGCGGCCGTTCAAAGTCGGCGATTTCGTAACCGCGGGCGGGATAACCGGAACGATAGTCGAAATCGGACTCTTTGCCACCACCATCAACACCATGGACAACGTGCATACCCTGATCGGCAACGCCAAGATATTCGGCGACACGATACAGAACTTTACGGCAAATCCTTTCCGCAGGGTCGAGCTGAAATGCCAGCTGTCCGGCAGCGCTGACCATGTGGCGGCGATGCAGCTCTTGCGGGAAAAACTCGCCACAGTGCCCAATGTACTGGCCGAACCGGCGGTGGAGGTGGAAATTCTTGAATTCAACCTGGTCGGGCCGGTGCTCGCAGTGCGACCGTTCTGCCATAATGATCATTACTGGCAGGTCTACTTCGACGGCAACCGGACCATTCGCGAATCGCTGTCGGCAGCGGGTTTCCCGGCGCCCATGCCGTCGCAGATGCTCCTGGTGCACAACCAGTAGTCCAAGGAGGAGAACTCAGCAACGCCGGCCCTGCGACACACCGTAACAATCGAAGTGCCGTAACTGCCTGCAAAAAAAGCGCGGGGACCGACAGTCCCCGCGCTTTTTTTCCCGATCATGGCAGGATGCTGTTGAACAACCGCTATTTGGCTGCCTTCTCCTGCACCGCCTTGCCGGCTTCCTCCAGTTCCTTACCCGCCTTCTCGGTCGCCCCCTTGAACTTATCACCGGTCTTTTCCGCCGCGCCCTTCAACTTGTCAGCTGCCTCTTCCATCTTCTTTCCAGCCTTCTCGGTCGCCTCCTTGGCTGCCTCGTCGACCTTTTCCACCGCCTTGTCGACCTCTTTTCCCGCCTCTTCCGCGGGGCCCTCTTTTTTCTGGCAGCCCAGCGGGGCACAGCACAACGATGCAGCCAACACAACCATCACTAACCTGCGCATACGTCCTCCTTGAGGGGATCATCGTCTGATCCGGATTACAGGGCAGAGACCCCATGAAGAGACAGGATACCACAACTTTCTCACTTTGCAGACTCCCAGTCGACACGCCCTCTTTCACACGATCATCAGCATAAATTAATTCTCACATGCCTCCACACATTGATGTTATCAGGTATACTTATTTCGAGGGATAGAATCAATGGACTCAATGCACGTCAAGGTGCACAGTTAGAGATTGTATCCCGGGGCGGTTCGACGCCGCAATCTCATTCACAAGGAGGAAACCCGTCATGTTCAAACCCACCAGGATCCTGATTCCAACCGACATGTCTGAGCACGCTGACAAGGCTATTCTTCAGGGATTCGACATTGCGAAACAGTTCGGCGCAGACATCTTCGTCCTGCACGTGATCCCGGACCATGTCCAGCAATGCACGGTCGATTACTGTGTCGACGTCAAATTGAGCGAAGAATTGCAGCGGCAGGTCATGGAAGGCGCAAAGGAAGGCGCAAAGAAACAGATCGAACGGCTCGTGGGAGAAGAAGCAGCCAAAGCGACACTCGATGTCAAAGACGGGGTGCCTTACGACATGATACTGAAGGATGCCGACGAAAGAGCCGCTGACCTTATCGTGATCTCATCTCTCGGCACCACCGGTCTGGCAAAATACATGATCGGCACCGTAGCACGACACGTGCTGCTGGGAGCCAAATGCCCCGTGCTGCTCGTCAGATAGTCGAAGTCAGTCTGCCGGGAAGCTGATCGCGTACCGTGACACAGGGATTCCCTGTGTCACGGTCCTGCAGTGACCGGCTGCTGAGTGTCTGATGGCGGATTGGCCGGTTGTGGCGTACCCTTGGGGAGAAGAAGGGCTTTCCCGGGCCTCTCTGCGCCGGCCAGGTTTTCATCATTCAGGCCGAGAACCGTCAACATCACCCTGTAGACCTGGCTGTTGTCCATGAGCTTTGTGCCGGGATACCAGGCCCCCTCGAAATCCCTGAACAGGAAACTCCCGGCGCCCCGGGCGTAAACAGTTACCGGCTCGTTGGTATGGGCGTTGACTCCCTTACCGTCAAATCCGTACGCCACTTCGCCATCGGAGTAGTCCCACTCCCCGGCCGGGTTTCGCCCGGAGTCACCCGATTTCCGCTGCTGGCGGGGAAGACGTCCCTTGCCGAGCTGTTTCGCCGGGTCGGTACTCAGCCGCATGAAGCTGTTGGCATGGTCCGCGGTGACGATGAACAGCGTGTTCCGCCAGGTGACATCATCTCCGGGGCAGTCGACGAACGCCTCGACAGCCTTCACCGCCCCGTCCAGGTCCCAGATGCCGCCGATCATCCCGGCAAAGTCATTGTCATGGTTGGACCAGTCGATGTCCCCCTGCTCGATCATGAGAAAAAAGCCGTTCGGGTTGCGGGAAAGGACCTTCAGGGCTGCCCGGGCTGCCTCGGCGAGCGTGGGATTCTCGGTTGAGCCGCGAGTGATCAGGGCGGAGCCGTCGCTGGTCGGCCGGTGGTATTCGAAGTTTCCGCCGCTGCCGCCGAAGAGCCCGAACAGTTTTTTCCCCCCGCGCACCGCTTCCTCGGCTTTCTGCGCCAGAATCCTGCCACCGTCAAGGCCCCTCGTGCGCTCGGCGACGGCATACTCCCCCTTCATCCTGATGCCCTGGTAGAGCCGTGCGGAAATGAACCTGAACTGCTCTGCCGGATCGGGGCCGGAAAACAGGGGGTGACCGCCGGAGATAACCACCTCCGGTTTGAATTCAGTGAGTATTTCCGCAGCGATTTCCTCGAAATTCCTCCGGCTCCTGTTATGGCTGACGAACGCTGCGGGAGTGGCATGGGAGAACGGTACGGTGCTCACTATGCCGATGGAGGCGTTTCGCTGCTTGCGGTACATCTCGGCGATGGTCGTCAGGCGGCCGCCGTCAGGGTCTCCGGTGCGCCAGGAAATAGTGCCGCCGTCTGTCTTGAAACCGGTCGCCAGAACAGTGGCGGCAGAAGCTGAGTCGGTCCCCGGATATTTCGGCCGCCCGGACGTGCCGTCTTTCAACCTCATGCCGTAATACGCAGCATCGCCGGAAACATCGATGGGATAGGGAGCGGAACCTCCCCGTTCAGGGTCATAGCCAAGCAGGGGGTTGAACGTGGCACCATCCCGCACCGACCCGTCACCCGTGAAAATGCCCTTGCCCGCCGCCAGCGCATAGCGGTTGTAGGTGGTGACGTCCCAAGTGGTGGCAGCACCCCGGTATTCGAAGTTCCAATGTGCAAGGCCGGAATCAAGGTTCCCGAACAGATACCTGTTGGCTGCCCGCTCATGCTCCAGATGCATTCCGTCCGCCACGATCAGGATCAGGTGCTTCGCCGGAAGCGTGGTTGGCATGGCCCGGGCATGTTCACCGGCCCGTGATGTCGAAACCAGCGCCAGAATGATGAACGAAAAGAAGACCGCATAACGTTTGACGAGTCTCGCCTGGCAGCAGCGCGTTGCCACTTCATACAGAATGAGTGAATTCATGACAGGGTCTCCTCTCTTGTCGATGCATCCGCAAACAGTCGTCACCCCGTTGGAAAACGGGGTCCAGGGAGGGGTGAAACCTAGTGAATAGACTGGATTCCTGCTTTGCGCCACCGCTAAAGCTACGGCGACACGCGGTCACCGGAATGACGGGTTGCAGGTGTTTCGTACTTTTTGCGAGAGAATCATCGTTGAGTGTTTTCATAGTAGCAGAATTTTCATTACGTAGGCAGGCAGATGTGCGATCAGTGCGGAAAACCGTCGACAGCGCTCTCTCGACTTGTCAAATGTCCCTTTCGGGCCTAAAATGAGGTGTCACGCTGCAACCTCAGGTCAATTTCAAACAGCAATCAAAGCTGGGCAGGGTGCAGCTTCGTGCGTTGAGAATCGTATGCCGAAAAATGCTCATGTAACGTCCGCCCTGAAAACCCTGTAACAGCAGCAAGCTTCACCGCCAGGGAGTGCGGCAATCAAGGGGAGTGGACATGGAAAGTGTAATTCGCGACCAGATCGTCAGTTTCGTGCTCGAAAGCCCGGACAACCGTTTCCCGGACTGCGAACAGCCGTATTTCGAGGAACCGCTGATCGGGTTCGCCGCAGCGGATGACCCGCTCTTCAGCGAATACAAGAAAGTCATTGGCCCGTTTCACCTGACCCCCCGTGAGATTATGAAAAACTCTTACGGCGAGCGAGCCGGAGAAGCGGCTACCGTAATCTGCTGGATTCTGCCCATAACGCAATCGACCCGGGAAAGCAACGGCAGGGAAGAAGTGATGCCCTCCCGCCCGTGGGCACTGACACGCGCGCACGGAGAACACTTCAACACCCTGCTCCGGATGCGCGTGGTGGAAATGCTCAGATTTGCGGGAGCCCAGGCCGTTGCCCCGCTTCTTTCCGGCATGTGGCAGCCGGTAATGGACCCGCGGGTCGGCATGGCCTCTACCTGGTCGGAGCGTCATGCGGCTTATGCAGCGGGTCTGGGGACTTTCAGCCTGAGCGACGGTTTCATAACCGACAAAGGCATTGCTCATCGCTGCGGCAGCGTCATTACCAACGCGGTGGTCACCCCGACAGGGAGAAGCTGCTCCGACCCGTGGAGCAACTGCCTGTTTTTCCGCGACGGCAGCTGCGGCGTCTGCATCGGGCGTTGTCCGGCGGGCGCCATTTCCCGCCAGGGGCACGACAAGGAGAAATGCAAGGACTACGCTTACGGGGAAGTGAGAAGCACCGTCGGGGAGCTTTACGGCGTCATGGAAACGGGCTGCGGACTCTGCCAGACAAAGGTGCCGTGCGAGTCATGTTCCCCTGCCGGCACGGGAACAGGCGAAAACAAACCGTGTTCGTCCTGAACCTGTCGGAAGGGGGTGGACACGGACCTTCCTTTATCAGAACGTCACAAGGATGTCCGGGGCAGCGGCGGTTACCGCAGCCGCCCTTCACAATCAACGAAGAAAGGCGCACACATGCTTATTGAGAAAATTCGGGCAGACAGGCTGAACGCCATGAAGGCCAAGGACGAAAAAAAGAGAAACCTTCTCGGCGTGCTGATCGCCGATGCATGCAAGGATGTGAAACAGCCTGACGATACCGCGGTCGTCAGATTCGTGAAAAAATTCATCGAAAACGCCAAAGAAAACCTGCAGGCGCTCGACAAGAGCGGCGGGACCTCCACTGCCCGGGATGATACCCGGCGAGAGATCGACATTCTCATGGACTATCTCCCCTCCCAGCTGACCGGCGACTCACTGGCGGAAGCAATCGGCAAGGTGATGGTGCTTGAAGCCATCGAAGCGCTTCCGTCGAACATGGGCAAGGTCATGAAGGCAATGGGAGTCCATTATACGGGACAGTACGACGGGAAAGAAGCCAGCGAACTGGTAAAAGGCATCCTGTCAGGAAAGTCATGAGCCCTCGCCTGCATCGGCCTCTGAACGGTGAACAGCCATTCTTCTGCGCAACAGGCCGAAGAGCGGCCGGTACGGGAACAGGAACGGAATCGAAAGACACTGTCCATGTGCCTGAGGTGAAGACATTCGCACCATTGAGAGCATATGCTTCATCACTGCCTTCTTCGAAATACGGGTACAGAATAAATCTGAGAACCAGGGGAATGAAACCATGAAAAATGCAGCCATTGTGTTCTTGTTGATGCTGTCCACAATCTGCCTGGCAATGGGGAGGGCCGTTCCGGCCTAGGCCGAGGTCGCTTCAATCGGCATGCTCCCGGTCCAGGATGAAAGCGGTAACCAGATCCCGCAGAAGCAGCTGCACAAGATCGAACAGGACTTCAAGGAGAAGCTGACCCTTTCCTACCAGGATGTCCTGGTGCGGCCGGTCAAGGGGGCGCAGGAGATTTCCAGCATGCAGATAGACCAGCTGACGGCCTTGGGCAGGCAGCAGGGAGTCCGGTACCTGCTGCGCTCCGGAATCCTGGGAATCAAAAGCGACAGCGCCCTGTCATGTGATGTCGGTCTCTACGCAGAACTGATTGCAGTCGACAGCGGCACGGTCACCAGCCTGCGCGCCAACGGCGCCGGAGCGGAAGCCAGCCCGACAATCGATGACGTTCGCCGATGGGAAGCTTACAATTTCAAGAGCAGCGCTTTCGCCCGGACCTCCCTGGGCCAGGCCCTGGGCGCTGCCCTTGACCAGTTGGCGCAACAGGTGCACCAGACGATCGTCCCCTCGGCCCAAACAACAGAAGAAAGCATGCCCGCGGAAACCCAGGCCCAGCAACCTGCCGGCGAGGAGGGCGCGGCATCATATGAAGACGATCAGGAATTGCAGCAAGTCATCGCCGAAGCCGAATCACTGGTGGCAAGCGGCGCAGCGGAAGGCAGGGATATCACTTCGCTGCAGCAGGCGCTGGAAGGTTTGCGCTCCTCGCTGGACAACAAGGTTTCCCTGGTAACGCAAGGCCAGGACACCGACGCCGTTGACCAGGAGATTGCCCAGCGCAAAACCGAATTGCAGAATATCATCGCCGCTTCCACCCAGGAGGCGGTCACCCAGCCGCCCGAGGGCGAACCCCAGCCGGAGAGCGCCGAGATGGCGAGCGGCATCGCCAAGGTCAATGAACTCCTGAGCGAAGCGTTAAACTGCATACTCAAAATCCAGGAGATCCGCACCGCCCTCACCAGTTTCAGCCAGGACCAGGCTCCTCCGCCGGGCGACATGGAGGGGGCCTACTTCCCGGTCGAGGAGCCCACGTCCGATATCAGCGGCGTGGTTGCCGATGATGCCGGCAACCCGGTGGAAGGCGCCACGGTGACCGATCCTGTATCCGGTGCCAGCGCGACCACCGACAGCTCCGGCTCCTACATCATTCCCCACATCCCCAGCGGGCGTTTTGCCACCATGAAGGTGTTGAAAGACGGCCGGGAGCTGTCTGCGGGCAAGGTCCAGCTGCAGCCCGGCCGCATGGCCATCGCCGACTGGCAGATCGGGACCGGCGCCGCCGGCAGGAAAGCCGCCAGGGTCAAGATCCTGCCGTCCAACGTCATCATCGCTGCGAAAGCCGGCGCCAGACCTGCCCAATCGGGAGCAATCAAGGGAGTGGTGCGCGACGCCAAGGGCAAGCCTGTCGCCCGTGCACTGGTAATGGTCAGGGGCGTGGGGATGGTCCGTACCGATTCACAGGGCAGGTACATGTTCGCCAACGTGCCCCAGGGCGCTTACCAGGTCCTCGTGCGCACAGGCGGTTCCACCGTCCAGACCCAGCAGGTGAATGTGGCCGGCAAGAAAGTTGTGCAAAGCAAGACCGTTTACCAGGGCACGTCTCTGACATCCCCTGCCCTTGGCAAACAGGCAGTCCTGACCCGGGGCGCCGGAGCCAGCCTTAAAGGGAACGTGAGCAACAGGAGCAGGCAGCCGCTCCCCGGCGCGAAGGTCACTGCGGCATACACTGGCGGTGCCTTGTCTGTCTTCGCCAATAGCCAGGGGATTTATGAATTCAAAGGCTTGAAGCAGGGAACCTACCGGCTGCTGGCCAGAAAAGCCGGCTACCAGGAAGCGAGCGGAACTGTCGCCTTGAAGGGCGCCCAGAGCGTCGTGCGGGATTTCACGCTGGAAAAATCGTCAGCCGAGATCCGGAAAGCATTGTCAGTCAAGCCGGCCCCCGCTCCAGGCCGGGCAAAGGGTCATCTTTCCGGTGTGGTGCGGGATGCCCGGAGCGGCAAACCGCTTGACGACGCCACCGTCCAGGTTTACGGACAGCAGGCCGTACGCACCGATCGAAGGGGCATCTACCACATCAGTGACGTGCAGCCGGGCAACTGCCGCGTTGCGGCAAGCCACCGGAACTACCAGATGGAAGCCAAAACCGTGGCAGTCCGCTCCAACCATACCAGCACGGAAGATTTCTCCCTGAAAGGCATGGAGCGCCAGGAGATCAGGCCCACAACGACTCCCCTGCTCCTGCAACCCGCTGCCGGTTACGGGCAGGTGCGAGGCAGGATCACCGACAGCAAGACCGGCAAACCCTTAGCCCAGGCCACTGTCACGCTCGGCAGCCAGAAAACCCGTTCAGGCACATCCGGCAACTACAGCTTTGCGAACATCCCGTCCGGCAACCATTCCATGACCTTCGAAAAAACTAACTATCAGGACGGCAGCAGGCGAATCACGGTACAGGCCGGGAAGACGTCCACTGCCGATATCCGACTGGTCCCGAAGCTGAACCTCCCGATGCAGAAAATACTGGTG
The DNA here is from genome assembly GCA_002419385.1 of Geobacter sp. UBA5735. Lineage (GTDB taxonomy): Bacteria > Desulfobacterota > Desulfuromonadia > Geobacterales > Geobacteraceae > RPRC01. Next base: position 11,448 of record DIFZ01000007.1, read on the forward strand.
CACTAGCGTATAACACTTCACCTGTACCCATCCGGACTTTCCCGGATGGGTACTATCTTATCACCAGACGGTCCACTGCCAGTGAGCCACGCTGGATTGTCAGCATCCCCTGCAGGGTTGTCCAGGCATTCAGCGGGGCGTACCAGGCGTCACGCCCGCCAAGGAGCGTGATCGCCTTGCTGCCGCCCAGGGTAAGGTTCTCCGCAAAGGTGACTGCCCGGCCATAGATGGTGTCCGTTGGGCCGGCATTGCCATACGCCGCCGTGAGTGACTCGAAACCCTGGGTCGTTGAACTCACCCGTGCCATGAACGAGTAGGGAAAGGTGACGGTAATGTCCCTGTCGCTGTTCATGGCCACCTGGCAGGACTGGTTGGTCCCGCAGCCCTGGACGGAACCGCTCCACGCGGCCCAGGTCGAGTCGGCGTCGGGAGTCTGGTAAAGGGTGACGTTCGTCCCGGCAGTGAAATCTGCCTGGCAGGTGCCGCTCATCCCCGAGGCGCTGGATCCGTGGCCGGTGCAGGAAAGCCCCCCGTTGCCGGTAACGGTGCCTCCCCCCTTGGCTGCTGTGTTGCTCACCACGGTCAGACTGAGACGGTGGGAGACCACAACCGGTTCAGCCCTGCCCATGGTATCACTATAGTAGCTCACTCCATCGAGATCGTGAATAGGCACGCTCGGGGAAGCAGAAGGGCCAAGGGGAATGGTCAGGCCGATGGCGGGGTAACTGGCAGCAAAGTCTGTCATGTAACCATTACTGTCAAAAATCAAACTGGTGAAATACAGGCCAGTACCAACCCCCGTAGCCGTAAAGGTATAAGGATTGGTGGAAGTTCTTGTCATCGGGACACCAAAAACGTCAATTGGTGTGCTCTGCAATGCGGCCGTCGGTACCCACCACCAAAGATAGTCGCCATATTCATTCCAGTTTTCGGGTGGGTACTTCGGAGTGGCGGTCATAAGCTTGTGTCGCAAGACCGGCACGCTGCCGAAAAAACAATAGTTTTTCGTTGGGCGGCAGATAAGCGCTGGTGCCCCCAGCCGAAGCTGAAACCCACATCTGCACGGTGTTGCCATAGCGGGTTTCAACCATTGACTGCATCATGAGATACTGTCCGGCATTAGTCGTCTTGGTAATCGATGACTTGAAACCGGTATGGGGTCCACCGTCCTCGGCAAAAGCTTGGTGAGTGGCGAAATCATAATTGATCTCGCTCAGCAGGAAAAATATCGTGACATATCCACTCGAAGTTTCATAGAGCAGAAGCAAACCGGTTTCCACATCAAAATAGGCAATCCCGGTACTGAACTGGTCAATATAATAAACTATCTTTACCAGCTCGCGCTGAGCCTGGAGATCGAACAACGTTTTTATCGGAAGAAGGAGGTAGTCAAAGGAAAACTGCTGCAGAAAGCTTTCATACGTATGCGTTTCCCGCAGTACCGTGGCGATCACCTGCCCTTTCCAGGTGTCTCCACTCTGCAGGGTCTGGAGCACATCCGGGTGTATCCAGCAGGGCCCCTTGTCGAGAAAGGAATGATTGCTGGTCTCTACCGGGCCGACAGAAGCCCAGTAGTTTACTCCTGAATGTTTGGTCACTTGCACATTTGCGCCGCTGACAGCGCTGAACAGATAGGCTTCCTCAGCATTCTGGGATCCTGCGGCGCCAAAATACCATGCGCGCACGCCCTGTTGCATCCATCCCACATCCTGGGCCCGGACGCCCGCCACACCGAGACTCAGCCACAGCGAGAACACCAGGCAGGAAAATGCCGCCTTTTTCATGGTCCGTACCTCCTGCTGCAGGCGCACCAGGGGACCCGCCTTCAGCAAATCTTTACCGTACCGGTTATGGCTTCGCGTTCGTGCTGCTCAAGAGGATGGCAATAAATACCGGATGTGTGCCATGATGAGCTTCAACAGGTCGTGGAGAGTTGTTTATGCAGACAAATAATCAAAATTTCGGCTTTGTAGCAATTCTAACTGTACCACCTGGATTGTCAATTGAACCGGGAGGTTATAATGCCCGGACATGAACGGGTTGCTGACCGGATCCATCACGGATGGGCCATGGCGGCACAAGCACCAGATGGAAACGGGCACTGAAAACCGGCAGGCACGCTCTTGGAATTGTCACGCCAAGATGGTATGGTTGACGACCTGCTGGAACGAATAATCAGGATAACACCTCATTCATGCAAGGCATAACACTCAATGCTCATTATTGTCGAATCGCCGACCAAGGCGAAGAAAATACAGTCGATTCTCAAGGTGAAAACCATGTCCACGGTCGGGCATTTCAAAGATCTCCCCGACAGCCGGATGGGTGTCGATCTCAAGACCTATGAACCGACGTTTGTCTACCACGAAAAGAAAAAACACCTGCCGAAGCAACTGCAGGCAGCGGCACAGGGCGAAACCGTCATGCTCGCCGGAGACCCGGACCGGGAAGGTTACGCCATCAGCTGCCACATTCATGAGGAAGTGAAAGCGGTCGCAAGGGAATGCCTGCGCATGGAGGTGTACGAGGTCACCGAAAAGGGCCTGAAGGAGGCCCTTGCCAGGGCTGTGCCGTTCGAGGAGACAAACAGGGGCCTCTACGACGCATTCCTCGGCCGGAGGATCGGCGACCGGCTGGTGGGTTACATCCTCTCTCCCCTGGCAAGCAAAAGCCTCCGCAGGAAATACAGCGTCGGGCGGGTACAGTCCCCGGCCGTCCGCCTGGTGGTGGACCGGGAGAGAGAAATCCGGAACTTCACCCCGGCCCCGTACTGGGTGATTGATATAGAACTGGACAAGGAAGGCGCGGTATTCCTCGCCCGCCACGTCAAGGGGAAGTTCGGGAAGCTGGACGAGGCCCGGGCAGTCATGGATGGGCTCCGGGGGGAAACCCACGCCCGTGCGGTCAAAGTCGAGAAAAAGGACTCCCGCCAGTCCCCCAAACCGCCGTTCACGACCGTTGACCTGCAGGCAGCCGCTGCCGCGCGCCTGAAGTTCACCCCGGAACAGACAATGAAGCTGGCGCAGGGACTTTTCGACCACGGTCTGACCACCTATCACCGCACCGATTCCGTGCGCATGGATGAGTCCTTCATCACCGAGATACGCACGTTCCTGGAAAAAGCTCTCGGAGCAGCATATCTTCCCGCCAAACCCCACCGGTTCAAATCGAAAAACACTCAGGCCGACGCCCATGAAGGCATCCGCCCCACCCATATGCACTCGGCCGCTGAGATACCCGACATGATCAGGAAAGAGGGGCTTACCGCGGACCATGCCAGGCTCTACGACCTCATATTCAGGCGAGCAATCGCAAGCCAGATGGCCCCTGCACTCTACGACTCCACAACCATGCTCTTCGAGGTGGCCGGACAGAAGTTCAAGGCCTCCGGCAGGGTCCTGAAATTCGAAGGTTTTCTCAAAGTCTACGCTGACATTGATGAGGAAAAGGAAAAAAAGGGGGAAGAAGAGAAGCTGCAGCTGCTCCCTCCGGTAGATGTGGGCGAGCTGGTGCCGAAGCGGAGGGAAATCCTGGAGGAGAAAAAAACCAAACCACCCGGCAGGTTCACGCTGGGCTCCCTGGTCAAGGAGCTGGAGCGGCTTGGCATCGGCCGCCCGTCAACCTACGCCACCATCACCAAGAACATCATCGACCGGGGTTATATAAAAGAGCAAAAAGGCAAGGTCGTTCCCCTGCAACCAGGAGAAGACCTCGTCGACTATCTGGCTGAAAAGCATCCCTGGGTGATCGATTACGCGCTTACCAGCAGGATGGAAAACTTTCTGGACCTGATCGTGGAGAAAAAGGAAACCTGGCAGCGCTTCTGCAGGGGCGTCCACCGCAAGATGGGGTTTTACGAGCCGCCCGCGCCGGCTGCCAACGGCGGCCCGAGCGATGCCCAGCTGAAATACGCCCGTGACCTGGCGGCAAGGAACAACCTCGTCATCCCCGAAGAGACGCTCCGGAACGGCAGGGCACTATCCCGATGGATTGAGGGATTCGCGGGGAACAAGGGATCGGAAGCGGAGAGAGCAGTATCGGACAAGCCTGCAACAGACAAGGAAGCCGTGGATGGCACGATCAAGAGCTAGTGCCCCCCGTCTTGGTGAACAGCCTTTCCCAGAACGGCTCCCACGTCATTCACGAACCTCGTGAGTGACTTTGACATCCGCTCCAGCACCACCATCCATTCGTGCAGATGCTCCTCCCCCTCCGGTGTCAGTTCGTAAACCCTGCGCGCAGCCCCGGCCCCACTGACATCCCAGTTGGAGACCACAAAGCCGTTTTCTTCAAGCCTGCGCAGCGTCCGGTACAAGGCGCCTGGTTCGATGCGTGAATCAGTGAGCGCGTTGTCGTTCAAAGCGCCGACCAGATCGTAACCGTGAGTCCTGCCCCGGGTTTTCAGGAGAAACAGGGTTACGGGCTCGACAAACCGGTACAGATTGCCCATGCCGCAGGTACAGGGGCGTTCCGGGCCGTGTCGATGACATATTCCTCGGGGCATGGTGAATCACTCCTTATCTGATTTCCATCCGAAAACAGCATTCCTGTCGATCCGGTCTTGCAGGCGACTCCGGGAAAAACCGCATGCCCGCCACCGTTGCACCTGCGCCATGATGGGGATTCATTTCACCAATGTCAAGCTGCAACTGTCAGCCATATCAGCAAACTGTCGAAAAACCATAGCTATTACGGAGCCCATCTGCGGCGTTGCGCGGTGCTCGCACCATCGCCTATCGAAGTGCTGCGCTCCGGCCTGCGCCGCAAAGGACGTCAGCCTCGCTGCCATTTCAACCACCGGGACAGCACCCTTTTCAGGCAAGGGGTCAGACGGGTGCGGTTGTAAGCGTCGGCCAGCTTTCTCACGACTTCGGCCTGGGTGGGATAGGGATGAATGGTCCGGCCGATGGACGACAACCCCAAACCATTGGTCATGGCAAGGGAAAACTCGTTGATCATCTCACCGGCATGGCGTGCCACGATCGTGGCGCCGAGCATCCGGTCCGTCCCCTTTTTCAGATGCACCCGGGCAAACCCCTCGGTCTCGCCGTCCAGTACGGCCCTGTCCACATCCGCCAGCTGCACGGTCAGCGTCTGGACGGCGAACCCGCGCTGTTCGGCATCCCGGGCGTACATCCCCACATGGGCGATTTCCGGGTCGGTGTAGGTGCACCACGGCACGACGAGGGCCGAGCTCTTCCTGCGCCCGTTGAACAGGGCATTGGCGATAAGGATCCGCGCAAGGGCGTCGGCAGTATGGGTGAACTTGTACGGGAAGCAGATATCTCCGGCAGCGTACACGCGAGGATTGCTGGTGCGGAGCCGGTCATCGACCGTTATCCCCCGCAGCGGGTCGTAATCGATACCCGCGGCTTCCAGGCCGAGCCCTTCCACGTTCGGCGCCCGTCCGACGCCGACCAGGATCGCATCCGCATCGATCCCGCCTTGCCTGCCGCCATACTCGAAGCGAAGAAGCTTTTCCCCTCCTTGACGGGAAACCCGGAGCCCCTGGACTGGCAGATAGAGTTCGATTCCCGCCCGTGCAAAAACCTTGTGCAGAATTCCCGCGGCATCGGGATCCTCGCGGGGGAGGATGTGTTCCGATCGATGCCCCACCATGCTCACCCTGCTGCCGAGACGTGCAAAGGCCTGTGCAAGCTCGCAGCCGATGGGGCCGGCGCCGATCACGGCGAGCCGGGGTGGGAGCTCCGTCAGGGAGAAGACCGTTTCATTGGTGAGATAGCCTGCCTCGGCGAGACCGGGTATGGGCGGTGCGGCCGCCCTGGCTCCGGCGCATACGGCAGCCTTGGCGAAACGCAGCTGCTTGCCCTCGACCTCCAGCACGTCCGGACCGGCAAACCGGCCTTCCCCGAAATAGACATCCACCCCCAGTTCGTCCCTGAACCGGGCCGCGGAATCATGGATGCTGATATCCGATCTCAGTCGCCGCACCCGCTCCATGACCGCACTGAAATCAACCGTGATCGGCTCGCCGCAGGATATGCCGAACTCTCCTGCGCCGCGAACCCCGTGCACCGCCCGCGATGCACTGATGAAGCCCTTGGAGGGAACGCACCCCACGTTCAGGCAGTCGCCCCCCATGAGGTGACGCTCGACCAGCGCCACCTTTGCCCCCAGGCCGGCAGCGCCGGCTGCCGTCACCAGGCCCGCGGTGCCGGCGCCGACCACCACCAGGTTATAGCGGCCGGCCGGCTCGGGATTGGCCCATTCAGCGGGATGGACATTGGCGACGAGATGCGCGTTGTGCTCATCCCGGGGCATCAGTTCCTGCTGTTTGTTCATGACACTAACCATCCAGTGCAGATACGCTCTTGTTGTTCCATGAGCAGCTGGTCAGCATCTCCGGCAGAACAGAACGGGGCTGACGAGTGTCCGCCGGGTACCCGGCACTCATGGCCTGACTGAGCCAGTATACCAGAAGTCGGATAAGCCGCATCCTTTCGTCATGCAGAGCCCAGGCCGATGCCGGAGCGCTGGATGCCGCGTTGAGATTGCCTGATGGCAGGAGCATGAAGTACCCTTGTCAAATTCAGCGTTTCAACGATACTTGATGGCATTGGCTTGTCGAAGAAAACATCGTCAGGGCGTTGCTGTCCCCATGAGAAGAAGAACGGGGGTAAGATAGATGGCCAAACAACTCCTCATTGTCGGCTGCGGACATGCGCACTTGACCGTGCTGCTCCGTCTCGCCGATTTTACCGGAAAGGGGTATCGTGTCACCGTTGTCAGCCCCGACTCCCATCACTACTATTCGGGCATGGGTCCGGGCGTGCTTTCCGGCATCTACCAGGTGCGCCAGATCCGTTTCCACGTGCGGAAAATGGCGGAGCAGCGCGGAGCCGCCTTCCTGGAAGGCAGAGCGGTCCGCATCGACCCGGGCGGCAAATCCATCCTGCTCGATACAGGGCGTGAAGTTGACTACGATATCGTCTCTTTCAACACGGGAAGCGGCATCCCCCTGGACGCGCTTGCCGCTTCTTCTGAACGGATCATACCGGTCAAGCCGATTCTCAACCTGTATGCCGCCCGCCTCCGGATCGAGGAGGGATTACGGGAACGCGACCTCAAACTGACGGTGGTCGGCGGCGGTCCGGCCGGAGTCGAAATTGCCGCAAATGTCTGGCGGCTGGCGCACGGGACGCCACACCGGGCGGAAATAACCCTGCTGGGAGGGAGCAAGGTGCTGGGAAAAGCCCCGGAACAGGCGCGAAACCGTGCGCTCCTTTCACTGGGGAAGCGGGGTGTCCGTGTTCTGGAGGGGAAGGACGCCCGCGCACTACAGGTTGCGGAAAGGGAAATACTCCTGCAGAACGGTAACGCCGTTCTCCATGATTTAGCATTCATGGCCCTGGGAGTGAAGCCTTCCGCGATCTTTGCCGGTTCCGGGCTCCCGACAGGGAGTGATGGCGGGTTGCTGGTGGATTCCTTCCTGCGCAGCACGGCACATCCGGCCATTTTCGGTGGAGGCGACTGCATTTCACTGGCCGGGAATCCTCTCGACAAGGTCGGCGTGTACGCGGTTCGGCAGAACCCGGTGCTCTATCACAACCTGATGGCAGCCCTCGAGGGGAGCGAGCCGGTGCGGTTCGATCCCGGCGGGTCCTACCTGCAGATCCTGAACATGGGCAACGGAACAGGGATCCTCTGGAAGAACAGCTTTGTCTGGGACGGGCGGGCGGCCTTTCTTCTCAAGGATTTCATCGACCGGCGTTTCATGAGGAAGTTCCAGGTATCGGGAGAGCTGTCCGAACCAGATGGCGAAAGTTCATGATGGAGCGACAGGGGGGCATCATGAGAGTAATGGATTATTTCAAACCGGTATGGACGTGGACGGTGCAAAAAGTCAGGGACTTCGTCGACAGCACTCACCGCATCCTCAATAGTGCGGCGGCGGCTCTTCGTCCCGCTCATCCCTGATGTCGGAAGGCTGTATTTTCAAGAGCTGCTCTTTCAGCTGCCGGAACCCGGCCTGCAGCTTCTCTATATCATACTGCTGCTTCGTAACCACATCATTGAGCTGCTGAATGGTGTTTTCATGGTGCATTAACTGGATCTCTATATCGGTTATCCGTTCGTTCACAGACACTCCTTGCCAGATTGAAATCGCTTGAAGCACGGAGAGGACGAGACCTCCATACTATCATGAAACGGGACTCCGCAAGCATTCCCCCGCTGCAGGGCCCCTTTCCCAGCCTATTTCCGTTGCGACCGCACTTGACTTCTAAGGGTCTCATTTTCCTGTTTCAATACGGCATTTTCCTGTTTCAGCACTGCATTTTCCTGTTTCAGAAGGTCAAGTTCATTCTTTGATGCTTCGCTATCGCGGGGTTGAAGTACGGTCCGGTTTTCTTTTCCGGGGGCAGGAAATGCGTTGGTTTCAGCCTCAGGTTTTGTGGCCGGTTCTTCCTTCTGCAGAATGTACTCCGTACCGATACAGGTGCAGCCATGTGGTTTGCAGGTATTGCAGGGAACAAGGTAATAATGCTCACCTGTTACTTCTTTTGACGAGGAGCTTATGATTTGCCAACCCGCGGAAACAAACGATCGCACATCAGGGCCGGATTTGCTGCGGCACTTGTCCTGACACCTCTCTGCCCCCGTCCCAGATTCGTACTTGATGCTCTCGGTATTGAACACTGTTTTTTTCTCAGCTGCATGTGCCAGAGTCGTCGAGAAGAGGAGGAGAGCGGGAATGCAGACGACGCAGAGTGCTGTTTTATTCATGCGTTTTTCCCTCCGTTGTTGATTGCGGGTGCCCCCGGAATCCAGAAATGCAAGTGCCATCGACTGAGAACTTGTTCGTAATTTCAAAAGGCGTACTGTAAGGGGCTGATTCCCATCTGTGCTCTCTTCAAGAGGTGATGGTTCAATCAAAAAAGATGCTCTCGCAAAAAGAGGTCACCTACAAACATCCAGCACGTGGATCCGGCGCTGTCGGCAGGCTGTAATGGACCTCTTCCAGGAGTATTTGTGAGGATTTGAACCGTTGTGACAGTTCGTCTGCCGCCATGGGGCGGTCATAATAATACCCTTGAGCTTCGTGGCAGCAATGATCTATCAGTATCTGTTCCTGCTCGACGCACTCGACCCCCTCCGTGACCACTTCGAGTTCGAGACTGAGAGCCATGGCACAAATTGCGGCTATGATTCGTCGATCCTCCTCGGATTCATGAGCGTTGATCATGAAAGAGCGGTCGATCTTCAGTATGTCGATCGGCAGGGTGCGCAGGTAACTGAGTGAAGAATATCCGGTCCCGAAATCGTCGATGCTTATTTTGACGCCGATGCTCTGCAATTCCTTCAGGATGCTGACAGAGTGGCCCGAATCTTCCACCAGAGCACTTTCCACGATTTCCAGTTCGAGAGCCTGAGCGCTGAGGTTGTATGCTGACAATGCATCCTTGATAATGCCGATCAAATCCTGTCGCTGCAACTGAAGCGGCGAGACGTTGACAGATATCCTCGGCAGCGTGAAACCCTGGGAATGCCATTGCCGCAACTGTCGGCACGCCTCACGGAGCACCCATTCACCGATCGGAAGAATCGTGCCGTTTTTCTCAGCCAGTGGTATGAATTTATCGGGAGGAACCCTGCCAAGCTTCGGGTGGTTCCAGCGCAGCAAGGCCTCGGCGCTTGCCCAGGAATTCCGCGTCAGATTTATTCTGGGCTGGTAATACAGTTCAAATTCACTCCGTTCCAGGGCCCGGTGCAGGTCATTGCTGAGGAGCAGCTTCTCCGAAAGCTTGGAGTTGATTGAATCAGAGAAGAGTTCAACGCTGTTTTTACCTCTTTCTTTTGCCAGGTACATGGCGGCATCGGCGTTTCTGACCAGGGCTTCAACTGTCGTACCATGTTCAGGATACATGGCCACCCCGACGCTGGCGGACACGAACAGCTGCCTGTTGTCAACCAGGTAGTGTTGAAACAGGTTTTCCATATGCTTACGGGCTACCAACAGGGCGGTTTCCGCCGTTTTGATATCCTGGAGAATGATCGTGAACTCGTCTCCTCCCAGGCGTGCCAGCGTGTCGCCGGCACGGGTAACGGCCGCAAGCCGGGCGGTCGCCTCCAACAGAAGCTGGTCGCCGGTCCGATGGCCATGCGTATCGTTGATTATCTTGAAATCGTCCAGATCGATGAACAGCACAGCCAGTTTTTCACCGGTCCTTGCCGCTCGGCGCAACGCCTGTTCCAGGCGGTCGTTGAAAAGGACACGATTGGGAAGATTGGTCAGGCTGTCAAAATTCGCCATATGGTGCAGTTGATTCTGGCGGTCCAGCAGGTCCTCGTCCCGGCGTTCAATTTCCGACAGCATTTCGTTGAAGCTCTTGGCCAACTGGTCAATCTCGTCAGTATTGAAGCTGGGGACCCGTTTCGAATAGTCCTTGGTATAACTCACTTCGCGCATGACAGCTGCCATGGCTGTCACCGGTTCGGTGACAATCCGCTGGAAGCGACCGGCAAGAAGGTAGCTCAACCCGAGCGCAAACAGCAGGATGATGGCGCTGATAACGGTCGTATCGGATATTTTGTTGATGATGATGTGCTCGCTCTGTTCAATCAAAACTGTGCCGAGCCTGGCACCGTCTCTGATGATTGCGCTCTCCACCACGGGGCTCAGCGCAAAGAAATGCCGCCTGATTCCGGATCGCAGGGATTTGAGGCTTTGCTGCAGATCCCTGGGTGGCGCACCCGTCGTTTGATGGTAATAGGCGATGACCTGGTCGTGCCCGTTCAGCACGAAGACTTGCTTGATGGACGAGTCGGCCTTTATCACCGCAAGTGATTCGGTGACGGCCCGGCTGTCACCAAAGGCCATAGGGGACTTCAGGTCTGCACCGATAAAGTCAACCAGCGCGCTCAGCCGCTCACGGCTCTCCTTGTTGATGGAATAAAAGCTGTAGGCGAGAAAGCAGAGCATGGAGGATATCAGGACAATGGAACAGGCCTGCAAGATCAGCATCCGCTGTTTGTCGCTGAAACTGGTGATAGGCCGGAGCATGTGCTTGATCATATTCATGGGTATATCTGATGACCTCGTCCCGTTTCAGTAACACAAAGTTTTGCGGAATGGACCCGGCAATTATTCCTCATACCACAACAATTAAACGACATAAAGAAATTTTATGAACGCCTGCCACAGGCGAATCAAGCGGAGAACGGGAACCACGGGAACCGCTGCCGGAAAATGTCAAAAAAAACCTCAGTTTTCCGGAAAACCTCTCTTCTTCTTTGCCTGTTTTGCCGCATACATGGCTTCGTCGGCCTGTTGCACCAGATCCTGGTATGATGGCATGTTCCCGTCCTGAAAGGTCGCCACGCCGACGCTGATGGATACCTTTGTGCCCTTCAACTGTTGAACCGACAACGTGCTGATCTCCTGTTCCAGCCTTTCGGCAAAGTCGCTGGCCCCTTGCCGTGCCGTGTTCGGCAACAAGACGGCAAACTCCTCTCCACCATACCGGGCGGCAAGGTCGCTTTTGCGAAGTATCGCATCTATCCGCTTGCCGATCTGCTTTAACACTACATCACCAGTTACATGGCCGTAACTGTCATTGATGTTTTTGAAGTGATCTATATCAGCAAAGACGCACGACAAGGGCAAAGCATAACGTTCGGCTCTGTAAAATTCTTCTTCAAGACGTGTGTGGAAATGCTGGTGGTTATGGAGACCCGTCAGGCTGTCCCGGAGCGCCAGGTCCTCGAGCAATTGTCGCTGCGAATGCATCGCCTCGAAAATCACCGCATTCTCAAGCGCATTTCCGGCAATGTTCGCGACCAGCTGGCACAGCTTGAAGATTCTCGCCGAAACCCATTCCTTTCTCGGGGATGCGGTCCTCAGGAAAAAGGTCCCGATGACGTTTTGTTTCTTGATGATCGGCACCACAAAAATGGCGTGATCTGAAAGTCCCTGGATTTTATCCCTCACGGGAGCCATGAGAGGGTCTTTGCGAATGTCCTGCAAAACGACGGGTTGCTGGGTGACCAGGGCTTTCTCGATTTCCGGGTATCTTGCCAGATCGATTTTGATCTCCTGGTTGACAGGAAGATCGCTGCTTGCCCTGACAATTAATTCGCCGCCATCGCTCAGGCCGATAATCGAGCACCGTGACACATCAATAGCCGCAACCATTTTTTCAACGATGATCGTGAGAATTCGTTTCGGGTTTCTGGTGACGGAAATGATTTCAGATAGTTCCAGAAGCATCAACAGATCTTCTTTTTCCAGGTCGGCATAGTAGTCTCTGGTGCGAAGGTGCGTATCTATTCTGGCGAGCAATTCACTCACGCAGACGGGTTTTGTCAGGTAATCGTCAGCTCCCGCATGCAATCCATTGATGATATCTTCCTTCTGACTGCACGAAGAAAGCAGAATCAACGGAATATACTTCGTTGCATTCGCGTCTTTCAGGAGGGAGCATATTTCGGCGCCGCTCCCCTCAGACATTTCCATCTCCAGCAGGATCAGGTCCAGATGCTGGCGTTGGGCAAGAGCGGTCGCTTCAGTGCCGCTTGCCACGGCAAAAACATGGTGAACCCCATTCAGGTTATCGTGTAACACAGTCCGGCAAGAAGGCTCACGATCAATGACGAGTATATTTTTCATTCGCCAGGTTTCCTTTATTTCTAAAAAATATTTCCAGAGTCGAATCCAGAAACCTTCAGCACAAAAACTACAGACATATTACCTGTTGTCAACTTGCCGCATGTGGAGCACTTGAAGAAAATTATCCTCAATCGCATCCCTGTCAGCTGCTATCGCAGCACGACTCCCTCGACCAGGAGGCTACCGTTCTGGATACTCAGTGTGCCCTCGACATCGATCGTCTCCGCGCTCGAGTCACCGATCTGAATGGTCACGTCTCCATGCAACAACGTTGGCAGGCCGCTCTTGCCGGTATAGGTCGCATTCCAGCCTCCCCGCAGAACTATCGATTTATCGAGGAGGACAGCCTCGTCCAACCGGCTGCCCAAGGTCCGGATCTCATTTCCGGAACTTGCCGCGGTTATTGCCGCTGCAAGAGTTGCATAGTCCAAGCCCGTCGTGGCGTTCCTAGCCATGGGGGCAGCGGAAAAGGCAGCGGTAACGGATTTGGCTGCATCCATTGCTACAGTGCATGGCGTGCTCGTACAGGCGCCGCTCCAGCCAGTGAAAATGGATGTGCTGTCAGGGGAGGCGCTCAGATTGACAATACTCTCATTGGGATAGCCGGCACTGCAAGAGCCGCCGGTACAGGAGATGTCGCTCGGGACGCCGCTGACATCAGAGGTGCTGTGGACGCTCCCGCTGCCGGAGCCGGCCAGGCTGACCGTGAGGAGATACCCGTAAAGGGCCGAACAGTCAGCGGTAGTCCCGCCATAGTGACCGATGCAGCTCCAGGTCCAGGCTCCTCTGGCGGATGGTATGCCAATGGAACACAGGTTGCTGTATGGCGGCTCCGCAAAGACACCGCCACTGCTGCTGCCGCAGGCACCGTTCACAGGCGCCTGATAGTGTGCGTACGTGGCAACGGTATCCGTCCGGACTCCCGAACCCGTTGTGGCCTGGACTTCCAGCGTATACTCGCCTTCTGCCAGTGCCGATGCATCCCATTCCCCCTGCCAGAGACGGGGATTGCCGGGCACGCTCTCCATGGATTGCCAGCTTCCCCCGCTTACCCTGAACTGAACCTGCGTGACCGCAGTCGGATCGAAAACCAGCGCGCGTACCGGGTTCGGCGTTGCCGTGGACACCGCATAAGCATAAGGATTGACCATCCCCCCCAGGCGCCTGTCCGTGGGCGCAGTAATGAGAACAACCGGCCATGTGCCGACGGTCTGGGTGACCGAAGAGATTCCGTTACAGTCAATGGCCGTGATCATGTACTGGTTGGGGCTGCCTTTGCCGAGATCTGTTACGTTGAAGTAGAAAACACCGTCGCTCATGTTCTGGGTGAAAAACTTCTCTGACGAGTCATGGGTGTGCCCATACCCGTACAGCGATGCGCCATGACTGTTCATGAGACCCACGAACTCGTCTTTCCCGTACAGGAGGTAGGTTTCGTCGCTGTCGCCAGTCGGAACAAGGGGGTGGTGCCCGAAAACCAGCGTCAGGTTCGCGTCCGGGTTAGCTGCCATCTCTGCGCTGATTGAGGAGAGTTCGCTGCTGTCCAGCCCCGCCCTGTCTCCGAACGGCCAGAAAATACTGAATGCATCGCCGGTATTGTCAGCGCTGTTGATCCCGATAAAGTGGTGTTTCCCCCACGGGCCGACCCGCGACCAGGATGCCTGCGTCTTCCCGGTCGCCCTTCCCTGTACGGAATTTGCCAGGTAGTAGCTGAAGTATTGGTCGTTATATGCATCGTGGTTTCCGGGGATGTCAAAGTAGAAACTCGCGTCCACGCCATGAGCGCTGAGGATATTTTTGTACTGGTCCCACTCCTCCTGATAGGGGCCGTTGGGATACCCCAGAATGTTCCCGTTCGTCGAATCCGTCAGATCCCCCGTAACAACGATGAAGCTCGGATTGATGACACTCCGCGCCGGGCCTACCAGCCACTGGAGATTCGTGGAGTCGTTGGACCCGGAAGTCCCCAGGTGGGTATCGGAAGCATGGATGAACCAGAGAATTTTGTCGGTATCGAAGCTGGAATACGCCGAATGGGGATCGCCGGCTGACAGTGGCGATGGACAACAGAGCAGGAGCAGCACGAGAAGGAAATGCCCTATTGAAAACAGCGGACGGTGTTTTCTCAGCATCTACCTCACCTCGACTTCCTGACAAGCTCGGATTTTTCCCATGTACGAATCAAGCGTCTCCAGCGCCTTCGGATCACGGGTATGACCCTTGGCATTCTCGAGGACCTGAATTGCCTCCCCGGGTCTCCCCAGCTCAATAAGAGCGAGGGCACGGTTCACGTACGCATCCAGGTCGCCCGGGGCAAGCTCGGCAACTCTCTTGTACTCCTCTGCGGCGCCGTCAAAGTTTTTCTGCACGAAATATACGCGCGCCAGGTTTCGATGGGCCTCTGTATAGGAAAAATCTTTTGAAATTGCAGTTTTGAGCTCTTTCACGGCGAGCCGGTAATTCCTTTCCGCATCCGCAACCTGGTTCCTGGGTGCGTGGTCATAAAAACCTCTTTTGAAATATTCCATCCCCTGCTGGTTGTGCGAGCGGGCTTCCCCCTCACGCATATCCTGGCAGAAGGCCCCGGCAAAGGAGAGGAAAACAAGGGCCAGCACTGCGGCAATAGCTGTCAGCAGTTTTGCGAGAAACGACTGTTGCAACATGAGGCTACCTCCCTTTCAACGTCTGCACCCTGAATAACGTTAAAAGTGCAATCATCTCACCAATCTGTCCCAGCGATCCGCGATAAAGAATTTGACAGGGCACAGATTATCGTACGTGGTTTACTCTTAGTTTATCACGATTCGGATTTTGTGAACGCCGCCTGAACGATCTGGTGCCTTTCCGCAGTTTCCGGATGGGCATACGCTGATCGGCGACAACCAGATTGCGAAAGAAGAGGGGCTGCACTGACCGAAAAATTTGATAGAATTATAAGGAAGGTATTTGGGGCGACAGATGCAACCGCGATGAGAGACGAGGAAAGAACAAAGCTGCAAGATCGCCGCCACCAGGCGGACAGGAAAAACAAATCGAAACTCCGCAAGAAGCCGTGGGCCAAGCTTTCCTCTCTCGCAAAGGTGACGCCCTGGATGACTCAGCGGAAGGAAGGAGCTCGAAATGAGATCCATGGCAAAGTCGGTATTCATATCGCTTTTTGCGGCAGGGACGGTTTTTTCGATGTTGGCGATGTTATTGCTGACTACCGGCCCGGTAGGGATGTACATAGGAGCGTTCGTCATCGTGGCGTCCATCGTGGCATTCAGCTGCACGAAGCACGGAAGCGCGAAAATAACGAGGTTTCTCATGGGCGAAAAACCCGTTCGGCAGCAAGGGCGGCTGTAACAGATGAATGCATCAAGATTTCTTGTTTGATGGTTTCACTGTCTCGTCCAGCAGCACGAGTGCGTCCAGTGCGGCAGGGTACCCGGCATAAATTCCCGTCTGAAGCAGCACCTCCACAATCTCATCCAGGCTGGCGCCATTTTCCATCGCCAAGGTGAAATTGATGTGCAGCGCATTCAATCTGCCAAGAGCAGCAAGGATGCCTATGCTGCACAGCGAGCGTGTCTTCAGATCCATGGTTTCCCTTGACCAGGTGCGGCCGAAAACAACGGAAACCGCTTCTTGCTCGAAAACCGGACTGAGCGATCGGAACTTTTGAACGACAGCTTCGGCGCGATCCGTGCCGAGCATCTTTCTCAACAGTTGTATACCAGCCTGATAGTCTGTCATTTCACCACCCCCTTTTTCCGTCAACAGCACGGCACCCTGGAAGAGAGACCGGGCTGACAGATTCACTGCCTGCCCGGCCTTGACCAGGGAGATTACGAGGGGGATTTTTCGTTTCCGGAAGCACTCAGAGACTCGAAATCAATTTCCCCGAATATCTCACCGGCGAAAACCCTTGTCCTTGACGCAGCACCCACCTTCACTTTTTCCCCAGCAGCCACAGCGTCATGCATTTCCTCCGTCGTTGCACCGGCATCAACAGCCAGCTTCCGGAGCAGCTCCATGCAGGGTTTGCAATTGACGGCATACGCTGCGCCGATTGAAATCAGCGCCATTGTCTTCTTATCCAAAACGCTCATGGTTGTTCCTCCTCGTGTTTGAAATGTTACCGGCTGGTGCGAGTGACTTCTTTTCAGTGTTTCCAGCAAAGCGTCCCTGGTTGTTCTCGTGATGTTTTCGAGCATCTGCCGGATACAGAAATCCAGTTTCCCGCTGACGTCAGCAGCACGGGTTTCCCTGCCCAAAACACGCTTCGCATTCGGTTTCTCCAAAAACATCCTTGACAAAAGCTTTCGACTTCGTGTGCGCCCCGTTCCTGACTTTTTCACCGACGGCGACTGCCGCAAGCATTTCCGCAACGGTTGCCCCGGCTTTTTCAGCTTTTTTGCGGTGATATTCCAGACAGGGCTTGCAATTGACGGCATAGGAAACGCCAAGCGCAATCAACTCTTGAATTTTGTCGTCCAAAATGTCCATTATCTTTCCTCCAATCCATGAAATAGCCTCACATCATGAAGCCCTCACGAAGATGAGCCGGTAACGCATTGTGCCATGCCGCGGTTCTCCTGCAGGGGTTTTCACCATTGTCGGTGGTCCCCGTGCAATCGATCCGGCAGATGTCGTGACAAAAAAACCGAACATGTTTTACTCGTTATGGTAAAAAGTAGTGTGTCGATACGAACTGAATGAGCTGATTCCAGGTCACTGAACCAGGATTCCATTACCTGCTGCTACCCTATAGACGAACTGAAAATGAAAAGGATACAGCTCTTCGAAGATTTTTTTCTTTCAGAAGGCATGTCCGTCGTTGTGCAGGGGAGATCACAATTATGGGAACAGACAAAACGGCTGAATCTGATCTGGATTTCCAGAAGATTCACGACATCTATCACCCGAAAATCTTTCGCTACCTCACGAGCCTGATCGATGAATACGAAGCGGAAGACCTCACCCAGGAGGTATTTGCGAAGGTAAGCAGGAGCCTGGGGACATTCAGGGCGGAATCCCATGTCTCAACCTGGATATATCGGATAGCTACAAACCTGGCCATAGACAGGATCCGCTACTGCACCTTACCGTTCGCAGACCCTCTGAAAAGAACGGAGGAGCCCATCGATGCCCACGATGAAATCGAAGACAGGAACATCTGGACGGGGGAAAAGCCACATACCGCCGAACAGAAGCTCATTCGCGGAGAGATGACTGACTGCATCAGAAGTTGCCTGGAAAACCTCCCCGAAACCAACCGCATCGTGCTTGTGCTCAGCGACCTGGAGAACATCAGGAACAAGGATATTGCGGAAATCATGGGAGCGACCCTGGAAACCGTCAAAATCAGGCTGCATCGGGCACGGGCCATGCTGAGGAAAGAAATAGAAAAGAATTGCAGAGTTTACCGGGATGAACGGAATGAGCTGGCATGTGAGCCGACTGAAGAATATTCCCGTCACAGGAAGAGCTGATCCGAATCAGAAATGGGACGTACCAGGAACATTCTTGCGTTTATACTTAACCACCCTACCAACATCCCCTCATTGACTTGATGGGATGCTATTTTCCATTTGATTGATTTAAGTTTTTGAAATAGTAAGGAATGTCCACCTTCTCCCACGACGCCAAGTTCTTTTTATGAACATCGCGAACAAAAGAGTCACCCTTAAATCCGATCCACAATAAAGTTGCCTATTGTTATTTATTCATTATACTTGATATCTCAATCTGCATGCAATTTACAGATGATCAGCCGGGTGATGAAAAAGCCGAATGAAGGGGGTGCAAAGGATGATGGCACACTGGACAAAGGCATTTCGTTTTGCAGTGATCGCGGGTTCGACACTTCTTTTCTCCGGTAACCTGTTGGCGGACAATCTTTCCGGCAACCTGGACGCGGTGAAAACGGTGCTGGTCATTACGGGGACATGGTCGGGGTCCGATGCGGGGACCACCGAGATGAAAGTCTGCACAAAGAGGGCGGCTTCTTATTCGTTGTCCGATCTGGCGGGAACGTGGGGCCTGAACAGCCTGGCATCCGGCCCCGGCGCTCCATGGTGGCTCAGGGGAACGCTGACCGTAGACGCTGCCGGGCATTATACGTTGTCAACAGTTGACAGCGGAAATGAAGCCGACAACGGAAACGGCACCATTTCGCTCCTCAGTGACGGTTCATTCGCCATCAACGACGTCCCCGGCGGCAGATTCAGGATGGAAGCAGGCAAGACGGTCGTTGCCGGAACGAACACCTGGGCCGATTACCTGGCGGGCACGACCGAACTCCCCATCCTGGCCAAGCGGGCTGCGTCATACTCCACCGCCGACCTATCGGGCACCTGGCAGGACCATACCCTGGCATCCGGCCCGGGCGGACCCTACTGGGAACGGGGGACATATCTGTTCAACAATGGCTCGTTCACTTATACCTACTTAGAAAACAACGGCGATTCACATTCCGGAAGCGGGACAATGGCGATAACTGCGAATGGAGTAATGTCGATACCGGGCCACCCGGAACCTTTCCAGTGCCAGATGGATGCCGGCAAGACGGTCGTCGTCTGCACCACCACCTGGCTGACCGGCGGGAGCGACAACGGAACCACAGCGTTGAGCGTGAGCCTGAAGAAGGCCGCGTCTTACTCGTCAGCCGATCTTGTCGGAGACTGGGACTGCAACAGCCTGGCAACCGGGCCGGGAGAGCCCTGGTGGGAACGGGCCACGATAGCCATCGGTGCGAATGGCGCGTTTTCCGGGTCGGCAACCGACAGCAGCCTTGAGACCTATCCCATAAGCGGAGCCATTGTGCTGAACGACAGTGGGTTCGTAGCTCCCCTGATGCCGGGACAGTTTCTCCTGACTGCCGGCGCATCCGGCACTGGCGCGGGGACGGTATCATCGGGTGATGGAAGCGTGTTTTTCTCCTATCCAACGAACGATGAGGGCATTGCCGCCATTGACCAGGGAGCGACGCTCACCCTGTCAGCCATTGCCGACAACCTTTCCTCAGCCTCCTGGTTCGGTGACTGCAGTTCCACCGGCGGCAGCGCCGCTGTTGCGACCTGCACGATCACCTCGATGAATGCCGCAAAAAGCGTTTCAGCCCTCTTCGCGAGGAGAATGGTGCGCATTGCCGAAACATCGGCCTACTACACCTCGATCCAGACGGCTTATGATGAAGCGGCAACCAACCAGACCGTGCAGATCCAGGCGACGGATTTCAACGAAGACCTCATCCTGGCAAATCCCGTTGCGGTTACGCTCGAGGGAGGGTTTGACGCGGGCTTCTCGGCAAATCCCGGCTGGACAACTGTCACCGGCACGGTAACCATCAGCGGCGGTCCCGTCACAGTGGAGAATATCGCGATTATGTAAAACACATTGAGCACACTGAGAAAACGAGGAGCATCCCCGTTCTGTGCTTTCCTGACCCTTGTTGACGGAAAGAACGCTCAATTTCATGGCAGCGCACCTGTCCGCTTTTCATGTGGAAAGGACGCCCAGCCACAGAGATGGAGTTACGCCCAGTAACCCAGAACTCGGGGTACCCCGACCGCCTCGGGAACGGCGACGTCGATCCAGGGTTCAGGAGCCTTCTCTCCCACGAGAATGGTTCCCATGCCGAGATCCTTGGCCGTCCGCAGGTTTTCCTGAGCGTCGTCGACCATGATGCACCGGCAAGCGGAAACGCCCATTCTGTCCAGCACGACATGGTAAGGCTCCGGGTAGGGCTTCGGAAGATAGCCGGCCACACGGATGTCGAATATTTCCTCGAAGGCGCCGCTCAACCCCAGGGCGGCGAGGACCCGTTCGCTATGGTCCAGGGAACTGTTGGTGAAGACCGCCTTCCGCAGGGGCAGCGACTGCAGAGACTGAAGCAGCTCCGGATCGGGACGGAGAAGGCCTTCAAGATTGACATCATGGACGTAGGAAAGGTAATCCTCCGGGTCGACTCCGTGGTGCCGCATCAGCCCCTGCATGGTAACGCCGTAGCTTTTCCAGTAAGAGCGACGCAAATCGTCGACCTCATCCTGCGGGATGCCGACCACTTCGATCATGTAACCATTGATGCGG
Source organism: Geobacter sp. UBA5735 (assembly GCA_002419385.1). Taxonomy (GTDB): domain Bacteria; phylum Desulfobacterota; class Desulfuromonadia; order Geobacterales; family Geobacteraceae; genus RPRC01. Next base: position 32,149 of record DIFZ01000007.1, read on the forward strand.
CGGTCGATCAGGCGAAACACTTCCAGCCCTGCGGAATAAAGGGTGTTGTCGAGGTCGAAGAGGATACATTCCATAAATTTAGCTCGCCTTAGAGGAGAATTTTCTACAGTTTATGAGAAATCAATAGATATGTCACCGGTTTTATCGAATTTTCTTGACCCGTCTATCGCTTCACACTTCAGCCTGATCATTGTCACGGCCATGACATACAATCTACTGACAATGAAAAGAGCAGCATCATGAACAATCATGATTTTTTTCTTATCATAATTTTCCCTTTTAATGGGTGACCCCAATTGCTTCCCTGAACGGATTATTTCACCCTTCCGGCAAAAAACTCCCTTTTTTCCTCTTCGTCCAGCCTGCACTGGATCAACTTCACGCTCTTGGGCCGGCCAAAAAAGATATCCTTTGAATTAAGGAAACCTCCGCCTTTGAGGACAACGGAATCCGACGGCTGGCCGTACATTATGATCCGGGGGAAAAAATTCCCGACATTTCTGAATGATTGTTGTTTTCCCGCGGCGCGCAGGACCTCTTCAGGGAAGGGAAGAAAGCCCTTTTCATCGGAACTCAGAGGCCCGTATGGCCCCAATCTTTCCATTTCGCCAACCTTTCGGGTAACACCGACAACCCGCAGCATGTTTTTTGATGCCGCGATGCTGGACGTGCCGTATGGCCTCATTGTTTCCTCCTTGCCAACCTCCCAGTTCACATGAACGATTAACATGATATTTTTCGATATGGCCGGAGAACCGTCGGGCATCAGAACTGTTATGCCCTTCCGGCTTTCATCTCTATTTTCAGGAACGCCGGCTGACACCCCTGCCCTGCCTGTCCGCGCAAAGACAACCAAGGATAGTGCAATCGTCAATACTGCCGCCATGGCGGATATGCAATTAATCTTCACAACCTTTTCCTCCTTTTGAGTGCAAGAGGGATCTCCAAAGGGGCCTGAAAACAATCGTCACAAGCCGACCCCTCTTGATTTGCCCCCTCTTGCTTTCTTACATTGTGATTGCTTCTTCCAATTTCACCATGGGAATAACCTCGACCTGCTCGGCCAGGCGGTAACGCCTGTTCCCGGGATACAACACCTTGAGCCTGTCGAGTTCCAGGTCCTCCAGGGCGTTCCGCATTGACGGGGTGAGCTTCGGCGCGTCCATCCTCTTGACCTCAACGCCGAAACGATGTCCATCACTGATCAGAAGAAGATCCAGTTCAGCTCCTCCGTGAGTTCCCCAGAAATAGACCTCGTCCGGCGACGATAGCTTGATTATTTCCTCGATGACATATCCCTCCCATGAAGTGCCGCTCTTCGGGTGACGCAGAAGGTCGTCCATGGTACGGATCCCAAGCAGCTGGTGGAGAAGCCCGCTGTCGCGGAAGTAAACCTTGGGAGATTTGATCTGCCGCTTTTTCAGGTTGGCATGCCAGGGTTGAAGCTGCCGTATCATGAACACACCCTCCAGGAGGTCGAGATAGCGGCGGGTGGTTGATTCGTTCACCCCGAGGGAACGGGCGGGCTCGGCGGCATTCCAGACCTGACCGTGGTAGTGGGCCAACATGGTCCAGAATCTGAGGAGTGTAAACGCGGGTGTAGTGATGCCGAACTGCGGCATGTCCCGCTCCAGGAACGTCTGGATAAAATTCCTGCGCCAGGCCAGGCTATCTGAATCACCGTCCCCCAGGAAAGAAAGGGGGAACCCGCCACGCAGCCAGTGCCGATCGCATGCCGGCGTCCCCACTTCACCGAGGCTGAATCCACCGATAGTGACGGTTTCCAGCCTGCCGGCGAGAGATTCGGACGGTTGCCTCAAAAGAGACGGTGATGCGCTCCCCAGGATCAGGAACCGCGCCGGAAGGGGATGCCGGTCGGCCAGTACACGCAATACCGGAAAGAGCTCGGGCCGCCGTTGTACTTCATCGATCACCACGAGCCCGTTCAGCGCTCCGAGTGCCGTCATCGGCTCGTCGAGCCGGGCAAGACTGAGTGGATCTTCCAGGTCGAAATAATTGAGCGAATCCGGGGGGACGAACTGGCGCGCCAGGGTTGTTTTGCCGCACTGACGCGGCCCTAGAAGCGCCACGATGCGGTTTCGGTCGAGAGCCGTACGTAGAGCGGAGATAAGGGTGGGTCTCTGAATCATGACTACATTTTGCCTTGTAAATCCCGCATGTCAAGCGGGATTTACAAGGCAAAAGGCGATCTATCCAGCCATAGGGGCTCAGAACTGCACCGGGGTCAGAAACTTGCTAGGCTTCTAAAGCTAGTACTGTGTCTATCCGGAAACTCCGGATCGACACGAATGCGGTTTCCAATTCGGAAACGAGGATTTTTTTGTTCTGACAAGGAAACCAAGGGCTTGCGCGGAGGCATACTCAGGTATGTCGCACAAGCAAGCCCGCTGGTTGACACCATCAGGGCATAAAAAGACCGTTTCCGGATGGAAACTAAGAAAGGAACTGATAACATTCGGTATTTGCGGCAATGAAAAAAGCACAGTGCTATCGAAAATTTCAACTTTGCATAAGCTCATAGAAGCCTTCACAGTGCGGTAACCGACTACTGTGGATGTTCTGTGGTCGGACCAGCCAAACCATCCGGGAAACATGCTGGAATCATCACAAAAAACGACATTTCCAGCGCCTGGAACCGCATTTATACGGTCATTTCTTCCGCAGGCGCCTGAACAGGATAAAAAACAACCCCATATGAAGGAAAGCCGCTACTGCCATCTGTAGTGCGGACTTCATCCTTGCCTTTCCGACCAGAATTGAAATTTGCTTGTAATCGAATCCGTTTTCTGCAAAGAGCGATCCTCTTGATGTGATCTCCTCGAATTCGACCATAAACTGGTTACCAAGGTGCCAAATCGCCAGATAAAAGGCTATCGCAACAAAGATGAAACATATCAGAACGCTACGGACAAAATGATTTCCTCGCTTTCTGTCCTGGTCCGATATTTCTGCAAAGTTCAGAAAAACCAGCCAGCATGACACTAAAATCGGAAGAATCAGGTATCCTGAGGCTCTACATTCATAATAGAGAAGAGAAGCGTAGCAGACAACATCCAACAGAATCCCACCAACAATCAAAAGGGATTCTGCGTATCGTGCATGATATCTGAATCGCTTTAGTCCGCTTGCAGACAAAATCATGAAATTCCCGACAGCAAGCAGGACAATTGCCAACCCGCCGCCAGGAATGGTTGCCTGACATATCGTGATCGGCTTGAGCAAAAGCGGAAACACCATCAGGTAGGAAAGCGCATAATACAAATAATGACTATCGGCATGCCCCTTCAGGCTATCAACCCACTTCATCAGACAATCTCCCGGAAATTCAACAGTTTTCTTCCAGTATTGGCAAACTGCTCAATTAGCCGGGATCCGCCATGCATAGGTCAAAAATTCGTTGAGCTTCCATGGCGCATCCTGCTTTTCCTGCGTAAAATTCCGAATCAAGCCAATCCACAAGAAAACATCCTGCCAGGGATATTCCGCCACCAATGGCTGTACCCAAAGGAGATTTGCTGATGAAGGTTCCTGCTGCTGCACCGCCGATTGCCCATACGACACAATGTCCTTGCTTCGCTTTTTCAATTTCGTCGATATGGCTGACACAGACATTGTAGACCGCACGTGCTTTTTGCCGACACTGTGCTTGTCTTTCCAGATGCTGCTTGTCAATCAGTCCGGTCACAAACTGTTCACGATTAGTGTCTGACATCGGCATCTCCTCTCTCATCAGGTGGCCGTCACTATTGTTTAGGCGCAGTCCAGGAGTCCTCAGCTTCAATTCCACTTTGTTCCCAGGTAAGCTTGATCTTCTTGTACGTGAAAGAAACAACTTCCATGTGACCGTATGGGTCATTCGTTGACATAAGGGTGGTTGGCATTGCAGGTTGAAAATTTGTTATGATAGCATCCTCAAGGACCGTAGTGTAATAATGCTCTTCTGTACCTTGTTTACTGATGCGGTAATACATGAGAGTAACATTCTTCATGTGCTCTCCTGTGCAAAGCGCCTGGAAGAGCTTGGGAGAACTCTTGTCGATCATCTTTACGATAGTAAATGGTTCATGGACGCGCTTGCCCGTCGGCAAACCGGAGTGGGGGTCGCGAGGCATGTAAACATTGTGCCGTAGCTCGTAAACAAGAATCGTCCCCTCTCTGCCCTGCATTTCACATGACCCCTCAATCGCACCCTGCTTTTCGCCTTTCAAGGAAAGATGACACGGCATTGGCATGATCTTGAACCTCCTGTAAAGCCGATTTTAAATTATTATCATTTGTTAATATGTTTTTGTCAATATATAAATTCATGACAATATCCTGTAATACGCTTTATGCGAAGCACCTCCGACAAGGTAATGGCAGTATAGCAACCGTTTCAATCCCAAATGCCGGCTATGCGCTAGCGACAGGTATCAATGGCTTCGTCAACTGCCAAATCCAACTGCAGAATCTGTTCATTCTATTCCTGCCATTGAACTCACGCAGACAAGGTTTCCGTCACGCCTTCGTTCCAAGCGGCCAGCATCATGACTCCCACTTGCCGGAACTCGGGGTGATCCTCCATATACGCCGTCAGCACGCCCCGGGTATCGTTCACCGCATCGGCCACCTCTTCGAAAATTTGCCCGACTTTCCCCACCGGCAATGCCAAATGGATTACGGCAAACTTCTCCAATATCTTCCGCGGCCACCACTTCTTGGCGCCAGCCAGTGACAATGCAGGGACATCCCGAGGTATGTAGGCCACAGTCGTCACCATATCGTAGACAGGCGCCAATCTGACCGGCAGCCCGGGACGCTCGTACAGCACACCGAAATTCTTCAAGTGGGCATCTCCATTCCTTATCATGCACGATAGCACGAGAGAGGCGAAAAACTGCTCACGGGCTCCCTGCAGGAACTCTCCCGACACGAAATCCTTAATGGTTCGTGCCACCCGTTCGCAGGTACTGTTATATTTTTGGGCGGCACCCAAGGCCTGCAGGCTGCACATATCCTCGAAGCCCAGGGGAGAGCAGTCAGAAGCAGCTATGTCGAACCGCTTCATCACGAACAGTCCGCCATTTTCCGATAAGTGGAACTCGGGTACCGGCAAACCTGCCCGCTGCGCCGCAGTCATGCACAAAAACTCGTTCGCCGCCAATTGGGGATAGTCGGTCCCCCAGGATTTCACGATATAACCGCCAACAGTGGTTGTTCCCCGCTCAGTCGCGTCCAGCATAACCTTCGGCTGCACGCCAGACACACCGGATCGGAGGGCGTATCTTGCCACCAGGTCGTGAAACAGTTCCTCCGTGTCAGAGTAAGATAAAAGATCCTCCAGCGATTCGGAAGTTTCCACGATACCAGGAACCGAATCCTCCGGCAGCGAAAACCGGTTGCGTCCGATCTGATTGCCGCCGGTCACACGGAGGATCGTCAAATCATCCTCACCGGTCAGCTTTGCAATGGTGCGTCGAACAATCTCCAGCAGTGCTCCTTCAGGCAAATTCATCTGGAATATCGGGTGGATATCGCGACTCAACCAGCTCTCAAGGCGTACCGGCATGGTAAGCGACACTTGGGCGTCCAGTGTCGCTGCAGACTGATCGTAAGCAAAGACATACTGGCGCTGGCCCAGAGTCCGGGCCAGAAGACCCGCCCGGCAATCAGCAACCCATACAGCCAAAGCATCAGCACTCACTTCTCGCCCCTGAGTTCATCCAAAGTCGGCGGCGCCCCTGCTGGTCGCACCCGGAATTCCAGGTTGAGATACTCCAGCATCCTGATCAGCTTGCGGACACCGATTTCCTGGACAGTACCCGTTTCGATCTGGCTGATCGTAGTGCGGCTCATCTCCAGGTCCTTCGCCATCTTTTCCTGGGATATCTTCCGGCGCTTGCGCTCTTTGCGTAGTTCTTCACCGATCTCGAATAGCATGATTGCATTTTATACGAAACATATTGCTTATTCAAGTACAAATTGCATTACATATAAAACATATCAAAGGTGCGGTTTTTCACCCCTCAGGCAAGTGCCCCCAAAAAGCTGACGCCATCTCGATTGGTGGAGTCCCGTGAGTCCCGGGGTCGGAGCAAGATTCCCGGAAAAATCGTGACGTTTTCCCTTTTTTCTATTCAAATCTTGGGAAAAATTCCTTGACCCGTCTACCGGTTCACACTTTAGCCTTGAAATCGTCACGGCCATGACAGAAAATTCAAAGAGCGATGAAGGGAGAATGACAATGAAGAATCAGGTATCGGTAGAGGAATGGGTTAAACGGTTCCGGGCCATCGGATTGGACGATGCAGCCATGGAAAAATGGCACCGTCTGTTCGAGCAGGAAAACCCGGATGGGCATCAGAGTTTCCTGGAGTGGTTGGGGCTGCCGGAAGAGAAAATCAAGTCAATCCGGGCCAGGTACGCATAAACTCGACAGCCCCCGGCTACCTGCCGGGGGCTTTACCGGCATACCGGAGGCGATATGTACCGAATCACAGAACTGGCAAGCCAGTTCGGATTATCACGAAGCACTCTGCTCTATTACGACCGGATAGGACTGCTCAAACCCTCTGGACGGAGTGAATCCAATTATCGACGGTATTCCGCAGCAGAACGGGATCGATTGGCGTCAATCTGCGCCATGCGTCGAGCCGGTGTGGATATCGAGGGGATACGCACAATCCTCCAAACAGCCGGTGACGAAGCAACCGACGTCTTGAAGCGTCGCCTGGCTTATATCAGCAGCGAAATCTCGGCGCTGCAAACCAAACAGCGGATGATTGCCGGGATGCTGAAATTGCAGGGTGAAGGCGGTCCCAAGAATACCGTCGACAAGGAGATGTTTGTATCCATGCTCCGTGCTGCGGGGATGGATGACCATGCCATGCGGAAGTTGCATGCCGAATTTGAGCGAAAGGAACCGGCCGCACATCATGCTTTCCTGCTCTCACTGGGAATATCGGAGAAGGAAGCCCAGCTCATTCGCATATGGTCCTGGACAGCTTAAGGGGACACGCTGCAGCTCCGAGAGGGGAATCCGGTCTTTTTCTGCCAAATAATATCCTCTTATCAACATGTTATCTTTCGACCCCAAATCAAACATCAAAATTTATCACTGCCGAATATCAGAAGATTCAGCAGAAAACGTATTCTATTTATCCTACACTTTACACAATATTGTTGCATATGTAGGACAAATTGTTTATCCTACGATTATACATGTCAGAAACTTTTTGTAGGATAAACAAGAGGTTCACCATGCGGAAAAACAAGGTGGAAGACGATGGAATAAAGGGAATGCTCCGGGATGAGTATAACCGTTGCCTTGAACTTCTGGACCAGGTGCTGAAGGCAATAAATAATTACCCACGCGGGAAATTGGTCGTCAAGAAGGTTAAGGCACGGGGACACGTCTACGAATATCACCACCTCCAATGGCGGGAGGGCGCCAGGGTTCTATCCCGCCATGTCCCCAAGAAAGAGATCCCGGAAATTCAGAAAATGATCGAGCAGCGTGAAGCATATCGTAGCAATTACCTGAAGCTCGAAAAGCGACTGGCATATCTTGCCCCCCTGATCGGCGAAAAGAGGCCTTCAATGAGGAGTCGAATTCTGAAAGGAATTGCGCCATCCGCCCCTGAGAAGAAAGTTTGAAAAAACTTGAATATTCGCTTGAGAGTCTCCCTGTTCCGGGCAGTTCAAAAGAGGATAAATCAGCATGCTAATTGACGGTGATGTCAGGATTTTTCCGGATGAGGTAAAAGAACTTCTCCAAGGATTGGCGGCCGAGATTTTTTTGCTGACGGTATTCTATGCGGTTCATGGGTTATGCTCGTTTATCGACTTCATCATAAACTCGCTTATGCCCTACGTACCGAGGACATTGATTTCGCTGTCGAAACATCTAGGCATTGCGCGACAGATGTACCGGACATTTTGAAGAAACTGGGGTATCTTCCGGTTCTGGATGTTCATGGCCTGGAGAAATTCGTCAAAGGAACCTTTTCCATCGAATTTCTCATCAACCGCAAGGGTGGCAAAGATGCCCCATTCGTAGCGGTAAAGCAGATGAAAATCCGCGCTCTTCCCCTGCCCTTCGTATCAATGCTCTTCATTGATACCATCGCCGTTGACTTTGGTGAGTTCCAAATCCGGATCCCCTGCGTCGAAGCTCTCTTTCTTCACAAACTTATCATTGCACAAAGAAGG
>DIFZ01000058.1 GCA_002419385.1 Geobacter sp. UBA5735
AAAACCTAACCGGAAGATACTGATTTTCTCCTTTCATTTAACGGGCTGAGCAGTTGACCCGTTTGAGCAGCCTTTCGCCCAACCAGTGTCCAAGTGCCTGGTTGGGACTTCGCCTTCTCAGCCTTCAGCCTTTCTTCTCCTGTCTCGTGTCGAGGGTTGCCCCCTCCGGGTTCCACTTGCGGCACCATTCAGCCATAAACTAGATGTAGTCCCGTCAATCTTCCTCACGTATGAAGATGGTCACTCTCCGGTTTCCGCGTTGGGTTATGTGATAAGGTATGCCGACTGCTATGATACGATCAATGAGCTATATGTGTGAACACTAATTTATCGTCGCCCACAAGTCAAGAAATAATTGCTTATGGTGCCCTGGAAATCCCGTCAGTCTTTAGCCTTCAGCCCCGTGCCTTTTCCTTATGCTATCCTCCGTCCCCGTCGCTCACACTCACGTAAGCCTCTATGGCTTTTTTCTTGGGAGTTCGTTCGTGATGTGATAAAAAAAGCAGACACGGCTGTTTGACATCATTCCGTATCGGGCAGGCCGATTGTCTACAAGGTACGACGATTGTAAGGCTATCGACTCTGATCACGGGTAAGTATTCAAGAAAAGGAGGCTTCATGGAAAGAAGCAGCGAAACAGCCGTCCATTGCGCCGTCACCATCATCGGCAAGGACCGGCCGGGCATCGTCGCCGGTGCAACGGAGGTCCTGTACCGGCTTGGCTGCAACATCGAAGACTCCAGCAGCACCATGCTGGGGGGCGAGTTCGCCATGATACTGATCGTCTCCCGCGAAAAACCCTTCAGCAAGACCAGGCTCCTGGAGGAATTCAAGGCCTTCGGCGATGCAATGCAGCTCTCCGTGTTCGTGAGAACCCTGGCACGAAACGAGCTCAGCCACGACTCGCTGACCGGTGAATTGTGCATGATTTCGGTATACGGGTCAGACCGGCCGGGCATCGTTTACCGGGTAACGAAAGAACTCGCAGACCGCACTATCAACATCAGCGACATGAATACCAAGCTGGTCGGAACTGCCGGAAGCCCGGTCTATGTCATGATGCTGGAAGCCGTGCTCCCGGACGGCATGGAAATCGAAGACGTGAGCCGTTTGCTGGAAAAACTCAAGAAGGAGCTGAACGTGGAAATCGGGGTCCGCTCCGTGACTCCGGTTTCCCTCTAAGCCCATGCCCCCTCAGACCATTCTCCTCTACCCCCATCAGGCGCTGAAAGATGTCTGCAGCAGCGTTATCACCTTTGACGCACAACTGGAATCGCTCATTCGGGACCTCATCGATACCATGCATTCCGGGCCGGGGTCGGTCGGTGTCGCAGCGCCCCAGATCGGTGTCCCGCTCCGGGTGTGCGTCGTCGACGTGGCCGCAAGCAAGCTGGGCAAGAACAACAACCACGGGCTGCTGGTGATGGTCAACCCCGAGATACTCAAGCGGGAAGGCGCAGCGGTCATGCGTGAAGGGTGCATGAGCGTCCCCGACTATACCGGCGATGTAGAGCGGGCAACGGATATTACCGTCCGCTACCAGGACGGTAACGGCGCCTTTCATGAGATCGAGGCAAGCGGCTTCGAAGCGGTAGCCATTCAGCACGAGAACGACCACCTGGACGGCATGCTCTTCCTGGACCGAATCACCTCCTTGAAGACCGGCCTGTTCAGGAGGAAGAAGTACAAATAGACCTTGCTGCTATCGCTGCATTCATGAGGCGTCACCTCCCCGTCAGATACGCCACTCCCTGTTCAGCCGCCCTTACTGCGGCGGCAACGCAATCGTTCAGCCCGACTCCACGATAGGAGTTGCCCGTGAGGAGAAGACCGGGATGGCTTTGGAGCTTCTCGTCGATGGCCCGCAGCCGGCCCCCATGGCCAACCGTGTACTGGGGGATAGCTTTTTCATGGCGGAAAATGCGGATGAACGCAGGCGCACCGGTTATGCCCATCGTGGTTTTCAGATCATCCCTGACCCGCCTGACCACCTCCTCGTCAGGCAGTTGACCGTACTCCGGAAAACAGGCGCCTCCCATCATACTCCTGAGCAGTATGTAGCCGTCCGGCGCACGATTTTCGAAAATGCTCGAATCCCAGAGGGTGCCAAGGATGTTCATGCCCTCTTCCCTGGGAATCAGGTATCCGAAACCGATCAGATCATGCACAATGTCATCCCGCTCATAGCCGAAGCATACCACTGTCATGGGAGCCGAAGGTATCTCGGTCAGGACGGATGCCACCTCCTGGTCCAATTCATGCAGAATATCGGCAGCGGCGTAAGAAGGCGCTGCAATTATTACCAGGTCTGCATCAAACTCCCCGGTTTCCGTCGTGACTCTGTATGGCACACTTTCACCGGTGCGCACTGACGTAACCGATTGCCCAGTGCAGACCGTTTCGCACCCCAATCGAGCGGCGATGAGATCTGTCAGCTGCTGGATCCCTTCTCTGAACGAGGTGAGAACCCCGCCGGGCCCGGCCGCACTTGAAACGACCTTCCCCTCTGCCCTTTCCCTGCGCTTCTTCCGCGCCAGACGCAGCATGGCCATGACCAGTCCGCCGTAATCCCTCTCGAGTTCTGCAATGCGCGGGAAACACGACTTCAATGACATGGTCTCGGGATCTCCGGCAAAGATCCCGGACACCATGGGAGCGATGAGCTTCTGCAGGGCTTCCTTCCCCAGCCTCCGCCGGCCGAAAGCTGCCAGCGTCTCGTCGACGCCTGGTGGAGGAGCGGGAGCAAACGGTTCCATGGCCAAACGCAGCTTGCCCGGCCAGGAGATCAGCTTGGACATGAAAAACTTGACCCCATTCTCGGGGAGGCGGTGCAGCATGCCTCCGGAAAAGATGAACCGTTTGCGGGCATCGTCGTTGCTGCGAAGCAGCAGATCGGAAATACCAAGCTGTGCACACAGTTCGAGCGTCTGGGGCTTGCTGTCGAGGAAACCGTTCGGCCCCCACTCGCACAGGTACCCCTCGTCCTTGATACTCCACATTTTCCCGCCGGTGCGCCGTTCCTTTTCCAGCAGGGTCATATCGAGGTGCAATCCGCGAGCAGCTGCCTTTTCCCGCAGCAGGTAAGCCGTAGCCAGCCCAGAAATGCCGCCTCCGATAATGACTGCCTTTTTCATAGCATACCGTTCCTTTCCGTCTTACTGTCCCGAGACTGTTCCCGTCTTGCCAGAGATTGAATATCAGGTGCCCGGGGCCTTTTGTCAAGCGTTTTGCCCTGCTGATCATTGACAGTGGTAAAAACAAGGATTACATTCATCTCAGCACCGACAGGAAAGGAAAACCTGAGTATGAATTCCAAGGATTACTATCAGGTTCTTGGTTTGCAGAAGGAGGCCTCCGCAGAGGAGATCAAGAAGGCCTACCGCAAACTTGCCGTGAAGTACCACCCGGACAAGAACCAGGGGAACAAGGAGGCTGAAGAGAAGTTCAAGGAAATCAATGAAGCGTACGCCGTTCTTTCCGATCCCCAGAAAAAGAGCCAGTACGACCAGTTCGGCTCGACGGGCTTTCACCAGCGCTATTCCCAGGAGGACATCTTCCGCGGTTTCGATGTGGGAGATATCTTCAAGGATATGGGATTCGGCACGGACGACATCTTTTCACGCATTTTCGGCGGTGGTTTCCAGCAGGGCGCAGGCTATCGGCCCCGCAAGCAGCGCGGCCGGGATTTCAACATGGAGTTGCCGCTGACTTTCAGGGAAGCGGTCGCCGGCGGTGAAAAACGGGTAGCCTATCTTCGCGACGGTGTCAAGGAAGAGATTTCCGTCAAAATCCCGCCGGGGATCGAGAATGATGCCCGTCTCCGCATCAAGGGAAAAGGCGAGAAAGGGTTCAACAATGGTCCGCCGGGCGATCTCTACCTGACGGTGAAGGTCGGGGAAGATGCGATGTTCACGCGGGAAGGGAACGACATCGTCGTCGAACTGGCCATCAGCCTTACCGAAGCCTCTCTCGGAACCTCACGTGAAGTACCGACCCTGGAGGGGAGCAAACGGATCAAAATCCCTGCGGGCATACAACCGGGCACGAAAATCAGGCTGAAGGGATTTGGCGTGGCACCTATGGGCAAGGCTGCAAAAGGTGATCTTTTCGTCAAGATAGGAGTAAGGATTCCGGAGCATCTTTCGGAGGCACAGAAGAAACTGATGGAGGAACTTGCTGCGTCGGGGATATAGGGATTAACGGTCTCATGGAAACAGAGCGGGCCGCTGTCTGGAGACGGCGGCCCGTTCTATTTCCCTAGTTCTTAGCCCTGATCTCTATGGCGGCAGACTTGCGGAGGTCGTCGAGCCACTGCGCGAATCGCTCTTCAGACTTTTTCCTGAACAGCAACTCTTCCAGTTCAGGCTTGGCTGCTTCGAAATCCCGCTGTTTCCCCTGCCGGTATTCTTCGAGTTTTATGATATGCAGGCCGGCAGCGGTCGTGATGAGTCCGGCCACCTCGCCAGGCTTCATCTTGACAAGCACATTCTCGAATTCGGCAATGACTTCCCCCTTCTTGAGGAAACCGAGATCGCCGCCCTCTTTTGCCGACTGGTCTTCTGAATGCTTCCTGGCCAGCTCCGCGAAATCAGAGCCTTTTTTAGCCTCTTGGAGCACCTTCTCCGCTGTGATGGCGACACGCTTTTTCTCCACGTCAGTCGCCTGCGGCGAAAGCTTGAAGAAAATCTGCCGCACCCGGTAGGCCTCGTCAATCTGGAACGAAGCAGAGTTGGCGGCATAATAATCCCGCATCTCCTGCTCGCTGATCTGGATCTTCGACCGCACCTCCAGGCTAATGATGCGCGCTCTTTCCAGCTGTTCCTTCAACTGGGCTTTGTATTCATCGAAGGATATGCCCCGTGCGGCCAGAGCAGCTACAAGCTGGTCCTGGGTGATGTTGTTGGTCTTCTTGACATCCTCGATGGCCTGCCGCACCTCTTCGTCAGCGACCTTCACGTCCAGTTCCGTGGCCTTCTGTTCGATAAGCTTCTTGTTCACCAATGTGTCGAGCGCCACCTTATGCAGCTGCTCTCTGGCGGCATTGTCCAGCGGGGTTGTACTGCCGATATTCTTTTCCAGATTCGATTTCTCTTTTTCAACATCAAAGGTGGTAATCGGTTCTTCATTGACCAGTGCGGCAATGCCGCTCACCTGTTCAGCCGGCAGTGCTGCCGGAAGCGAAAGCAGCAAAGCTGCGAGGATTGCGGTTAATGTTTTCATCATGGTCCGATATCTTTTCCTGTAAGGATGTAACGGACCATGAAGACACGGCGTAACGCAGTGCCTTCATGGTATCCAAACCAGTGTGCCGTTTATTTTACCGCTGCAGGCTGCTTCGACGTCGCGGTTTCGGCATTTTCCCCGGTCGCGCTGAAGTCGATCCCTTTCAGGGCTTCTTCATTGATGGTGATCTTGGCGTTCTTCTTCAGGTTGTCTTTCATCCCCTGAAAAATCTGCTGCTGCTTCGCAGGCAGAAGGTTGGCCTTGATCTGGTCTTTCATTTCGTCCAACGTCCTGATGCCGGCAGGCCGCTTACCGGTTACCTTGATGATATGGAAGCCGAAATTGGTCTTGACGACACCCGACATCTCGCCCTCTTTCAGGCTGAAAGCGGTCTTTTCAAACTCGGGAACCATGGCGCCCTTGGGAAACCAGCCCAGGTCACCACCCTTGGCAGCCGATGAATCGGCCGAGTACTTCTTTGCCAGTTCCTCGAACTTGCCGCCCTGCTTCAGCTGGGCGAGGATGTCCTGCGCCTCTTTCTCCGTCTTCACCAGGATGTGGCTCGCCCTTACCTGGTCGCCGGTCTTGAACTTATCCTTGTTCTCATCGTAGAATTTCTTCATTTCCTCATCGGTGACCTGGGCCTCCTGCTCGACCTTCTTCTTCAGATAGGTCTCGACGATGAGCCGCTTGCGCAGGTCGTCCAGCCGGTCGGACACTTCCTTGCTCTTGTCCACGCCGTCCTTTTTGGCCTGTTCCAGAAGAATCTGGCGGACTATCATGCTGTCCAGCAGTTCCTTCCTGCCCTCATTGGACTGCACCATGGGTTTGAGATAGGGCGGAAGCCGCTCCACTTCGTTCTTGAAATCCTCGGTGGTGATGACTTTTCCATCGACTTCCGCAAGGGTCTTGCCTTCCTTCTTCGCGTCTCCGGGTTTGCAGGCAATCAGACTCATGGTCATGACCAGCGGGACAAGAGCCTTGAATATGGTCATATGATTCACAAGAAGTCTCCTTTTTTCAGATATTTTGATGATAACTCAATAGCTTACGAACGTACCACATCAACCGAGGCTTTTCAAGAGATTTCTGGCTCCGGCGAGTATGCCGTCGAAGGAGGTATCCCGCACAACAGCCGAAAGGACGAAGTCCGGGCTGAAGCGGTACGTTTCCGGTGCACTGCGCACCATCTCGATGACCCTGTCGGGCGATACCGGGGTTTTTTCGTGGAATGCCGCCAGCAGGCTTCTGCCATCGAACTCCAGCCTCTTGACCAGGAGACGGCGGAGATGGATCCTCAGCTTCATGCTCTCCAGCAGATAGGTTACGGACAGCGGATGGCGGCCGAAGCGGTCGGTCAACTCGTCGCCCACCATTTCAGCATCCTCCTCGCTGGATGCCTGTGCGAGCCGCTTGTAAATGATGAGCCTCTGATTCGGATCCTGCACATAGTCTTCCGGAACGAAGGCCGGCACCTTCAGGGCTATTTCCGGTTCGATCCTCTCGGCGACGCTCTCTCCCTTCAGCCTGTTCACCGCCTCTTCCAGCAACTCGGAATAAAGTTCGAAACCCACCGCGGCGATGCCCCCCGACTGGCGGGCGCCCAGGAAGTCTCCGGCGCCGCGTATCTCCAGATCATGGGTCGCTATCCTGAAGCCTGCGCCCAATTCTGTAAGTTCCTGGATGACACGCAGCCGCTCGCGGGCATCCGGACTGATCGTTCCCTCACCCGGGATGAGGAAATAGGCATAGGCACGTTGGTTTGAGCGGCCGACGCGTCCCCGCAGCTGGTAGAGCTGCGCCAGCCCGAACGTGTCTGCGCGGTTCACGATCATGGTATTCGCCGAAGGGATGTCAAGGCCAGACTCGATGATGGTGGTGCAGAGGAACAGATTCGTTTCCCCGTGCATGAACGCCAGCATCACCTCCTCCAATTCCTTCTCATGCATCTGTCCGTGGCCGATGCCCAGCTTCGCCTCCGGCACCAGGCCGCGCAGATACTCTGCCATGGCGCCGATGGACTGGACCCGGTTGTGGACGAAAAACACCTGGCCGCCACGCCGCAACTCCCGCAGCACGGCTTCCCTGATGAGCTCATCCGAGAACCTGGAAACAAACGATTTGATGGACAGGCGGTCCGCCGGTGGAGTGTCGATTATGGAAAGGTCGCGGATTCCCGCAAGGGAGAGGTTCAGGGTACGCGGAATGGGTGTGGCGGTGAGCGTCAAGACGTCAACCACGGAACGGAACTGCTTCAGCTTTTCCTTGTGGCTGACGCCGAAACGGTGCTCTTCGTCGACGATCAGCAGACCCATGTCCTTGAAGGAGACATCTTTCTGCAGGAGCCGGTGGGTACCAATCACGATATCGACAGCGCCTTTTTTCACGCCTTCGAGTATGACTTTCTGCTCACGGGCCGAACGGAATCGGGACAGCATCTCAATGATCACCGGATATGCTTCGAACCTCTTGCGGAAACTTTCCAGATGCTGTTGGGCAAGCACGGTAGTCGGCACGAGAATCGCGACCTGCTTGCCGTCCATGGCTGCCTTGAACGCAGCCCGCATGGCCACCTCCGTCTTGCCGTATCCCACGTCTCCGCAAACGAGCCGGTCCATGGGACGGGGGCTCTCCATGTCACGGAGCACATCCTCGATGGCGCCCAGCTGGTCCGGGGTTTCCTCGTAGGCAAAGGACGCTTCGAACTCACGGTAGAGTTCGTCCGGCGGAGCAAAGGAAATCCCCTCGTGAACCTGGCGGGACGCATAGATCCGGAGCAGCTCTTCCGCCATTTCCTCGATCGCTTCGCGGGCCTTGGCCTTCTTTTTTTCCCAGCCGGCTCCACCCAGCTTGTCCAGGGACGGCTCACCCCCCTCGGCGCCCACATACCGCTGCACCAGATTGATCCTGTCGACCGGCAGATAGAGCCTGTCGCCTCCGGAATATTCAAGCAGGATGAAATCTCCGCCGATCCCGTCGAACGAGAGGTGCTGGAGGCCCCGGTAGAGGCCCAGACCGAAATCGATATGGACCATGAAATCTCCCGGCTTGAGCTCTTCGAGAGAAACCAGAATCTGCTTCTTGCGTAGTTCCGAGATTCCGCGCCGCCTGATCCTGCGGCCGAAGATCTCTTCCTCGGCTATCACCACCAGCCCGGCCTCAGGCATGCGGAAGCCGCGCGAGAGGTCGCCGGTCATGAGCCGCACGGCCGCGGAGGGGCCGTTTCCGGGCTGGCTGAATCCCTCCCCGGAAACGGCAAGGGGCAGCGCATAGTTGCTGAGAAGCTCCTGGATGCGGACCACCTGGCTCACCTGATGACAAACCAGAAACACCCCCCGACCTTCGGCAAGCCATCCGGCAAGCCTTTCCACAAGGGGACGCAAGACACCGTCACTGTCCGGCGACATGGCAAGACGGAGGTCCTGGTTATCCTCGACAGCACTACGGATTCGATCGTCCCCCTCGCAGGAGTCAGCCAGTTCCAGGCCGGTGAACAAGAGGCGCCGCCCTGTTGCAATAAGTTCTCTGAGCCGTTCTGGTGGGAGATAGAGTTGCCCGGGATCGCAGAACATGGCTTTCGACCCGGTTGCGCGGCCCTCGGCAAGAGCAAGGTCTGAAGCATGGCATGCCATCGCCTCATCAAGGGCAAAGGGATCTATCTCCACAACAACCGCGTCGGGACCGGCGTAATCGAACAGGGTTTCGAGGCCCGGGTGAAACAGCGGCTGCAGGTACTCGACGCCGGGCGGGTAGATTGACTGGCGAAGCTGCTCCAGAAGCTCACGCCGCTGCGTCGCTGGAATCCCTGTTTCGTCGCAGCGGCTCTTGAGCCGCGTGGAAAATCCTTCACTATCATTCGGGGGCAGGATCAGTTCTCGTGAAGGGAGTATCGTGAGATGGGCAAGCTCGGAGAGGGAACGCTGGGTTACCGGATCGAAGGAACGGATCGACTCTATCTGGTCGCCGAAAAATTCAACCCTGACCGGTTCCGGGCGATCGGGGGGGAAAATGTCCACGATCCCACCGCGCACTGAAGCGGTACCACGGTCTTCGACAAGAGGGGTCATGGTATAGCCAAGGTCCATGAGCTTGCGCAGCAGAAGGTCTCGCTCCAGTTCCGCACCGGCCTGCAAAGAGAGCGAAACATCCGCGAGAACCCGACGGGGAACGACTCTCTGGAGCAGAGCGGCTACCGGAACAACCACCACCCGTGCCGTGCCCTCCATGAGTGCCTGGAGGGTAGTGAGGCGCTCTCCGCTGACATCAGGATGGGGCGAGGATTTCTCGAAAGGCGCCCCTTCCCAGAGAGGGAAACAGAACACCGAAGCAGGATTCCCGCCGAAGAACCGGAGCTCCCGGACGATCTCGGACGCGGAATCGCCATCAGGGGTGATGACAATGAACGGGGCCGGCATGTCAGCCAGGCAGCGTGCGACAAGGCATGCCGGCGCCGAGCCCTTGCAGCCGGTCACGACGACACGGGCAGGCGCCATGGAAAGCCGTTCGATAATTCGAGAGATATACGGGGAGATTCTGTCAGTCATGGATCATTCGCGGTAATGGACCAGCTATCCGTCTCGCCCACGAAGATGCATCATGGTAAGCCGGATGGGTGATGCTGTTCATCAAAAGAGAGGTTTCGGCCGGTGGAGCGATACCACGGCGTGCGTCAGCCGCCCGTGACGCGCTGCCGGAGGGAATCCGCGAGAACCGGGAGACATTCCGCAGGATACGCCCGGTGCCGCCGTTTCGGTTCCTTTGCAGCGGGATGGAGGTTACTTGCCTTTTTTCAGATCGATCAGAATCAGTTTGGCAACTGCTTTCAGGGTTTCGAAGACTCCTTCGCCGGTAGTGGCGCACGCTTCGAATTCCGGGACACCGGACGGGTTCAACTCCCTGCGCATCTCATCAATCGACACCAGGCTCGGCAGGTCCCGCTTGTTGTACTGAACGACAAACGGCAGTTTTTTCAGATCATACCCCTGTTCCCTGAGGTTGTACTCCAGGTTGTCAAGAGACTCGATATTGGCATCCATCCGCTCTTCCTGCGAGTCCGCGACGAACACCACGCCATCCACACCCTTGAGAATCAGTTTTCGCGATGCATCGTAAAAGACCTGTCCGGGAACGGTATAGAGATGGAATCTGGTCTTGAATCCCTTGATTTCCCCCAGGGCCAGGGGCAGGAAATCGAAAAAAAGCGTTCGCTCGGTCTCCGTTGCGAGGCTAATCATTTTCCCCTTTGCCTCGGGGGCCGTTTTCGAATAGATGAAATGCAGGTTCGTCGTCTTGCCGCACAGACCCGGGCCGTAGTAGACGATCTTGCAGTTGATCTCACGGGAGGCATAATTAATGAAGGACATCCAGTGTCACCTCGACAGATAAATTGTTTCAGGAGGCCGCCCGGCGTTGCGGCCGGAATGCTCGTTCGCCAATTGACAGGTTTCCCTTGAAAACAGACGACCTTCCAGGATAAGGGATGTAACCGCTTAACTGAAAAGATTATCTATATCGTCATCGGTGATTTCCGCAAAGGGGAAATCGCTCTCTCCGCTCTTTTCCTTCTCTTCTGCCCGCCTGGCAAGATTCTCGAAAATCTCCGACAGTTCCTCAGACGCTTTCTTGACCCTGAGCCTGACCAGGCCGAGAGACGAACGGCTGTCAAACAGCACGACCAGTATCACTCTCCCGGCAACGATGGAGATATGGAGATTGTCCTTTTCACCTTCATGAAAAAGGATCGAAAACTCCTTTTCTCCGATCAGCTTTGCCAGACCTCCCGTGGCTGCGATGTTGCCCGCGGTCAGAGAAGCAAGGGATGTGGTGTCGAAGCGCTCCGTTTCGCCAACTCCCGATATGAGCTGGCCGTTCTTGTCCACGAGAAATATGACCTTGGCGTTCGCTTCTCTCAGCAGCTTTTCCAGGATGTAGTTCAACTGCTTGAACTCGGTTTCGAACATGACCATCTGTGGCGTCGTCATTTGCTTACACCCCTCGGGCAGTATGAGAGAATTTAACAGAGGTTCACTTTATAGCAAAACCTTCATAACTTGGCAAGGTTTTAAATTATCATTAATATTGTTCAGCTATCTCTGCCGGGGAAAAATCCGCCGGGGTGGCCACGGATTGCGCTGTCACCAGAACGAGGCGAGCCTCGGCTCACATCCTGTGCGCCGAGGCTCTTTCTTCCCGGAAAACTACTTCGATGATTTACTTTTTCTTGGTGTCCGCATTGTAGGACATCGCAGCCATCTGCTGGTAAAGCGCGAAACGTCGAGCAGTCCACTGATTGGCTTGGCTGATGAGTTGTTCGGCAGCCTTGGGATTGATCTTTTTCAGGACGCGGTAACGGTTTTCACCCGAGGCATATTCCTCGAACGTGATGGTCGGCGCCTTGCTGTCGAGCTGAAGAGGATTCTTCCCTTCTGCCGCCAGTGCCGGGTTGTAGCGATACAGCGGCCAGTGGCCGCATTCGACTGCTTTCTTCTGCTCGTCCACACCCCGCGTCATGTTTATGCCGTGGGCAATGCAGTGCGAGTAGGCCACGATGATCGAGGGCCCGTCGAACTGCTCGGCTTCGATGAAAGCCTTGACGGCCTGGGCAGGGTTTGCAAGGGATACCGATGCAACATATGCCGTACCGTACGTCATGGCGATCAGCCCCAGATCCTTCTTCGGCATGCTCTTGCCGCCCGCGGCGAACTGGGCCACCGCTCCGAGCGGGGTTGACTTGGATGCCTGCCCGCCGGTGTTGGAATAGACCTCGGTATCGAGCACCAGGATGTTGATGTTCTTGCCCGAGGCTATGACATGGTCAAGACCGCCGAAACCGATGTCATATGCCCAACCGTCGCCACCGACGCTCCACACCGATTTCCTGACCAGGTAGTCGGCAACGGCCAGGAAGCGCTTTGCCACGGGCCCGTTGCAGGAAGAGAGGGTCTTCTTCAACTGGGCAACCCGTTCGCGCTGTGCCTCGATTTCTGACTGGGTGGACTGATCGGCATCTTTGATCGCAGCAAGGAGATTCTTGATCTCTGCGGCGCCCGAACAATCCGATTCCATGACCTGCACCAGGTGCTCGTTGGCCGCCTGGCTCAGCTTGTCCACGCTGAGGCGCATGCCGAAACCGAACTCGGCAGCGTCTTCGAACAAGGAGTTGGACCAGGCAGGCCCCCTCCCGTCAGTGCGCTGAGCCCATGGTGTCGTGGGCAGGTTGCCGCCGTAGATAGAGGTACAACCAGTTGCGTTGGCGATCAGAGCCCGGTCGCCGAACAACTGGGAAAGAAGTTTCAGGTACGGCGTCTCTCCACAGCCTGCACAGGCGCCGGAAAACTCGAACAGCGGGGTTATCAGCTGGCTGCCTTTCAGGGTGTCCCGCTTCACCATGCCGGCATCGGTATCGGGAATGGTGAGGAAATAGTTCCAGTTGGCCACCTCGCGCTCGCGGATGTCCTCCTTGAAAACCATGTTGATGGCCTTGCGCTCCGGGTTCTCCTTGTTCTTGGCCGGGCAGTTGTGAACACACGCTCCGCAACCCGTGCAATCTTCGGGAGCCACCTGAACGGTGCAGGACATGCCTTTGAATTCGTTGCCCCGCGCAGGAGCGGACAGGAAGTCCCGCGGTGCGTTCTTCCCGAAACCGGGATCGTAGACCTTCATCCGGATGCTGGCATGGGGGCAGACGAAAGAGCATATGCCGCACTGGATGCAGAGTTCCTTGTCCCACTCGGGAATTTCGACGGCGATGTTCCGTTTCTCAAAGCGGGACGATGCAGTCGGGAACGTGCCGTCCGCAGGCATGGCGGAAACGGGGATCCCATCGCCGCGGCCTGCGATGATCTCGGCGGTGACGTTGCGCAGGAACTCGGGAGCATCTGCGCTGATGGGAGGCTTGACGGCAATGGAGCTGGTCGCCTCTTTCGGCGCCTTCACTTCGTAGAGATTCTCCAGGGCGGCGTCCACCGCCTTGTTGTTCATCTCCACGACCCGTTCGCCGGCTTTGCCGTAGCTCTTTTTGATGGCGTCCTTGATGGCTTTGACGGCGTTATCGAGGGGGATAATGCCGGAGATCTTGAAAAACGCTGTCTGCATGATGACGTTGATGCGCGCTCCAAGGCCCAGTTCCTCGGCCAGCTTGATTGCATTGATGACGTAGAATTTCAGCTTCTTGTCGATGATCTGCTGCTGCACTTCACGGGGCATCCTGTCCCAGACCTCATCCTTGTCGAAAAGGGAGCAGAGCAGGAACGTCGCTCCTTCCTTGGCACGGGACAGCATGTCATACTTCTCCAGGAAGGTGAAGTTGTGGCAGGCGACGAAATCCGGGTGGTTGATCAGGTACGGCGCGCGGATCGGGTTCTTGCCGAAACGGAGATGGGAAATGGTGACGGTCCCCGCTTTCTTGGAGTCATAGACAAAGTACGCCTGGACCTTGTTATCGGTTTTCTCTCCGATGATCTTGATGGAGTTCTTGTTGGCGCCCACAGTTCCGTCGGATCCGAGCCCGTAAAAGACGGCTGAATAGATTCCTGAAGCAATATTGGTGAACGACGTATCGTACTCCAGGCTCGTCCCGCAGACGTCCTCGTTTATGCCAACGACGAAATGGTTCTTCGGCACTTCCAGCGCCAGGTTGTCGTAGATCCCCTTGACCATCGCCGGGGTGAATTCCTTGGAACCAAGTCCGTAGCGGCCGCCAACGATCAGCGGATACGTGGAGAACGGCGCAGCCTTCTGCTCCATCTTCTCGCCGATGGCCGTGCGTACGTCAAGGTACATCGGCTCGCCGAGGGAGCCGGGCTCCTTGGTGCGATCCATGACGGCGATTTTCCTGACGGTCGCCGGAAGCGCTGCCACAAAGGCATCGACCGGGAAGGGGCGATACAGGCGGACCTTGAGCACGCCGACCTTTTCGCCACGGGCAAGCAGGGTTTCCACCGTCTTGTGGACCGTATCCGCACCGGAACCCATGATGACGATCACCCGGTCCGCATCGGGAGCGCCCACATAGTCCACCAGGCCGTACTGGCGGCCGACCTGCTTGGCGAACCTGTCCATCTCGGCCTGCACGATGGCAGGGGTTTCAAGATAGTATTTGTTGACGGTCTCGCGTCCCTGGAAGTAGACGTCCGGATTCTGGGAGGAGCCGCGCAGCACCGGATGGTCCGGCGAAAGAGCCCGGGCGCGGTGATCGATTATCAGTTCCTCATCGAGCAAGGCGCGCATGTCGTCAAACGTGAACTCTTCCACTTTCTGGATTTCGTGGGACGTCCGGAAGCCGTCGAAGAAATGCAGGAACGGGATACGGGATCGCAGGGTGGCGGCCTGGGCTATCAGCGCAAAGTCCATGACCTCCTGCACGTTGTTCGAGCAGAGCATCGCCCAACCGGTGGAACGGCAGGCCATGACGTCGGAATGGTCGCCGAATATGGACAGCGCCTGCGCTGCTATGGCGCGGGCAGAAACGTGGAAAACCGTCGAAGTCAGTTCACCCGCAATCTTGAACATGTTCGGGATCATCAGCAACAGTCCCTGGCTGGCGGTAAACGTGGTGGTGAGGGCTCCCGCCTGCAGGGCGCCATGGACCGCTCCGGCCGCACCCCCTTCGGACTGCATTTCCGTCACCAGCGGTACGGTGCCCCAGATGTTCTTTTCTCCTTTGGCACTTTTGTCATCGGAGATTTCACCCATGACCGATGAGGGCGTTATGGGATAGATTGCGATTACTTCGTTGGTGGCATGTGCTACATAGGCTGCAGCGGTGTTACCATCGATCGTAACCATTTTGCGCTTCATGCAAGAACTCCTCCTTGAGTCGCGGTTATGGCCGCATACCGGCCATTTTTGGTTTCTACGGCCCTCTTGACCGTTAGAACCACACTTTTTGACCTTCCAGCAATCAGATCTCGTTGCGTCCCTCGAGCGCCCGCTGAACCGTTGCGGTATCCGCATATTCCAGGTCCCCTCCGATGGGCATGCCGTGGGCGAGGCGGGTGACGCGTATGGTGAGAGGCTTGATAAGCCCGGTGAGGTAGAGGGCGGTAGCTTCTCCCTCAACCGTGAAATTGGTTGCCAGCACGACCTCGTCAACGGCCGATCCCCGTAACCGTTCCATCAGTTCCGCAATCCTCAGATCCCCCGGCATGACCCCGCTCAACGGTGAAAGCGCTCCCTGCAGAACATGGTAACGACCGCGAAACGCGCCGCTCCTCTCAACGGCGAGCAGGTCCTGGGGTTCTTCGACGACACAGATGACCTTTTCATCCCTGTTGCCGCTACAAATGCAGCAGGGATCATCCTCCGTAATGCCGAAACAGGTGGAACAGAATCTGACCTTTTCATGTACTTCGAGAAGGCTCCCGGCCAGATCCCTGCTCATCGTGGGGGACTTGAGGATATGAAAGGCCATCCTGAGCGCGGTCCTGTCACCGATGCCCGGCAGTTTTTTCAGCTCCCCGATGAGCTTGATCAAGGATTGAGAAAAATGTATCATATCTTTGAAAAAAAATAACGCCTTTTTTATAAAAACTAAAAAATGCCGGAATAATTTTATATTGGATAAAAATTCTCAGCATTTTCGTTGAATTAGGAAGTATAACAGCTTTTTACAGATAGTAAAAGCACAACCGTCACAAACTTTCATCTAAAATCATTCAAGGGAGGCTTGTTCCGTGGCACATACAAAAAATCCCGCAAAAGCATGGCGTTACAACGTGCTTTGACGGGCGGGCCAACAGAGAGAAGTACCGCAAACAGCCCTTTATCGTGCAGCGCAACGTCAGAAAAGTCCGGGTATGCTCAATCCTCCGGTTATCTTGCCCATCTCCTCGGCCACGTCACTCTGGACCTTTTTCAAAGCCTCGTTCACCGCGGCCACGACCAGGTCCTGCAACATCTCCACATCCTCCGGGTCCACTGCCTCCTTGCGGATGGCCAGCGAGACGATCTGGTTTTTGCCGTTTACCAGGGCCGTTACGGCTCCACCCCCTGCCGCAGCCTCCGCCGTCTTCTGTCCCGCCTCTTCCTGAAGGCGCGCCATTTTCTGCTGCATCTGCTGAGCCTGTTTCATTATTTGTGCTAATCCCTTGGACATCAGTCTGTCTCCTCCTTCACATCAGCATCATGCTCGATAGCCACTATTTCTGCGATTTCTGCCTCGAATATCTCGACTGCAGCCGTAACGAGAGGGTGCTTGCGTGCAGCTTCCTCTAATTTCTGTTGTCGCCCGTCAGCTTCAAGGCTTTTTTTTTCCTGTACTGTNNATCTGAGCTAAACCCTTGGACATCAGTTCCCATCCTCCTTTGCATCCTTATCGTGTTCTAGTTCCTGAACCTCGCCGAGCTCGCCGCCGAATATTTCCAGAGCAGCGCTCACCACCGGATTGTTCCTGGCGCTCTCTTCCAACTCGCGCCTTCGCTTGCCATCTTCGAGGTTAATTTTCTCTCGGACGGAACGCGGCAGACCTGCTGCCTCTCCATTGAGAGAAGTCACTTTCACCTCCGGTGATCCGTTCCAGTAAAGACCAGCCAACTCCCTGACAGACGCAAGGGTCTCCTGATCCTGTATACAGCTCAACTGGAACGAGCCGGCCGGATAACCGATTTCGACACACTGCTCAGTAAACTGCAGCGGACGGCCGTGTTCCAGAATCGCGCCGAGACTTTTCCGCCGGGAATTCACGAAAGTAACGAACGCTGTCCACCCGCCTTCGACCGGCTTGACAGGCTGGCGGCCCTCCGGCTCCGGACGGGTCTGATTCCGCTGCCCGGCTTGGGTAGCCGGCGCTGTCGGCCGTGGGGCCGACCGCTGCGCGCCCGCGCTGATCGACTCCGGCCC
>DIFZ01000008.1 GCA_002419385.1 Geobacter sp. UBA5735
CGTCGGCATCGACCGTATCGGCAGCTGATTCCTTCAGCTGGGCCGAAGCGAAGAAGACACCCCAGTGGTACATGATCTGGGGCATGCTGTTCCTGAACGTGAGCGCCGGCATGGGCCTGCTCTCCAAGCTTTCTCCCATGGCGCAGGAAGTCATCAGCGCCGCCCAGGGCATCACCGATCCCAAGCAGCTGGCAGTCGCCGGCGGCGCGGTGCTTGCCATGGCCTCCATCTTCAACGGCCTCGGCCGCCTGTTCTGGGCCGCCATGTCCGACAAGATCGGCCGCAAGAACGTATTTTTGACCATGTTCGCAACCCAGGCGGCACTGTACTTCTACCTGCCGCAGGTGACCAGCGTAACGATGTTCACCGTCATCGCCTGCTACCTGCTGGCCTGCCTCGGCGGCGGTTTCGCGGTCATGCCGGCCTTTGCGGCGGACTCGTTCGGCCCGACCTACATCGGCAAGGTGTACGGTTTCGTGTTGACTGCCTGGGGCGCCGCGGGCGTTGCCGGCGGCCTGGCCTTCGCCAAGTTCGACAAGCAGCAGTCGCTCTACATCGCGGCAGCGCTGCTCATCGCCGGTTTCGTGATTGCGTTCCTGTTCCAGCGGCCCAAGCACGTGTCCCACTACAAAGCTGCTGCTGAATAGTCATCGGATCTGCAGTCATGATTCGATGAAGGTTGAACAAATGGGGCCTCCTTGTGAGGCCCCATTTGTTCATCTGCTCTCTTGATGGCTTCGCGGCAACCCTTATATAAGAAGCTTGACAGAGTTCCTGTCCTTCACCTTGCAGACAGAGAAAAGCGACAGGCACGTGACGAATTGACGCCAGTGCCCCGTGTCGCTCAATGCAAGGGCTGTTTAAGAAGGAGTGCCGTCCGAATCATCAAGATGCTACGATTATTACACACCGGGAGGAATTGGAAATGATAGAAAAAAACGTTTTGGCCGATTTCTGTGGCAAAGTTTCAGAGCCGGTCATTGACCCCACCACGTATGTCCATCCGTTGGCCGCCGTTATCGGCAACGTTATCCTCGGCAAAAACATCATGGTGTCGCCGTGCGCATCCCTCCGGGGTGATGAGGGACAACCCCTGTTTGTCGGCGATGATTCCAATGTGCAGGACGGTGTTGTCATCCATGCGCTGGAAACCGAAATGAACGGCAGTCCGGTGGAAAAGAACCAGGTCGAGGTCGATGGGAACAAATATGCCGTCTATGTCGGAAAGCGTGTTTCCCTGGCGCACCAGGTGCAGATTCACGGCCCGGCTGTGGTCATGGACGATACCTTTGTCGGCATGAAGGTGCTGGTCTTCAAATCGAAGGTAGGCAAGAACTGCGTCATTGAGCCCGGCTCCATCGTCATGGGCGTTACCGTTGCAGATGGTCGCTCTGTCCCTGCCGGGTCGGTCATAAAAACCCAGCAGCAGGCTGACGAACTGCCGGTGATTACCGATGATTACCCGTTCAAGAGCATGAACAAGGGTGTCCTGCACGTGAACAAAGCGCTTGCCAAAGGCTACCTGGCCGCAGGCAAGTAGCGAGAAGCGGAGAGAGAAGGCTTGTCTGCAATGAGGCTTCCATGAACAGGCAGAGAGATGACAGTTCCTGCGGCCCCGGCCCGGTCTTGCGGTTCGAAAGGGGAAAGATCCTTCCGGTAGAGCATGAGCCGGTACCGGAGGTTTCCCGTTCGCTCATCGTGAACGGCAGGGAACTGGCGACACTGGTTTCCTCGCCCCATGATCTCTCCTATCTCATTGCCGGCTTTCTCCGCCTTCACGGGCTGATCACCAGCGGCGAAGACATCCAGCGGCTCAGCATCTGCGATGACACGAGAACCGCACAGGTCATCGTCAGGGGTGAGCTGCCGGCGCGAATCAAGCCGGCGCCCGCCCCTGGCGGCAGTGCCGCAACCTCACGTGACAGTCTGCAGGTTAGAACGGCTCAGTTCTCCAACGGGCAGGGGGCGGCTGCAGGGCACTTCGTACCGGACGACCTGTTCCGCCTGATGAGCCAGCTGGCCCGCCAGGCAGGCGGAAACCGAGAATCCGGCGGTATCCACGCAGCAGCGGTGGGCGAAGGCAGGCAGCTCATGCTGTACAGTGAGGACATCGGCCGCCACAATGCCCTGGACCGCATTGCGGGAGAGGCGCTCCTGAAAGGCATCGACCTGGGGGGGAAGGTCCTCCTCGTTTCCGGCAGAGTGTCATCCGAGACCGTCATCAAAGCTTCCCAACTGGGGATTTCGCTCGTTGCTTGCCGAACATCGCCGACAGATCTCGCGGTGCGTCTAGCCCACGAGGCGGGCATCACCCTCGTGGGGTATCTCAGGGGAGCGGGATTCAACGTCTACACCCATGCCGAGGTCTTTGCCCCAACTCCTGCCGATCACGTGGCAGATGGGGTGACGGCGGTGATCCTGGCCGGCGGCAAGTCAACCAGGATGAAGAACAATAAAGCGCTCCTGCCGTACAGCGGTGAACTCTTCATCGAACGCATCCACCGTCAGCTGGCTGATATTTTCGACGAAGTCATTCTTGTTACCAACACTCCCGAACTGTACCGTTTTGTGCCCTGCAGGATCGTGCAGGACGTCTTTCCCGGCCAGGGATCACTTGCCGGAATTCACGCCGGTCTCACCCACAGCACTACCCCGTACATTTTTACGGTTGCCTGTGACATGCCCTATCTCAACCCCGAACTCATCCGCCTCATCCTGTCAAGGAAACAGGGCTTCGATGTGGTCATTCCGGAAAGCGAGGGTGGTTTCGAACCGCTCCACGCCGTCTACGGCAAAGGGTGCCTGCCTGCCATGGAAAAGGCCCTTGCCGAAGGCTCGGGCCGCATCGTGGACTGTTTCGACAGGGACAAGGTAGCCGTGGTTTCCTGCGCTGATGTGGCGCGGCTGGACCCGAAATTCCTGTCGTTCCGCAACATCAACACCCCCGAGGAGTACTTCTGCTTCAGGGATGAGATGCTGGCTCAGAACGATGACCTCGAAGGGGAGGATGACATAAGCTTCGCAGGCTCCCCGCACAGGTAGCCAGGCACATCAGTTTCAGGAATTCCATTCAGGAGGCGTCTCGTGTTCAAGCCGGCCAGAATCCTCGTCCCCACCGACATGTCGGATCATTCGGACATGGCGATCCGTCATGCCTTTGACATCGCCAGGACCTGCGGTGCCGAGGTCTTTATCCTCCATGTCGTCACGGATTCCGTGCGGCAGGTATCGGGCGACTATTGCATGGACGAGGAACAGCTCCGCGTACTGGAGTCACGAGTGTTCGATTCCGCGCGGCGGGAAGTTTACGGTCAGCTTGCCAAGTTTGCCAGCATGGGGGTTTCCCCGGTTGCCGTCCATATCCGGACTGGTTCTCCCCATGACCAGATTCTCAAGGAGGCCGCGGAACGGGATGCGGACCTCATCGTCATTGCGACATTCGGCAGGACGGGGCTGGCCAGGTACCTGATGGGCGGTGTCGTCCGGCACGTGCTTGCCGGCGCTGCATGCTCGGTTCTGCTGGTAAAATAAGTTTCCAGCCGGAAAGGGTGCTTTTGCTCCCTGGCTGTGTCAGGCTGCGGGTTTGCTTGTGCGACGTACTCGCGGTACGCCTCCGCGCAAACCCTTGCCTTCCTTGCCAGGAACCAAAATCCCCTCTTTCCGGTCTGGAAACTTTGCCGGTAACCGTCAGGACTTTTCAGATGGCAGAAACGGGAACCTGCAAGCTGCTACGACAGGTTCCAGACGATCATCTCCCACAGGTCACGCCAGTTTTTCCCCACTTCCCCGACCACTGACGGTTCGAAGCCGCAGTGCATCATGCATTGGGCGCATCGATCATCCCTGCCCACGCCGTACCGGTCCCATTCGGTCTTTTCCATCATTTCCCCGTACGTGGGATAATGGGCATCCGTAATCAGGTAGCAGGGCGCTTTCCACCCCTGGGTATTGCGTGTGGGGTTTCCCCACGGGGTGCATTCCAGCGCTTTCTCGCCTTTCAGGAAGCGGAGGTACATCGGGGTCGAGAGGATCCTGTGCCGCTTGCTCATTTCGAAGACTTCGCCGAATTTCTTTTCGATCTCCCTGCGCTCAAGGAAGAGCTTTTCACCGACCGCTTCATAGCCGAATCCGGGAGCTACCAGGAAGCCGTCAACACCCATATCCTTCAAGAGCGTGAACAGCCTGTCGATTTCTCCCAGGTCGGTTTCCTTGAATATGGTGGTATTGGTCCAGACGCGGAAACCAAGCTGTTTGGCTTTGCGAATCCCTGCAAGGGCCGTCCGGAAGGCTCCCGTGCACTCCAGGATCCTGTCGTGGGTCTCCTCCAGGCCATCCATGTGGACGTTCAAGGTGAAGTTCGGATGGGGTTGCAGGCGGTCGAGGGATTCTTCGAGGAGCAGGCCGTTCGTGCAGAAATAGACATGCTTTTTTCTGGCCAGGACAGCCTCTGTCAGTTCGAATACCCGGGAATAGAGCAATGGTTCGCCGCCGGTTATCGTGACGACAGGCGCCGGACATTCGTCTACTGACTGCAGGCATTCGTCAAGGGACATCTCCTGGGAGATGGATGCTGCATATTCGCGAATGCGGCCGCAACCCGAGCAGGCGAGGTTGCAGAGGTGCGTTGGCTCCAGCATCAGGACCAGGGGGAACTTTTCGACTTTCGCCATCCTGTTGCTGATTATGTATTTTGACAGATCGTAGTTAAGTCTCAGTGGGAACCGCATGTATGACTCATTTCCTTTCGAAGTGCAGCGATTTGCGTATTGAGAGAAGCGATGGAAACTACTTGATTCGTGCAAGAACCGGTTCAGCCGCTTTCCCGGCCAGAAACGCCCTGGCAGCCCGGGCAATCCCCGCTGCATCAAGGCCCAGGTCAGACCTGAGCTGTGTCTGGCTGCCCTGTTCGATGAACCTGTCAGGGATGCCGATCCTCCGGACCCGTATCCCGGTGATGCCTTCCCGTTCCAGGAGCTCCAGCACTGCGCTGCCGAATCCCCCCTGAAGGGCATTTTCCTCGATGGTCATGAGGTTGCCGGTAGCCGAGGCTGCGCCGATGATCAGCTGGCGGTCGAGAGGTTTGACGAAACGGGCGTTGACCACGGTTGCATGAATGCCTTCGGCAGCCAGAAGCCCTGCCGCTTCCAGCGCAGGGTAAACGGTGCTGCCGATGGCGATTATCGAAAGATCGGCACCCTCTGCCAGAATTTCCCCTTTGCCGATTTCCAGGGAAAGGGGATCCGGGTCCATGGCCACGCCGTAACCCTGGCCGCGGGGATAGCGGAGCGCAATCGGGCGGCCGGAATAGAGTGCGGTTCTGACCATGTGCTGCAGTTCGTTCTCATCTTTCGGCGCCATGACAATCATTTCCGGCAGATGGCGCAGGAACGAGAGGTCGAAAACACCATGGTGGGTCGGACCGTCATCCCCCACCAGCCCTCCCCGATCGAGGGCAAGGGAGACCGGAAGCTTCTGCAGGCAGATATCGTGGAAAATCTGGTCATAGCCGCGCTGGGCAAAGGTGGAGTAAATGGCGGCTACCGGCAGGTATCCCTCGACTGCCAGACCGGCGGCGAAGGTCAGGGCATGCTGCTCAGCGATACCCACATCGAAGAAGCGTTCCGGGAAGGCCCGTGCGAAGGGCGTCAGCCCGGTTCCATCCGGCATGGCAGCCGTTATACCGATGATTCTGTCATCCTCGCCGGCCAGCTTTACCAGTGTCTGGCCGAAGACCGAAGTATAGGAGGCTGCACCGCCTTTTCCGGACTTTACCGCGCCGGTTTCGATGTCGAATGCGCCGACACCGTGGAACAGGTCCGGTGTCATTTCCGCGGGAGGATATCCCTTGCCCTTTGTCGTCATGACATGGATCAGCATGGGGCCGTCAGCGGTGCGGCAGTTGCTGAACACCTCCACCAGCTGGGGCAGATCGTGCCCCTGAATGGGGCCGACGTAGTCGAATCCCAGGGCTTCGAACAGCGTGCCGGGAGTCAGGAAACCCTTCAGGGAGTCTTCCGCTTTCTTGGCGAAATGCAGGATGTTGGTGCCGATTGCGGGAATGCTTTTCAGCAGGGACTCCATCTCCTTCTTCAGGTCCCTGAAATACTTGCCCGTGAGCTTCCGCGAAATGAATGCGGAAAAAGCGCCCACATTCCGGGAAATCGACATCTCGTTGTCGTTCAGGACGACGATCAGGTTCTTTCGCAGGTGCCCGGCCTGATTCAGAGCTTCGAAGGCCATCCCGCCGGTCAGTGACCCGTCTCCTATCACCGAGATCACCTTGTGGTCCTTTCCCCTGAGACTTGCGGCCACAGCCATCCCCAGCCCTGCCGAGATGGAGGTGGAGGAATGGCCGGCGCCGAAAGCGTCATGGGGGGATTCGGCCCGTTTGGGAAATCCGCTTATGCCGTGGTATTGACGTTGGGTAGGAAAGACGTCGCGCCTTCCGGTAATGATCTTGTGGGTATAGGCCTGGTGTCCCACGTCCCAGATGATCTTGTCCGCTGGGGATTCGAAACAGTAATGCAGGGCCAAGGTGAGCTCGACGCAACCCAGGTTGGAGGCCAGATGGCCGCCGGTTACGGAAACGGTCTCCAGCAGGAACCGGCGCACCTCTTCAGCGAGGGGGATCAGTTCCTCCTGTTTCAGGCGCTTCAGATCTTCCGGACTGTCTATTTTTTCAAGGAGTGGGTACATGGGGCGGCTCCCTGCGGTATTCCGCATGTGGGTATGCGAAACCAGTCTTCGCATGTGGATTCGTCTACGATGGTGACATTACGCTGTCGCAGCGTGATTCACGGGTTGACCGGCGCTGGAGGGTGCGATGTTTCCCATGGTGCATATCCTTCGGAGCAGAACCATTCGACAGCCCTCTCCAAAGCGTGCCTCACCGGCCTGCGGGGCAGTCCGAGCTCCCTTACGGCCTTGGCCGAGTCGAAAAACATGTGCTTTTTCGCCATCTGAACCCCTGCCAGGGGGATCAGCGGTTCCCGCCCGGTCAATCGTGCGATTCCTTCGTTGACATAAGCCGCGATGAGTATGGGGGTATAGGGGAGCTTCACCCGGGGTGCAGGACGCCCGGATATGTCTGCCAACAGCGCGAAAATGTCGCGCAGGGTGAGATTTTCATTGCCCAGGATATACTTTTGTCCGATCCGGCCATGGAGGGCGGCGAGAATGTGGCCCTTGGCGCAGTCCTCCACGTCGATCAGGTTCAGGCCGGTGTCCAGGTAGGCGGGCATCTTGCGGTTCAGCACATCCACGATGATCTTGCCGGTGGGGGTGGGCTTGATATCGTACGGGCCCACCGGAGTGGACGGATTGACTATCACCAGGGGCAAGCCCCGTTCGATGAATGTTTCTGCTTCACGCTCGGCGAGGAATTTGCTCTTTTTGTAGTGACCGACCATGTCGGAAAAAGAAACAGGGGTATCTTCGGTGCCGGGCGTACCGTCACCCCGATTGCCCAGTGTGCCGACACTGCTTGTGTAAACGACCCTGCTGACGTCTTTCTGCAATGCGGCTTCGAGTACGGCGCGTGTCCCGCCCACATTCACCGCATACATCGAGGAAGGGTCGCGTGTCCAGAGGCGATAATCCGCTGCGACATGAAACAGCGTGTCGCAGCCTGTAATGCCTCTGGCGAGGGACTCCGTGTCGCACAGGTCGCCTTCGCTGAGTTCCACGTCCATTCCCGACAGGTTTTTCCTGTTCGATCCCCGCCTGACAAGCACCTTTACCCTGCAGCCGAGTTCCAGCAGCTCCCGGGCCAGGCATGCTCCGATAAAACCGGTGGCACCGGTTACGAACACTTTTTTCATAGCATATCTCAACACTGCTCTCCGCGGTACGCGGAGCGGATCAGCAGGCTTAAGCGCGCTGATCCTCATTGCCGCCGCTCACAAGGCAGCGGTATCTTCCCAGCGCCATCAGGGGGAAACAGTTGCGGTAGATGTGGTACTTGATCATGAAATACTTCGGGAAGCCCGTGCCGGTAAACTGATCCTCTTCCCAGGCACCGTCGTGTTTCTGGTTGGCGATCAGGTACTGGATGCCCCGTTCGACAGACGAAGAGTTCACCTCGCCGGCCGACATCAACGCCAGCAGCGCCCAGGCTGTCTGGGATGGTGTGCTCTCTCCGATGCCGGCAAGAGCAGTGTCATGATAGGATTCGCACGTCTCACCCCAGCCGCCGTCACTGTTCTGCTTTGACTTCAGCCAGTTAACGGCCTTGCGGATGTAGGGCTGGCCCGGGTCTTCACCGATGGCCTGCAAACCGCACAACACGGACCATGTGCCGTAAATGTAATTGACTCCCCAACGACCCCACCACGGACCCCGGAGGTCCTGGTTCTTTTTCAGGAACTGGAGCGCGCGGACTGCGGCCGGGTCATCCTTGGGAAAACCGAAGGTTCCCATCAGTTCAAGCATTCTTCCGGTGAGATCCGCTGTCGGCGGATCGATCAGGGCTTCCAGGTCGGCGAAGGGGATCTTGTTCAGGATATGTTTGGTGTTGTCCTTGTCGAAGGCGCCCCAGCCGCCGTTCTTGCTCTGCATGCCGAGACACCAGCGGATTCCCCGTTCGATGGCGGCGTTCATCGCCGTGCCGTCCTTTACCTTCACATCCTTGATTGCCATCATGACGATTCCGGAGTCGTCCACATCAGGATACCAGTCGTTGAGGAACTCGAATGCCCAGCCTCCCGGTTCCAGGTCCGGGCACTTGATCTTCCAGTCGCCCGGCTTGCGCACTTCATGGTCCAGCAGCCATTGGGCCGCCTTTGCCAGGGAGGGGTGGTCATTCGGCACTCCAGCGTCCATCAGTCCTTTCAGCGCAAGCGCCGTATCCCAAACCGGTGAAATGCAGGACTGGAGCACGATGCTGTCGTCATTCTCTATGCAGAAGTTTGCCAGCGCATCCAGGCCCTTCTGCACCGCGGGATGGTCATTGGCATACCCCAGGCAGTTGAGGGCAAGGATTGAGTTGAGCATGGCCGGTTGAATCCCGCCCCAGTCGCCGCTCGTCTCCTGGTGGTCCAGCACCCATTTCTCGGCCATAGCCATCGCTTTTTTCATGAATGGCCTGATGGGGCTTCGCTCATAGACCTTCAGCAGGTGATCGACGCCGATGAAAATGTTCTTCCACGTCAGGATGCCTTCTTCTTTGGTAAACGTGTAGTCGGTCGGGCGCGGCGGTCTTACGTAGAGTTCCTGCACGCGCGCCCACGGCGGCAGTTTCCGGACCGGACGTTTGGCCATGACGAGTGAGAGCGGAATGATGGTTGCCCGCGACCAGCTGGAGAACTCGTACATATTGAGATAGGCCCAGTTGGGAAGCAGGGACAGTTCGATGGGCATCGAGGGGACGCCGAACCAGGCGAATTCACCGAACAGGGCGAGGAATATCTTGGTGAAAACCCGGCTCTTGATGATGCCGCCCTTGTCGAGTATGAACGACCTGGCTTTTTCCATGGCAGGATGATCGGGCCCGTATCCGGCCAGTTTCAGGGCAAAATAAGCCTCGATAGTGGTGGAAAGATCTCCCGCTCCTCCATAATGTATGGTCCAGAAGCCCTCGTCCGTCTGTTTGCTCAGGATATAGTTCGCCAGTTTCCTTTCCCGGCTTTTGTCGACCATGCCCAGGAAATGGAACAGCATTATGTATTCGGCGCTTATGGTTACATTGGACTCCAGTTCAGCCCACCAGTAACCTTCGGGCAGCTGCTCGCGAAAGAAGAATTCGCAGCTTTGCTCTATGGCCACGTCAAGGGGGCTGTTGGTCCCCATGTTTTTCTTTTTCCAGATGGAAGCCGGGAGATGGTGGACCTTCGCTCCTTGCCGTGCGGGGATGGCTTCGGGTTTGTCAGCAGTCATGCGGTTGAAAGATGTCAATGCATGGGAAATGGGATGTTTGCAGGGTTTCATTCCTGTGAGCTCCATAATAAACAGTGGGCAGTCGCCATGGTTTTCATGGGACACAATAAGCCATTCTATAGAATAATTGTGCATATCTAGCATATTTTTCCGCAAAGGTATACACTTTTTCTTGTTTGGTGATAAATAGATTAATGATAACGACAGGTTGTGTGGGGGTGGTCTGTGGCGGCCATGGTTGATTTCAAGCAGCGGCTATGGTACGCTCAGTGGTCAAATTTCGGAGGGTGATGAACAAATGATCAACAAAAACGAAAAAGCCGGCGGACTTTTCGGCATAGTCAGCCGCTTTCCCTTGGCCACCATATTCGTTGCACTGCTCGCGTCCCTCTTGTCGCTGCAGTACACCAGGAACAATCTGGAGATGCTGACCGGCAGGGATGACCTGATGCCGAAGAACAGCACGTTCCATCGCGATTACCGGGAGTACCGGCAGGAATTCGGCGATCAGGAAGAGATAGTCGTCGTCATGGAGAGCGCTGATTCCGAGGCCGTGGGGCGTTTCGGACTCGAGCTTCAGGGGCGGCTCAGCAAGAGAACAGACCTGTTCAGGGAAGTGTCCTATCCGTATGCGCTGCCCTATTTCAAGAAGAATGGCCTCTTGTTCATGTCCTCTGAGGAACTGCATTCGCTGCGCGACAAGCTTGCCAAGGCGAAACCCGTTCTGAAAGACCTGGCGGCGTCACCTTCGGTGCAGACCCTTTTCACCTCCCTGACACGAGGAATGGAGGACTGTCTGAGGGAGCAGCCGGGAGCGCCGGGCGCCGATGAGCGGATTGCCGGGCTCGCTTTCATGCTCGGGAAGCTTGGCGACGGTTTCCAGCGTTTCGGTAAGGAAGGGATAGGGACTGTTTCCCTTGACAGCTTCTTTCTCGGCAGCGGTCCCGGCGGGGAGGAATCCGCTCTTGCAAATGCTGCGAAGCAGCAGATCATCACGATACTGCCGGTCAAGGAAGCCGGCAGCTTCGTGCTTGCGGAAAAAGCCATTGCGGCTGTGCGCGCAGAACTCCGCTCGCTGTCTGCCGATCCCGGATTCAAGGGAGTCAAGGCCGGTCTTACCGGGGTGCCGGTGCTGGAGTACGAGGAGATCGCCACGAGCCAGCGCGATATTGCTCTTGCCACCGTGGTTTCCATAATCCTGACCGTAATACTTCTCCTGTTTGCTTTTCGCGGTATCGCGAACGCTCTTGCAGCGACGGGCGCGCTGCTGGTAGCCATTGCCGTTTCCTTCGGCATGGCGACCCTGGTGGTCGGCCATCTGAATATTCTGTCCATGGTTTTTGCCGTGATGCTGATCGGGATCGGCATCGAGTATGGTATACAGATCGTGCTGCGCTATCAGGAGGAACTCAACAAAGGGAAGCAACGGCTCGAGTCTCTCCGTACCGCGGTGAACAGAAACATCTGGCCCATATCAATGGCGGCTGCCACGGTAGCAGCTGCGTTCCTGACTTTTGTCCTTACCGACTTCAAGGGGATCGCTGAACTGGGCGTCATCGCAGCGATCGGCATAGCCGTCTGCGTCCTGGTCACCTTCACGGTGCTCCCTGCCATGCTCGTTCTCCCGATCAGCTATGGAAAACGGAACCGCAAGACAATCATATCCGCTACTCCTGTTGCAGACGGAGCCGTTGATGCCGCGGTACATGTCTCGCCCATACGGAAAGCCATCCGCAAGATCCTGTTCGGCCACCCGCGGGTTGTGCTCGCCGTTACGGCACTCCTTTGCATCGCTTCTCTCTTCCCTCTTTCCCGGATCGAGTTCGACTATAATCTGCTCAATCTGCAGGCTAGGGGACTGGAGTCCGTCACCTATGCGCGGAAGCTGATGAGAAGTTCGGAAAATTCGGGCTATTTCGCCGTGGCCATGGCTCCTTCCCTCCAGGAGGCCGCTCGCAGGGCCAAGGCGCTGTCGTCGCTCCCGACCGTCGATCACGTGGTCTGCCTGGAGTCGTTCGTTCCCGGTGACCAGGACAGAAAGCTGGCAGAAATTGCGCTCATACGTGCGGATCTTGCCGATGTGAGGCCTTCGGCCTACGACGAGGATTTGCGGGTCATGGAGCTGCCGACGGTCTTTGAGGATTTCCGTGCCACAACCGAACGGTTCGTGCAGCGCCTGGAGCGCGAGCAGAAGCCTGAGGCAAAAGACATGGCAGGGTTCCTGCGCGTACTTGACAGGTTCTTTGCCGGGCTGGAGAAGGAAAAAGACGGGAATGCCCTGGGAATGCTGCGGAATTTCCAGGGAGACATGATGGCGGGATTGCCGGCGAAACTGGAGACGCTGAAAAACAGCCTTCCCTCCTCCCGGGTATCCCTTGCCGACGTGCCTGATGAGTTGCGCGGGCGATTTGTGGGCAGAACGGGGAAATACCTGCTCCAGATCGCACCCAAACATGAGATTTTCGACCGTGTACCGCTGGAGGCGTTTCTTCATGATGTGCGGAAGCTTGAGCCCAAAGCAACCGGGGAACCGGTCATGGTGTACGAGTCAATGACCATAATGCGGGACTCGTACCGCGGAGCCTTTGCCTATGCTTTCCTGGCAATACTGCTCATTTTGCTTGTGACATTCCGGAGTGTCAGATATGCGGTGATCGGTCTCGTTCCCCTGGTAGTGGGCATGCTTTTCATGGTCAGCGGCATGTGGCTGTTCGGAATCCAGTTCAATTCGGCCAATATTATCGTCATGCCGCTGGTGCTCGGGATTGCCGTGGATTCAGGCATCTATATCATCAACCGGTTCCGCCGGGAAGGCGAAAGCGGTTATGAGGTCGTCGTGAGCAGCACCGGACGGGGGGTGTTCTACAACACCCTGACCATCATGATCAGTTTTGGCGCCCTGATGGTGGCTCATCACCAGGGGGTTTTCAGTATTGGTGCGGCAATGTCGCTGGGCATGATTGCCTGCCAGATCGCGTTCATCGTCACGCTTCCGGCGGCACTGGCGCTGTTCGGGGAAAAACGCCAGCCACGTGAAGAAAGATGAAACCTGAGGGGCTGGGAGGCGCCGTAGGGCTGTCCCATCTGTTCCTGTGCCGCGTGGTGCGTGCGGGTGATGTGGTGGTGGATGCCACCTGCGGCAACGGTTTCGACACGTTGTTCCTGGCGCGGCTGGTGGGGGAACGGGGCAGGGTATGGGCGTTCGACATACAGCCTGAAGCGATCAGGTCGACTGAAAAGAGGCTGTTTGACGCAGGCTGTCTTTCGTGGGTAAAGCTGGTCAATGCGGGGCATGAACTCCTCGCCGACCAGGTGAGGGAAAACGTGAGGGCTGCCGTCTTCAACCTCGGCTTTCTGCCGGGCGGGAACGGTGGCGTTGTCACCGGAGAAAAAACGACACTGGCCGCGCTGGATCAGGCGGCAGGAATGCTCCTCCCGGGAGGCGTCATAACCGTTGCCCTGTATACCGGACATCCGGGCGGGGCGGAAGAGGCCGCTCTTGCCGAGCACTGGGCTGCCAACCTTCCGTCCCGCGGCTTCAACTCGTGGAAAAGCCGCCAGCTGAACCGCTCTGCCCTGGCGCCGTACGTCATTGTTGTGGAAAAGCAGCCCTCCCGGCAGTCATAAACCTGGCGCAAGGGGACTCACGCACGCTTGACGCTTACCCTCACCATTCCTTCATATGACTTCAAAGCATCGTGGAGATTCTGCCTCGACAGGGTTTCGCTGTTTTTCAGCATCTGCAGGTCTTTTGCCCAGAAATCCTCGCCGAATCTGCCGAAATAATCCATGAGGAACTGCGAATCGACATAGACCCCCCGCACCAGGAAGGATTCTCCCAGGTCGGCCATGACCTGGTTGAACAGTTT
Organism: Geobacter sp. UBA5735; assembly: GCA_002419385.1. Lineage (GTDB taxonomy): Bacteria > Desulfobacterota > Desulfuromonadia > Geobacterales > Geobacteraceae > RPRC01. The sequence goes on from DIFZ01000008.1 coordinate 13,743, forward strand.
CAGCTGGATGACTCCCTCGCTGTCTCCCAGGTCCCCTCCCTCTTCATGGTAGGTTATGGAGCTGCGCATCCAGGACAGGCCGTCTCCCCTCATGGCGGCGCCCACCAGTCCCGGCATTGAGGCGGAAAGCGCAACGATAGCGCCGTCCCTGATAATCGCTTCATCAATATTGTCCACGGGGCTGTTGTTGATGAAAAACACCTTTATATCCTTCCTTACGTATTCTGGATCAATCCCGAACTGATCGCACAGCAGTTCTCTCAAGCTGCATCCGGTCTTGACCCTCACATGACACCCTTTCTGGAGCAGGGTGCAGAGTCTCGGCAGCAGATCAGCGTCCGGTATCAGAGTAAGTTTGAAGGTGTTGTCAGCCGCAGTTACATCGGCCATTTCCGGGGTGGTTCCGTTTTTCATCGCAATTACCTCGTGTGGTTTGAATGAACTGCACAATGAGAAGCATCCAGTTTTCGGTGAAGCCAGGCTTTTCAGATGATACGGTCGAAAAACACGGAGACGAAATTCCGCAGCGGATCAGGTGATTTCATAACCTTGGAAATCAGCAGGGCGCCTTCAAAACCGGTCAGGAAATATTCCGCGATATCCCGGGGAGATCTGTCGGCGGCGATTTCCCCGGCTTCGCCGGCTTCGGCCAGGCACTGTTCGAAATGTGCCATCCAGGACTGAAAAATACCTGCCAGCTTCAGGCGGAAATCCTCGCTCTGGTCAGCCAGTTCCTGGCCCATGTTGGCTGCAAGGCAGCCGATACTGCAATTGTTTTTTTCGAACCGGTCCATGAGGCTTTCCAGGCAGTTCCTGAGACGTGCGAGGGGGGTGTACCCGCTGTCCGTCAGGTAGGAGGTGAATATCCTGTCGATACCCTCGGCGAAATGGTCGAGAACCTGGAGGCCGAAATCCTGCTTGCTGGAAAAATAGTAATAAAATGAGCCTTTGGGCACATTGGCCTGTTTCAGGATGGCTTCGATGCCGGTCGCATTGAACCCTTGCCGTGCAATAATTCCCATGCCGGCCTTGATGATCTGCATTTTTGTTTCTCTGGAAGACATGGAGCCATATTAGACCGGTCGTCTATAAAAGTAAAGCAATACCCGACAAGGTTGGACTGGGCATTAGTTTCGCTTCACCATGGTGTCAAGTCATTTTTTGCTTTACAAGGAAGGATAACTTACGTAAAAATTATAATTTAGTGTATCAAGAGAGCGTTTCGCCGGCCCTTTCACCGGATATCACCGAAGAGTTTACTTCTTTCAAGAAAATAACGCTTTCCGGAGATTTCAATGATTGACTCGTTGTTACCATTATTGCCATTTATTTTCATAGCGCCGCCCCTTTTCTACGGATTAGCTTCCCTCTACTGCGGCAGGCGCTTCTTCCTCGCCGCGGATTCGGGCGGCACATTTCATCCGCCGGTCTCCATAATTAAACCCGTCAAGGGAGAAGATTGCGAGAGCTACGATAATTTCGCGTCTTTCTGCCGCCAGGACTACCCTGTCTACCAGATCATTTTTGCCGTGGCCGCAGCTGACGACCCGGCGGTCCCCGTTATCAGGCGCCTGATGAACGAGTTTCCCGCCGTGGACCTCGAGCTGGTCGTTGACGGAAGGATATACGGTCCGAATTACAAGGTATCCAACCTGATTAATGCTTACCCGAAAGCCAAGCACGATATAATAATCATCTGTGACAGCGACATCCGGGTCAGATCTCACTATCTGCGGGAAATCACCAAACACTTCATGGACGAAAAGGTCGGGCTCGTTTCTTCACTTTACCGCAGTCCCAGAGTGCAGAATGCCGCAACTGCGATAGAGGCAATGGGGTTCACTGCTGAAATGATCTCGAATGTGGTGGTGGCATTGCATCTAGAAGGATTGACCTTCGCCCTTGGCGCATCTATGGCGGTTCGGAGAAGGGCGTTGGAAAAGATCGGCGGTTTCAGGGCTTTGGTGGATTACCTGGCTGATGATTATCACCTGGGCAACATGATCCACCGCGCAGGGTTCAAGCTGGTTCTCTCAGCCTATTTTGTTGAGAGTATCATGCAGCGAGAGAGCCTTTGTAGCGTGCTGTCGCGCCAACTTCGTTGGGCCAGGACAATTCGCGCCAGCCGTTCCGCAGGCTACTTCGCTTCCGGCATTACCCAGCCGGCCCCGGCGGTGATGCTGGCCCTTGTAGCGAGCGGATTCTCGGCGCCGGGTTGGTACGCTGTCCTGATCCTTGTAATAGTAAGGCTTTTTTGCGCCACGATTTTCAGCCGGGCTTATGTAAAGGACAACATTTTCCCCCGATTCCTGTGGCTCCTGCCGCTTCGCGATCTGCTTGCTTCGACCATATGGATGCTTTCTTTCCTGGGCGACAGGGTGGTGTGGCGTTCCCGAGCCTTCGTAGTCATGCCGGGCGGGAAAATCCGCGATATAGGTGCGGCTTATTGAAGGCTCCATTTTGTCCTGGCAGTTTGTAAGAGATTGACAACGCCCGGATAAGTTCGTCCGGAGTCTTTGCGTTTGCCCCTGTATGCATATAAATAGTGCCCATCCGGAAACTCCGAATAGGCACGAATGCAGTTTTCAGATTTCCATTATTTTTTTTGGGGTGTTTCCTTGTCAGCTTTGCTTTCATATCTGGGCAGGCCTGCCGTTTCGGTGCTGCGCGAAATGGGGCGGATGACCCTGTTTCTACTGTATGCCGTCTGGATGCTGTTCAGGGCTCCGGGCAAGCCGATCCACATCCTGAAACAGGTCAAGTTCATCGGAGCGAAATCCTTTTTCGTCATTTTTCTCACGGCTGCGTTCACCGGCATGGTACTCGGCCTCCAGGGATACTATACGCTGACGAAAACCGGCACCGAGGGCATGCTCGGTTCCGTCGTGGCGCTTTCGCTGATCCGTGAACTGGGGCCGGTCCTCGCTGCGCTCATGGTGACCGGCAGGGCCGGAAGTGCCATTACAGCTGAAATCGGCATCATGAGGATAACGGAGCAGATCGATGCACTCGAGACCATGGCGCTGGAACCTTTCAAGTATCTCATGTCCCCCAAGATTCTGGCTGCGCTTGTTGCCTTGCCCCTTTTGTGCTCGATCTTCGATGTGGTGGGAATTGCCGGAGGATATCTCGTTGGGGTGAAGATGATGGGGGTGAATCCGGGCGCTTATCTCAATGGAATGGAGAAGAGCGTCGAATGGAAGGATGTCTACTCCGGTCTCGTAAAGTCGTTCTCATTCGGTCTCATCATCTCTTGGGTCTGCTGCTACAAGGGGTTCTACACGACACGGGGCGCAGAGGGAGTTTCACGCTCTACCACTGATGCCGTCGTACTGTCGTCAATACTGATACTGATATGGGATTACTTCCTTACTTCAATTATGATGTGATCCACGGATGGTTGACCGTGGTGGAGATGCACCGGAATGATTGAACTGATCCGCCTGAAGAAATCTTTTGGAAAACAGCTGGTGCTGAATGATCTGAACCTGAAAATTCCGGCAGGGAAGATCACGGCCGTAATCGGTCCCAGCGGTGAGGGGAAGAGCGTTCTCCTCAAACACATGATCGGCCTGTTGAAGCCTGACAACGGCAAGGTTCTCGTGGATGGCGAGGACATAACCTGGATGGGCCGGCGGCAGCTCAACCGGATACGGGAACGGTTCGGCATGCTCTTCCAGGGGGTTGCGCTCTTCGATTCAATGACCGTGTTTGAAAATGTGGCTTTCCCCCTGGAGGAAAAGACGCGTCTGTCCCGGGATGAGATCCGTGAGCGGGTGCACGATGCGCTTGAGCATGTGGGCCTCAAGAATGTTGATGACAAGTATCCCGACCAGCTGTCCGGCGGGATGAAGAAGCGGGTCGGCCTGGCCCGGGCGCTGTTGCTCAAACCCGACATCATTCTCTTTGATGAGCCAACCACCGGCCTTGATCCGATCATTTGCAATGCCATGCACCGGCTTATCAAGGAAACCCAGGAACGTTTCGGCTTTACGGCGGTAATCGTGACCCATGAAGTCCCGTCCATTTTCGAAATCTGTGATTATGTCGCCATGCTGTACCAGGGCAGAATCCAGATGAGAGGTACGCCGGCAGAAATACGGGAGACCGAGGATCCGGTGCTGCGCCAGTTCATAACCGGAGATCTCGAGGGACCGTTGCAGTTTGTCTGAATTGGTGGATGCGGAAAAATATAATGTCTGTTGCGGGTGAACAATGAAAAAGAGTGCCAATCTGGAAACGATTGTCGGAGTGTTCGTGTTGGTGGGTATACTGTGCCTGTCTTATCTTTCCATCAAGTTGGGCAAGATGGAGATTGTCGGAGGTGATTCCTACCGGGTTTACGCCAACTTCGATTCCATCTCCGGCTTGAAAACCGGTGCGTCGGTGGAGATTGCCGGCGTCGAGGTCGGGAGGGTGGACCGGATCAATCTGGATGAAAAAGCCGGTTTTACCGCCAGGGTGGCACTGAAAGTCAATTCGGGCATACAACTGCAGGATGATGTGATCGCATCGATTCGCACCAGGGGAATCATCGGTGACAAGTACATCATGTTGAAACCGGGCGGTTCTGACGTGATCCTGAAGGATGGCGACCGGATCCGTGAAACCGAATCCGCCATAGATTTCGAGAGCCTGATCAGCAAGTTCATCCATGGCAAGGTTGACTGAGAGGGAGGAAAGGGAGATGAAGCTGCCAATGCGTTCAATGCTCATGTTGTTTTGTCTTGTTATGTGTGCTGTGAATCCGGCCTCTGGAGAAGAAGGGAAACCCGGAAAGCTGGTGCTGGGTCTTGATGAATGTATTCGCCGGGCCTTGACTGCTGCCCCTGAACTGGGTGAGGCCCGGGCAGATATCGAGCTTGCCGAGGCGAAACTGGAAGAGGCCAAGGCACACCGTTTCCCGCAGATCGAGATCTTGGGGCTGTTCGGGCCCGTTTCCCAGGCAGAGGGCAACCAGGTTTATTCCGAGGACCGCATCGACCACCTGCATGGCCTGACGGTATTCACACGGGGTGATGCCACGCTCGTCCAGCCCATTTACACATTCGGCAAGATCAGCGAGCGGATGAAGGCGGCGACGCACGGCATAGCGGTTGACAAGGCCAAAAAGCAACAGCAGGAAAATGAGATAGCCCTCAAGGTGAAGGAGTACTACTACGGCCTCCTGCTTGCGCGGGAAATGAAAGAGCTGGTAACCGAGGTCGGTGAGACGCTGGACAAGGCCCGGGAAAAGGCCAGGACCCTGCTGGACAAGGGTTCGCCCAACGTTGAGGCCCTTGATATCTACAAGCTGGATGCCTTTTCCGGAGACGTCAGGAAATACACCGAGCAGGCGCGAAAGGGGGAATCTCTGGCACTGGCGGCGCTCCGAGTCAAGACCGGCCTGCCCTCCGATGCGCCCCTGGATATCGCTTCCGACCGGCTGACTCCCGACGGAGCAGGAGCTGACGGGGAGCTGTCTGCCTATCTGGATGCGGCCATGTTCAAGCGTCCTGAATACAAACAGCTCAGGGAAGGGTTGCAGGCCCGCTCGGCCCTCGTCAAGGCGGTCAAGGCCGATTACTACCCCGACATCTTCCTGGGCGGATACCTTTCCGGGGCATACGCTCCCAAAAGGGACAAAGTGACCAACCCGTGGGTGCCGGACCAGTTCAACCATACCTGGGGCGGCATTGCCCTGGGTTTGAAATGGAAGATCGATTTCGGCATTACCAGTGCCAAGGTAACGCAGGAGCAGGCGCAGTACAAACGGCTCATTAGCACCAACGAATACGCCATGGCAAACATTCCCCTGCAGATCCGCAAGTCCTACCTGGAACTCCAGGAGTCGGAGAAGAGCATCGCCGCTACCAGGGATGCTTACACAAATGCAAAAAAATGGGCGGTTGCCGCCATGGCCAATTTCGACATGGGCATCGGCCCTGCCAAGGAGATTTTCGACGCGCTGCAGAATTATGCCAGGATGAGAGCCGACTATTTCCAGTCCATATACAACTACAATATGTCGCGTGCCAACCTTGCCTATGCCGTGGGCGAGGCGCCGCTCACAAAGTAGAAAGGGGTCAGGAGGATGAGAAAGTATTTTGTGGTGGTTCTCGCAATGGTTCTGGCCGGCGCAGTGTTGTCCGCTCAGGCCTTTGCGGGTGTGGTGACCGATGATGTCAGGAAAACTGTCGATCAGGTAGTGTCCATTGTTTCAAGCCCTGATTTCAAAAAGTCGAAAAACGAAGCGAAAAAGCGCGTTGCCCTGAAAAGCGCCATCGGCAGGATTTTCAGTTATGGGGAAATGGCCAAACGATCACTGGGCGTTCACTGGAAAGCGAGGAGCAAGGCGGAGCAGAAAGAATTCGTCAGTCTTTTTTCCACGCTGCTTGAAAACTCTTATGCTGGCAAGATAGAGTCATACAATAACGAGAAGATAGTGTACACCGGTGAGAACATAAACGGCACCTATGCCGAGGTTAAATCCCGGGTCATTACTGCCAAGCGGGACGAGTACACGCTCGATTACCGGTTGATGCGGGAAGGAAACCGCTGGATGGTGTACGATGTGGTGATAGAGGGGGTGAGTCTGGTATCCAATTACCGGTCCCAGTTCAACAAGATCATCGTCAACCAGGGCTATGGCGAACTGGTGAAGAAGCTCCGCTCTAAGAGCGACGAGATAAAGGCGCCTTAGTGCAGGCAAACCTCAACCTGATGGAGGTCATATGAAGAAGGTGCTGATCGTTGTGTCGCTGTTTGTCGTTGCCGGTTGTGCAACGGCCAAAAATTCCCCACCCCTGGTGGAAACTAATCATGATACTGTCAGGGGATGCAAGGAGGTTGCCAAGTTCCGCAGCGAGGCCGGCAAGAAGTATTGGGGCCCGCCACCGGTTCTCGGGAATTTCAAATACGAGTCTGCGGTCAAGGGGAAAGCACTGGGCGCTACCCACATCTATTGGATGCAGGGGGGGCCCGGCATGGACAGTGTACTCACGGGATGGGCGGTTGACTGCACCGGGGTTGAGCTCGACGACGTTCCCGGCGGGGAGTGGCAGGAATGATTCTCCGGCAGCCGGGTGAGGAAGGGCTCAGCGCCCTTGCCTCACCCGATTGCCGGGACAGATGGCCTATCGGTCGTCACCCGTTGAGTTCAGAAGTACAGTGCGGGCAGCGGACCGCAGCGGCGGGGATCACTGACAGGCAGAACCTGCATTCCTTGGTATCGGGAGCCGCCGGCTCCGACTCTCTCCGCATGCGGTTGATCTGGCGGATCAGCAGGAATATGGCGAACGCCACGATGGTGAAGTCGAGAATCGTGTTGAAGAACAACCCGTAGTTGATTGTGGCCGCACCGGCTTTCTTCGCTTCCTCAAGGCTGGTGAAGTGGTTTCCCGACAGGTCGATGAACAGGTTCGTGAAGTTCACCTTTCCCAGCAGCAGACCTATCGGGGGCATGAGGATGTCGCTGACGAACGATGTGACGATCTTGCCGAATGCTCCACCGATGACGATACCGATAGCCAGGTCGACCACGTTTCCCCGCATGACGAATTCCTTGAATTCCTTGAGCATGTTCCTTTTCCTCCCCATGATAGGTGCCCGGAGGGTGACCGGGCTGCAATGATGTGTTCCGGCTGCTTTTGCAGGATGCAAACGTTAGCTGACTGTCATTCTCGAAAATTACGTTATAGAAAGCCAAGGGGGCTGTCAACTGGTTTTTGGAGGCGTGTCAAAGAGCTTGACGGTTACGGGGCTTTTTTGTAATTGTTTACGTATGATGACAACAGAACTTTGTACCATTCCGAATATTCTCAGCGGCTTCAGGCTGCTGTCGGTGCCTGTCCTCATGCTGCTGGCCCGTTCGGGATACGAGTCCTGGTTTCTCGTGCTTTTTATGTTCGCGCTCCTTACAGACCTGGCTGACGGCTATCTGGCGCGACGACTGCGCCAGGAGTCGGAGTTGGGCGCCCGTCTGGACAGCTGGGGCGATTTCGCGGTCTACATGGCGACACCGCTGTGCGCCTGGTGGCTCTGGCCCGAGCTGGTTGCGCGGGAGTTGCCGTACGTGCTGGCCGTGATCGCCAGTTTCACGCTCCCGGTGGCAGTCGGCTTCTTGAAATACCGTTGCCTCACGAGTTACCACACCTGGGGAGCAAAGCTGTCGGCTGTCATTATGGGGGTGAGTACCGTTCTTCTTTTTTCCGGGAACACTCCCGTGCCGTTCCGTATTTCGACCGGGATCCTGATGCTTGCCCAGCTCGAGGAGATCGCCATATCGATCATCCTGCCTGAGCCCCTTTCCAACGTGCCGACCCTATGGCATGCAGTGCGCCTTGCAAAAGCGGGAAAAGGCAAAAGATCGCTGGACTGTTGAAAGGTTTGTTGTCCCCGATTTGGGACGGTGGCCTGTCATTGCGTGCCGGCGGTCTCCACGAAACAGAAAAGGATGAAGGACCATGACTGATGAATCTGATGACCGCAAGCGGTCGCATCTCCGGCTGGTGGTGAACAATCCTGACAAGCGGAGCCCCCGTCCTGTTGCGGGAGAGGGCGATTACCTGCCGTTGGATGAGCTCGTTGCCTGCAAGGAAAAAATCCGCCCCCTCTATTACCGGGATATGGAGTGCTCAGTCATGAAAGCCTGCCTGGCCGTGGAGCGGTTCCTGAACCGTCGCGGATGGGCCTATGGGCTTGATCCTCACCACGGGAAGCCCATTGTCGTTCCCGCTGTTTTTGTCAGCCCCGAGGCAACCCTGCATTCAGCCGATTCGAGAGACGAAGTGCTGCTGTTCGTCTCTGATGATACGACGGGAAGTGGCCTGTGTCTCTCTCTGGAAATGATTCTGCCGTTCTACAGCGAGGATGAGTCGGTGATGGAGGAGGCTCTGCTCTATTCTCCCGTTTTTCAGTACGGGACGCTTTTTCTCGAGGATAATCGCCAGGACGGGTATCTTGACCTTATCTACCGGCTTGGTTTTCCCCTGTATCCGCCTGCACTGACAGGCAGAATCCTTGACAGGTTGTTTGCCATTGCTGATCGTGAGGTTGGCGATGCATTGCGGGGGCTCGCTGAGTACCCTGAGCCGGAATAGACCGGGATGCGGCATGTCCCCCCGTACTCTTTCTCGTTCCGGTGCTCATCACGACTGTGCCTGCCGGAGGAAGTGCCTGAATTCTTCTTCACCTGATGTGAAGAGGAGGATTTTTATTCCCATGCCAGCCTTTCTTACCAGATGTATCATGGTCGGCGGGACTTTCTTCGACCAGCGGACGCTACCCGTGAGACAGACCTTCTTTCCATCCGGAAGGGAAAGTTCGATCACTATTCTGCTTCCCACCGGGCATATGTTGGTTGTCTTGATGAACATGCCGCGGTCGTTAACATCTTCGGTAAAGGCGATCCGCGTCAGATTGTCTGTGCCGAACCTCAATGAAAGTCGCCTGCGAAGTCTTTTGAAGCCCCTCTTTTCAGCCATATTCCAGTCTCCTGCTGGTTCCGTCACGGAAGTCGGCTTTGCGCCTGTTCTCCGTGATTTTTGTAGTAGTGTTGACAGCTGGGCGCAGAGATTAGCATATTATTATAAAAATGTTAATAATTAATATGCTGTTGTGCTAAGCTGTGCCTATCGTCTGCCGGATGACGTACCGATCTGCGGAGCAGAGAAATCTCCCCGCAATTACCGGCGACAGGAGAGCTTTGGCAATTTTTTTTCAAGAAATGTGTGCTGTCTGACGAAACGGTAGTAAAGCAGATTGTTGAAATACGTCATGGATCAGGCCGGATCCGGGAATGCCCCGATCAGCCTGGGGTGAACAGCCTGTCCGACGACTGGGAAAAAGGAGCTCCCGTCTGCTATGAACGATCAAGATCTGTACGCTGGAGCATTGTCAGAATCCCCTGTGGTGACCGTGGAGCGGGTAATTTTCGACAGGACCGCACTGCTCGACCGCATCGGTGGCCAGGCTGCACTGTTGCCCCGATTGCTCGCACTGTTCGTTTCGACCGTGGACGATACTTTGGCCTGTCTGGAAAGAAGTGCTGCTGCTGCGGACGCCGTTGAGGCAAGGAAACTGACTCATACTCTGAAAGGGGTCGCGGCGAACATCGGCGCTGACAGGATGCATGCGGTTATCCTGGAACTTGAGACATTTGCGAGAAAGGGAGAAGTGGCGTCGATCGTGAGCGGACTGGAGCGGCTTCGGGGAGAATATGAGCTGTTCAAGAGTGTTGCTCATGAGTGATATCCGGTGGGACGGTCCGGAAAGCTGTTGTTTTGTCACGAAACGCCAAGACTCGATGGCAATTGCACCATGAGTGATCAAGTTGTTGTGCTGGCGGTTGATGATATAGAGCTCAATCTGACCATGATTCAAATTATGCTTGGCAGCTGTGGCGATGTTACCGTTGTCGAAGCACGGAACGGCAGGGAAGCGCTCGAGGTCCTCCAGCAGCAACCGGACATCGATATCGTGCTGCTGGACCTGGAAATGCCGGTCATGGACGGGTTCGAGACGCTGGAGCGGATCAAGAGCGACGACAGATTCCGGGAAATCCCGGTTATCGTCGTCACGGCTGACAGGGCTGAGGTGACAAAGATTCTTGCCATGGGAGCCAATGACTTCATGGCCAAGCCGTACGATCCGGAGGAACTCAGACTTCGCGTCATGAATCACGTCAGGGGCAAGAAGCTGAATGAACTGGTCCGCGACATGAACAGCTTCCTCCAGAGCGAGGTCAGCCGCAAGACAGCCGAATTGCGAAAAGCGCTGGATTTCTCACGGAAGGCAGAATTCGAGATAACCGTGCGTCTCGGCCGGGCGGCAGAATTCCGGGACTCGGAAACCGGCATGCATATCCGCCGCATCAGTGAGCTGTCCTGGGAACTGGCCGTCCTGGCCGGTCTGAGTGGGCAGGAGTGCGACATTCTGCGGCACGCAGCGCCGCTGCATGATGTGGGGAAAATCGGCATTCCCGACCGGGTACTGCTCAAGCCGGGCAAACTGGATGCGGACGAATTCGAACTGATGAAGACGCATACCGTGATCGGGAGCGATATCCTGTCCGAATCCGGTGAATTCCCGGTAATCAAGGCTGGTCAGGTCGTTGCGTTGCAGCACCATGAAAAGTGGGACGGCAGCGGCTATCCCCATGGCCTTTCCGGCACGGATATTCATGTGTATGGCCGTATTGTCATGATTGCCGACATTTTTGACGCCCTTACCTCGGACAGGCCCTACAAAAAAGCCTTTTCGATCGAAAAGGCCATTGACATAATGATTGAAGGCAGGGGCGCGTTTTTCGACCCGGAGTTGCTTGATCTCTTTCTGGACAATCTGGGTGTTTTTGCGGGGATCAAGCAAAAATACCGGGATTCCGGGGAGGAGGAGTCAACTGGCGTGCTGTGGAATACGGTTGCGGCAGTTCCCGGCGCATCCTGCAGCTAGCTGGTTTCCATCCGGAAATGTCTCAATGGGGCCGCGTTGGGACTTTCCGTCCCGCCTGATCGACTATTCCACAGTTTCCGACATGCCTGCGGCTTCCACGATGTCTCCCCGGTACAGTTTCCGGCCCCGTCGAAGCTCGGGTTCGCCATTGACCAGAACGTTCCCTTCGGTTATGAGCACTTTCGCTTCCCCTCCGGAGGAGGTCATGCCGGTTGCCTTGAGGAAGCTGTCCAGCTTTATGTACTCCGTGTCGATTTTCACTTCCAATGGCCTTCCTTCTGCTGTGCTGAACGGGGTATGCCCATGCCTTTCAGCATGTTTTCACTCCGCCGGATTGTCCAGCGAAAGATACCACACCGAGACTGCAATGTCATCAGCCAGCATCCGATCTTCCCTTCTTACCGAGGCGGCAAACACGTTGGAAACAATGCGGCAGGGCACTTTCCCCGCGACTGCGGTTGAATGTGCCGCACCGTGTGTCAATGTGCGCGGCAAGGAACAACGTGTGCCGTACATGCAGGTCCGCATTGATCGAAATGGCCGCAGACAATGGATTATGTACTTTTAATATGTCATCTGCTATTATTGTCAGCGTTGCCTTCGGCGGTCTGCTCTACAGGCCGCCTCCGCAAAGCATCTTCATTGCGCACCGGGCGACACAACACCTCTGCCCGAATGCGTATCCTGGAAAGGAGCATGCCATGAACATTCTGATAAAGCTGAACAATCGTCTGCTGGAACGTGCGTTACGGGAGCTTCTTGCCGCGGAACCGGAAGGATACCAGGTCGCTATTTCGTCGGAGACAGCGGAACGCGACGCTTTCATTCCAGAATTCACCATTACTGACAGCTACTCACTGAGGAAATGCGGATCAAGTCCGGACGCGGTTTCCAAGACAGTGCTTCTCGATTGCGGGCTCGGTGAGGAGGAAATCGCATCCTTGCTCATCTCCAACAAGGTTGACGGGATACTGGCCCCGAGTACGGACATGCCGCTTCTCAAGAAAGCCCTCCATGCCATGAGCGAGGGACAGGTCTGGATAGACAACCGCAAGATAAAGGTCCTCATCCAGCACGCAGAGTGCACGCGGTTTCCCAATCCTGAAGAAGGTTTCAGCCGCAAGGAGCGGGAGATCATCGTTCTGGTGTCCCAAGGGCTTCTCAACAGGGAGATCGCCGCCAGGCTCTGTATAAGCGAGCAGACGGTAAAGACCCATATCAGCAGGATTTTCCGCAAGGCTCAGGTCAACAGGAGATCTCAACTTGTGCCGCTGGCACTGAAAATATCGATGCCATCCACTACGTAGCAATACACCACGCGCAGACTTTCACATCTTTCGTGTTACGGCAATAGCAGTAATCCAATAAACTAAAATTAAATGACCGAACGATGGATTTCCCTTTTACGGATATTTGTTAAAAAAAGCATCATGTTGTGCTGCTCTGAACATTCCCCCTGTGGGAACCATGGCAGACAACTACAATAACGACTCATTCAAGGGCTCAAAGGAGGAGATCATGGGCGACACTGCGAGTGCGTATGGTATGGGTTGGGTGCCCGACTATCCTGATTTTCGGGACTACACGACGGAACATGACGCAATCAATGGACTGCTGGTCAAGGCCAGGGTCGCAGTGCCGCTCAAATCTCCGCCGGCGGCTATTGACCTGCGCCCGTGGTGCTCTCCGGTTGAAAACCAGCTCGGCATCGGCTCCTGTACCGCCCATGCCGGAGTGGGAATTTTCGAGTATTTCGAAAGACGTGCTTTTGGCCGGCATATCGATGCTTCACGGCTCTTTCTCTACAAGGCGACCCGCAACCTGGCTCACTGGGTCGGCGACACCGGAGCATTCCTGAGAACAACAATGGGCGCCATGGCGCTGTTCGGCGTACCTCCTGAGGAATACTGGCCCTATGTGCTTGCGGACTTCGACAAGGAACCGCCTGCGTTCTGCTATGCTTTTGCCCAGAATTACCAGGCCATGAGCTATTACCGTCTCGACCCGCCGGGAATGGATGGGAAGGCGTTGCTGAACAGGATCAAGTCCAATCTGGCCGCAGGTCTTCCGGCCATGTTCGGTTTCACGGTTTACAGCTCCATATCCCAGGCAGACAAAACCGGAAAGATCCCTTTCCCGGTCCGCGGCGAGAGGATCCTCGGGGGACACGCCGTTGACGCGGTTGGTTATGACGATACCCTGAAAATCAGCAATTCCACTATCGGCGCAGCGGAAACCAGGGGCGCTCTGCTCATCAGAAATTCCTGGGGTCAAGGATGGGGCGACGGTGGCTATGGCTGGCTGCCCTATGAGTTTGTCCTGAAGGGACTTGCTGAAGACTGGTGGTCGCTGCTCAAGGCTGAATGGATTGATACCGGGAATTTCAAACCGTAGGCAACCGGCTCGTGCGGCACGAGATCGGCCTACTTCACATTCAGCTTCAGTGTGTCATGCAGCGGCGGCCCTTCTGTATGATGTGCATGACATTCATCGAACCATCCCTTCCACAAAGAAGTAACCCTTTCAGCAACCAAATAAATAGCCGGTAGATGGATGCGCGGCAAGCGCCTTTCTGCTATCAAGAAGCTTTCATCGAGCTGTTCTCTTCGCTTGTGCGGGACATATGCATTCCGCTGGGAGGCCTGTTCGTGCCAGAACAGTGAGGTCTGTTGTTGAACTGCGTATTGGGAAATTGTTTTGTCGGAGAGTAATGGCATCAACAAGGAGGCTTCAATGACTACACTGCCTGTTGCCAGGCTGAAGACCGCATGTGTCGACTGGCAGAGGATTATCCGGGGGATGGATATGTTTGACGTTCCTGACGACATTGCCTGGAATGAGATGACGCCCCTCACGCAGGAGAGAAGTTCCTGTTCGGCCTTCACCATAGACGGACAACTCTGGGTTGTCGGAGGAAGGCGCGGGAACGGGGACGATGCGGACATGGAGGTCTTTGATCCGCTGTCGGGTGCATGGATGATGATGAAAAACCCTTTCAGCTGTTCAGGTCAGGTTTTTGCCGCGCTGGAAAATGGAAAAATCTATGCATTTGGCGGGGATCCGGTCGGCATGAAAATGCCCACGACCGTGGAACAGTACGATATCCACTCCGGTGAATTGAGGCGCGTATCACCCATGCCCGTCGGCTGCTGGCATCCGGGGGTTGCGGTGGGATCAGATGGCAGGATCTACCTCATGGGGGGGTATGTTGCTCCCGCCTCAACAATCGATACCGTACAGGAATACAATACCCTGACCGATACCTGGACGATCAGGAAATCCATGCCGACCCGACGATATGATTTTGCAGCTGCAACCGGAAGTGACGGCAAGATATATGCGGTCGGCGGGTTCCGTCATAATGGAAGTGAAGCAATGACTGCGTTGGAGATTTATAACCCCATAACCAACTCATGGGTCATCAGGACGCCGATGCCCACTCCACGGAGGTGTCTTGCCCTCGTTCCGGTCGCCGGCAACAGACTCTATGCAATCGGTGGGTTGCACAGTTGTGCCGGCTTGGATATTGTGGAAGAGTATGACCCGGCAAGGAACATCTGGACAGCCAAGGCTCCGATGCCCACCTGCAGATGGTCACTGGCGTCGGCTGCAGTTGATAAAAGATTGGTTGTCATTGGCGGCTATCAGCGGTCTGGCGCGTACAAGCCCGGTAATCCCAACGTGGTCAGCCTTGGCTGCGTGGAAGCGGGAAACCTTGAGGACAGTTCATAGCGTAACCGTCCCAGGCCGTCCGGTGAACCCGTTTTTACTGGAGTCAGGGAGCAGTCAGAAACAATTCGAGAGAAATGATATCGTTCACAAGGTGCATACCCAGATTTTCGAAAATTTTTCCTGACCCATAGTTGATGTTCCATTGCGTGCGATCTATGTCGAAACAGGAGTGTGCCAGTACGCCGCCGTTTTCTCCTGCGACCACCGAAGCATGGATGAGGATTTGCCGTGAGATGTCTTTGATGGTCAGAGTTCCCGTTATCACGCAGTTGGGTGTTCCGGACGTGGCGCCCGGTATGGCCGCGCATTCCAAGATCTCGAATTTTGCCGTTGGGTGCTGTTCCACGTCGAAAAAGTCGTCGGACGAGAGGTGCCTGATGAGGAGTTTGTTGAGGGTGTCGTCCTCAAGGTCGATGTCCTTGATGGTTCCCATGTCCATTGTCACGGAACCGCCGGTCAGCACTCCCTTTTCGAAGCGCAGTTCACCATCCTTGATGCTGATGGTGCCATGGTGTCTCTTCCAGATGTTTCTGCCGATCCATTCCAGTCGGCTCATGCTGCGATCAACCTGATGAAGACCATCTGTGATGACGGCTTCCTCGTCCATGTCGGGACCGAGAACGTCTACGGGGTACCCTGAGCCCTCCCATTCGTCCATTCCGCCGACCAGTTCCAGAACCTGCTGGAAGCCTGCAGCGGCAAGCTTGCGTGCGGCGCAGGCCGAAGCCATCGACTTTGCGCTGGAATCGTAGACGACAATGCATGTATGTGCATCTCTGACGAGTTCGCGAAGTTGGTCAATAAAGGTCATTTCATAAACACAGGCGTTTATTGCCCGTGGGATGTGACGGGACCCATGATATTCGGGCGGCAGGACATCGAGGATGACGAAATCCCGTTCCTCATTGATCCACTGGTTCAGTTCCATGCAGGTAATTGTGTTTTTCATATCGGTATCCTCAACAGAGATAGGTGAGCATATTAAGGCTGTATATTTGTGTCATTATAGCAAGCATTGTTTCAAGTATAGCGGATTCCACTATTCAGGCAATAGCGCATCGCGCTCAGACCGGTACATTTTTGGAGTAGAGTAAATTAACCTGAAAACATTAAAATATTATATCTTGCTGCTGTGATATGAATGTTTGATCCAGATAAAAAGCCCCATTATTCTGACGTATTGATTCCGCCAACAGGGTGCCGCACTTTTTCGAATGATGTGATAATGGTAGACTGCTTCATTGGCTACTGTTAGTTTTTCCCGTAATAGTATGGTACCATTCTTTGATTTTACCACATGGTTCACAAATTTCATTAAATATGTTCCGTTTGGGAGTAAAAGGAAGCAATTCATATATCTTTTTGCACGAGGTGTCAATCAAACTTATTGTATAATTGATATCAGGTGGCATGAAGTGTCTGGTGGTGCCAAGGATTGCTTTGCATGAGAACTATCTTGAACGTAGGGGGGAACCATGAAGTGCCTTCTATCCTGCATGCTGCTGGTGTGTTTTCCCCTTGCCTGTGCCCCAGGCGTGCATTCCGCCGGACGCAACCATACCGATCCTGCGGTTGCCATAACGGTCACTAAAGGAGAAGTGTTCACCATTTCTTTGGACTCAAACCGGACTACCGGATATCGTTGGGTGCTGGATCAGGAACCCGACGGCAAGGTCGTGCGTTGCCTGGGAACGGAGTATCGGCCCGCCGATATGCGGCGCACGGGCGCGGGTGGATCGGAGATATGGACATTCGAAGCCGTGAACAAGGGAAGCGCTGTCATATGTCTGCACTACCTCAGACCGTGGGAGAAAGGCATCCCTGCAGTGCGAAAGGCGGAATTCCCGGTTCTGGTCGAGTAGCGCATCGTCAGTATGATGTGCCGGGAAATCCCTGTCCGTCAGGTGCGGGGTAATTGATTGTTGGATGCCTTCATCGTGTAAACGTCGTGGAGGGGTAAACGTTATTATATAAAGAATATACTATAGGCAAAGGGCTTCATCAGGAGGTGCCCTATGAAGAAGTTGCTCCTGGCATGTTCGGTTCTCGTGTTGGCGGCTTCATGTGTGGTGTATCCGGACTATTACGCTGATGATTCTTATCCCTATTATTATGGCAGTTACAGTTATCCCTATTACTATGGCGGGTACTATTATCCGTATTATGGATATTACGCTTACCCCTTTGGTTGGTATGCTTCGGGCCTGAGCTTTTACTATTCGGATTATCATCATCGCAACTATTCACACCACTACTACGGCCATCATCGTGGCGGATACGGCGGATACAGCACAGGCGGCGGGCAAAGAGGCGGTTACGCCGTCCCCCATAGCGGATACCGGGGTTACAGCGGACAGAGCGGCGGAAAGGCCGTTCCCCATGGGGGATCCCGTGGTTATGGCGGACAAGGTGGCATGCGCAGCGCTCCCCATGGCGGTTCACGGAGGTAGGGTACAACGATAGGGCTGGGTGCGGTGACGAGGCGGCCCGATGGGTATGAAGGCAGACGGAGAGACGAAAGAGTCTTTTGTCTGCCTTTCCATTTTCAGGGGGCTTTTCCGGGAAGGAGATCGTTGGGACCTTTGCGGAGGACGTTGTACGCCAAGTTGGTGAAGATGCCGTGCGGATTCCGGAAAGTCCGGGAAAAGATCGCCGGCCAGGTGTAAGCCTCCTTCCTCGCCTGCAGCCACCCTTCGTAGAGGCGTTCCGGAGACATGAGCCTGGGCCGGAAGACGACTTCCGAATGGTTGTACCGTTTCCAGTCTTTGTGGAACAGGCGCCCTTCACTGTCGAACTGCCGGAACAGGGAAGTGCCCGGATAGGGCGTGAGCAGGTGAAAGGTCGGCAGGCTGGGTTTGCAACGCTCAAGATAACGGACCGTCTTTTCGAAAATCCCTTCGTCATGGTCGTCAAAGCCGAATATAATCGATGCTTCCAGAACGATCCCCGCATCCCGTATTCTTTTTATCAGATCTGCCTGGGAGTATTTATTCCCTGTTTTGGGGTGATTTGCGTGCCTGCCGGTAACCGACTCTATGCCGACGAAGATGCCGATGCATCCTGATTTTGCTACCAGCTTGACCAGTTCGGGATCTTCCGCAAAGCGAAGATTGGCCTGTCCTCCCCAGCGCAGCCCGAGCCCTTCCATCTCTTTCAGGATCGGTTTCGCCCTCAGGGGGTCTCCCAGCAGGTTGTCATCCAGAAACACCGTCAGCTTGCGATCGAAAGAGCGGAGCTCCGCAAGGATTTCAGCGGGTTCCCGGTAGCGGAACGTATTGCCGAAATAAGGGGTGACGATACAGAATGGGCAGTCGTAAGGACAGCCACGGCTAGCCTGGAGCGTCTGGGTGGTCAGGTATTTCTTGCCTTTGAAAATATCCCGCCGGGCGGGGGGAAGGGAGAGTTTGCCGTTACCAGGCAGCGGAGCACGGTAAACTTTGCAGAGACGGCCGTTCAGCAGGTCATGGAGGAGATTGCCCCAGAGCGGCTCAGCTTCGCCGACAACAATAGCATCCGCATGGAGTCCGGCTTCCTCCGGCAACACGGTGGGATGTATCCCGCCCAGTACCACCGGAATTCCCTTCCCCCGGAATGCATCGGCGATTTCGTAGGCGCGGATGGCTTGGTGGGTCATGCAGGTGATTCCCACGAGGGTGAATCCGTCGTCGAAGGGCACCGATTCGTGAACTTCGTCGCACAGCACCACGTCCCATGAATCTGGAGTCAGCGCGGCGACTCGCTCCAGTGATTGCGAAGGGAGTTGGAACCTTTTCGCCCACCCCAGTTTGTGGGTGGCGGGGTAGACCAGGAGCAACCGGGGAGGGGATGGTGCCATCATGTTGCTCCTCCCCTGCAGGGCGGATTTCCTGTTGTCGACAGGTTGGCCCTGTAGTCGCGGAGATAGGTTTCCGGGCGCATCATGGCCTGGGTGCGCCGCAGCACCTTGATCATGTACGGGATCTGCAGGGGGCGCACCTGCCGCAGCCAGTCGGCGAGTTTTTTGTCTCCGGAAGTGTTGAGGATCGAACGCCGCCAGGTTTCGGCGTAAAGTTCGCAGAACCGTTCCGCGCCCAGCCTTGGTTCCCAGAGCAGGTGGTGCATGTCGAAATCGGACCAGGGATGGTCCTTGGTACGGTGCCCGATGTCCCGGAAAAAATCGGTCCCGGGCAAAGGAGTCAGCAGGGTGAATCCGGAGCGTTGCAGGCCGTGACGTGCCACGAAATCCCAGAGTTCATGGAAATCGTCTTCGTCCCAGTCAGGATCTATAAGGAAGTTGCCATTGATGCCGTAACGGTGGGAGCGGGCCACCCTGGCCGCTTCCAGGCTCTCCTTTACCCCCGAGTCCTTGGTGATCCCGCTCAGACCCTTGTCGCTTGCGAACTCGAATCCCAGGAATATGTCGAAGTCCTTTGCCAGCGGTCGCCAGGCCTCCAGCAATTTTTCCTGGCGGCTGATGAGATCGGTCCTGCTCTGCACCAGTATCCAGCGTTTGAAAACCCCTTGTTTTTTCAACGCCTCGGCCAGTTCCAGGCTGCGAGGCGGATTGTTCCAGAACAGGTCGTCGGCAACGAAGATCGCATCCCCGGACGTGGCGAAATCCACCACCACCGCTGCGATGCTGCGTTCCCGATAGGTTCGGTCATACAGTTGCCAGACCGAGCAGAAGGAGCAGCGGAAGGGGCACCCCCTGGCCGTCTCTATAAGCCAGACCGGTTTGAACAGCAGACAGTGGTATCCTGAGCGGTGCCGGGTCACCAGATCGCGGGCCGGGAGCGGGACCAGGTCCAGGCTGGTCCGTGCCGGAAGGGGAGGGGTGGATATCCAGCCCTCCGGGGTCTTGAGCCGCAGGGCAGGCGCTTCGGAAAGGGGCCTTCCCTTGTCAAGCGCCTCCACCAGGGCGGAAACCACCTCTTCGCCATCGTCCATCGAGATGGCGTCGATGCTGTCGTCTTCCAGCGGACCGTTGAAGGCCATTGCTGCGTGACCGCCTACCAGGATGAATGCGTCAGGCGCGGCCCTCTGCACCTCGCGTGCGGTTTCGACCACCCGGTCATACTCCAGCGCATGCAGGCACGAAATGCCGACGATGCGCGGCCGGGTGCGCCGCACCCAGGTGGCGGCGCCCGGCCGGAAGCGGAGGTCCGCTATGGTCACCGAATGGCCCTGGGGCAGGAGGGCCGCTGCGACATATTCCAGGCCCAGCGGCTCGACGCGGAAGAAGGGTCCGAGGCCGAACTGTTCGCTGCCCGGGTTCGGGCGGAGGAGGAGAATATTCATTGTAGTCACTTTCTGCTCTGGACTGCTCACTGGCTTATTGTACCGTTCCCGATAGTAGCAACTTTTAAACCGGCATTGCCAGTATTTTTTCCGGATGTTGTTCCTGTCCTGCAGAAACCTGCTCAGTTGTATCGAAACCCTGGATACACTGTAGTGACAGAGAGGGTCATGTTTGATATGCGCCATTGTCAAGCATTATGGATTTTGAATTGGAACAAGTTGTTGGCTTTGACAAATATGGTTAGCGGGTATATATTGCGCCTGAATTATTAGAATGTTTGTGTTTAAACTTGGGAGTGGGATATGTGTTTGATAAAGAGTTGCAGGTTATTGGCCGGAAAGCCTTCCAATATTCCATCTGGGATGCTGGCCGATTCGAACAAGTAGGTAAAAACAATGACTTATGGTGTTTATGCTACTTTTGGCACTCCGAAATGTTGTTGGTTGTGTGGGTGTTGGCCGGGTCTGATCAATGACAATGTTATGCTTAGATAAAATGAGGAGTTGCTATGTATTTGCTTTACGTAGATGAAAGCGGAGATACTGGCTTAACCGGGAGCCCTACCAACTATTTTGCATTAAGTGGTTTTGTCGTTCATGAACTCAGATGGCACGCGACACTTGAAAGTATAATGCAATTCCGCAGAGATTTGAGAAGAAGGTATGGCTTGAAGCTTCGAGAGGAAATACACTCTGCGGAAATGCTGCACAAGCCTGGTAAACTATCGAGGATAGCAAAATCACTACGGTTGAGATTGCTCAGAGATATATTAGACTTTCAAGCCAACCTGCCAGACGTGAATATCATTAACGTTATTGTCAACAAAACAAATAAGCCACCCGACTATGATGTGTTTGAAACAGCGTGGGAAACCATGATTCAAAGGTTTCACAACACGTTGTCCTACAGAAATTTCCCTGGTCCGCAAAACCCCCAAGACAACGGATTGTTGGTTGTTGACAAAACAGAAGTAAAAAGGCTTCGTGACCTTAGGCGCCGCATGGGAAGGTTTAATCCCGTACCCAATTTAGGTGCTCCAGGATATAGGCCAATTCCAGTTACAACAATCGTAGAAGATGCTGTCCACCGAGATTCCTTGCATTCGTTCTTCATACAGATGGTTGACGTTAATGCGTACTTCCTTATGCAGAAATACGCCCCATGCAAATACATAAAGAAACAAGGCGGAAAGAATTACTTTGATAGGCTATTACCGGTGCTTTGCACAGTTGCCAGCAGGACAAATGTTTTGGGGATTGTGGAGCGATGAAGGTAGGCGAAAGAAAAGGGCTCTTGCGAGCCCGATAGGTCCTACCGTTGGAACGAGTCCAGTTTCAGACCTGCTTTATATATAACACCTTGCAAGTATAAGTCAATCAAATTTATCAAAGATCAAAAGGAGCATAACCACGGCCTCAGACGCGGACGGCTGACGCCGCCGGTCAAGGCCGGCCCCGTTGGAAGCAGTAGATTGAATGATAATTTATGATGAGAACAGCAAGCGGAGATTAGCGAGTGTAACGCTTTTCCTCACTCCAGAAGAATCTGCTGAACTTGGCGACGCTGCGTCAGATTTATCAGTAAATCCTTCTAAACATCATCACCATGTAAACTCTGTCGATTACTTATCAGAGATAACGATAGCTGTATATACGAAAGAAAACCTGAAACATTTCAATGCTGAATCGTAACAATTTATTCGTAAATACGAAGATGACGATGCAAAATGAATCATTCAGCATGCATCAGGAACCGTCTGACTGATGCTATCTGCTCAACAGCATCAACGTCGATGTTGGAAACCGAGTCAAGGTCGGGTTAAAAAAACCGTCCCTACAACAGGAAATCCGTCATGCGGTACAATCCTGACATCCATCACCGGCGCTCTATTCGTTTGAGGGGCTATGAATATTCCCACGCCGGCGCATATTTCGTGACCCTTTGTACCTGGCAGAGGGAATGTCTGTTTGGCGAAATTGTTGACGGAGAAATGGTATTGAGCAATATAGGTTCCATCGCAGCTGCAGTATGGACCGATCTCTCCAGCCATTACAGGCAAGTTGAATTGGATGCCTTCGTGATAATGCCGAACCATGTTCATGGTCTCATAGTGTTTTGCGATGAACAAGCAGAAGAGACGATTTCACAACAAGGGCGGGTTGAAAACCCGCCCCTGCAGGATGAAATACGCCATGGACTACCGGAAATAGTTCGAGGATTCAAAACATTTTCCAGTCGACGCATCAATGCAATCCGCCACAATCGGGGTTGCCCAGTCTGGCAACGGAACTATTATGACCGGGTCATTCGTAACGAAAATGAAATGAGCCGTGCACGTGCGTATATCGTCGACAACCCTTCCAAATGGGCGTATGACAGGGAAAATCCGATAAATTCCGTGTAGACATAATGGTTGTCAGTTAAA
>DIFZ01000016.1 GCA_002419385.1 Geobacter sp. UBA5735
ATAACAAATTTTGCTGACGAGGCAAAAACACAAGTTACTGTGATGACAATTGCTACAATCTTTATTGCAAGCTTCATGTTCAATAACCCCTTAATCTTTTTAACTCGCGCAAAGCTTCCATCGGATGCTGTACTGCCCAAGTCGGATCAATGAAAACATCCTTTTCCTCCCTGTACATTTTGAGATTGAATTGTCTTACAGCCTCCGAAATCGCCGCAGTTGGAACTACCGGATCAAGAGCAGCTGTCCCAACCGCGACAACACCCCCTGGATCAGGCGTCGCAGCTCCCGCCGCCCCAATAATGCCGTCAAGCAGAGCGCACCATTTCCCATACTTCTGCCGGGACTTATCACTGCATCCCAAACCCATGGTGTACCTCCTTTCTTTATCGTAAATCGTTCTGCCCTCCCTTCAGGAGGAGGGCAGAACCGGCAAACAATTATCTTGGAACCGTCCATGAATCCTCTGCTTCTATCCCGTTCGGTTCCCATGTCCACTTGATTTTTTTGTACGTGAAACCAACTTCTTCCATGTGGCGAAACGGCTCGTTTGCCGATAGGAGTGTTGTCGGCATGTACGGATGAATGCTGACGACAATGGCGTCTTCAAGTTTGTGGGTAAAATAATGCTCTTCAGTTCCTTGTTTGGTAATTCGATACCATTTAATGGTTACATCCTTCAAGTGTTCCCCAGTGCACAGGGCCTGATATAGCTTCGGAGAGCTCTTGTCGAATTCTTTGACTATACAAAGAGATCCATGAACGCGTTTTCCCGTTGAAAGGCCATCGGTAGAGCTGCGCGGAATACTCACGTCATGTGTCATTGCATAGACGAGAATGGTGTTTTCCCTTCCCTGCATTTCGCAGGAACCGTCAATTTTTCCTTGTTTTTCACCTGTCAGGGTCAGGTGTGCAGGCATTGCCATTATTTTCCCCTCCTATTCAATAGACCGTTCACAAAATGCATCTTGCGTTGCGTTATTTTATTCTGGTTCGATAGACTTAAGGTCCATCACTCTTTTGTTCTTATGATTACTGCCGTAATTTTGCTGCTATCAATAGTCCCCTGAAAATAATCTCGGCCTGCCAGTTCACTCAAAAGGACGAGCTCTTTCGTAACGGCAAGTATTCTGCCAGTCAATTCACCTCCATCCGACAGACGCAGCGTCACCTGCTTCCCTTTGCGGTCTTCCAGTATCTTCTGGATTGTATCGCCTTGTTTCAAAACCAATCCATCAGCAAAAACATTACTTGACAAGCCGACAACTGAAAGAAACAGCAAAACATAAACAAGATGTTTCATTTTCGTCTCCTTTTTATTTTGTTATTAGTCAGACACTTTGTCCAGTCCAACGCAAGGAAAAGTCTTTCATATTTTACAAGCTAGTCATTTCATAGAATTCAATATTCTTATTGATTCACCGGGTATGCATTGTTTATTGAATCCCGAGTGATTCGATATGAAATCCATTACGTCTGGTGTTAATAAAATGCTCTTTTTCAGGCTTTCTGCATAAAGAGAACTCCGAAATCCAGTATCAGATAAGATCTCTTGATATGGATAATAGAACTCCTTCAGGAAACTGCTTGCAGACTCAATTGCAGGAGTCAGCTTTTCTTTCTCCTTGCTGTTCAAACTTTCATAAAACTCCATAAATATTCGGATATAATTTTTTACCGCATCTAAGTATAAGTATTCACGATACAATACTTCTTTAAATAAATTTTCGCAAACTGCAACGCTATTACTCATATAGAATGCCAATATTACGCTTTTTAATGACTGTGCGTTGCGCCTCACATAATCATTTCCATATTTATTTTCTAAATTCTTTATCAGAGATGTATCTTTCTTACATTCTTGATTTATCTGTATGATACAACCTTCGTAATTTTGAATTGCTCCATCATATTTTGTTTTTAAGTCGTTAAGAGCCGCTTGGTGCACCGAATTATCAAAACGGTTGCCTAATCTGGGGCCTTCCTCTAAAAATTTATTCCATTTGCTTGCTATCATCTCATATTTATTTATCGTGTGAATTAACTTAAGGGATTCGGAGGCACGATCTTGATGTAATAAACCATCATCAGCCCATGTTGGTGTCGACCCGCTATTGAAAGCAATCAATAAAATACTCAAAAGTATTATGTTTACCATGTTAATAGGCGATGTCATTTTCTCCCCTTCTGCAAATCGTATTAGAATATGACGGTGAATGTGTTATTGTGTATTGAATATTTCATAAACCCTATCCCAAAAGGCTCCCAAATCACCAGATTGATGACTGATTGCTTCATTCAATGCTTCTTCTGCGTTTTTACGATTGGCTGCAGCACGGACCCCTTTAACAAATTCTGCCAGTAACCCCCAATCGGTCGTTGAAACCGAATATAGAGTGGCAATTTCACTCTTTGGAGGTCCGAAAAACATTTGAACCAGGATACCCACAGATGCACCGACTTGAAGCATATTGGAGTTTTTTATTCTTCGATTTATCGATTTAATAGTTTTTATGCAGCAAGGATGAAGATGCACGCCATTCAATGCTTTATATCTACCCATTTAGCATGTGCCTCCCTTGACAGAAATAACCTTGGCCCTCCTTTATCAGGGGAGGGCCAAGCACAACAAATTATTTGGGCACCTCCCATGAATCTTCGGCTTCAATACCATTCGGTTCCCACGTCCACTTGATCTTCTTGTAAGTGAAGGAAACCTCTTCCATATGCCGGTAGGGTTCATTGGACGCTAGTAATGTGACCGGCATGTATGGCTTGACACTGACGACAATAGCGTCTTCCAATTTGTGGGTAAAATAGTGCTCTTCCGTTCCTTGCTTGGTAATGCGGTACCATTTGACAGTGACGTCTTTCATGTGCTCACCGGTACAAAGCGCCTGATAAAGCTTGGGAGAACTCTTGTCGTACTCCTTGATGATCGAGAGTGGACCGTGGACACGTTTGCCCGTTGCAAGCCCGTCGGTCGGGCTGCGGGGAATGCTTACATCATGATTCATCCCGTAAACCAGGATGGTGTTCTCTCGGCCCTGCATCTCGCAGGAACCATCGATCTTGCCTTGTTTTTCACCCGTCAGGGTAAGGTGTGCGGGCATTGCCATAGTGTGCTACCTCCTGTCTTTTGTAATACGTCTGCCAGAGTCAGTGCAGGCTTCATTAACTGACTCCAGCGGCACGCAACTGAAAATCAAAGATATCTCAGCAGCCTCCCAGTTCCCGCAAAACATCAATTTCACTAAATAGAATCAAATATTATTTATCACTGTTCCGATTCTTTATTGTGCCTTTATTGTGACTATAAGGTTTTATTGCAGACGACCTTATTTTAGACTCTAAATGATGGAAACAAATTATGCTAATTGCTAATATCTGTGTTTTCAATAACATTTCGAAAAAGCACATTTCAGAAATATTTGTAGCAAATGTATAATAATACCTATCATCTCCAGTAAACATGATCATATCTTTTGTCATTGATTTGCCAGGTTTATAGTATGTTTCGTGTAATTTGTTGATTACCAGGCTCAAAATGTCAGCATCAATCAATCTTTAATCCGTATGCTGCCAACTGCGCTTCTCTTTTCCATTGGTAAGCGACAAACACATTACATATCCAATACGATGAATCTCTCGTAAGGACCCGCTTGGCCATTCTGGCCAACTCTTTCTGCACCGCCCGCGGATTGAGATACACTCCAGGCCTCGGAACAAAATCCATCGCCTCCGAACATGATTTGCTTTCATTTATCATTTTTGTTATGACGTTCAGTAATTCCTCATTCATTTCCCAGTTTGCCGTGTCGGTTTTTCCGAAAAAAGCTTCTACGACTTTTCTCAAATCTTGTTGCTCCGAAGGACTGAGTGACGACATGTATCCCTCCTTTCATCACATCGATGCAATGATTTTCAAGAATTCATCAGTATCAATATTACTTTCAAGGGTTACTACATAATCTCCATATTTTTCATTTATGATATAGGCAACATTCTTGTAGGGCTCACCTTGTCTATAAATGAAATACACTTTAATTTTATCCTTCTCAAATATGCTTACTTTTGCTACTTTTTGGAATATCTGTTGCTTGGCAAGCATAATAGTTCGCCAAGCAAGCTTATTTTTCATGCCATCAGGTTCTTTATCATCAGGTGTCTTGTTGAACATGATCTCAATGCTCTCGATAACCGAAATATCGGACTCAGACAAATTCAGATCATTGTTGGTCATACTGCCAAGAACTATTCGCCTATTTCTCTTATAATCAATAACCGCAACGGACTCTCCAATTCCTACGTAATCAATTTGTTTCGGCACAACCAGCGGGACAAACCTGTATTTGACTTTGATTCCCTCTTTAACAGGTACCTGTGGCCAAGGCTCCGGTATTGCCTTAACATAGCAAGTCTTTCCTTTACACTTGGGAAGAGATTCCAGACCAGGGAGCTCTGAGGCAGCAAAACTATTCGCGCCCTGAAAAGAACCGACCATCAGGAAAAAAATGATTGTCTTGACGATGTCCATACCTGACTCTCCCTGTCCGGTTGATCACTGAAGAAATTATAAGTTTTCATTTGCCATACGGCAGCTCACACCGCGCTGACCTCCTTGTCCAGCTTGCCAACCAGCGACAGGGTGAAATAAGCCCCCATGTATTTGAAGTGGGGCCGCACCTTCAGAGATACCCGGTACCATCCCGGCTCGCCGGGGACCTCTTCCACGCCGATTTCCGCCTGCCTGAGCGGCCTGCGGCTCCTGACCCCGGGCATGGGGTTGTCCATGTCCGAAACGTACTGGCGGATCCAGTTGTTCAGCTCGATTTCCAGGTCGGCCCGCTCCTTCCAGGTGCCGATGTTCTCCCGCTGGATCACCTTCAGGTAGTGGGCCAGGCGGCTGATGATAAACATGTAGGGGAGCTGCAGGCCGAGCTTGTAGTTGAGTTCCGCCTCTTTTCCCTCCTTGCTGATGCCGAAGTACTTGGGCTTCTGGACCGAATTGGCCGAGAAAAAGGCCGCATTGTCGCTCCCCTTGCGCATGGTCAGGGCAATGAAGCCTTCTTCCGCCAGCTCGAACTCCCGCCGCTCGGAAACGAGGACTTCCGTGGGTATCTTTGTCTGTATGGCACCCATGGCTTCGTACTGGTGCAGGGGCAGGTCTTCGACCGCGCCTCCTCCCCGGGGGCCGATGACGTTGGCGCACCACCGGTACTTGGCAAAACTGTCGGAAATGCGGGTGGCGAAAGCAAAGGCCGCATTGCCCCAGTTGTAGTGCTGGTGGCTGGCGGAAACGCTTTCCCGGTAGTTGAAGTTCCGGACCGGCCGGGTCTCGGGTCCGTAGGGTAGGCGAAGCAGAAAACGGGGCAGTGCGAGGCCCACGTAGCGCGCATCCTCGGTTTCCCTGAACGACTGCCACTTGATATACTGGGGTCCTTCCAGGATGGACTTGATGTCCTTGAGGTTGGGAAGAGTGGTATAGTCCTCGATGCCGAAAAAATCAGGCGCCGTTGCCGCGATGAACGGCGTGTGCGCCATTGCGGCCACCGCAGCCGTATGCTGGAGCAGCCGTATGTCCTGGGGCCCGATGCCGAATTCATAGTTGCCGATCAGGCAGGCATAGGGTTTCCCGCCGAACTGGCCGTACTCGCTGGTATAAACCGTCTTGTACAGCCCCGACTTGACCACCTCGGGGGCATCTTCAAAATCTTCGAGGAGCTCGTCTTTGGTGACATGGAGCATTTCGATTTTGATGTTTTCACGGAAATCGGTCCGGTCCACGAGGAAATCAAGGGAACGCCAGGCCGTCTCCAGTTTCTGAAAATCCTCGTAATGGAGAATTTCGTCTACTTGCCTGCTCAGCTTCCGGTCGATCTCGGCGATCATGTCGTCGAGCCCTGCCTTGGATATCCTGAGCGTTTCCTTGCCCGGTTCCAGCAGCTGGGCTATCAGCACTTCGACCCCTTTCCGGGTAATGGAGTAGGCCTCGTCAGCCGGTTTCAGCCTGGTGGCCTGCACGATCTCCTCCAGGAGCGATTCCTGAACAGCAGGTGATTCCGTTACTGCAGGTGTGTATTCCTGTTCCGCGCTCATATCCCCCCCTTAGCCTTCCAGCCCGATTTCGGTCAGAAGCTTCTGCCGTGTCGTATCGTCCCTGATGAGTTCCTGAATTTTTTTCCTGAATTCGGGCACATTGGAAAGCGGTCCCTTGAGCGCCCGGAGCGCTTCCCGCAGCTCCAGCAGCCGCTTCAGTTCCGGTACCTGCTCCACGATCGCTTCGGGAGCGAAATCCTTCATGGTTTCCAGCCGGAGCCTGACATTGAGCTCATCGCCCTCCCCGGCGGCAAGCCGGTTGGGAACGCTGAAGTTCAGGGTAACGTTCTGCGCTTTCAGCACTTCGTTGAAATTGTCCTTGTCCACATTGACCGGTTCGCGCTTTTCCAACGGGCGGGCGTCCGGGGTTCCCGTGAAATCCCCCATCACCAGCATCTTCAGGGGCAGCTCCACTTCTTCCTGCGCATCGCCCAAAGATGGTCGATAGACAATGTTCACTCTTTCCTTCGGCGCAATGGATGATTCCTTTGCCATGTGTCAGCTCCTTTATTGATTGATTGCAGTCCGCATACTTACGGTCTTTCATCCCTCGTCCTTCAAACGTATCATCTCCGGCATGTCCAGGCGCCCGATCCGGTGCATCACATCCGTCGCCTGGTCCTTGAATCTCTGTTCTCCCTGGGACTGCAGCGCATGCCAGGCAAGCTTGAGCCCCCTCATGGCAAGCGCCGGGTCG
This sequence comes from Geobacter sp. UBA5735, assembly GCA_002419385.1. Lineage (GTDB taxonomy): Bacteria > Desulfobacterota > Desulfuromonadia > Geobacterales > Geobacteraceae > RPRC01. The sequence continues at coordinate 6,797 of DIFZ01000016.1, forward strand.
TATTCTTCCAGTTCGTGCCGGTCCATGTCCCGCAGCACCTGGTCCAGGTGGGGAAGGGCCAGCTGGGGCCGGCCCACATTGATCAGCATCCCGGCCAGTTCCAGCCTCCAGGAAAACCTTTCCTTCGTGGATACACAGCCGCGCAGCCTGCGCTGCATTTCTTCCATTGCTTCGACCAGCTTCCCCTGCCGCACCAGAACCTGAATTTCCGCCATATTCTCAGCGATCACGGCTTCCAGTACGACTTCCGCGACGCTGCCGGTCGAAGTGGAAACCGGCTCGGCGCAGGAGGTGGCCCTGAAGACGATCCCTTCCAGCCACTGCCTGGTTTCCGGCGTCGCAAAGGGTGTACCGTCCGAGAATGCAAGCCCCTCAAGCCCCGGGAGGCGGTGGAGCAGAAAGGCGGTTTCCTGGCACACGGCTTCCTGTGCCTTGCCGAACCGGCTGCCGAGCCTCGAAAGCGCTTCCACGGTCAACCGGTTGAGGTCCAACCAGAAGATGTACTGGGGAAACCTGGCCTCGGCAGCCTTCAGCAGCGCCTCGGCATCGCTCCTGTTGCGCAGGTCGGAGAGGAGGTTTTTTTCCACCGTTGCCGGAGGAAATATCCTGGTCCTCCCGTTCGTTACCGGCGGCAGCTCTTCAACGCCGCACCAGGCGGCTTTCCGCGACAGGCGGTAGGCAATTGGCGCGGCAGGGTCCCGCTGGAACAACTGCGATGCCGCCTCGCGGATCATCCTGAAGCCGTCGTTCAGTCCTGCATCAGCTTCCCGATAGAATGCAGAGAGCTGCGATATCTCATGCGTTTCCCTTTCTTCGGGTTGCGCCGGAGGATGAACGACCGGTAAGTCTTCTGCATCAGCGGCACTGCTGTCCTGCCGACCCGTCTCTTCCTCGGCGGGTGACAGTGAATTGAAATAATCCTTGACTGCGGCAAGGGACGGAGCGTTTTCCAGGTGTTCCGAAACAAATATCTCCAGCCTGTTCAGGTTGACTTTGATCAGGGTAAGCTGGGCAGGGGGAAACGAAAGATCCGCTGCGTGCCTCAACGCCGTATCGGCCTTTTCCACCCACCATTCGACAGCCCGGACACGGCCTCGCATGCGAATTCGCGAGGGGAACAGGTCCTCCCAGAACCGTTCCATTATGTCGAGGTACAGCTTGAGTCCAATGGCGAAACCGTCCCCTCCCCTGGTATGAATCAGAGCTACAGCCAGATAACTCGCCACGAGGAGGTCTTTCGACTTGTGCATGAGTATGTCTGCGGCGAACCTGCAAACCTTTTCCCAGTCGACCGATCCGGCAAGAGCCGGAGAAGAGAGCTTGTCCACCTCGGTCTGCAGTTCGTCAAAAGCGGTGTCATACCGGATATCGCTTCCGGTCGGTCTGTCACTGCTTACGGGCAATCGGCCCAGTTCGGAAAGATCCATTGAATACTCCGTACCGATGATGTTTTTCCCTGCGCCGATGGATGAAATCGACCAGAGTCGCATGAAGTCCAACGATTTCAAGGAACGCCGGAAGAATGCAAGGTAGCCTTTTTCAAGCGTCCCACCCATGAAGACAGTGTTGGGAACAGCGGCAGATGACTCTTTGAACAGAAGGTGCCAGAGGCTCACCCGCATGATCTTGTCATTGCACGGACCGCGGTCCAGGCTGACAAAAACCTCGCCTTTGTCTACGTTTGCAGCCGTCAAGCTTTTCAGCTCCCCGAAATCGAGAAAGGAGGCGTAAGGATCCGCTGGTGACCCCAATTCATTCAGCCCTTTTCTCTTTGCCGCAAAATCGCGCCAATCAGCCACCGGAGGCCTGACGGTGCTGATCTCTTCCTCCAGCTTTTTCAGGTCCGGAAAGAGGTTGGAGGCAAGGTATTCGATCTGGCACCAGCTATTTTCACCGGCAAAGGGCAACAGGTCCCAGTTCTCCTGCCAACCCTTGAGCGGCCCGGCCCCCGTGATCACCAGGGGGTAAGTCCGGCCGAAACTGTCACTGCTCACTCTCACGACACCGCACACAATAATTTCCTTGCCCGAGTCCCGGGCCCAGAAGCGCCAGGAGCAAAAATCGGGGTCGCTGTTTTCGCGTGCGGCCAAGAGCTGGTAGCCCTCTTCGACCCAGGAATACAAACCTTCGAAAAAAGGGGTGCTCTCCCCCAGCCGGAAATAGTCCGTGGCCGCCGGGTGCTTGCCGAACGCTGCCCAACGCCAGTTTCGTCCATTGTCTAGTGTGCCCAGCACTGTGCTATGCTCCTTGGCGCCTGTCCAGACAGCGTGACCGTCTGTTTCAGGATGGCTCCGCTACCGATGAACCGGTAGTTCACGGTAATATATTTCACTCCCATGCGCTGCAGGGCGGTGCTTTCACCGGGGAACTCCCGCGCCGCGAATGTCCTGCGCCCTCCGCGCATGTCCCGGAGAAACTTGGGGAACCCATCCTGTCCCATGTAGTGCCGGTTGAGCACCACGTCCCCGACCTCGATCTGCAGCGCGACGTCACCGCAGGTGTCCGGTGACCAGGAAAATGTCCTGCTCACGGGATAGTTGCTGTTCACCAGGGTCTGGCTCGTGCCGCCGCATTGCAGCTCCAGACGAGTGGTATGGGGTTTCAGGGCGGCTTCGGCATTGGCATCAGTGGGCAGGCCCCTGATGCCCACATTCAGGTTCTGGGGCCTCCCCATGGCAGCAACGGCGGCCTGTGCCTGGGCGCCTTTGCCGAAAAAGGCGAACAGGGAAGATTGCAATGAAACGGTGCCGCCCATGGCCTCCTTGGGCCGATAGCCGTTCATGCTGCCTTTGAGAAAAGGCGCTGCCGGCCCTTTCATGAAACGCCAGGCAATGCCGTCAGGCCCGACCAGCAGGGGCAGCGCCTGTTGTGGAGTCATGCCCATGGTCGGCGCCAGCACCTGCTCTTCCCACAGTGACTGGAGCTGGCAGGCGCTTTCCTTTCTGGCAAAGGCCCAGAGGAACTCCAGCGGTCCTCTGAGCACCTGCCAGAAAAGCTCGTCGGACGCTCCGGCAGTCAGTGTGTTTTGCAAATTCGTTACTGCCTGAGCGGCGGTGGAGAACGGGGATTTGCCCGTCACCTGGTCCTCGGCGAATGCCTGCGACGTCAGCTGAAAGGCGAGACTTCTCGAAGCGGCAGCGGGGCTTATCCCTGCAAGGGCGCTCCGGTATGCCTGGTAGTCCTTGCCGGTCGCCAGGGGTTTGGAGACCTGGCGCGCATCCGCCTCCCTGCCCATGGTTCTCCTGATTGCTGAAATAATCCTGTTGCCCCTGCCGACACGGGGGGTTATGCGTGCGGCGGCGGCAATGCCCTGCACCTTCATTGCCTGGTAGCGATAGACCTGTTGCAACCACGGGGGCATGGCGCCTTCCCTGGTCAGCGGCTCCAGTTCCAGGGCGATCCTGTTCAGCAAGGCGAAATAGGGCCCCTTGTCGCCGGCCATTCCCGATGCCGCCTGCTGCCACTCCCGCTTCCCCTGCAATCTCTCGATTCCCTTGGAAAAACCGGCTGCGAATCCCTGCCAGGATTCCATCGCGGCGTCGTGATACCAGGAAGCAAAGGCCGTCTTCTGGCCGCTTATCATGCCGGGCTCCGGCAGGGCAGCCTGCAGTTCCTGCATGAGCGAATCGATTGCCCCTTTGCCTTTCCGGGTGAAGGAAGCCGGTACCCACCTTTCTCCCGAAGCGTTCAGGCTCCCGCCCCAGAACTCTCTCAGGGTCACGGGGGGAAGACCGCTCTGGCTGTCAACCCAGGCAGTCATCCACTGCAGGCTGCCGCTTTTCGCGGCGATGAGCTGTTTGAGCCATGACTGGAGCTCAGTCATCTCCCTCGCGGTATCAGCGGAGCCGGTGCGCCAGACAAGGTGTGAAAGATAAAGAGGGCCGAACGTCTTTTTCGCTTCCAGGGTCAACCCCGGATCAGTGGCATTCAGGAAGGAAACGTAGGAAGGCTGGGGCTTTGCGAGGAGGCCTTCCATGCCTGCCCCTTCCTGGCGGGCTTTGAGGATGTTGATGCGGCGAACCGTGTGAACCACGTACTGGCCATAGATTTCGTCCGGAGTGGCTGTCGACATGGCGGAGACGGCGCCCGCCATCTGCCGGTCGAAGGGGGTCAGGAGAACATCGCTGAACTGCCGGCAATACCTGTTCTTCAGTTCCCGCTCGACACGGAGGCTCTCGTTGAGGCCGAAGCGGGGAATCCACCAGTTCCTGTTCCGTTCCTCGACGACGACGATCTCACGGCGGAACCGTTCCATGGCGCCAAGATTGGAAAAGGTTTCGCCCGGTAGAGCAGACGGCTTTGAAACTTCCTGTGATACGTCGCGGATGGTTTTCATGTTTTTGACGAAGGAAAAACTCAGCAGACCGCACAGTGCCACCCCCACGATGACCCACGAGGTCACGCCAAGGTTGCCGGTAAGCGAACGCCATTCGGTTGAGCGGCGGGTCGGCGCCAGCAGGGCGCGGTCCCGGGGAAGGATGGATGCGAAGAAATCGTGCAGGAACAGACCCTTGTCGGTCCCCGGGAGACGCTCACCATGACCTGCTGCAGCAGCTGCTTCCGGAAACCGGGAATGGGGGCTTCCTTTCTGTCGCCCGCTGCTGAAGAACACCCCGCGCAATACGGGTGTTTCCTGGTAGGGGTTCTGCTGGAAGACGTTGGACATGAACACTCCCAGCCCCTGCCTCAGCCGCTCGAATTCCTCCGGGAAGAGGAGCAGAGCCGGATCGTTGCTGTTGGCCCGCGGCTCGTGCAGAAGATGCAGACGAAGATTTCTCAGACGCTCGTCGGTGGTGGTGAGGGCCCGCTCCAGAAATGACCCCACATCGGGAGACAGGTCCTGATTGATGAAACCCATGGGCTGGCTGAGGCTCTTTTCAGGGAGGCATTCGCAGAACCGGTTGACGCCGTTTACAAGGTCGCACTTGGTCACCAGCGTATAGACGGGAACCCGAACCCCGAGCGCCCGCATAACTTCATCGATGCGGCGCCGCACAGCTCGTCCGTCCTTTTCCAGTTCCTCCTGCGGCACCGTCAGCAGACGGTCGGCTGCCACGGTAACGATGAGCCCGTTCAGCGGCTCCCGCCGCCTGTACCTGAGCAGCAGTGACAGGAATTTCTGCCATTCGTCCTTGTCCTGCTCTTCGTTGACGGGGATGGTATAGCGGCCGGCAGTGTCGATCACCACCGCCTGCTCGAAGAAATACCAGTCACACTGCTTTGTCCCCGATATCCCCTGGACCCTGCCGAAATCCGCGAAGGGCGTAGCAATCCGGGCGCTGTTCAGGGACGTGGTCTTGCCGGAACCGCTTTCGCCGATCACCATGTACCAGGGAAGTACGTAAAGGGGATTGCCCAGTTTCTTCAGGTGGGATGCCTGAAGTCTTTCAACAGCCTCTTTCCACCGGTCATGGAGTTCTTTCATCTGGGTCTTTTCACTGGCCGAAACCGCCCGCATGCGGGCCATATCCTGTTCGGTCATGTCGCTGACGAAATTCTCCTCCCGGCGCCTTTTCCAGAGTTTGCGCAGGAAACGGCAGCCAAGCCACAGCCCGACCAGGAGCAGCAGCAGGAAAATCCCGACCCACCGCGGCCAGTCGAGGACGAGCACCACGCCGAAAACCAGCAACACGACAAGGACGCAGACCGCCAGAAGGAGACATGCCCGGAAAGCTTTTCGCAGAACGTCTTTCATCTCAGTTCGCCACCGTCCTCAGAAAATTGTCGCCTACCCCGCCGAGGGTGAACCGATAGATGAGGAACAGGAGGCCGTACAGCAGCAACGGTCCGGCCAGGCAGAAGTAGAGAGTCGGCCTGTTTACCCTCCAGAACCTCCTGCTCCCCGTTCCCGGAGGCCCCGAAGGATGAGCTTCGGGAAACAGGTCGGTACGTTCCAGCGAGGGAAGCCCCACGGAACTTCCCAACAGGAGCTTCAGGTTCGCTGTCTTTATCTGTTCCAGCTGATACTCTTCTCCAGGATGGCAGAAGCGGCCGGTGAAGCCGATGGCCAGACAGAGATAGAAAACCTCGCGCACTTCCCGCTGATGCAGCCCTAAAGCGTTCAACCGGTCAAAGAACTCTTCGCCCGCATCAGTGGTGTTGTAGAAACAGCGCTGCAGCTGGTCGTTCAGCCACCGGCTCCGCTCCTCCCACGGAGAATTGAGCAGTGCTTCGTCCACCCAGGCACAAACTGCGAAACGGGCCTGATCGTAGTCGTCACGGGAAAAACCGCCTTGGCCGAGCAGCGCCTCGCTTTCCCTGATGAGACGCAGCAAGTCGGCTTTCACCTCTTCATAGAGCGGTTTTTTTGTCTCGACCGACCCCATAAAATAGCTGACATACGCAAATGTTTTGATGAAACAGTCGCTGAGATGCACTGGCGCCCCCCGTTTCTGTACACTGTGCAATTAAATTTATATAATCTTAACGAGGAAAACATAAATACCATTAAACTGCATTGACTTTCAAGAAAATAATGAGGAGTGGTTAAAATAATGGCTGCCATCTGATTTTGATCCTTGATTTCCCACGGAACGTTGCCCGGAAACCATGGAGGGAAAACGGGAAACGAGATAATGACCGTGAGAAGAAAGGAACGGTTTCCTGGGGAGATGTGGCTCCGTCAACCCGCAGAAAGAGTCTCGTAGGGGCGCGAACCAATACAGACGGAACTCTGCCTTCCGTTTTTCGCCGGACCACGTTGACTTTGTCTTCACTGTCAGATAGATTTGCCCAGACAACGAAAAGCAGCTGGACCCCTATCCCGAATCAGGCCACGCCCACTCTTGCTGGATACAGGCGCCTGATCTGCCGGTTTCCGCGATGGCAATGGGCATGCTTGGAACATTCTGCCGGGGACTCCTGGGACTGGCGCCGCTGGCGATCTACATCGTGCCGGAATTCCGGGGACGGATCTCCTGCCGGACGAAAAACCCGGCATGTTTCCGGTCATGAAAAAAGCATTTCCTGCGGGAACTATTCCAGCCCCTGGGATGTCTTAACAGCGTGAAAAGGATTGTTTCAGACTTCCCTGTACCGAAACAGACGTGAAAGGAGACATTAATGTACCGATTATCAACACTTTTGTCTGCAGTACTGGTGCTTGGCGCTTTTTCGACGTGCCTTGCCGGAGCAAAGGCGCCATCCCCTTCCTCGAGCGAACGTCTCGTCAAAGGAAACAGCTCCTTTGCCGTGCACATGTATAACCAGCTCGGCGCAACGGACGGCAACCTCTTCTTTTCGCCCTACAGCATTTCATCGGCCCTGGGCATGACCTACGCCGGTGCGCGCGGCAACACCGCCCGAGAGATGGAGGCCGTACTCCATTTCAGCCTGGATCACGCCGAACTGAATCCCGCATTCAAGAACCTGAATCGTGAACTTGCCGCTTCAGCACGCAAAACCGGGCAGAAACTGAACATCGCCAACGGCCTGGTCCTCACTGGCGGCAACGTGAGTGCCCAGTACAAGGCCATCCTGAAAAAATACTACGACGCGGAGATCTTCCCCGGAGGGCTGGCCGAGATCAACGGCTGGGTAAAGCGGAAAACCGAGGGGAAAATAGACCGGATCCTGGAGCAGCTCAGCCCCAACTCCGTTTGCGTTCTGCTGAACGCGATTTACTTCAAGGGCGTCTGGGAGAGCCAGTTCAAGAAAAGCGCAACCACGGATGCCCCGTTCAACGTGTCAGCAGACCGGCAGGTAACGGTTCCCCTCATGTACCAGCACGGCAGCTTCAGGTTCATGGCCGGGGAGGGCTTCCAGGCTGTTTCGCTGCCGTACAAAGGCAACAACCTGTCCATGGTCGTTGTGCTGCCGAATGCAGCGGACGGCCTGCCCGCGCTTGAGAAGAAAATGACCGACCAGAGCATCAGTGAATGGCTGACCGGGCTGGACCGGCAACAACCGCAAAAGGTGTATCTCTACCTGCCGAAATTCAAGCTCGAAACAGGGTATGACCTGGCGGCTCCCTGTGAGAAACTGGGGATGAAGGACGCTTTCACCATCGGCAGAGCCGACTTCAGGGGCATGGGATGGCCGGTCGGGGACCTCTGGATCTCGCAGATCAAGCACAAGGCCGTCGTCGAAGTTAATGAGGAAGGAACGGAGGCAGCGGCAGTGACCGCAGTTGAAATGGCCACCAAGTCTGTCCGTCAAGATCCGGTGTTCCGGGCGGATCACCCCTTCCTGTTCCTCGTCAGGGACAACCGGAGCGGTGCCATACTGTTCATGGGCCGCATGGTCAACCCAGGCGCATAAGCGCTTTGCGCCACTCCCGGCCGCCTGCACCCGCAGGGCCGCCGGGAGTGGTTTGCGGAAGAAATCCGCGTGGCCCTGGTTCACACGGTATTGCCGTCCAGCAGACAGGTCGCCGAGATCATACTGGAGAGGATTCTCCGGAACGGGACCTGACCCCCTTACCAAGGTTGTTGCCTGAATTCGTGACACCTTACGCGCTTTTCGAGGGTGGAACGCTTCTGCTTTCGCAGTACCGAATGAGTGAAACTCTCGCGCCCCATGCCTTGAAAAAAGGATTATTCCTGGCAGAATTATGAAAAGGATTTACTGATCGTTATCGGATCGATCACGTGGAGGCTTCCTGCGGACGGTTGCCGGAAGCCGGACTTTTTTTAATCGAGGGGGAGGAGAACGATGGAAAGAACATGGATGTTCCTGCTGGCGGGTTTGGTCGGATGCTGTCTTTTTGCACCGGGCACGGCTCTCATGGCCCAGGAAACAAAAACCGTCATGACCGGCAGCCACTATCTCCGTGGTTCGCTGGAAAAAGTCAAAGGTGTCGTCATGACGGACAAAGGACCCGTAGAGGTGGCATTCAGCGGTACCGTCGGTTTCCAGATCAGGCGAACGCCGAAAGCCGGCTTCGCCGTGTCCCTGGACAGGCTCAGCCTGATCGCCAAAGGAGTACCCACGGCTAAGGGCAACAGCGGCCTCATCGGGTTGAGCCTTGCTTCGCCCGGCTATGCGGTCAAGTATGACAGGAAAACCGGCCAGTTTTCCGCGGCATTCCGGAGCGTGCTCCACTATGAGCTGATCGACAAGGTCAAAGGCTTCCGCCAGACCGGGCGCGCGAAGGGAGAGATGGACAATTTCGCCCCGTACACCGAAAAAATGGCAGGGACTTTGCGCGGCAGGCTGCCGGCAAACCTGATGCCTGCCGAACAGGGGACCCTCCGTTTTGATGGAGAGGCGACCATGGAGCTGCGTTCACCCGCCCTGGGGGCCATCAGGAACCTCAAAGTCAAATTCCCCGGTTCGATTCTCGAGTGGCTGAAAAGTCCCGCCGAGCTGCTCAAGATACAGCCGGTCTTCGTCGGCGCCGGGGCAGCGGACCCCGACGCAACCGGCAGAGCGTATGAAACCCTGAAGAATCGGGCCGCGGAGGTGTTCGGAAAGTGCGGCACGGTACGCTGCCTCAAGCTCGTTTTCAACGAGCCTGTCTATGTGGACAATGATTCGTATCGCGTGCTGGACGATTCTGCCGAGGCAATAAACTTCAAGTCTGAGGTGAATGTTGACGATGCAATAGAAGTCTTCTTCGCGGAGAGGATGTCCACATCCCTTACCTGCAGCTGGGGTGGAGGGGCAACCTACTCTTCAGGAACAGCCAGCGCCAAGATCGTGACGTCCGACCAGCAGCTCAGCGTGCCCTGTCCCTGCCCGGCATCGTGCGCCACCTACTGTCCCCTGGGGCCCTGCACCTGCGGCGCGCTCAACAATTACCACCTTGCCCACGAGCTGGGCCACGTCGTCAATCTCGCCCATCCCGGTGACAGCGGACTCGCCCCGAGCACCGCCACCTCGGTGATGGAACCGAGCGGATTCTGCAATGACAATCCGGGAACCCAGAGCGCAAAAAACTGTCGCAATTCAGCCAACCCGCTCCTCTACTGGGGAAAGGCGCTCTGTTTCGGATCGCCGGACATCATGGACTGAATCGACCGACACGTGAAAGCCACCCGCAAACCTGCGAGGCCGGGCACCTGGGGAACATCTCCCTGGGCGCCCGGCCTTTCCGGGTGACGCACAACCTTCAGGTAAGAATAATAGGGATCATTTCCGTTCCTGATCCGGGCGTACGCCCTCCGGGGAAGGAATTCATCCAGCACGGGATTCATGACACGGTCGATCCTGACGTGGAAGTCCGAACCCTCGGGCGTGCAGGGACTATAGTCGAAACCTTCAAGAAGTTCCAGGAAATCGGTAAAAAGGCCCTTGCGGCGATTCCGTTCCGCAACCGCCACATTCACGACATTGAGGCAGTTGGTGTCGCTGTCCGAACTTTCCGACAGCAGGAAATTCCCGAACCCGTCACGTTCCAGGCGGCGCTTCTGGATGTGGGCCTCGATGATGGAGATATCTGATATTCCGTTTGTTTCCTGAAGAAGAATGGTGGGGGAAGAGGAGGCAAGGAACGTCTTCAACTGTCTTGTCATGTCGATCAGCTTCGTGCTCATGGCTTACGCTGCAATCCTGAAGATTTTTCCGCTAAGGCATGTATCACCTCTCTCTTTTATACCACACGACTGTTTTATTTTCAATAAATCAAACCATCTTTAATTTAGCCAAAATAAATTGACCGGGATGGGCAGACATGATCTGCCTTTTCTTATCCCTGCAGCTTCTTCAGGAGCATTTCGTTCACCATGGCCGGGTTTGCCTTGCCCTTGCTGGCCTTCATGACCTGGCCGACAAAAAAACCGAACAGCTTGTCCTTGCCGTCGCGGTATTCATCAACCTTGTCAGGGTTTGCCGACAGGACCTCGTCGATGATCGTTTCGATGGCTCCGGTGTCGGAAACCTGGACCAGCCCCTTTTCTTCGACGATTCTGGCCGGTTCCTTGCCGGTCCGGTACATTTCGTCAAACACTGTCTTGGCGATTTTTCCAGAGATGGTGCCCTGTTCCACCAGCTTCAGCATCCCGGTCAGCAGAGCGGGAGTGACCGGACAGTCGCCGATCTCGCGGTTGTCCTCCTTCAGCGCCCGCAACACCTCGCCCATGACCCAGTTGGACACGGGTTTTGCCTGGGGATAGAGGGCGACACAGGCGTCGAAATAGTCGGCAATGTCCCGGGAAGAGGAAAGAACCTCAGCGTCCAGGTCGGGAAGCCCCCATTCCGTTGTGTAGCGAAGCCGCTTGGCCTCCGGAAGCTCAGGCAGGGTGTTGCTGATTTCCGCGATCCAGTCGTCAGAGACCACCAGCGGAACCAGGTCGGGATCCGGGAAATAGCGGTAGTCGTGGGCCTCTTCCTTGCTGCGCATGGAGCGGGTGGTCCCGGTGGCCGGATCGAACAGCCGCGTCTCCTGGACCACGGCGCCCCCCTCGTCCAGGATTTCGGCCTGCCGCTCCATCTCGTACTCGATGGCCTGCTTGACGAAGCGGAAGGAGTTGATGTTCTTCAGCTCGGCACGGGTGCCGAATTCGGTCGAGCCCGCCGGCATGAGCGATACGTTGGCGTCGCAGCGGAAGCTTCCTTCCTCCATGTTGCCGTCGCAGATACCCAGATACACCACGATCTGGTGCAGCTGCTTCAGATAGGCCACCGCCTCGTCGGCGCTCCTGAGGTCCGGCTCCGAGACCACCTCCAGGAGCGGGGTGCAGGCGCGGTTCAGGTCAACGTAGGACTTTTCACCCGCCTCCATCGTGTCCATGTGCACCAGCTTTCCCGCATCCTCTTCCATGTGGATGCGGGTGATGCCGATCCGCTTGGTCTCTCCGCCCACGACGATGTCCAGGTGGCCGTCCGTGCAGATGGGGAGCTCGTACTGGCTGATCTGGTACCCTTTCGGCAGGTCGGGATAGAAGTAGTTCTTGCGGGCGAAGATGCTCCGGGGGGCGATCGAGCAGTTGGTGGCCAGCCCGGCACGGATGGCGAATTCCACCACCTTATTGTTCAGAACGGGCAGCGCTCCCGGCAGGCCGAGGCAGACCGGGCAGGTCTGGGAGTTGGGTTCGGAGCCGAACCTGGTGGAACAGCCGCAGAAGATCTTGGTGTTGGTGAGAAGCTGAACGTGTACTTCCAGCCCGATGACAGCCTGGTATTTCATGGGAATCTCCGAAAACAGAAAGATGACTCCCCCCTTTGTCAAAGGGGGGCTTGAATGAAGGGCCTAGATCTGTGCCTTCTTCTTGTGCCATTCCGTAGCCTGCTCAAAGGCATGGGCCGCGCGCAGCAGGGTTTCCTCCCCGAAGTGCCGGGCAACGAGCTGCAGGCCGATGGGGCGGCCGTCCGCGCTGAAACCTGCCGGGACCGAGATGCCGCAGGTGCCGGCCAGGTTGACCGGGATGGTGAAAATGTCCGACAGGTACATCTGCAGCGGGTCGTCGGCCTTTTCGCCGAGACGGAACGCCGGGGTCGGCGCCACCGGGGTGAGGATGAGGTCAAGCGACTCGAACGCCGCGATGAAGTCCTGCATGATCAGCGTGCGGGCCTTCTGCGCCTTCAGGTAGTAGGCATCGTAGTACCCGGAGGAGAGCGCGTAGGTGCCGAGCATGATGCGCCGTTTCACTTCCGCTCCGAAGCCCTCGTCGCGGCTCACCATGTACATGTCCAGCAATCCCCGGGCATCCCGGTTCCGATAGCCGAAGCGGACACCGTCGTAACGCGCCAGGTTGGAGCTGGCCTCAGCAGTGGCGATCAGGTAGTAAACGGCAGTGGCATAGTCGGTATGGGGTAGGGACATTTCCACGAATTCGGCCCCCAGGGAACGGAAGGTTGCGATGGCCTCATCCATGGCTTTCTTCACGTCCGGGTCCAGCCCCTCGATGAAATACTCGCGGGGGAGGCCGATGCGCAATCCCTTCACCTCACCCGTCAAGGACTTGCGGTAATCGGGGACCGGCGTGTCCACGCTGGTGGAGTCCTTCGGGTCGTACCCGGCAACCGCTCCCAGCATGATGGCGCAGTCGGTCACGTCCCGGGCGAGGGGCCCCACCTGGTCCAGGGACGAGGCAAAGGCGATCACCCCGTAACGGGATACCCTGCCGTAGGTGGGTTTGAGCCCGACACAGCCGCAATGGGCCGCGGGCTGGCGGATGGAGCCGCCC
>DIFZ01000038.1 GCA_002419385.1 Geobacter sp. UBA5735
TGTCGGCCGGGATGCCCACGGCGATCTTTTCGGGAACGGCAGGCAGGCCGCCGGCCGCTGCAAAGCGCGCACGGAGCGTCCCCGGCGGCTTGCCCAGGAGGATGTCCAGGCGATGCTCCGCCTCGGCTAGGCTGATTTCCAGCCGGGGAATCAGCGCCCGGGTCTGCTCGCGACTCGTTCGGGCCTGCTCCACATCCTGACTGCTGACTATCCCCGCCTGGGCGCGCCATTCGGTGAGCTGCAAGGTCTCCGACTGGCTGGCGAGATTGTCCCGGGCGATGCCGAGCAGCATCTGCTGCGTGCGCACCTCGACGTAGTTTCGCGCCACTTCGGCCACCAGCGTCACTCGGGCATCGTCCAGGTTTGATTCGGACGATGCCAGGTCAGCCCGTGCCGCCTCGACGCCGCGTCGCACGCCGCCGAAAACGTCCACTTCCCAGCTTGCATCAAAACCTGCGCTGAACAACTCCCGCGAGTCGCCGCTGCCGGTATCCTCGCTCGATTGGCTGCGGCTGGCGCTGCCGGAGGCGGTAACTTCCGGGTAACGCCCGGCCTTGGCCACTGCCAGACGGGCACGGGACTCGCGCAGTTTAGCCTGGGCGCTGCGGAGATCAGGGCTGGCCTGCAGCGCTTCCGCAACGAGTTCGGACAACAGCGGATCGTTCAAACTCCGCCACCATTGGCTGATATCGCCGGTCGCAGTAGCAGTGGTTTCGGGACGTGCAGGTGCGCTTTCCTGGTTCCAGGCTGCCGGCACGTCCAGCGCAGGCGGTGCGTAATCCGGGCCGACCGTGACGCACCCCATGAGGCTGGCAGCGGTAATCATGGTGAGTGTGCAGAAGAGAAGTTTCGCGTGCATCGGGATGAACCTCAAGATCCTGGAATGGGTGTACCTGCATGCTGAGTTGTCGGCCCGACCGGCCTTGGACCGCTTTTGATCGCGACAATCCCTGCCAGCGCAAAGTCCATGACATGCTCGGAATATGCCGCAAGGTCGAAAATCAGGAACGGAATATCGCCGCTATTCGTTCTCTGCCGGGCTCTTTGCATCAGCATCGGATGGACACACATGCTGAGAACACAGGTTTCGCAGAACACAACCTGTTCTTCAGTCGCCTCCGGGCCGAGCAGCTCCCGCATCACTGACAGCGTTTTTTCCCGCAGAGGGTTGAGCTCCGACTTCATGACTTCTTCCAGGAGACCGGTAGGATTCGCGAGCTCCATTTGGGAAATGAAGAAATCCTTGCTGTTCTCGTCGGCAATCCGTTCTATCAGCGCCTTCACCTGGCCCTGCAGCCGCACTTCGGCAGGCGCCTGCCCGCTTACCCCCCCATCCTGCGGGTGGGCCTTTATCGATTCCGCAAAAGAATGGCGCCACGCCTCCTGGTAGAGGGCCTCCTTGCTGCCGAAATAATAATTTACCGCAGATATGTTGACTCCGGCGCATCTGCATATCTGTGCCACCGTCGCATCGCGAAACCCCTTTTCGACAAACACGTCGCAGGCAGCGGCCAGCAGCTTTAACCTGGTTGCACCCGATCTCTGCTTTTTCATGACATCCCTTTTCCGCAAACTATAAATTCAAATACTCATTTAAAATATTCATTTGATAATGTCAAGCACAATATTCATAATATTGCTGGGATGACATCGCACAACCGATTGCGTCTTGACATGACTCACCGAATACATTTGATCAATATAACGGCCTCTCTTTCGATCGGTTGACGCAATAAAGAGCGTAAATGCCCTTGCAGACAATATCCGGAGGGTCGTCGTCATGCCATCTTTCATAAAAAACCAAGTATGGTCTTTTGCTTAACGGAATTCGTTATATAATTTAATATACGGCAGCAATACGATTCACTGGATCCGCATTTCTCGTGCCTTACGGCCGGGCAGATCAGTCGCGGGCACCACCACCATTCCCTGCACAAGGAGGAATCCTGCCATGTTCAAGCCATCAAGAATTCTCATTCCGACCGACATGTCTCATCACGCCGACAAGGCCATTCGCCAGGGATTCCAGATTGCAAAGCAGTTTGGAGCGAAAGTCTTCGTGCTCCATGTAGTCCAAAACCTTAAGCAATGCTCGGCAGAATATGATATCGATGACGATTTGTCCCTTGAAATGCAGAAGCAGATATTGGAAGGCGCCTACGAAGCGGTACGGAAACAGGTTGAGAGCCTCGCCGGCAAAGAAGCGTCCAGGGGCACGATCGATATCAAGGAGGGGGTTCCTTATGACGAGATTCTGACTGCGGCAAAGGAAAGGAAGGCAGATCTGATCGTTATTTCCTATCTCGGCACGACGGGCCTTGAAAAATACCAGATCGGGAGTGTTGCCCGGCATGTCATGACCGGAGCAAAATGCTCGGTGCTCCTCGTGCGATAGCACGGTGAACCGAACGTTGAAAGGCTCCAGGAAGAACAATTCTGGAGCCTTTCGTTTCACTAGCTGCGCCGCTGGCCTCCACTCGAAAACTCGCCACGTTTATGAAAAACCCCTGAAGTGCTTCAAGATAACAAACAGAATCAAAAGCATAGAGGAACCTTACAAACAGGAATTCCTTCAGAGAGCATCTCTGTCAGTAAACCCTGAATCTGAAACCTTTTGCGGTTAATGGTATATAGGGGATATGCAGCGGATTGAAGCTCTTCTGCTTCTTCCGGAGCATTCGGGAATGCGGTGAGCAGTCAAATGGAAATGAGCGTCTTTCATGGTATTCTTTTCTACATGAGGGATGTGGAGCGCATATGGAAAACAGGGCGATTCATGTAAAGAGTTCAAAGGTTGGCCCCGTTCGTTTCTTTATTCCGCGCTGGAGCGGATCGGGAGTTTTGGCCCTGGTCGCATTCTTCGCCGCGCTTACAGGGACCGTCGTTGCTCCGATGCCGGCCGTAGCCGAAAGTGTGACGACCACGATACCAGCCGGCGCAAATCCCCGTGCCGTGGCGGTGAACCCGCTCACCAACAGGGTTTATACAGCAAATTACAGCAGCGCCAATGTGACGGTTATCACAGAGCAACAGGTTCAGCCCATTCCGTTGAAAACGGCAATTTACCCGCTGACGGACAACTCTTCAGCCGTCAGAAACCCGACACTCTCTTACCTTGTCGCAAGCGCATATTCACCCTTTGCTCCGCCGCCGCAGAAGGTCTATTACCAGGTGGATACCTGGACCGGGCAGTGGGGACAATCGACGCCTTCAACCGGCTCCGGGAATTTCACCATACCGGCACAGCAACTCGGCATCCATACGGTATATGCCTTTGCCGGTGACGGGCAGGAGGCGACCTCGACCAACACCGGCTATTATGGAGCCAGCCCGATCCCGGGCGCCATGACCGCCTACACCTTCCTGATCACCTGTGCCGTTCCCGGAGCGCCGACAGAGGTAACCGCCGCTGCCGGCGACGCACAGGCGACCGTCTCCTTTACACCCCCGGCATCGGACGGCGGCAATCCCATAACCGGCTACACCGTGATCTCCAGCCCCGGCAGCCTCACCGCCACGGGAACGGCAAGCCCGATAACGGTTACCGGGCTCACCAACAACACTGCCTGTACTTTCACAGTGAGCGCAACGAACGCGGCGGGCAGCGGCCCCCCATCCTCCCCGTCCAACAGCGTGATGCCCAATTCCCTTTCCTATTTGCTCACCGTTCAAATCGACGGAACCGGGAGCGGGTCGGTGCACAGCATACCGGAGGGAATCGCCTGCACAAGCGTGACCTGCTCGCAAAGCTTCATTGCAGGCAATACGGTCAGCCTGGAACAAAGCGCGTCCAACGGCTCGCAGTTCGCCGGCTGGAGCGGCGCCTGCACCGGCGCCGGCCCGTGCAGCATTCTCATGTCAAGTGCCCAAGACGTCACCGCAACCTTTAACTTTCTCCCCAATGTCAAGATCGAGGGGACGTCCCAGCTCTACGGTCTCCTCCAGCCGGCTTACGACGCAGCTCCCCCTGCAGCTGTCATCCAGGCCCTGGGAATCACCTTTACCGAAAACCTCAACCTGGACGAAGCAAAGAGCGTGACATTCGAGGGGGGGGGTACAACGATTCGACTTTCACCGTCCGGAGCGGGTTCACGAAACTCGATGGGGTGCTGACGATCGGGCTGGGAAGCCTTACGCTCGATCGCTTGACAATCCAATAAGGACAGAATCTGAGGTAAGTCGACAAAATTTGAGGTGTGCATCAGAAAGTGTTCGGCTCTGTGGGATTTCGGGGACAGGGAATTCCCGTATGAAATCAAGTACTTGTTGTTCCCTTGTCAGCCGGCGCCATACCGATGATAGTTCGGTGAGCCGACGTGTCAAAATTCCAATATAAGTAAGAAAGGCCCCAAGTTCCTCCCTGGGGCCTTCCTTCACATAAATACCACTACCAGTCGTCTACCGCTTCAGATTCAGCACTTCCTGGGTCATCTCGTCAACGGTGGTGATGGTCTTGGAGTTCGCCGAATAGGCCCGCTGGGTAATGATCATTTTCACGAACTGCCCTGCGAGGTCCACGTTGCTCAGTTCGAGGGAGTTGGAAAAGACACGCTCGCTGGCCCCGTTCGGGGCCGCGACGGTCGGGGTGCCCGCATCGACGCCGGCGACGAAAAGCGTGCCGCCGACTTTCTCCAGCCCGCCGGTGTTGGGAATGCTGGCGACGCCCAGCTGGCTCGGATAGGTTTGCAGCGCCCCGGTAGTGTCCAGGTAGGTTATGCTGCCGCTGCTGTCGATCCCGGAAATTCTGCCGAACGTGGCAACGGGAAACTGCACGGGCGTCATGGCCGCATCCAACACCCGGTAGCCGTCGGGATTGACCAGGTAGCCGTTGCTGTCGACCCGGAACGCTCCTGCGCGGGTATAGTAGGAGGTGGCTACCGACTGCGCACCAGTGGCTGTGGGGGAACCCAGGGCAAAGAACGTCGAACCCTGGATCGCCAGGTCCGAAACCGACTCGGTCGTTTCGAACGAAGCCTGGCTGAAGATATTGTCCACCTTCTGTATCTGCACGCCCCGCCCCACCTGGGAGTTGTTGCCCATGTTGGCAGACAGCATGTCGGAAAACAGGGTCCTTGCGGACTTGAAGCCAATCGTGTTGACGTTTGCGATATTGTTGCCGATCACGTTCATTGATTCACCGTTGTTTACAAGACCGCTGACGCCGGTAAAAAGTGCGGATGTAATGCTCATGATAGTGCCTCCTCAGGTATTTTCGTTTGGGAACACGTCTGTCGGTCGGTGTTCCGCGGGCTTCCTCAGCGAGGTCCGGCCCATTCTGTTGTTGGTTCTGTTGTCAGCTGTCACTCGAACAGGACAGCTGAATCGATATTGGTAAAAACGTTGCCCTGCATCGAGTTCCGGTCAAGCGCCGTCACCACCGTCCGGTTTTTGACGCTCACCACCAGCGCGGCATCACCGAGCAGAACCAGGGATTCCCTGCCTCCTTTGCGCGCCACGTCTTCAACTGCTCCTTCGAGTTTCTTCATCTCGGCCTGATCGAGGCTTATCCCCCGTTCTCTCAGCCTTTCCTGTGCATGGTGCGAAAAAGTGATGCCCGGTGCCGGCAGCTTTCCGTCAAGCACTTTGGCAAATGAACCGGCAGCGGCAGCTCCGGCTTGCTGTTTCGATTGAGTCGGGGTCCTGCCGGTCGGCACCTGTACCGGGTTTGGAAAAAAGACCGTATCCAGCATGTCCCTACCCTCCCGTTACGGTCAAAATGTTGTTGAAGGGAACAGTGACACCGCCTACGGTCATCGTTACAGCAGTTCCTGCGTAGCTGATGCCTTCAACCCGCCCTGTCACCAGCGGCTGACAGGCGACCGTGTTCCCCGCTGAATTGACTCCGGAAACCGACACGTTGTAGATTCCCGAAGCAAGCTGGTTTCCCTCGGCATCCCTGCCGTCCCAGCTGACGGAAGACGTGCCCGGTTCGGTCTGCCCCGCGGTCAATGTCCTGACCGTAGCACCGCTTGCGTCCATGATCGTCACGGTGACCTGCTCTGCTGAACTGGGCACGGAATAGCTCAGGATGGTCCCTTCTCCCGCACTGATCGCTACCTGCGATCCCACAGCCGATACATTTTTGCCAACCAGTGATGCTGCGGAGAGCGAAGACGAATTGTCGAGCGCTGACATGATGTTCTCGAGGTTCGTGTTCGTATTGTATGCCTGCTCCACCTCCGTGAGCTGGGCCATCTGGGTCATGAATTCGGTCCCGTCCATGGGATCGAGCGGGTCCTGATTCTGCAACTGGGTTATCAGCAGGGTCAGGAAATCGTCCTTGTCCATGCCGATCGACTGTTTCATTGCCGCTGAAGCGGAAGTCGCACTTGCTGATACTGATGTTATCATTGTATGCCTGCCTCCTTTACCACCTCATGTCTACCAGGGCGTTCTCCCTCGGCAGCCATTCGGCGTTTCTCACCTGCGCTGTTTCTTCACGGTAGTTCCCTTGGAAAGGAAAAACCGCTCCATCCGCTCCATGATGGGCCGCTTGACGCTCTTGGCGATGTGAATGATCGGCGCCATTGCCGTTGCCTGCGGACACATCAAAGCGCTCCATAGTTATGTTCTGGCGGCCGAGTGCGTCTTTCAACGTATCGAGCTGCTGCAGCAGCGCCTCCTTGACTGCAGGGTTCTGCGCCGCTATGTCGATGGTTATCTTCTGGTTTTCCATGCGGATGCCGATCGTGAGGTCGCCAAGCTCACGCGGGTTGAGCTGCAGCGTCACCTGCCCGCTGTCCCGTGACGAAAGGGTTGAAGCAAGCTTCTCCCTGACCTGGCCCATGATTGTTTCTTGAAGAGTCCCCGTGTCAACCGGGGAAGCATCCGTATCGGTTCTTTCCGGTGCGGCTGCATGCAATGTCTCGAATCGTCCCGTCAGGTCCTGATGCGGGAGAATCTCCCGTGAAGGTTTTCCGCCGCTGCTTTCCTGCCGGAAGGAATCATTCCCGGCATTGCCTCCTGCCGGGCTGCCCGTTTCGTTCGCCGCCAGGGGAGAGTCCATGCTGCTCCCTGCCGGGCCATGTGCTTCTTCAGCCATACGCTGCGAAACGGCCTGATCAGGATCATTCGTCATCCCATAGGTTTTCGCAACCCCTGCACCACGCAATTGCCCTGTTGCCGTCGAAACAGCTGTGCTGCGCTGGGAATTGGCATCACTTTCAACGGCAACCGCCTTCGTGATTTCCTGAAACTGCGATCCATCATGGATCCCTTCGGTTTCAGCCACTGCTTCTCCCCCCGATGTCCTGGGAGACGACGTCAAAGTGGTGACATCACCAGTCATCACCATGTCACCACCACCGGTGCCGTTGCCGCTCTGCACCTGGTTTTTCATCGGAGCCCGGAATGCACCATCACCATCCGGGCCTGGCAGGGCCGGCGCCTGCTGCATCGCAGGACCTTCAACCACGGGGGCATTCGCTCCCCGACCGGCGTTTGCTGCTGATCCCGTATCCGCCAACACCGGGACCCCCCGATTCGCCTCAGGCGCAGTAACGCCGAAAACGTCCTGAAGCACTGCGACCGCTGTCATGAATCCCTGCCGTTCATCACTATCCTGGCGGATAGTGCCATCTCCTTCCACCGGTAGACACTTCTCATCTTCAAGGCAGACCATCACCTGGACACCGTTTCCGGTCTCCCTGAAATGGAGAGCAGCTGCCTCCTGCCTGCCCGTTGACTCCCCGGATGAAGCACCTTCGTCAACAGCGCCCAGAAGATCGGCCGCAGGCAACAACCGGCCAGTGGCTTTCTTTTGTTCCGGCAGCATGCTTCTGGCGGGTTGCTCAACCAGTATGCCCTGATGGCCGGAAGCGTTGTTCCAGATGAAGGCGAGCATCTCTGCTGTTTGCGGGTTTGCAGCTGCCCGGGCTGCTGCTTCCGGCTGGAGCGTTCCCTCAACCGGGTCCGTCCCTTCAGGTGACTGTTCCGCCGGTGCCGCCACTGCTGCAGACATGCTCGCGAACAGTCTGTCCTGAAATTCCCCTGCCGCGAGTGCACCGTTTGCGGGCCCCGCCATCTCGCTCCCCACGGAAACCGTGGCAGGCGGAGTTACCATTATCTGTGCTACGTCCATATACGTTCACCTCCTTTCCGTATGAGTAGTTCCCGGGTTTAACCCGGAAATATTCTTAGATGCACGGTAAGCGCCGATTGTCCCGGCACTGACAGCATGCGTTTTTTCACGGTCATGTCATTGGTTTATCAGCTGCCCCGCAGTGAAAGCCTGGTCCATTTCAGCACCCTGGCCTGGTTCAGATACGGAATCATCTTTGCCATGGTTTTCTGGTCCATGCGGCTCATCAGCTCCATGGCAATGTCTTCGTCCAGCCTGTCGATCAGTTTCGCAGCTTCTTCCGGCCTGAGAGCCTTGTAGAGCTTTACCATTTTCTGATACCGCTCGGTGTCGTCTTTCTTCTTGTGCGTAAGAGTCGACTCCATGCCCTTGCGCGTCTCGTCCAGTTTGCGGATCTTGCTGTCGAGATTCGCGTCCAGCTTCTTCAGTTCCTTCTCTTTCAGGCTGACTGCAGCCTCGCGTTCCAGTATTCCGGTTCGCGAACCCGCCGCGGTCGCGGCAACCGGAGCCTTTGGAGCACTGCTTGCCGGCGATTCGGGGACGGCTTTCCGGCCGGGGCTGTTGCCGGGAGTCAGGCTCTGGGCGGTAAGGCGTCCGTTCAGGGGAGCTGAGCCGGGGTTCAGCACCACGATACCCGCTGCAGCCATGACTATGAAATATCGTGCCACGGGAAGCTTCATATCCGCAAGTCTCTCTGCTGGAGAGCTATTTCGTCGAGAAAAGCCTGTTCCTTGACTGCCAGCGACTTTTCGTGTGCTTCCTGCTTCTTTTTCTTGAGCTCTTCCATGATTTTCTTGTCTGTTGCCGCTTCAACGAGACTTTCGTTTTTCTCCTCCAGCTTGCGGTCCAGGACGGTCACCATTTCACGCTGCTGGAGAATGTCCATTTTCTTCTTGCTGAAGAAATCCGCATAGAGCTGCAATTCCACCGCGCCGATACCATCGATCTGCCGTTTCATGAATTCGAGATTGAGCCGCTCCAGGGATTCCTCCTCGCGACGCAGCCGTTCCTCGGCAACCTCGTACTCTCGCCTGGCAAGGGCACATTCCTGTTTGCGGAGCTTTTCCGTCTCCCGGCGGTAGTGCAGCACCCTTTCAAGCGTGAAGACATGTCGTTTCATTCTGCCTCCTCCTATCTCCTCCCCTTAGGTTAAGGGGAGGCCGGGAGGGGTTACTGTACTCAGCTTTATAACTCCCCCCAGCCCCCTCTTAGTCCAAGAGGGGGAGTTTTGAAAATAGCCTTATGAGGATATTCCCACTTTTCATGAAATCTTTGACTCTATCCTCTTTTCCCGATACTGATGCAAGGGCATCAAACAGCCGCTGCTACTGTTCGCCGCATATCTGGCGCAACTCCGACAGCGCGGCGTCAAACGGAATGTTCTCCTGAATGTTCTGTTTTATGTAGGAAACAACCCGGTCGATGTTTCTCACCGCCATGTCTATCTTGGGATTGCTTCCCTGTTTGTAGGCGCCGATATTGATCAGATCCTCGGCCTGGCGGTACGTAGCCAGAACCTCCTTGCATTTCCCCGCAAGCTCCCGATGTTCCATGTCAGTTACCGCATTCATCACCCTGCTGGCGCTTGCCAGCACGTCAATGGGCGGATAGATGTTCCGTGACGCCAAATCTCTGGAAAGCACGATGTGGCCATCCAGAATGCTTCTCATGGCATCGCAGACAGGTTCATTGAAATCGTCCCCTTCGACGAGCACGGTATAGAGGCCCGTTATGCTGCCGTGCAGGAAGTTGCCGGTCCGTTCCAGAAGTTTGGGCAGGGCGGCAAAGACGGAAGGCGTATACCCCTTGGTAGTCGGTGGCTCTCCAATGGCCAGCCCGACCTCGCGCATCGCCATGGCGAAGCGGGTGGCGGAATCCATCATCAGCAGCACCCTGGCGCCCTGGGACTGGAAGTATTCCGCTATTGTCGTGGCGATGTAGGCTCCCCGCATCCTGACCAGGGGCGGCTGGTCAGACGTGGCAACAACGACCACCGACTTCTTCAAGCCCTCTTCCCTGAGATCGTTTTCGATAAATTCGCGGAGTTCCCTGCCCCGCTCGCCGATCAGAGCGATAACGTTTACGTCGGCCTCGGTGTAACGGGCAATCATGCCCAGAAGCGTCGATTTGCCCACTCCCGAACCGGCCATGATGCCGACCCGCTGCCCTTCTCCGCAGGTCAGAAGCCCGTTGATGGCGCGGATGCCCAGATCCAGCGGGCGCCTGATCGGAGCTCGTTTCATCGGGTTGACCGGCTGAGCGTAAACAGGGCTCTCATCCTGGATCGCGATCGGACCCTGATCGTCAATGGGATTGCCGAGACCGTCGATGACCCGCCCCAGCAGAGCCGGCCCCACCCCCAGAGAAGACTTTTCCCGCTTGACGGCGATCAGGCTGCCAAGCCCCACCCCGCGCAGTTCGCCGAGCGGCATGAGCAGCGTCTTGTTGTCCCGGAAGCCAACCACTTCGGCGGGGATCGGGTCTCCTGCCACGGGGTAAATCTCGCACAAAGAGCCGACCGCGGCACCGGGACAATAGCCTTCGATGACCAGCCCGACAACCTGGGTCACCTTGCCGTGGAAACGGATCGGCGTCATGCTGTCAATGGTGTCCATGTACCGGGTGAGGTCAATTCTCTTCATACGCATAGGGTTCCCTCTCCCCCGGCAATTTTGCACTCAGCACCAGGGAGCTGTTCTTTTCCTCGAGCAGTCGCCGGAACATTTCATCAAGCTGCGTTTCGGCCCGGGCATCTATTTCTCCCATGATCGTATCGACGATGCAGCCACCGGGAGACACGGTATCGTCAGACTTGATCTCCAACTGGCGGTCATCACTCAAACCATTGAGGTAGAGGTTCCTGTGGGCCGTAACGAGCCGATGGTCATCCGGGTTGAGGCGTAACACTATTTCGTCTCTCTCGGAAGAACTGCAGACTGCCGCCGATACGACCTTGGCCAGTATCAGCCGGTCGGTCGCGATCTCCTGATGAATGACCTTGCGGGCGATCCTGAAAACCAGTTTCAGGATGTCCTCTTCGGTCTCGCGCAGGACATGCCCCCTCAGGCCAGAAAGATCCTCCACCGCATCGCGCAGCGCCTTGAAGACATTGGCGAGGCCCCGTTCAGCCTGCCTTTTTCCGTCTTCGAACCCCCTGTCGTAGGACTCCTGGACCTGTCGGAAGTGCTCTTCTTCCGGGACACCGGCAACCTGCACAACCGCAGGCAGATCATCACCGCCGGCATGGTTCGGGCTGTCTCCCCGACCCTCTCGCTCCGCGCTTCCGTTCCCGGGAGGGATGAGTGTATCCGTGAACGGGACGAACGCCGAAGCATACCGCTCCGGTTGTGGAAGGCTCGCAGTGCTCACCACGTCGAACTGAAATGGTGCAATGGTGAAATCGTTCACACCGCCGGGCTTGATGATCTTACACGAGGACATCGTCCCCTCCCCTGCCTGCAATCACCAACTGGCCTTCCTCTTCCATTTTCCTGACGACCTTGATGATTTCGGACTGAGCGCGCTCCACGTCGGACAACCGGACCGGTCCCATGACTTCCAGATCCTCCTTGATCATTTCGGCCGCACGGCTGGAAATATTGCGGAATATCTTGTCTTTCAGCTCATCGGTCGCCGTCTTCATGGCCAGGGTCAGCGTGTCGTTGCCCACTTCCCGCATGATCGCCTGGATTCCGCGGTCATCCAGGTGAACGAAATCCTCAAAGGTGAAGAGATGTTTGCGGATAACCTCTGCGAGGGGCGGCTTGAGGACGTCCAGCTTGTCCAGGATCTGCTTTTCCCGGCTCCGGTCGAAATGGTTGAACATGTCGACGACTTTTTCCACACCGCCCACCTTGAATCTCTGGACCCCGCCAACGGAAGTCAGCTCGATCCTCATCACATCTTCGATATCGGAAATGATCTCGGGTGACACCTGGTCCACGTCCGCGATTCTCATCACCACTTCGGCCTGGAGTTCATGGGGCAGGAACCCGATGATCTCGCTGGTCTGCTTGGCCTTGAGCTTGGCAAGCACCACGGCAATCGTCTGGGGATGTTCCTGGCTGAGGAAATTCGCGATGGTTTTCGCATCCATGTTGGCCAGCATGTCGGTCATGTCACCGAAGTTGGCCACGCTCAGTTCCTTCAGCAGCGCCTCGGCTTTCGAGGGACCCAGCGCCTTCTCCAGTATTTTGCGCACAAATTCCTCGCCCTGGGAGAACATGCCGGTTTCCGGGTCGGTGATATCCGCGTATTCGTTGACCACCTCCTGGATCGAGCTTCTGGGCACATGGCCCAGACGGGCCATGCTCTGGCTGATCCGCTTGATTTCGGTATCCTCCAGATGCTCGAACACTTTGCTGGTCGCCTCCGGTCCGAGGTACAGGAGAAGTATGGCTGCCTTGTCAGTTCCGTCCATTTCAACCCTCTGCCCGGCTTGCGGGAACTGCCGGATAGTTCTCGATCAAATATCCCGCCCCCATGGCGCTACTCCCTTTTACGCAGCCAGTTCTGCAGTATCTGCGCGGTCTGGTACGGGTCATTTTTCACCTTTTCGATCAGTTCCATCTGGTTCATCGTGTACATGGCAAGCGCAGCCTTGCTCTGGTTCGGCAACTGCTCGTCAGAGTCATGGAGCGGAGAAAAGCTCTCCGGCTCCGGCCGCCTCTCCGTGCGCAGCATGGCAAGCATCGGTCTGATGACAAAGAAGAGCAACGCCAGGAAGCCCATGCCGATGAGCAGGTTTTTCAGTACTGCCGACACGATGGGCAGGTTCCACCATGACTCGCCACTGTCCTTGTCGGCCTGGGCCTCATCCTGGAACGGTATATTGGCTACCGTAACCTGGTCGCCACGCTCCATATTGAAGCCGACTGCGCCCTTTGCCAGTGCTTCGATTTTCTGCAGCTCTTCAGCGCTTCTGGGCTGATACTTCGGTTTTGCATCTTTCCCCGATGCGGAAGATGCGTCGTATTTGCCATCCACAAGAATAGCGACTGAGATCTGCGACAGCGTACCGACCGGTTCGATGATACGTGCGGTACTGCGGCTGATCTCGTAGTTCATGGTCTCATCGCTCCGGGAGCCCTGGTTGGAAGCCGCGGCAGGCGCTGTGGGTGCGGCCTTGCCCAGATTGCTCTGGACACCGGGTATACCTGAAGCGGAAGTGGCGGCCCCGTTCTTTTCTTCGGTCCGCTGCTCACTCCTCACGACTGTCGCCTCGGGATCATAACGTTCCTCGAATTTTTCAACCTGCTTGAAATTGAAGACCGCGTTCACCCGGGCAACCGACTTCCCGGCGCCCACCGCCTTGTCAAGCAGCGTCTGGAGCCGCTCCTCCACGGCTTTCTCATAATTGCGCTGCATTTCCAGCATGGAGGATGTCATCTTCCCCGCAGGATCTGCCGCGCCTGCCTTGCTGAGGATCTTCCCCCTGCTGTTCAGCACCGTGACTCTTTCAGGGTCCATGCCTTCAATTGATGAGGACACGAGGTGTATGACCCCCTGCACCTCTCCCTCACTGAGGGAGCGGCCGGATTTCAACCGCAGCACCACCGATGCAGTGGCGGGCTTTTCGTCATCCTTGAAGAGGGATTTCTCGGGAAGCGCGATATGGACGCGAGCCTGATCGACCCCGCTGATCTGGGAGATGGTCCGGGACAACTCTCCCTGCAGTGCCCGCTGGTAGTTGAGCTTCTGCACGAATTCGGTCATGCCGAAGTTTTTCCTGTCGAATATCTCGAACCCTACGCCGCTTCCCTGGGGCAAACCATCAGAAGCAAGCGACAGACGCAGATCATAAACCTTGTCCGAAGGCACCGAAATTGCCTTGCCGTCAGATTCGATCCTGTAGGGAATCTTCTGTTCCTTCAGCTTCTTGACGATCTCGCCGGCATCTTCACCCGAAAGGTTGGAGAAGAGCGGCCGGTAATCCGTCCTGTTCGCCACCATGATCAGCAGTGTGAAGACAAGAATGGACAGACAGACCACGCTCCCTACGATGATTCGTTTCTTCGGACTCAGTGCGAGGAACGGCTCGGATATTTTTTTCAATGCTCCTGACATCGTTGCTCCATGTGCAATGCCGGCTGTCGTTGGTCAGCGGTCCGGCTCATCAGATCTGCATCCGCATTATTTCGTGATAGGCGTCGAGAGCCTTGTTCCGCACCTGTGTCAGGAACTGGAACGAAACGCTCGATTTTTCCATTGAGATCATGACTTCATGCAGTCCCTTCGACTCGCCGGTGGCGAGTTTCTGTACCGCGGCATCGGCCTGGCCCTGCAGATCGTTCACCGTGCCGACCATATCTCCGAACATTCGGGAAAAGTCTTCAACCGGTGAAGCATTCCCGGCTTTGCCCGCAGTTTTGGTCTGAAGCGGGCTTGATATGCCGTAAACACCCGGGCTGCCGCCAATCCCCTTGATAACCATACGTTCCTCCTGCTTTCGCAGCTCGTGATCATTTCATCGCAGCCGTGCCGTCAGCCGGGCCGGCGAATCGGACTACCTGCCGAGTTCGAGAGTCTTCATCGCCATGGCCTTGGCGGCCTGGACAGCGGTTACGTTTGCTTCATATGCCCTGCTTGCCGTGATCATGTCGGCCATTTCCTCTACGACATTGACGTTCGGCAGCGCAACATTTCCCGACTGGTCCGCATCGGGATGATGGGGATCGTATTTCAGGCGGGGAGCTGACTGGTCTTCCACGATCTGGGTAACCTGAACTCCCGTGGGCTGTCCGTCACTGATGCGGCTCAAGGTCGACCCGAAGGAGGGTTTCCGCGGATCGGCGGCAAACACGGCATCTTTTCTTTTATAGGGGCCGCCCTCTGCAGTTCTCGTGGAATTGGCATTGGCCAGGTTGCTGGATATGAGATTCATCCTGGTTCTTTCAGCGGTAAGCGCAGACGCACTCACATCCATGGCGGTAAAGATGTCCATTTAGTTGCCTCCCTTTACTGCGTATTTCAGCCCCTCGAATTTTTTTGTCAGGATCTGGATCGAGGCATTGTAGAGAATCTGGTTCTCTGATAGCTTCCCCATTTCGCGCTCGATGTCGACCCTGTTCCCATCCCTCCCGCTTATGGAAGCAGGCGCTTCTTCCAGGGTTCCCTGCACATCTTCGAGCCTGGCAGATGCTCCCTTGAGGGGAAAATGCCGTGGATGGGGCGCCGCCGCATTCGACCGGCCCATGGGTGATCCTTTCAGGGCACCCTTCAATTCATTCTCGAAGGAGAGGCTTTTCGCTACGTAATTGGGCGTCTCCGCATTGGCGATGTTCCCCGCCAGATGGGTGTGGTTCCTGGCCCTCAAATCCAGGGTCTTGGCAAGCAGGTTTACCGTTCCCGCGAACATGTCGTCTATCGGCATTGACAGCTCCTTTTCATGACCTTTGCACTGCTTCTCAGCAAAACGCATACCATCTTTAATCAATCCTGATATCAGCCAGTTGCAGCGCACCGCACACCAAAGACACTGGACGGGCGATACTGATTTTTGACGTGAGACGTTATTTTGACGCGTCGGAGCCGCCAAAATCATCACGCCAATCAAGGTCACTGAGCCCGGTGCGCGCGAGCTTCTTCCAGACAGGATCCTTTCCCTCGCGCACGAGCAGCTGCCAATGATCCCGGGCCTCGTCATCGCGTCCCATCATTCTGAGGACTTCTCCCAGCTTGTAGATGAACATCTCCCGTTGTTCGCCGGCGGATGCTTCCTGACCCGCTCTGTATACGGCGAAAGCCCCTGGGAAATCCTTGCGGGCAAGGCGGGCGGACGCGATCACCATCCTGGCATCGGCAACCATCGGAGAACCGCTTGCTTTTCCGGAACCGGAGAGAAAGAGTCCCATTGCTTTCTCGGCCCGCACCAGGTCCTGCCGGTGTTCGCATACTTTGCCCAGACAATAGAATGTATCCGTGTCAGAAACGTGTCCCTTTGCGCCCAGAAGCGGGAGGAGAGTATCATATGCAGAGGAAAGGTCTCCATTCCGGTACTGGATCCATCCGAGGCGTTCCCGTACTTTTACGGCCATAGCCGAAGCAGCATGCCTGGCGAGAAAAGTCTTCGCGGCTCCCGCTGCCATGGCCAGGTCACCGATGCTCCAGGCATCCTCTACGATACGATAGGTGAGAAAAGCCCCGTTTTCACCCGCCCACTCCGTTTCTACCAGAGCGCTGAAGAGGGAGAGTTCTTCCCTGATCATGCCCTTCTTCTCCAGACAGGCGGCAATCCTGGAAATGAACTGCCGGTCACCCAGGCACTTGGCAAGCGACGTCCTGTTGTCGAGAGCGAGACGTACGAGGCCGTCGCAATCACCTGCCTTGTCCAGTTCATGGTAGCGGCTCAGCAGGAGATCCTCGTGCATCGTTCGGGCAACGTTGGCGAACAGCCCTGAGGGGAATTTTTCCTTATAC
This sequence comes from Geobacter sp. UBA5735, assembly GCA_002419385.1. GTDB lineage: Bacteria > Desulfobacterota > Desulfuromonadia > Geobacterales > Geobacteraceae > RPRC01. Next base: position 16,499 of record DIFZ01000038.1, read on the forward strand.
TCGGCTGCAGCACGCACCGCTGCCTCAACGGGACCGTACAACGCCTCGATCAGAGTCAGTTTGAAAAGCGCCTCATCCTTGATGCAGGGCTCGGAAGACGCCAGATAAATCCGCCGGTACTCGTCGCGAAGCGGGCGATAGGAATAGGCACTCACCGAAAACAGTTCCCGGTCCGCCAGGCGGAGCGAAGCGAGCAGTCCCGCGCTGCCTGCCCGGAAAGCACCCTTCACGTTCCGGTACACAGCCAGTGCATCCATTTCCCGCCCGCCGCGCGCCAGAATATCCCCAAGCCTCACCAGGAGAAGCGGCCCGTACTTGGTGTCAGCCATGGCGACCACCAACCGTTCGAGCATACGATGGCCGCGCTGGAAATCACCGCACCGGGCAAGGGTATCGGCATATGAAAACACGATCGAGGGACTTTGCAGCAGATAGTCAGGCCAGAGCTTCTCACCTGCCTGGAAAGACTTGAGCGCCGCTGCATAGTTCTGCAGCAGATACTGGGCCTCTCCCAGCCGGTACGCGGCAATGGCGCGAACAGCGCCGCCACGGGCCAGGAACGAGGAGAAGATTTCTTCCGCCTCGGTTGCACGTTCCTTGTAGAGCGCTTCCTCGCCACGAAGAAACAGTTTCACATCTTCTTCCGGGAGCATCTTGCGTATCAGTGTCCCCTCGGTCGGAAAGAAGGGGATATCGGATTTGAGGGGAGGATCGAATTCGCGGACCAGCTTGCCTGCCCCGCTCCAGATGCTGTCCCGGTCACCGGGCATCTGCAGAGCGCCGCTTCCCGCAGACATTTCACACACATCCACAATCAGCACAGTGGATGAAGAATCGCTCGGCACACGGACGCTGCCGAAGCCGTCGCCAACACGGAAGGTCACGAGCAGACGGTCGCCCCGATCTGAAAGCTGCATTCCTGAAATACGGGCATCGGCATAGGCGCGGTAACGTTTCAAAGCCAGGCCGTGCGTGTCGTTGAGGGTTATCCTGATTCGTTTTCCGGACAGGTGGCGGATCGAGTAACGAACCGGTTGCTCCAGGACGAAAACCAGCCTGGTAAAGCCGGCCTTCTCCTTTATTTCCATCCGCGAAAGCCTATTGAAACCGGTTTCACCAGTAGCGACACCGCAGGCAAGGATGGCCAGGAAAAGGGCCCACAAGATGGGCGCCCCGGACTTCGCTGCATTCCGTACCGCTTTCAAGCCATGTGCATGAAGTTTTGCAACAACCATTGCTGCCACTCGGCACTCCTCCCTGGAGTATGCTTGAGCAAAGGTTGTGCCGCTTCGAGTCCGCTATATTCTTCAATGTATCTGGTTAGTTACAATATCGACAAAAATTACTTCTGCAGGTAGTCAAAGATGCGCATTCAGGGCAGGACGTTATTTTGACACGTGGGTTCAGGCAGCACAGGAAAACTTGTTGAGCTTATCCATCAGGTCCGATTCATCATAGGGTTTGATCATGATCTCCCTGGCGCCGCTCTTCACCGCCTTGAGGACGCCGATCCGGGTCCACTGGTGGGCGCACATGATGATGGGGATACTCGGGTCGCCGCAGGCATCCATGACCCTGCTGCAGAGCGACAGTTCCCACTCCTCCGGCTTAACGATACCGATGACCACAGCATCGATGACGCCATCCTTGAACAGACGCTGCATATCTGCTCCGAGAGCGGATGTCACGGCATTGATACCGTTTTCGAGAAGCACTCCCTTCACCCGTTCCCTTTCCTTTTCATCATCGTCGAGGACAAGGACCGTGGTGAAACCTGCAGCACCCCGGTTCCCCTCACCCGCCGCACAGTCCGGGTGTTCTTCCGAGTCGGAGGGGAAGAGCCGGCGCAGAGATTCGGCCTGGTCTTGAACTGCTTCGGTATCGCCATTCTCGTGAGAAGCTCCTGCTTCCCCATATTCGAAAAGATTCGCCAGGGAAGAGGGAACCAGGATGTCGTACCTGCTCACCTCTTCCCCGCCAAGTTTTGCGTGTGCCTTGTAAACGACGTATTCCCCATCGGGAATCGGGATCTCTTCCGTGACCGTGTCCATCTGGGGCACGAATTTGTTCGGCGGCATTTGCTTCAGGTGCATTTTGTGCGGCAGACAAGGCTGGAAAACCGAATTGAACGAACCGATGATCTGGTTGGCTATTTCGGAAAAAGCATCCACATCATCGGCCTCGAGAATGAGCAGCTTCCGCTTTTCCGATATGCGGGCAGGGGGTATTCCCAACAGGATGCCGCTCATCAGTATGGCGTCCCGGAGCGAAAAAATCATGAATAGGTTTCCCGTATAGTCATCACGGGACTCTATGGGGACAACGAAGGCCGAATCTTCCAGTTCATCCAGGTAGCCGGCCTTATCCCGCTTCAGCACCTCGGTATCCCCGACGGAGAGTTCCTGGTTGAGCAGAAGGCTGCTCTCTTCAGCCGACTGCCTGAGCGCCGACTGAATCATCTTGAGCAATTTCGCATGATCCGCCATATCAGACCGCATCCTCATCTCTCACGATTATTCTTTACGCAGTTTCAGGCTTACCAGAAAACGTTCGCCTTCGTAGTCAAAGGGAACCACCACGCAGTCGCTTTCAGACATGGCGTTGATGGAATACTCCTCGCCGGAAATGATGGTCGGTATGGAAAGGTTTATATCCATACCTCCCTTGGACAGGACCATTTTCACATAACCACCCAGCATGTTGGCAATTTCTCCCAGGGCATCGTTGACATCTTCACCGACTTCCTCCACATCCATCCCGAGCATGTTCGAGGTGATCTTCATGGCAAATCTCTGCGGACAATGTATGGCAAGAATCCCCGTATAGGTGCCGGCCAAGCCCACCATGCCGCTGATGCTGCAGTGAAAATGGTTCACTGCTTCTTCGAGTGGAAATTTGGCTTCCAGCTCCATCATGACCATGGTCGCAAAAACCTCTTTCGTGGCATCGATCACATGGCCGACCATCTGGTCCTCGCTCAGGTGAATCGCCTCTTTAACAGCAGCATTCAACGTCATAAGAGCCCCCCCAGTTTTTCATTCAGCTGATCCGGGGTAAAAGGTTTCTTGATGCTGGCGCTGGCGCCGCTGGACAAAGCTTCCTTGATGATATCCTCGCCCCCTTCAGTTGTTATCATGACAATCGGCACCGTGTTTCCGTTGCCCCGGACCTGTTTGATGAATTCCAGCCCGTCCATATTCGGCATGTTTATATCGGAAAGAATGAGATCGACACTCTTGTCGCCAAGCACGTTCAAACCTTCAATGCCGTCTCCTGCTTCGAAAATGTCGTCCACCGGAAGCCCGGCCTGACGCAGCGAGCGGGAAATGATCTTCCTCATGGTCGACGAATCGTCCACTATCAACACATTAGCCATAATCCTTCTCCTCTCTGTACCCGGTAAAGTTGTCGAATTCGCCAGTCTGTGCAAAAATCGTTATGAATCTCTGATCCTTATCGAAAGTTTTTCCTATTTCTTTAGGCTTTTATTCAGTGCCCGGACGACACCGGAAGCAGGCAGCAGTTCACGCAGCCGTCAGTCAGAACATTTCCTGCGGGTCCACGTACAGCGGCACAATCACCGTAAATTCGCTGCCCTTGCCGACACTGCTGCTGACGTGGATGGAACCTCCGTGAGCCTCTACTATTTCCTTGCTCAGAGCAAGGCCAAGACCAGACCCCTTGAACCCGGCCGCCTGTTCCGAACGGAAATATTTATCGAAAACGAAGGGTATGTCGTTATCATGAATCCCGATGCCGGTGTCTTTCACCGAAACATGGAGGCAATCATCCCTGACCCAGGCCTTTACGGCCACCTTGCCGTATCGAGGCGTGAACTTGAGTGCATTGCCGATTATGTTGGAAAAAACCCGCCCGAGCTGTTTTGCGTCAAGATCCAGCAGGGGGACCTCTCTGGAAACTCTCAGCGTGAGAGAAACTTTCTGGTCCGCCGCCTCCAGGCGCCGGTCCCGGCAACTGTTTTCAAGGAGCTCCCGTATATCGCAACTCTGCCGCTTTATCTGCACCAGTCCCATTTCCAGGCGGTGTACATCAAGCAGGTCTTCAATCATGAAGTAGAGATTCTTGCTGCTGCGCTCCATATCTTTGAATGCAGCCTTGAGTCCGGAGTCAATGCTGCCGCACATGCCCATCTGAATTGCCTGGAGATAGCCCTGCAAGACCATCAGGGGAGATTTGAGGTCGTGGGTCATTTTTGCCACAAACTCTTCCCGCCTCCGTTTCTCGAGACGTTCCTTCGTAACATCAAACAATTCGGTAATGGAACCGAGCAATCGATTGTCCCATGAGAAAAGCCTGAACGCGCGGACCTCCAGCACCCTGCCGCAGATATTCATCTCAAGGGGAGAGTCCGTGCATTCTTCGCTCATAACCTTGTAAATCGGCGTCCGAAGGGGCAGCATGTCAATTCTTTTCCCGATGACCGTTTCCTTGAACACGTTGAGCAATTGTTCGGCGCTCCGGTTCATGAATGTCAGAATTCCGTTTGCGTCCGAAAAAATGACACCGCTCGACAAAGCATCGACAACCGATGCCGCCGGAAAATTATCAGCAATTTCGGCTGCAAGCGCTCCAGGAGACATCATATTCATCGTCAAAAGACCGTTTCCCATTGCCAGTACTCTCCTGATCATGGATTCACTGGCGTACTAACAGCAAGATATTTGCCAACGGATGACGTGGTGAAAAAAATAGTCATGGCATCCACGCACACAGCACCCTCCAGAGCACTGCGGGGGAGCGCACTTATTCTCATCTCCTTGTTTTGCAGGGTGCATGGTATGCTTACCACTGCCTGCCAAGGAAAGTTTCGGGTTGGGCAGCCCTGTTAGCGTTGTACGGAAAGACCTGATGATGGAATCATGGAAGCTTCAATGAAAGAAGAGACTCTCTGCTTGTCTCCCCTTCGGGACAAGAAGGAATTGTTGCAGCTTGGCGGAAGGCACTACGTTATGGTTTACTAATAAATCAGCCGGAATAACTGTTGTACAATTCTTTTACCTTGGCCAGATAGGACCTGGTTTCACTGGGCAGCGCCCTGCCCTTTCTGTCCACGTTCCCGGGCCCCCAGTTGTACGCGGCCAGCGCTGAGTCCAGATTTCCGTCATACCTGTCGAGCATCCGGCGCAGATACCTCGTGCCGGCCATGACGTTCTGTTCCGGATCGAACGGGTTGGTAACACCGAGATCGCGGGCAGTCCCGGGCATCAGTTGCATCAGTCCCCGCGCACCGACACCGGATACGGCGTTGGGATTGAAATTGCTCTCTGCCTTGATAACCGCTCGTATAAGTCCCGGCTCTATCCCATAGCGGTTACTGGCTCGTTGTATTATGTCCGAGAGGAAACCGGTATCTGTTCTTGAACGGTAATCGCAGGGAGCAGGGGGACTGGTGGCTTCCTGAGGTTGGCTGACCTCGTTCGGGTTTTCCGACGCAGCGCTATCGCTGCTTCCGACGGAGTCGCCGTTTCCTCGATACGTGGCAAGCCCCTGCGCAAGCCGGGCGGCCACGTTACGGGAAAAGGAATTCTGCTGTTCGGACTGATCACCACCCAGGGAAATGGCATCGCGCATCATCTGCAACCGCAGAAATTCAGCATGCACCGTTACCAGTTCACGGGGAAGCTGAACAGCTGACGGTTTACTCCCTGCCTGCTCCAGCGCATGCTCAAACCCCGCCGCAGTGACGGCGGAATTCCCCGCCTCGGAATAGCCGGACCTGCCTTCAACGGCAAACCTGAGATTACTGTCTATCTTTCCTATCGACATGACTGCCTGCAGTTATCAGCTTGCATAAGCATAATCGGGCATAAACATCTTTTTCTTTTTCAACTTTTCGATGAACGTCGTCCGTTTCAGATTGAGAAGCATGGCAGCTTCTTTCTTGTTGCCGCCTGTTTTCTCCAGTGCCTGGATAATGAGTCGGTTTTCAAATTCCTCAACAGCGCTGCTCAGGCAGATTCCGTCAACGGGAAGCGGAATGGTCTCAGGGCGGCGCGCTTCGCTGCGTCCGCGGTACTTTTCCGGCAGGTCATCGAGCGTAACCGTTCCGCAACCTTTCAGTATCACCATCCGCTCGACGAGATTTTCCAGTTCACGAATATTGCCGGGCCAGTTGAATTCGCACAGAGCAGCCATTGCTTCCCTGTCGAACCCCTTGACATCCCTTCTGTTCTCTTGATTGAATTTGTTTATGAAGCTTTCAATGAGGAGTGGAATATCTTCTTTTCTTTCCCGTAGGGGGGGAATGACAATGGGAATCACAGAAAGTCGATAATACAGATCTTCTCTGAAGGTCTTGTCCTCAATAAGCTTTTCCAGGTTCTGGTTGGTGGCGGCGATTATCCGGGTATCGATCTTTTTCGGCCTGGCAGCGCCTACCGGCTCAAGTTCCCTGTTCTGGAGCACTCTCAACAGCTTGACCTGCAAACTGGTCTTCATGTCACCGATCTCGTCCAGGAACAAGGTTCCCTTGTCAGCCATTTCGAAGCGGCCGATCCGGTTGGTGACTGCGCCAGTAAACGCCCCCTTGACATGGCCAAAAAGCTCGCTCTCGAGCAGCTCGTCAGGAATGGCGCCACAGTTGACCGGTACGAAATTCCGGTTCCTGCGCGAGCTCAGCTCATGGATCGACTGTGCAACCAGTTCCTTGCCCGTGCCCGACTCACCCTGTATGAGCACCGTCGAATCAGAATCCGCAACCTTCTCGATCAGTTCGTACAAAGCCAGCATCTTCGGGCTCTCACCGATCATCTTGATACGCGAACGGTTTCTGACGGTCGGCGTTGCACGATAGCTCAAACTCTGGAGGCTGTGATGTTCTGCGGCGCGCTGGATGATTTTATGCAGCTCCTGCAGATCGAACGGCTTGTCAAGGTAGAAAAAAGCGCCTGCCTTGAGAAGGTTGGCCGTCATGACACTGTTGCCGAACGCACTGTAAACGATTGCGACAACCTCGGGGCGCAGCGCCTTGAGGCGCTTAATGAATTCGAGTCCGTTGACCTTCGGCATCATGACATCCGTCACGACGATATCGATGTCTTCCGCTTCCACCTTTTCAATGGCCTCCATGGCATCGGAAGCCTGCTGGACATCATATCCTTTATAACCAAGAAAGGACGCAACCAGTTCCCTTGCCTGCTTGTCGTCATCGGTAATCAGAATCCTTTTTCTTTCCATCGCTCTCCCCCCCTCAGTTGTACCCTGTTCGCAAGGGCCAGCAAATACAGCGAGAATACTGCCGATTTCAATTCCACGAGTGCTAATGAGCAATTTTGATACCAAATTCAGAATCAATTTACAAAAGAAATATCAACACGATTACAGACAGTTACAAGCCTCGACCGTAAGACACACTTCCATACGAAGATTGGACACATGGTCACAACTTGAACACCACATTCGCAACGTCAACACCAGTTGCAATAATTTCAATGAGTTGTCGAATGCCGGCACTGAATGGTCAAACCTTGAACAGAGCTCGGTGTCGTGTAACAAGGGGGGCAAACCAGATAAATCGGAGGATTAGTGGCGAGGATAGTCCTGTGACAAAAGAAAGGGGTAACGAGGGGCAACTGATGATTCAGTTTTCAGACAGGTACGTTTCGAATAAAATGACGCTGCTATTCATGCCCCAGCCGGTATCGGTCCAGCCTGTCTCGCAAGGTGTTACGGCTGATGCCCAGCAGTTTTGACGTAATGACCTGGTTATTGTTGCTCTTGCTCAACGCCAGATGTATCAGGGCCTTCTCCAGGGCGGCAGTGATTCTATCATAGACGGCGCCGCTTTCTTTCTTGCATATATCCGTGAAAACCGGGTCCAGGAGGGTACAGAAAGCGTCAAAATACAGGTCACCTTCGCCGTCCAGATGTATCTCGGTCTTCTGGAAATCAGACTTCACATGCAGGAGAGATTCGAAATCCTCAGGTACCAGCATGTCCCCCATGCAAAAAAGCGTCGCTGAATTGATGACATTTTTCAACTCGCGGATATTTCCTTCCCACGGATGTTTCATCAGCAGGTCCAATGCCGCGGGTGACAGGCCCTTGACTCTCTTCTCATATTGCCGGGAATATTTTTTTATGAACAGGTCCGCCAAAAGGGGAAGGTCCTCGAAGCGCTCCCTGAGCGGCGGCAGATAGAACGACACCACCCGCAGCCGGTAAAAGAGGTCAAGCCTGAAACGTTTTTCGTTCACCGCGTTCATGAGACTGAAATTGGTGGCGGCAATAACCCGCACATTAACCTTGATGGTCTCATTCCCACCGACGCGCTCAAACTCCTGATTTTCCAGGACCCTGAGCAGTTTGCCCTGATTCGACAGACTCATCTCGCCGATCTCGTCGAGAAAGATGGTCCCGCCGTTGCACTGCTCGAATTTGCCGATCCTTCGGGTATGGGCATCCGTAAAAGCTCCCTTTTCATGTCCAAAAAGTTCGCTTTCCAGGAGAGTTTCCGGCAGCGCTGCGCAATTCACCGCCAGAAAGGACTTGTTGCTGCGCTTGGAATTATTGTATACCGCACGTGCCAGCAGTTCCTTGCCGGTCCCGCTTGGACCCTGGATCAGCACGCTGGCGTCCGAATCGGCTATTTTCCCGACCATCTTCCAGACCTGGATCATCTGCGGAGATGATCCGATCATGATGTCTTCTTCCAGTTCGGTGTCGTCTATCTGTTCAGACAGTTCGGCATATCTCACCTTACGGTTGAGAAGGTTGCACTCCAAAGCCTTATCCACGACATTCTTCATCTTTTCGATGTCGAAAGGCTTGGTCAAATACTCATATGCGCCATGTTTCATCGCTTCAATGGCATTTTGGGTCGTCCGGTAACCTGTCGTCATGATCACGGACAGGCCGGCATCGATCCGCTTTATCTCCTGAAGAACTTCGAGTCCCGATTTCTTGGGCAGACAAATGTCAAGGATGGCCACGTTCGGATGCTCGGACTTTACTTTCGCAATCGCCGCATCGCTGTCACTTTCAAGAATGATCTCCATGTCTCTGTCTTCAAAGACCGCAGCCAGGAGCTGGAGAATCGCTTCATCGTCATCCAGGATAAGGAGTTTGCTTTTCATAGGTGCCATCCCGCATCTTCATTGAGTGATTTTGAGAAGATAGCACAAAGAAAGCCGACAAAACAACCTGAAAGTATGTCATTTGTTCAGCTCGCCTTCACCTCCGCAATGGTCATGGCACTGGTTTCAATCCCCCCAACCGCTCTTCTGCCGGTGCATCAGCACATCATTCTCATCCTGGACAATCTCCACTATACGGTCTGCCTCGCTCTCCGTAAGACCGATCGTAGGCCGGTTGCCCATCCAGTGGGTAATATCATCCTTCGGAGGAGTGAGAAGACGAGGCAATGGCGGACCGCCGACATACTTGCCGTTGAGATACAGGGCCGCCTCGTAGCATCCATCCCGTTTCACCAGATTTATTTCAGCAACATAACCCGACTGAAGTATTTTTTTCAGTATCTGCTTTTTCACTATCATTCTGAAATCCTGTTGAAATCAAGAGTAATCTTCTGCATCTCAGCATGGGGGCTTTGCGTGGGCAAACATTTTGCATCAATGAACAGTACATGAAAACAGCGCGAACCCATTGCTGATCTCTATCGGCCTCAATCAGGATTTCTTTACAATAAATTGTATGCCCCTCTAGCCAGTACAGCGATACACGCTTGAAGCACCATGAAAATAGCACCAATCAAAAACATCGCCGGAAATTCTGTCGAACACGCTCCAGCCGCCCCTTCCCCGGCAAAGGTAGCAGCCGAAGGTCGACCGGCACTGACGCCCGGTCAAGAAGTGAGAGGCGACGTGCTTGCAAAACTGGCAGAGCACACCTATCTGCTACGCGTGGCTGGCGAAGTTTTCGGAGCTGAAATACCTCTCTCGTTAAAACCCGGGTCCTCTGTACAACTCACGTTTCGGAACTCACAGCCGCGCCCTACGTTCTCAATGGAAAGTCCGGCCAATGATGCCTCTTCGGTCAGACTGAGTACAACTGCGTCACTGTTGGCCAGAACAGTCGGCACTCAGGAAACAGTCTTGACGAAGACTGCCCAGATTGTTTCAGAGACTCCCCTCATGAACAGCAGAACACCCGACGCTGCGGTTGTCGCAACAGCGTTGCGAAATACCGTCACATTTTCCGGGTTGTTCTACGAATCACATCTTATGCAGTGGTGCCTCGGTGAAAGACCTTTTGTGAGCATCCTGCGTGAACCACGCTCGGGTCGGCTGCAGCAGATGCGTACAGAACAGCAAAAAGCCGGGATAACAAACCATTCCGGTGAACTTCCCGTTGTCGCGGATACTCTCGACACCACTGCAGCTGTCGGGTTGCTTGCGGAACATGACCAGGTAAACAGAACGGACTTGTTGTTATCAAGAGCGGCCTTGCAGACGATCAGAGAGCAAGTGGAGCTGCTTCTGAACGGCGCATTTACCTGGCGCGGGGAGGCCATTGAAGGCCATGAACTGGAATGGCTCGTGGAACGGGAACCTGAAGGCCCCGATTCCGAAGACACGCCTTCATGGAGAACGTCCATAAGCGTCAAACTGCCACATCTTGGACGTGTTTGCGCAACACTTTCCTTTTCAGAAAAAGGAATCGATGGCATCATGCGCCCCGAATTGCCTGAAACCGCTGCATTACTGAGAAATGAAGTCGGAATTCTGGAAGAAAAGCTTGCGGAAACAGGCATCAGCCTGAACGGAATGGTGATAGAGAGTGAATAATGATGGCTGGAAATCAAAAGAGGCGGTGGCGCTGTCCTATAAGGAAGGGCACTATGCGCCAAAGATTATCGCAAAAGGGAAAGGTGTCGATGCCGAAGCGATCATAGCCCGCGCGCGTGAAGCGGGCATCCATGTTCATTCATCTCCCGAGCTGATGTCCCTTCTGATGCAGGTAGACCTGGACCGGCACATCCCTCCGGAACTGTATGTTGCTGTTGCCGAGTTGCTTGCATGGATATACCTTCTGGAAAACCGTTTTCCACCGGGCTGGAACCCACGCGGATAGCACGAGAACGATCACGTATCCTTAATATCAGAGACTTTCTTCCAGGCTGTTTGTCCAGTCTATGGCTTCCATCTGGGAATTGAAAAGCACGTCCAGACTGAAGTGGGACCTTTCGAGCAATGCCGCCACATTGTCGAAATCCATATTCTCAAGTTTCTCCGTCAGCAAAAGGAGGCTGCCCAGCGGTCCTTCCCTGTTCAGGAGAGCGCTACGCACCTCTTCTGACAGGTTGAGCTGGTTGACGATCTCGTCCATCGGACTCTCAAGCAGCACATCCACCAGAGAAAGAACGCCCGTCATGAATGCGATGTCAGAATAGTCCATGTCACGGATGCCTTCCGCACTCCTCTGGACCAGGAGTTCCATCAAACGGCCCCGTGTGGCGGCAGTCTCCATGAGGGGATTTCCTACCCCCCCGGCCTTTTCCGATGAAAACAGCGCCAACTGAATCCACCGTTTGAGCTGTTTCATGCCCAGCACCGTCAGAGCATGACGCAACGTCCTGATTTTTTGCTTCATACCGATGACTACCGAGTTTACCAGGCGCAAGAGATTATAGGACAGGTTGGGGTTCCGCTTGAACGTAAGCTCGATCTCGCTTATATCGGCTTCGCGGCAGACCTCCTCCAGAAGCTTCAGCAGAGTTATTCCGGAAACATCGACCTTCCGCCTGTTGAGAACCGCGGGACGGGCAAAATAGTACCCCTGGAACAGGTCGAAGCCTAAATCAAGGCAATACTGGTATTGCTCCATGTTCTCGACTTTTTCCGCCAAAAGGGTAAGCCCTCGGTTTTCAAGCTTTTCTACCATTTTGCCAACGTTATCGGGCTGCATATTCAGGACATCTATCTTGACGATATCGACTATCTCGTAGAGCGGCTCATAGTCGGCATGATAGACATTATCGTCAAGAGCCAGGCTGAAGCCACGCTCTTTAAGCTCCCTGCATCTCTCTAATACCTGCCCGTTTACCTTGATGGATTCAAGGAGCTCGATCACGGTCCGCTCGACGGGAAGCAGCTCCAGAATGTCGCTCATCAGGAGTTCCGCTGTGACGTTGATGAAACCCTTGTGCCTGCCCAATACTTCCTTGATGCCGAAATTGGACAGAACATGTGATATTACCACTGAATCAGCATTGGAATAAGCGTCAATATTGGCATGCAGAGTATCTGCATCTCTGAAAAGAAGCTCGTAGCCGAAAATCCCTCGATTTCGATCAAGTATCGGCTGGCGTCCGAGAAATATTTTTTTCTGCGAGTCGATCATAGGGACAATCACCGCCGTGCTTACCTATTCCTAACAGATGTTGCGGGTTGAGTTCATAATGAAAGAGGCCGGCACAATGGGCCGGCCTCTTTTTCCTGGTGCCCGGGACCGGGGTCGAACCGGTACAGCGCCAAGCGCCGAGGGATTTTAAGTCCCTTGCGTCTACCTAATCCGCCACCCAGGCCCAATGTTTGAATAACGGAATAAACTGGGCGGCTTATAGTATTTTTAGTTTGGTGTGTCAAGA
>DIFZ01000068.1 GCA_002419385.1 Geobacter sp. UBA5735
CCGGGGGGTTTCCTGCTTTACTAAATCCGCATCTTTCAGGGCTTCCGCGAGAGTCTTGAACGATCCGTCGGCGATTATCGTTTCAACTATGTCTTTCATTTCTGCCTCCTTCAGCCGTGACGGTTACTGTCGACTTATGATGTTGATTTTCATTTTCATTTTAATTCTAGCATATTCTTTTCAAACGGGCAACCAGTTCCACAGCGCCGGATCACACTAGCGCCGGGGAACCCCGGTCAGCCCCCCCTGCATCCTGGACGATGACATGTTCCACCTAACTTCCCCGCTGGCTTTCGCCGCCGGTACACAGCCCTACTGCCCCGCTTACTCATTGCCACGTTGCTGTTCACGCTGAGCACGCAGGTACTTCATGGTGACGGCAAGCTTCCGCTCCGGGGAATCCAGGGTAAAGCGCGCGTCCCTGAACCGGGGCGGGCCGAATCTCATGGCCGGGTTCAGGGACGCGCCGACGCCCTCCCGCGGAATGCCGAAGAAATTCTTCTGCAGCTTCCCGTCAGCATTTTCGTCATGGAAAACGCTGACGGCATAGGTTCCGTAAGGGACATTCTCCAGCGTGACCCGGCAGGCATATCGGTCTATGGCTGCGAAAAGCTTTCTGGCTGCCGGACCCGGATCAGCAGGAAAGCCCTTTTCCCGTGAAAACAGCAGCACTCCTGCCTGGCCGGCGGCATTCCTGAACCCCGTTATCTCGATAACGATCGAGCCCCGGTCGCCCTGCGCCCGCAGCGGGCAGCACAACAGCAGATTCATCACCGCACCAGACGCCACCGCAAGCAGGCACCCCATGAACGGGCTCATTTCTTGCCTGCCCCATGTTTGGCCACGATCATCTGTGCCGAGATCCTGCCCGACTCGTAAATGGTCGGCAGCCCGCTCCCCGGATGGGTCCCCCCGCCAACCAGGTAACAGTTCCGCAGCCCCTCGAACTCGTTGTGGGGGCGGAAATAGAGCATCTGGCCCAGGGTGTGCGCAAGATTGAACGTTGCTCCCTTGTAAACATGGTAGCTGTTCTGCCAGTCGTCGGGAGCAGTGACCCTTTTCACCCTGATGCGTGAGCGAAGGCCAGCGAGACCGGCCCTCGTCTCCAGCGCGGTCAGCACCTTTTCCGCGTACCGTTCCTTTTCCGCTGCCCATGAAACAGGGAACGACAGGTTCGGGACGGGAACCAGGACATAGATGGTCGAATGACCGGGCGGTGCAAGCGTTGGGTCGGTAATCGAGGCATTCTGCACGTAAAAGGACATATCGTCGGAAAGACGGCCATTGTGAAAGATGTTTTCAATGTTTTCCCGGTAGTTTTCCGCAAAGAACACATTGTGATGGGGGATGTCATAGCAATGGTCGATCCCCAGGTAGAGCATGAACGTCGAACAGGAGTATGCCATGGCATCGAGCTTTTCCCGGCAATACTTCGGAACGGCAGTGCCGGTCAGATGCGCCATGGCATGCGCGAAATCGGCATTGATGATCACCTCGTCCGCACGCACTTCTTCCCCGCCCGCAAGGGCAACGCCGCGTGCCGTTCGATCCTCGATCAGCATGCGTTCCACCGGCGAATTGAGCCGCAGTTTCCCGCCGTGCTCCGCAAACACCCTGTTCATCGCCTGGGAAATGACGTTGAGCCCGCCGGTAACGTGATAGATGCCGAACGCGTGCTCGACAAAGGGAATGATCGAGAACGCCGCGGGGCACTCCCAGGCGGACATGCCCAGGTATTTCGACTGGAACGTGAAGGACAGTTTCAGCTTCTCGGGCGTGAAATAGTCACCGAGGCTCTGGAAGATGGATTTCCCCAGCGAGAGATGGGGCAGCGCCTTGAGCAAATGGGAGGAAACAAGTGACCTGATCGAAGAGTAATCGACTTTCAGGCAGGGATACATGGCATCGAACCGGACCTGTTCCTTCTGCAGAAATTTCCGGTAGCCCGCTTCACTGCCCGGGAAGGCCCTCGCCAGTTCCTGCTCCATCTTCTGCGGATCGCTGGACGGGGAAATCTCGACATCGGCGAACACGAGCCGGTACATGGGATCGAGCCTGACCGTTTCCAGGTACGCGCTGACATCCCTGCCCGCCAGCTCGAACACTTCCTCCGGCACGAACTTCATCATCAGGAATGTCGGTCCGGTATCGAACGTATACCCGTCCAGCCTGAGGGGCGCGTTCCTGCCGCCGACGCAACCTTCTTTTTCGAAAATCTCCACCTCGTATCCGTGCCCCGCCAGGATCATGCCGGCGGTCAAACCGCCAGGTCCTGCTCCGATGATGGCTATTTTCTTCGGCATGTCTCACTCCTTGCAGATGAGCAATTACACCTGCCTGTTTCAATCCCGCACAAAAAGGCACCAAAAACCAGCGAAAGCTATCGCTGCCCGAGGACGGCATCCACGCTCCATCTCCCACCGCCCTGGGTGGAAATGAACAGAAACACGAAGCAGTAGAGCGCAGCCAGTTCTCCCCCGTTCTGGAGCGGCAGCAGCGCCTGCGTCCCATGCGCCGTCCAGTAGGCAGCTGCCATCAGGCCACTCGCAAGAAAGGCCGACCAGCGCGTGAACAGCCCGAACATCACCAGGATACCGCCGATCAGCTCTATGGGGCCTGCGATGTAAGTGATGATCCCCGGAGCACCGCCATGGGGGGGGACCCGGGAATCCCAACAGTTTCTGGGAGCCGTGCCACAGGAACAGGAACCCCGTGACGATCCGCAGCAGCGCATACCCGTGGGAATTGAAGCCCGACATGAATGGTTTCATTGAAGCACCTCCGGTGTCTGCTGAAGTGTGTGTCCCTCTATGTAGCGGCACACCTGTCGATAATAGTTATGGGTAATGAACTCAAGTCAAACGGTCACCTGCAGCTGAAAATGCCGTACAGGAACACATCCCGGATGCTCCAGGGCATGGCGCACATAATGTCGTTATCGGATTGAACGGTGGTCAGTGCTGCCGCGGGAACAGCCCGGGAGTGCGGGGTATGGAGCGGGGAGAAAAGTGCGCGACCGCCCAATCGAGGATTGCGGCGCTGTCAGCATCGCGCAGTTCTGGTAGAGGATCCTGGCCGAGAAAACGAAGCGCATCGAAGAGGAGCAGGTGGCCCTCCCGCTGCAGGTCGCGGCCGGAAGCAAGGGAAACGGCATTGTCCCGCTTGCTCAGCTTGGCCCCGCTGGGGCCGGTGACCAGGGGAAGATGCCAGTAGGAGGGTGTTGGGTAGCCCAGGAGGTGCTGGAGACGAATCTGGCGGGGGGTAGAAGTCAGGAGATCGGCGCCGCGGACCACCTGGTTCACGCCGGAAAGCGCATCGTCCACGACCACGGCAAGCTGGTAGGCAAACGGCCCGTCGGCCCTCTTTATGACGAAATCGCCGCCGGATCGGGAAAGGTCGACACGGCAGGGGCCCATCACGCCATCCAGGAACTCGATCGGTTCGCTGCCCGAATGAACGCGTATGGACCTGGCGGTCTTGCCTTCGGGGATCCCGTTACGGCACAGGCCGGGGTAGGCAGGGCCCTCATCTCCCGCATGGGGCGCGGAAGCGGCCCGGGCGATCTCGGCCCGTGTGCAGCCGCAGGGGTAGGCGGCGCCTTCACTGAGGAGCCGCTCGAGCACCTCTACATAGACAGCCGTGCGGCGGCTCTGCCGGAGTATCTCCCCATCCCAGCAAAAACCCAGGCTCTCCAGGGTATGGAGAATGTCGTCGGCCATCCCCGGAACCACGCGCGGTGTATCGAGATCTTCGATGCGCAGGAGCCACAGGCCGCCTTCCCTTTTCGCCATGGCATAGCTGCCGAGGGCCGCCACCAGCGAGCCCAGGTGGAGGGGCCCCGTGGGAGAAGGGGCGAACCGGCCGATCGTGATGGGTGGTTTCTTTTTTTCCATCAATAGATACAGAGACCTGCCAGGTTTTCAAAACCTGGCAGGTCTTTTCATTGCCCTATTACATGCGCCCCAGCGCTTCCCGGGCCAGCCTGAGGGTGACCTTCCTCCCCTCGGACAATGCGAAACGGCTGATCCGCTCCAGAGCGCTCCGCAGGGACGGCACGTCCCTGCGGACATGCTTCAGCACATAGTCGGCCACGTCAGCAGGGACGATCACCTGCATGTCTTCGGCAAGCTTGATCAATATCATGCGCCGGGAATCGTCGTCATTGATGTCGACCCTGGCCACCAGCCCCCAGAGAAGGCGGGAGATCAGGTGGTCATCCAGGCCGGGAAGCTCCCTGGGCGGTGCAAGGCCGGTGATCATGATCTTGCGGCCCGTATCGTAGAAGTCGTTGAACAGCTGCCAGATCTCCACCTTCAGGTTCGCGCTGTCCGGCAGGCAGTGGATGTCGTCCAGGAGCAGCGCCGGCGCCTGCTGGAACCGTTCTCCCAGCAGCGACACCCGCTCAGCCGAAAAATCGCCGCCATAGAGCTCCTGGATCTCGCGGCAGGAGATCATGGGAGCGGGAGCATTCCCCGACGAAGACAGGCTGTTGGCAACCGCCGCAAGAAGGTGGGTCTTGCCGCTCCCCGGGGGTCCGTACACGTAGAGCAGGTTTTCCGTTCCGTCGTTACCGGCCAGCTTCCGGGCGAAGAGACACGCCGCCCTGTTGCCGTCGCAGACGACGAAATTGTCGAAGGTGTAGCGGGGAGTGGCAGGAAAATCGAAGATCAGTTGCATGGTCAGAACAGCTCGCCCTGGGGAGGTTCCGGCACCTGGCGGCCGAAGTGCAGATAGGCTGAGCGGGTGGCTGTGCGGCCCCGCGGCGTGCGGTTCAGAAAGCCGTTCTGGATCAGGTACGGCTCGTAGACGTCCTCGATGGTGTCGCTTTCCTCGCAGATGGCTGCTGCCAGCGTGTCCAGCCCCACCGGGCCGCCGGAAAACTTGTCGATGATGGTGAGCATGATCAGCCGGTCCATGGTATCGAAGCCCATCTCGTCGATCTCCAGCAGGAGCAGGGCGTCTTTGGCCACCTGCCGGGTGATGACGCCATCCGCCCGTACCTGGGCGAAGTCCCTCACCCGACGCAGGAGGCGGTTGGCAACCCGGGGCGTGCCCCGGCTGCGGCGCGCCATCTCGTGGGCGCCGTCGGAGTCGATGCGGATGCCGAGGATGCGGGCAGATCGGGTGACGATGGTGGCAAGTTCTACCTCAGTGTAGAATTCCAGCCGGGAAATGACGCCGAAACGGTCCCTGAGCGGTGACGACAGCAGGCCGGCCCGGGTGGTGGCACCCACCAGGGTGAACTTGGGCAGGTCCAGCTTGATGGTGCGGGCACTGGGCCCCTGGCCGATGATGATGTCCAGCTGGAAGTCCTCCATCGCCGGGTAGAGGATCTCCTCCACCACGTGGGACAGCCGGTGGATCTCGTCGATGAACAGGACGTCGTGAGGCTCCAGGTTGGTGAGAATGGCAGCCAGGTCGCCCGGCCGCTCGATGACCGGCCCCGACGTGGACTTGATGTTTACCCCCATCTCGGCAGCTATGATAGTGGCCAGCGTGGTCTTGCCCAGACCCGGAGGGCCGTAGAGGAGCACATGATCCAGCGATTCGCTCCGCCCCCGTGCCGCGTCGATGAACAGCTGCAGGTTTCCCTTGGCCTTCTCCTGGCCCACATAGTCGTCCAGCGCCTGGGGGCGCAGGGTCGACTCGAACAGAAAATCGTCTTCGGTTGTCTGTGGCTCGATAATTCGGGGCATGGTAAAGGCCGTGTTAAGTTTTAAGTTTTAAGTGTTAAGTTTTAGGTGTTAGGTGTTAGGTGTTAGGTGTTAGGTGTTAGGTGTTAGGTGTTGAGCGCGGTTCCTTCGAAACGGCTCGGAATCAGCATTACAACAAGAACACGCTTGTTTTTCCGATTCAGGTTCTACGCCTTTTACTTAACACTTAAAACCTAAAACTTAAAACCTATTATTTCATCAACGCTTTCAGCGCCTGCTTCAACACTTCTTCCATGGAGTCGTCGGATGATACGCGCAGCTCAGCCAGGGTCTTCCTGACCACCGCCTCCTTGTAGCCCAGGTTCACCAGGGCCGAGGCCACGTCGTCCTCGATACCGGCGGTCGGCGGCATGCCCTCCCCTTCCAGGGCAGGAGCTGCCAGGTCCAGCTTCAGGACCTTGTCCTTCAGTTCCAGCACCAATCGCTCCGCCGTTTTCCTGCCGATTCCCGGAACCGCCGACAGCCGCCCCAGGTCGGCGCGGACGATAGCAGCGGCCAGCTCGCCCGTCTGCACGTTGGAGAGGATGTCCTTGGCCAGCTTGGGGCCGATGCCGGAAACGGAGATGAGCAGCTGGAAGAAATTCTTTTCCGCCAGGGTGCGGAAACCGTAGAGGCTGATGGCGTCTTCCTTGACATGGGTGTAGATGTTGAGGGAAATCTGGGCGCCCGGCTCGGGGAGTTCGTAGTAGGTGGAAAAGGGTATCTGCACCCGGTAGCCGACGCCGTTCACGTCCAGGACGATGGATCCCGGCGACTTGTGGGAGATTTTTCCGGTGAGAAGGGCGATCACGAGAGCTGCCTCCGCAGAGCGTTCAACTGATGGGAATGGGCATGGCAGACCGCAACTGCCAGTGCGTCCGAGGCATCCTCCTGGGCCACCTCGGGGAGGTTGAGGAGCACCTTGAGCATCTGCTGCACCTGGACCTTGGCCGACTTGCCGTGGCCCACGACCGCCTGCTTCACCTGGAGGGCGGAATACTCGAAAACCGGCAGGCCGGCATTCACCCCGGCGACGATGGCGGCGCCCCGGGCCTGGCCCAGCTTGAGGGCGCTCTGGACGTTCTTGGCGAAAAAAATGTTTTCCAGCGCGACTGCATCGGGATGGTAGCGTTCGATGACCTCGGTCAGCCCCCGGTAGATCCGCTGCAGGCGGAGGGAAAAGTCCTTGTCGGCATCGGTGAAGATGGCGCCGTTGTCCACGTGGATCAGCCGGTTCCCCTCCTTGACGATGATGCCGTAACCGGTTATGCGCGAACCCGGGTCGATGCCGAGAATTATCATGCCATCCCCTGAAACTCGGCGGGGCGGGCCAACCGCCCGCCCACGCCCGTTACATCATCTTTTCCATCTCTTCTTCCGAGATGTCGAAATTGGCGTAGACGTTCTGGACGTCGTCGTTGTCCTCCAGCCGCTCCATCAGCCGCAGCATGCTCTCCGCCTGCTTCCCCTCCAGCTTGACCATGGTCTGGGGGATCATGGTCACTTCCGCCGAATCGGGTTTGAAACCGGCTTTATCCAGAGCATCCCGGACCTCCATGAAGGCGCCCGGATCGGTCACCACCTCGATCTGGCCGTCCTCGTCGGACACGTCGTCAGCTCCCGCTTCCAGCGCCGCCTCGAACAAGGTGTCGAAATCCACGTCGCCGGGGAACACGATCAGGCCCTTCTTGTCGAACATCCAGGAGACGCAGCCCGCCTCGCCCATGTTGCCGTTGCACTTGGAAAAGATGCTGCGCACGTCGGACACGGTGCGGTTGCGGTTGTCGGTCATCACCTCCACCAGCACGGCGACACCTCCGGGGCCGTACCCCTCGTAGGTGGTCTCCTCGTAGTTCACGCCATCCATGTCGCCGGTGCCCTTCTTGATGGCCCGCTCGATATTGTCCTTAGGCATGTTCTCAGCCTTGGCCTTGTCCATGACGGTGCGAAGGCGCGGGTTGCCGTCCGGGTCGCCGCCGCCGATCTTGGCCGCAACCGTAATCTCTTTTATGAGCTTGGTGAAGACCTTGCCGCGCTTGGCGTCGGCAGCCCCCTTCTTATGCTTGATGGTGCTCCATTTATTGTGGCCTGACATCTGTCATATCTCCCTTGAATCATTGAACATTTGTAGCAACAACCAAAACTTGTAGATAGTAGCACGGGGAAAACGGGGTTGTAAAGGGGGAAATGCTTGCCCAAAGGGAGGCGTGGTCTCGTGTCTCTTGGGGAAGCCGTTTTCCTGCATTCTCATGGTGACGCCCTTCATATTTCTACATTTTGTCGATAGTTTTCCCGAATATGAAACTATGAAAGGCATTCCTTATGACTTCTTGTGACGTCTACAGCCGCAGAGCTGTGGTGAGGCTGACCGGCCGTTTTGCAGGAAGTCCTGCCGCTGGTTGACTTTGCCCTGTCTGCCTTGCAGGCCGATTCAAGTCAGAGTGATTACGGTTGCCTCAGGCAGGCAATTCAGCCTGATGGGCGCAAGCAGACACCCAACCCCCCGTGATATGTAAGTTTGCCGCTCTCCGTCGCGTACCAGTCCCATACGATATTTCTGACCGAATTTCGAAGGCATGACAGGCTGCCCGATAAACGGCATGGCAACCTGCCCGCCATGTGTATGGCCTGACAACACCAAGTCGATACGTTCATTCAAAGCTGCAATGTCATCATTGATATCGGGATTATGGCTGAGCAGAATTTTAATTGAATCTTTGTCTACCCCCTTGCAGGCTGAGGCAAGTGAGCAGCTTGACTCCCAAAAATCATCGACACCGAGAAGGTTGAATGACGCTCCGCCCTTTTCCAGTTCGACGTTGCGGTTTCTCAGCCAGATAACGCCGATTTGCTCTGACAGCGTCCCACAGATTGCCTTTACGGATTCCTGACCGCTCCAGAAGTCGTGGTTGCCCAAAACTCCGTAAACTCCAAGAGGAGCTCTCAGTTGAGAAAGTGCCTTTGAGCAGCTCATTAAGTTCTCAACTTTCGCAGATGGTAAAA
>DIFZ01000039.1 GCA_002419385.1 Geobacter sp. UBA5735
CTTGGCCATCTGGGAATCCCTCCTCCGTCAGTACCTTGTACTGCTAGTCGTACCTTGTAATGTATTTTCGGTGATGCAACCGGGTAAATGCTTGAAAAATGGAGCCCACAATCGGACTTGAACCGATGACCTCTTCCTTACCAAGGAAGTGCTCTACCGCCTGAGCTATGTGGGCGTCATTAAATTTGGAGCGGGAAACGGGACTCGAACCCGCGACCCTCAGCTTGGAAGGCTGATGCTCTAGCCAACTGAGCTACTCCCGCACTCCGTACGCCTGAAGTTTTTTGAAGAACATGGACGTCGCGCCACCAGTTCATGCGACTGCCGTCTCCTGGGAGGGAACGATCGACCATTTTCTTCTGCAGTCTGTAAATGGTGGAGGGGGGAGGATTCGAACCTCCGAAGTCGTCCGACGACAGATTTACAGTCTGTTCCCTTTGGCCACTCGGGAACCCCTCCAGGGTGAAAAGCACCGCTGCTATTTTGGAGCTGGCGATGGGACTCGAACCCGCAACCTGCTGATTACAAGTCAGCTGCTCTGCCAGTTGAGCTACGCCAGCATGCAAACAATCGGCCCTGGCCCGCTTGCGTCCCGTTATTGGAACGAAAAGCGAAGATATTCCTTATAACTGTCTTGCCCGATCTTGTCAAGAAATTTTCTTTAGGCAAAAACATATTTTCCGCTTCGTGTAAATTTCCTTGAAATGCCGTGTAGGGGCGCCCCCTGTGGGTGCCCTTCATCCGCACCCATGTGACGACTTTTCCCTCAATGGAGAAGGTATCACCAATACCCTCGCCATCAAGGGAGAGGGTGACCGCAGGCCGGGTGAGGGGGTTAGAAAAAGAAAGAAATAGATCAACGTCTCTTGCGAGGTAGTGATTTCCGCGGCGTCACGGTACCTTGATTCCCCCGCGAAACCGCGCCGCCCAGCAACTGCGCCGCAAGGTCGCTCCTGCCGATAGAAGCCAATGCCTCGAGCACGTAGCGCCGCTCTTCACTGAACCCGGACAGGAGCAGCGATTTCTGCAGCCTTTTCTCACGGTCGGTCCTGGCAACGTACACCTGCTCCCCGGTGTAAGGGTCCATTCCTGTATGGTACATGCAGGTCGAAAGGGTTCCGGGCGTCGGCGTGAAATCCTGGACCTGCTCGACCTTGAGCCCGAGCCGCTTCAGGGTGAGGGCCGTTTCCGCCATGTCGGCCATGGTGCAGCCGGGATGCCCCGACATGAGGTAGGGGACGATGAACTGCTTCCTGCCGAGGCGAAGGCTCTCCCTGCGGAAATACTCCAGGAACCGTTCGAAAACCTGACGTCCCGGCTTTCCCATCCGGGCGGTAACGCAATCCACGAAATGCTCAGGCGCAACCTTCAGCAGGCCGCCGACGTGATGCGCCAGCAACTCGCGGAAATACTCCCGTTGCCGGTCAAACAGCTCGTACCTGACGCCCGATGACACCTTGACATGGGCAACCTTTGCGATTCCGCGGACTTTCCCCAGAAGTGCGGCCGCGTTCCGGTCACCCAACCTGAGATTGCCGCAGACTTCCGGATACAGACAGCTGGCTCTCCGGCATGTCTCGGCGGCAGTACGGTTTCCGCACCTCATGCCGTACATGTTTGCCGACGGCCCGCCCACATCGGTAACGGTTCCGTCAAACCATGGCATGGCGGCCAACCGCTCTGTTTCGGCCACCACCGAAGCCTGGCTGCGGGACTGCACAACCTTGCCCTGATGGTGCGCGATCGCGCAGAAGGAACATCCGCCGCCGCACCCCCGGTGCGAAGTGATCGAAGAGCGGATCTGGATGTAGGCCGGAACGGGTTCACGGTAGGAAGGATGGGGAGTCTTGGCAAACGGCAGCTGGTAGACCTCGTCCATCTCGCTCTCGGACAGCGGCAGAGACGGCGGGTTGCAGACCAGGAAACGGTCGCCGTGTTTCTGCACCAGCACACCGGCACTGCAGGGATTCGACTCGCCGGCAATCAACCGAAAGGCTTCGGCAAAGGCATTCTTGTCAGCGGAGACCGCCTCAAATGACGGAATCTCGGTGTATGCATCCGGCAGCGGCCTGTCGCTCCGGGCTGTCGCACTATATGCAGTCCCGCGTATAGCTGTCATGGCGGGCAGCGCTTCACCCCTGGCCATTCGCCCGGCCAATTCCAGGAGCGGACGCTCGCCCATGCCGTAGACCAGGAGATCAGCCTTCGCATCGAACAGCAGGGACCGGCGCACCCGGTCTTCCCAGTAATCGTAGTGGGCGAAGCGCCTGAGGCTGGCCTCGATTCCGCCGAGTACGACCGGCACGTCCCGGAATGCCTCTTTCAGCCTGGCGGTGTAGACGATGGTTGCCCGGTTGGGCCGTGAGCCGTGCCGGTTGCCGGGCGTGTAGGCATCATCGTGGCGCAGCTTGCGCGCCGGCGTGTAATGGGCAACCATGGAGTCCATGGCCCCGGCGGACACTCCGAAAAAGAGCCTGGGCCGCCCCAAGGCAGTGAACGGCTCCACCGAGCGCCAGTCGGGCTGGGCGATAATGCCGACCCTGAAGCCGCGGCTTTCCAGCAGGCGGGCCAGGAGCGGCACGCCGAAGGATGGGTGGTCCACATAGGCATCGCCCGTCACGAAGATGACGTCGAGTTCGGACCAGCCGCGCTGCAGCGCCTCCTGCCGGGAAAGCGGGATGAAGGCCATCAGGGGAAGAGCGGCAGGCTGTCCAGCCCCAGGTTCTCCGGGAAGCCGTTCATGATGTTCATATTCTGCACCGCCTGCCCGGAAGCGCCCTTGACCAGGTTGTCGATGGCGGAGATCACCACGACCCGTCCGGTGCGCTTGTCGGCCACGAGACCGATATCGCAGAAGTTGGAACCGCGGACATGCATGGTCGAAGGGAGAACACCTTCGGGAAGGACTCTGACAAACCCTTCGTTGCAGTAGTGGTCCCGGTAGAGTTCCAGCAGTCGGGTGGTTGTCCATTCTCCGGACTGAGAAGCGTAAATGGTGGAGAGGATGCCCCGGTCCATGGGAACCAGGTGGGGCGTGAAGGACATGGTGATCCTGGATCCGGCCAGGAGCGAAAGCTCCTGCTCGATCTCGGGGGTGTGGCGATGGGCGCCGACCCCGTAGGCCTTGAAGCCCTCGTTGACTTCGCAGAACAGCGTATCGACCTTGGCGCCTCTCCCCGCCCCGCTGACTGCCGACTTGGAATCAGCGATGATGGTCGCCGGGTCCACCAGGCCTTTTTTCAGCAGGGGGGCCATCCCCAGGATTATGCTGGTGGGATAGCACCCGGGATTGGCCACCAGGTCAGCCCCGGCAACTGCCTTGCGGCGGATCTCGGGAAGTCCGTATACCGCCTTGTCCAGCAATTCCGGGTTCAGATGGGGTTGATACCAGGACTGGTAGACCGAAGCATCGCGGAACCGGTAATCAGCGGACAGGTCAACAACCTTTTTCCCCAGCTTGAGGAACGTCGGTACAACTTCCATTGCCGCCTGGTGCGGTAGTGCGGTAAAAATGAAATCGGCCTTCTCAGCCACTCTCACCGGTTCCAGATGTTCCAGCACCTGCTGATAACGGTCGCGGACCGAGGGAAATATGTCCTCCACCTTCTTGCCCGCGCTCCTTTCGGAAGTGACACAGGTAACCGCTACTTCGGGATGGCAGTGGAGTATGCGCAAAAGCTCGACTCCGGTATAGCCGCTTGCGCCGACGACAGCAACTTTCAACATATTGATCCTCCGGTGGAATCGTTGGGCAGGCACGGAGGCCTGCCCCTACATACATGCCTTCGTGTTTGAAATCGAAAAAATGTAGGGGCACCCCCCTGTGGGTGCCCTTCTATCTGGAGCAGAACGCACAAAAGGGGGAAACCCTGCGGTCCCCCCCTCCATGCTTGTAACCTGCAACCGGCCTGCGAACGTCTTAACGCTTGGAGAACTGGAAACTCCTGCGGGCTGCCGCCTTGCCGTATTTCTTTCTTTCCTTGACGCGGGAATCGCGGGTGATGAATCCCGCCTTTTTCAGGACACCGCGCATCGCAGCGTCGACTTCCAGCAGCGCCTTGGTGATGCCGTGCTTGATGGCGCCCGCCTGGCCGCTGTCGCCGCCGCCCTTGACCGTTACGTAGATGTCGAACTTGTCAACGTTCTCGGTCAGCTCGAGGGGTTGCTTGACGATCATCTTGGAGGTTTCCCTGCCGAAATAATCGTCGATGTCTTTCTGGTTGACGGTTATCTTGCCGGTGCCGGGCTTGAGCCATACCCGCGCTATGGAAGACTTCCTTTTCCCGGTTCCGTAGAAGGTTGCTGCTGCCATATCTATTCTCCTGATGCTGTTGGTATTTGAACGGGATTACACCTGCAGCGGCTTGGGCTGCTGGGCCTTGTGGGGATGGCTTCCGCCGGCGTAGACCTTGAGCTTCTTCAGCATCTGGCTCGCCAGCTTGTTCTTGGGAAGCATGCCCTTGACGGCTTTCCGGATCACTTCCTCGGCCTTCTTCTCCATCAGCTTGCCGGCCGTGATGGACTTGATGCCGCCGGGATAGCCGGAGTGGCTGTAGTAGATCTTGTCGGAGAGCTTGTTGCCCGTCAGGGCTATCTTGTCGGCATTCACCACGATCACGAAATCACCGGTATCAACGCTGGGCGCGAAAATCGGCTTGTTCTTGCCGCGGAGCACGGTGGCGATGCGTGTCGCCAGCCTGCCGAGGACCATGTTTTCGGCATCGACCACATACCAGTCCCTGGATATGTCATTCGTTCTGGGAACCTGCGTTTTCATTGAAACCTCACTGCCTTATGGAGAAATGGAATTCAGAGAAACACTGAAAGCTGATAAATTAGTTCATGCTTCTTCCCTTGTCAAGGAAATTTTCACTTTCCGGGGCTGGATCGCCTTTTTTCCAGTAGAATACCTCTTCGAGGCACAGCCCCTGGGGAGGGGCGGTAGCCCCGGCCAGGCGCCGGTCGCCGTTTTCCAGCAACCGGGGGACGACACCCGCCCCCTGTTTCCCCTTGCCGATCTCCACCAGTGTCCCCACTATGATCCTGACCATGTTCTTGAGGAATCCGGAACCAACGACATCGATGGTCACCAGGTCACCGTCCCGCGATATTTCCAGCGAATCGATGCGGCGCACGGTCGTCTTTGCGCAGCAGTTGGCCGCCCTGAACGCGCCGAAATCCTTCTCGCCGACAAAATGCCCTGCCGCTTCCACCATTGCCGGCACGTCGAGCGCGCCCCCTATCCGCCAGACGAACAGGCGGCTCAGGGGGGCGCGCCGGGCGGAATTGAGGATGGTGTAACGGTAGTGCTTTGCCGTGGCATCGCGCCGGGGATTGAACCCGGGAGGGGCCTCGACAGCTTCGCGCACTGCTATGTCCGGAGGGAGCAGGGCGTTGAGCCCGTCGGAAAATGCCTTGAGGGGCAGGCTCTTCTCCGTCCGGAAACAGGCGACCATCCCCCGCGCATGAACCCCGGCATCGGTGCGGCCTGAGGAAACGACCCGAATCGCCTCACCCGCCAGCCTGGCCAACGCCTCCTCGACCACCTGCTGCACGGCAAGGCCGTTGGGCTGGATCTGCCAGCCGGCGTAGTTGGTGCCTTCGTATTCGATGGTCAGCTTTATGGTGCGCATGAATACTTCCGAACCTTAAATCACACGCCCCTCATCCGTCCTTCCAGAACACCTTCTCCCTCAATGGAGAAGGGAGCATAAACAACCCTCGCCATCAAGGGAGAGGGTCGCCCCAGGCGGGGTGAGGGGGTCTTCTTTGATTGATGAGGTCCAAAAAACGGGCAACCACACGCCTGTGCGCTGGAGCGCTCCGGCGCGCAAGAGCAGGGGGTTGCCCCTACTTCTTCAGGTATTTCTCGACCAGAATCTCCGCTATCTGCACCGCGTTGGTCGCCGCGCCTTTGCGGATGTTGTCGGCCACAACCCACAGGTTCAGCCCGTTCTCTATGGACTCGTCCTCGCGGATTCTCCCGACATAGGTGAGGTCCTGCCCGGCTGCGTCGAGGGGCATGGGATAGACTCCCTTGGCCGGGTTGTCCACCAGCTTGCAGCCCGGAGCTTTTTTCAGCAATTCGAAAGCCTTCGCCACCGTGATCTTTTTGACGGTTTCTATATTCACCGACTCGGAATGGCTGTAGAAGACCGGAACGCGCACCGTGGTGGCCGTAACGCGGATATCGGACTCCATGATCTTCCTCGTCTCGTTCACCATTTTCATCTCTTCCTTGGTGTAGCCGTTGGGCTCGAAGGAATCGATCTGGGGGAGGCAGTTGAAAGCGATGCGGTGAGGATAGACCTTGGCCTCCGCCGTCCTGCCGTTCAGCATCTCGCCCGTCTGGATCCTGAGCTCGTCGATGGCTTTCTTGCCCGTTCCGGAAACCGCCTGGTACGTCGAAACGATGATCCTGGTGATGGTGCCGTAATCGTGCAGGGGCTTCAGCGCCACGACCATCTGGATCGTGGAGCAGTTGGGATTGGCGATGATCCCCTTGCTGGTATAGCCGGCGATGGCATGGGGATTCACCTCGGGCACCACCAGAGGCACGTCAGGGTCCATGCGCCAGGCGCTGGAATTGTCGATGCATACCGCACCGGCCCGCGCCGCCGAAGGGCAGAACTCCAGGGACCGGCTGCCGCCGGCCGAAAACAGGGCTATGTCTATGCCCTCGAAGGCATTGTGATCCAGCAGTTCCACCTCGACCGGCTTCCCCTTGTACTCCAGGACCTTGCCGATGCTCCGTTCGCTAGCCAGGAACCTGATCTTCCCGACCGGGAAATTTCTCTCTTCCAGACACTGTATCATCTGGTTGCCGACAGCGCCGGTGGCGCCGGCGATGGCGACATTCCAAAGTTTTTTTGCCATGTTGTGCGGCTCTCCTCTCGTGGCGGCCAGTGTGCGGTCGGCCGTGATTCTGGGTGATTTTATTTACAGTAAAGAACCTTTGTCAATACAAAAGAAATTAACGAAAAAAGGGGGCGCCGGGATTGACGCCCCCTTCTCTTTTCACTCTCCCCTTGTACGATACAAGGGGGTCTGCATTCTTCCTCAGCTCACCGCTTTGGCCACCATGTCGCCCACCTCGGTGGTGGAATACCCCATTTTGCCGGCGCTCATGCTCTTCATCTGCTGCATGACACTCACCATGGCCGTCTCGACGGTCTTTGCGGCTTCCTCTTCGCCCAGGACGTCCAGCATCATCTGGGCCGCGCCGATGGCAGCCATGGGGTTGATGACGTTCTTGCCGGTGTATTTGGGCGCGCTGCCGCCGATGGGCTCGAACATGGACACGCCCTCGGGGTTGATGTTGCCGCCGGAGGCGATCCCCATGCCGCCCTGGACCATGGCGCCCAGGTCGGTGATGATGTCGCCGAACATGTTATCGGTGACGATGACGTCGAACCACTCGGGGTTTTTCACCATCCACATGGTGGTGGCGTCAACGTGGGCATACTCGCGCTTGATGTCTGCGTAGTCCTTGGCGCCGATTTCGTGGAACGCACGCTCCCACAGATCGAAGGCAAAGGTCAGGACGTTGGTCTTGCCGCACAGGGTGAGGGTCTTGTCCCTGTTGCGCTTGCGGGTGTATTCGAAGGCGTAGCGCAGGCACCGCTCCACGCCCTTGCGGGTGTTGATGGAGGTCTGAATGGCCACCTCGTCGGGGGTGCCCTTCTTCAGCACGCCGCCGGAGCCGGTGTAGAGGCCTTCGCTGTTTTCCCGGACCACCACGAAGTCGATGTCCTCCGGCTTCTTGTCTTTCAGCGGTGTCTCCACGTTGGGATAGAGCTTCACCGGACGCAGGTTGATGTACTGGTCCAGCTCGAAGCGCAGCTTCAGGAGAATGCCTTTTTCCAGGATTCCCGGCTTCACGTCCGGATGGCCGATGGCGCCCAGGAAAATGGCATCGAACTGGCGCAGGTCGGACACCGCCGACTCCGGCAAGACCTCGTTGGTGCGCAGGTAGCGCTCCCCGCCGAAATCGAAATGGGTGTAGTCCATCCTGATCCCGTACCTGGCGTTCACCGCTTCCAATACTTTCAGGCCCTCAGCAACGACCTCGGGGCCGGTTCCATCCCCGCCGATCACGGCAATCTTGTACATTCCGCTCTCCTTTATGCGTTATGTTCAGGGAAACTGGTGGATTGGATATTATAGGATTATGGGGAATTGTCAACAGATTGGGAACACTGGGCAGGAACGATCAGGGCCGAACCAGGCTGAGGACGGGAGGCATCCACAAGTAGGTAAAGTCATCTGTAAGGGTCGGCAGCGATTCCAGATAACGCGGTACCAAATCCTGGAGGGAATCCGCGTCCTTCCCCAACTCTTTCTTGTAAAGGTCCAGCGCAGCCTGCACTCTCAGTGCTTTGTTGAAATTCATAATTGCCCTGCGATAGCGGTCCTTCGTAAACTTGTCCTGTTCTTTTTGATACATTGCCACGAGCATGGCTCGACCGGCAATCAGGTTGCCGCCCTTGGCCATCAGATAACCTGCCAGATGACCGAACCATGAGGGAGCATCCGGCCGTCTGGCCATGGCATAAAACAGGTCTGCAGCCTCTGCAGGCTGGTTCATGTAATAGAAAAGATTGAACGCCTTGAAAAACTGCAGGTAGAGCAGGTCCGGGTGAGCGGCAATGCCACGGTCCAGTATCTTGTTGGCTTCACCGGCGTGTTCAGGAGAGATTGGGGCAAGAAAAGACTCACAGTAGTTGTAGGAATCGATGAATTCCGGGTGGAGTTCGGTCATGACATCGAAGTTGCTGGCCATGCTGTCGGCGTAACTCATCTTGTCAACACCCCTCAACGGCCCACCAGCAAAGATGGCCACCTTGACAAACAGTGAAAATGCGGTCAACTGTTGCGCATAGCCGCTCGCTACCTTCAGGACAGCTGCCGGCAGTGGATGCGAAAGATAGTAATCGGCCATTTGCGCCTTGTTCTTCTGCAGGCCCCACACACCCAGGTAAAGGACCAGCAATATGGCGGCAACAATCCTTTTCATTTGAGATCCCGCCGGTTATAGACTCCTGCCGCAATCGTCAGGACCAAAGCGCAGTAAAGCATCACTTGCGCCAGGTTCAACGCTAGTGTAGACATCTCAGGCCTTTTGCCCAGCGCAACGATGAGCCCCTTGTAGTCAAATCGTGTGAAGTTAGGGAAAACAAGGGTCAACCCTACCAGGAACTTTTTGACCAGCAGGGAATTTCCTTGGAAAAAGTTTATTGCGACCGGCAATCCGCTGCAGATAAGGTAGTATGAAAGCGTAACCAGCAAGACAGTGAACCCGCCCCGTATCATGCCTGAGAAGAGGACAATTACACTCAGAATCATTGCCTGAATGCTGAGAACTCCTGCCCAGGACAGCAGGTATTCCAGGATACCCAAGCGGCTGAAGTAAACCTCGCCAACCCAGAATTTTATCAGTGCGAGCACGCCGTATCCGATTGTGCCAAGCAATGCATTGAGCAACAAGAGCAGAAACAGCAGTCCGGCAAAAACACCCAGGACATATTCCGTTCTGGAAAGCGGTCGGGCAAGCAGTGTATGGATGACCCGGCGATCCTCACCCCAACTCATCACCTGCACGGCATGGAAAAAGAGGAACACCATTCCTGCGCACCAGCCGATTGTCACAACGAAATCAGCAAGCATACGGCCGATATCACGGGGGACAAAACTGAAGAAGAAAAGGCCGCTCACCTCGATGCCCAAGGCAAGCGCCACAAGACCGATAAGGGCATGGCGTCGCAGGCCATCGACCACTACAAGTCGTGCAAGTGCGGAAATACGTTTCAATGATTTTTTCATGACTGGGCCACCCCTATGGCGTTCAGAAAACCGTCCACTATAGTTGTCGTCCCGAATGATTCCGACAATTCCTTAGGGGTACCCTCAAAACGTTTCTCACCCTTGTGCAAAATCAACAGGCGGTCCGCCAACCGGTCCACGTCCTCGAGGATATGCGTGCAGAAGAGAATGGTCTTGCCCTGGGCCTTGAGATCCTGGATCAACTGGGTGATGCTGGCGCGGCCAATTGGGTCGAGGCCGCTCATGGGCTCGTCGAGGATGAGGAGAGAAGGATCGTGCACAAGGGCCAGGACGAAACTCGCCCGCTGCTGCATGCCCTTGGAAAAAGAACGGATCGGCCTTTTGCGGGCGTCCCACAGTTCAAGTGCCTTGAGCCAGCGTTCCGATTGCTCTTTGAGTACGCTTTTCGACAGGCCATGCGTAGTTCCTACAAAGCTGAGCATGTCCAGAACGGTAAGACTCGATGGGAAGCTGGCTATTTCCGGGAGGTAGCCGATGTCATGGCGAAGAGTGCTGTCCGCAGGAGAGCGGCCCTCCAAGGTAATTGAACCCTTGTCAGGCCGAATGAAATCCATGAGCAGGCGGATGCAGGTGCTCTTCCCGGCGCCGTTGGCGCCGATCAGTCCCAGTGTCTCGCCGCGCCTGACGGTAAAGCTTACCCCCTTGAGAGCAGGCTCAGAAACCTTCCCCAATTCCCGCTCATAGGTCTTCCAGACCTCGGAAAAGCAGACTCCTTCCTCCATAGACCTCCCCCGATTTTGCAGGTTATGTTAAAACAAGGCGCCGGCATTTTGCCGGCGCCCAACATATCGAATATCAATTTTATAAGTATTTTTTAGCGAGCTGCCCAGTTTCCGAGGCCGGCGATAGTACTTGCCAGCGCAGCACCGCCAGGCTCAAAATCGTTGGCACCAGTAGTCGGTGCAACCATTTGGGCAGCAGCCAGTTCTAAGCCTGCTGCAGCAGTGCCGCCGACAGAATATAAACTCGTAACATCACTGTCAACTCCGTAATAGGTATCTCCCTGAGTATGCTTTGTTACACCGGTGAAGTTGTCAGCATTGTTGCTAACGGATGATATTACATGGACGTTATTGCCAAGCGGTAGCCGCATGAAACGGTTTGCTCCAGATGTAGTCATGACAACCATTGGGATGTTACCGGCTGCTACAGCTGCAGCACCCGCTTGAGGAACAAGAACACCAGCTGTTGTAGCACCAGCACCAGGAACAGCCGCTGCCGGGACAGCAGCCGCCGTACCCTCGTTCGACACACCGAACAGGCGCCAATCAGAGTAAAATGCCGCTTGTGAGGTAGACAGGTTGCGCACATCACTCTGCGCTGAAGAGTTAAAGCCCCTGATACGGTACGCTGCGAACTGCGGAATGGCGATGGCCGCCAGGATGCCAATGATCGCTACGACGATCAGCAGTTCGATGAGGGTGAAGCCTTCTTGCTTTCTGAGTTTTGCCAACATGGTAAATCTCCTTTCGCTCTGTTGCTTGGTTTTGGAGTCTTCCGGTCGCTCTGAGCCCGGTTTTCCTCGTGAATTGTTGTTGCCAATTTACTAGCACCTTTCATGCCAAACGACAGAGTTAAAATGGAGGCTGCACTTTTTCATGGAAAACATGTTGATAGTAACAAGGACAGGCACGGGCTTGCGCGCCGGTCCAGCCTTCGTAGCCAAGGCACTTCAGCGGAGTAGACAGCGCTACAGGCCTCCTCCGCCAAAGCAGCTCAGGCTGCGGCGGCCGGACACGCAGGCGGGGACCTGCCCCTACGATATCAACCTCTTGGGCCCCTAAAAAATATTGCTTTACTGGTTGCTGCGCCAATGATTTTCAGCCACCCCGGCCACCATTAGTGACAATTTATGTCATTCCCCGCTGCCGCAAATTGACTCTCTGCCCAAGGTCGTCACTCGTCGTCCATGCCGAACTTGGCGAGACGGTAACGGATGGAGCGAAATGAAAGCCCCAGGAGTTCCGCAGCCCTCTTTTTCACCCCTCCGCAGCGCTCCAACGCCTGCTGGAGCAACTGCTTTTCAATCCCGTCCAGGTATGCTTCCAGGTTCATCCCATCCGGAGGGATCTCAATTCCTTCCCCTCTCGGAACCACGCCGCAGCAGTTGAAGACCTGCGGAGGAAAACAATCTTCTTCGATGCGGCGGTTACCAAGGACAACGCAGCGTTCCACAAGATTTTCCAGTTCGCGCACATTGCCGGGGAAGGGGTAGGCCAGCAGCAGCTTGAGGGCGCCGGGAGCGATCTGCTCTGCTCCGCACTCCTGACCGGCATATTTCTTCAGGAAGTGTTCGACCAGAATCGGTATGTCGTCCGGCCGCTCGCGCAGGGAAGGCATCTTTACCGCCACCACGTTGAGACGGTAGAACAGGTCTTCGCGGAAGCTCCCTTCCCGCACCTGCTCCTCCAGGTCGCGGTTCGTTGCCGCTACAAGGCGTATATCCGCTTTCATCGACTCCGTTCCGCCGACCCGCCGGAATTCCCGCTCCTGGATGACCCGCAGCAGCTTGGCCTGGAGCATGAGCGGAACCTCGCCGATCTCGTCCAGGAACAGGGTGCCCCCCTCGGCCTGCTCGAACAGTCCGGGGCGATCCGAAACCGCTCCGGTGAACGCGCCTTTCTGGTGGCCGAAGAGTTCGCTCTCCATCAGCGTCTCGGGGATTGCTCCGCAGTTGACCGCCACAAACGGCTTGGCTTGCCGCGGGCTGTTGTAGTGGATCGCCTTGGCTGCCAGTTCCTTGCCCGTGCCGCTCTCGCCGTAGATCAGTATGTTGGCCGTGCTGCCCGCAACCTTCTCGATCAGGCTGTAAACATCCCGCATCTTCTTGCTCTTGCCGATGAGGCCGCTGAAGCTGTAGCGCCCCTTGACTTCTTCCTGGAGGCGCAGGTTCTCCCGCTTCAGGCTCCTTCGGTCAAGGGCGTTCCTGACGATGATCTTGATTTCGTCAACGTTGAACGGCTTTGCGATATAATCGTAGGCGCCCAGCTTCATCGCCTCAACAGCCTGCTCGGCAGTGGAAAAAGCGGTCACCATGATTACGGCGGTTTCCGGTGACTCCTCCTTGACCCGCTCCAGGAGCGCCAGGCCTCCCAGACCGGGCATCTTCACATCGGAGATCACCAGGTCGTAGTTGTTGGAAGACAGCAGGGGGAAAGCAGCCTCGGCTGTCTCAGCCAGATCTACCGAATACCCTTCCCGCTCCAGCAAAATGCCGAGGAATTCCCTCATGCTCAGTTCGTCGTCGACTACCAGGATTTTCGTTTCCATAGGGCCTCTTTGGTGAAGCTATGAGTGAAAGCCTTGAATGGGCTGCTGTTGCATGATCATACATAGTTCATATTATTCTTGAGGTTATTCCACAACTTCTTTAACGACAGTCGAAATCCCCCTCAATCCCCCTTTCTTAAAGGGGGAAGCTGACGTCAATGCTACATGTCCCCCCTTTGAGAAAGGGGGGGGCGGGGGGGGATTTGAAGTTTCGCAGATAATCTGACAAAGCATAAAAAACATATAAAAAAAGACTGGGTATCAACTACCAAATGCGGCTTTCTCTACTTCGGCAACACGATGGTAAACTCGGTTCCTTTTCCCTTGACGCTCGACACGCGAATTTTCCCTCCATGCGCCTCGATGACACGGTACACAGTGGCCAACCCAAGACCCGTTCCGCCTGTCTTGGTGGTATGGAACGGTTCGAAGACCCGCTTCAGCTCTTCCTCATCCATTCCCGAACCCGTATCGGAAATCGTTATCAAAACCGCACCGGCTCCCTGGAATTCGTAACAGTGTTCGACTTCCTCTGCCGTTATGCAGATCATCCCGTCATCTGCTATCGCCTCTACTGCATTCACCAGCAGATTCCACAACACCTGTCGGAACTTGTCGCTATCCACATTGACTGCCAGATCCTGAGGGACGTCATTGCGAATTTTCACTCCCTCGAACCGGCGATCGGCCTCCATCAGCTCACGGATTTCAGCCACAAGCATTCCCAGGTTCGCCCGTGCCTTGCTCGGCTGGGTCGGCCGGGCATAATCGAGGAAATCCCTGATGAGCTTGTTCAGCCGTTCCGTCTCGCGAACGATGATGTCCATAAGACGCCTGTCTCCGGCATCTATATTGCCGCCATTTGCGATCAGCTGAACCGACCCGCTGATGGCAGCCAAGGGATTGCGGATCTCATGGGCGATCCGGGCCGACAGCTCGCCGATAGCGGCCAGCCGGTCGGCCCTTGCAAGCTCCGCCTTCATTCTGATGAGCTGGGTGAGATCCTGGAAGTCTATGATAACGCCGATAGGAATACCATCCTTGTCGGTGAAGGTGACCGATTTGAAGCCGAGGGTCATCTCTTCTCCGGCGCCACGCCGGTGCACCATTTCTTCCCTCGCTATGTTGCCGATCCGTCCAATGAACGGCCCGAAGCCAGGCAGTATTTCGGTCAAGGGCCTGTCATAGGCATCAGCCTGACTGACACCGGTCAACTGCTCCGCATAGCGGTTGAAAGCACGAATCCGCCCCTCCGGGGTGATGGTCAGCAGCCCGCTGTTGAGGTTCGACACGATGGCGCTGTTGAGCCGCTCCATTTCCTCGAAATCGATCGTCTGCTTCAGCAGAGCCGTCTCGCTGGCCCTCAGCTTATCCGCAAGGTATCCAGTCAGAAATGCGGTAAGGAAAAATCCAAAGATGGTGACACTGATAATGAAGAAAAAAGCCCCTGGCTGGAACTGTTGGGCGGCAACGGAAGAAAGCCCGAACGACGTAAGCTTGCCGTAGTAATGCAGATCCATGAGTGCGCCATAAAGGATACTGCAAAGGCCCGCGGTATAAAGCGCTTCTTTCCGGGAAAGGAGAATGCTTGCGCTGATAATTGAAAGCAGGTAAAGAAACGAATAAGGTGATCCAATACCACCCGTCAACAAGAGCAGCAGCGTGACGAACCCCAGGTCCCAGATTATCTGCAGATAGGTGAGCGCACGGTTGAACCGGCTGGTAGCTTTCAGAATAATGAGCGCAAAGATGGAAACAAGATAGGTGGCTACTACGAGCTGGGTTATGTCAGGGAGGATATATTCGGGTCTTGTTTCAGGCCCCCGAATGCCCAGGATGGTGGTGGAGAGGAGAAAAAGGGACACCACCACCACCCTGGAAAAAACGAATCGGATCAGTCGCTTCTTTGTTTCCACCGGTTACTGTGCGACAGCGCCGGCGATTTTGAAGATAGGAAGGTACATGGCAATGACGAGACCACCGACAACCACGCCAAGGAAAACCATGAGCAGCGGCTCCAGCATGGATGTCATTGCAGCAACCGCGTTATCAACTTCATCGTCGTAGAAATCTGCAATCTTGGAGAGCATGGCATCCATTGCGCCGGTTGCCTCACCGACAGAGATCATCTGAACGACCATCGGTGGGAACACCCCGCTCTGGGCAAGAGGCTCGGCAATGGTCTTGCCCTCCGAGATGGACTGGCGGACCTTCATGATCGCCTCTTCCACGACCACGTTCCCGGCCGTCCTGGCGACGATATCGAGGCCATCAAGGATGGGAACACCACTGCTTACCAACGTACCAAGCGTCCGGGTAAACTTCGCAACAGAAACCTTACGAATAAGGGGGCCGGCTATTGGCGCCCGCAAAGCCATCCGGTCAAGTGTCTTGCGGCCGTTTTTCGTGGCATAGTACTTTTTGACCGCAAATACCAACGCAAAGATGCCAGCAATAATGACAATAATATATTTTTTCAAAAAATTGCTGAGCGCAATAACGACCTTGGTCGGCCCGGGCAGATCGGAACCGAAGTCGGCAAACATCTTGGCAAACGTGGGGATGACGAAAACGAGAATGACGCCGACAACGACGACCGCAACGGACATGACGGTGGCAGGATAGACCATGGCGCCCTTGATCTGCTTTTTCAGCTTCATGGACTTTTCGGTATAGGAAGCCAGGCGGTTGAGGATGGTATCCAGGATACCGCCGACCTCGCCCGCAGCCACCAGGCTGACGAAGAGCTGGTCGAAAACCTTGGGGTGCTTGGCCAGCGCATCGGCAAAGGTCGAACCGCTCTCCACGCTTTCCTTGACCTTCAGCAGCACGCCCTTGAAGGTAGGGTTCTCCTGCTGGCTGGAAAGGATGTCCAGGCACTGGACCAGCGGCAGGCCGGAGTCGATCATGGTGGCGAACTGGCGGGTGAAGATGACCAGCTCCTTGGTGCTGACCTTTTTCCCGAACATGGCCGGCAGCTTGAGTTCCATGCTGAGGCCCTTGCCCTCTTCCTTGATGGAAATGCCGCCGAAACCGTATTTTTTCAGCTGGGCCTCGACCATGTCCCGGGACTTGGCCTCCATCACGCCGTTCTGGACCGCCCCTGTCCTGCTCCTGGCTTCCCACTGGAATTTCGCCATCTTGTCCTCCTTCCACGCAGTGTCAAAGAAAGCATCCCCACCGAGGGGGAGTAACCTGTTGTCAAACCGATCGCGCCGCCCCTATCTCAAAGGCTTCTTGGACGGCATCTGCCCGCCCGCCATGCCCAGCATCTGCCGCAGTTCATCGGGGTCGGACGACCTGCCCATGGCGTCGTCCAGGGTTATCGTCCGCCGCTGGTAGAGGTTCAGGAGCGACTGGTTCATGGTCTGCATGCCGAATTTCTCCTGCCCCACCTGCATCTGGGAATAGATCTGGTGCAGCTTGTCCTCGCGGATCAGGTTCCTGATGGCCGGGTTGGGCACCATGATCTCCATGGCCATGGCCCGTCCCTTGCCGGACGCCTTGGGAATCAGCGTCTGGGACAGGACCCCCTCCAGCACGAAGGAAAGCTGGGCGCGGATCTGCGGCTGCTGGTAGGGCGGAAACACGTCGACGATGCGGTTGATGGTCTGGACGCAGGAATTGGTGTGGAGCGTGGCGAAGCAGAGGTGGCCGGTTTCCGCCAGGGTCAGGGCCGCTTCGATGGTCTCCAGGTCGCGCATCTCGCCGATCAGGACCACGTCCGGGTCCTGGCGCAGCACGTATTTGAGGGCATGCTTGAAGCTCTTCGTGTCCGAACCCACTTCACGCTGGTTCACCAGGCAGTTCTTGTGGGGGTGGAGGAACTCGATGGGATCCTCGATGGTGACGATATGGTCGTGGCGCTCAATGTTGATCCGGTCCAGGATGGTCGCCAGGGTGGTTGACTTGCCGCTGCCGGTGGGGCCGGTGACCAGCACCAGGCCGCGCGGCTTGTAGACGAAATCGGAAACGATGGGCGGCAGGCCCAGTTCTTCGAATGACATGATCTTGAAGGGAATGGTCCGGAACACCCCCGCCACTGCGCCGCGCTGGAGGAACACGTTGCCCCTGAAGCGGGACAGTCCCTTCACGCCGAAGGACAGGTCCAGTTCGTTCTCTTCCTCGAAACGGTGCTTCTGGACATCGGTCAACACGCTGTAGCACAACTGCTTGGTCTCCACCGGGTTGAGCGGCGGCAGGTCCAGCGGCACCAGGGAACCGTCGATCCGCACCTGGGGGGGCGTATTGACGGTAAGATGCAGGTCGGATCCGCCCCGCTCGATGAGCTGCTTCAACATTTCATGCAAATTTGCCATGTATCATCTCCCTGACTTCAAACGAATAGAATACCATTGTAGGGGCGCCCCCCTGTGGGTGCCCTCGGTTTCATGTTAATCGTCCGCCATCGTCACCCGCAACACCTCTTCGAACGACGTGACCCCTTCCTTGAGCTTGGTGAGCCCCGACTGGCGCATGGTCTTCACCCCGAGGCGCATGGATTCCCGCTTGATCTCGGCGGTATTGGCCCCGTTCAGGATCAGCTCCCGGATCTCGTCGAACATGGGCATGACCTGGTAGAAACCGACCCTGCCCTTGTACCCGGTATTGTTGCACTTGGCGCACCCCTTGCCCTTGTAGCAGACGAAGGAGGATGCCTCTTCGGGAGGGCAGCCGGCATCGATGAGGGCCTGTACCGGGATATCCTCCACTTCGCGGCATTCCGTGCAGACGCGCCGGGCAAGGCGCTGCGCGGTTATCAGGTTGACCGCCGAGGCCACCAGGAACGGCTCGATCCCCATGTTGAGCAGACGGTTGATGGTGGAAGGCGCATCGTTGGTGTGCAGCGTCGACAGGACCATATGGCCCGTCAGGGCTGCCTTGACGCCGATCTCCGCGGTCTCGAAGTCGCGGATCTCCCCGATCATGATGATGTCCGGGTCCTGCCTGAGGAACGAGCGGAGCGCCGCGGCGAAGTTGAGGCCGATGTCTTCGTGCATCTGCACCTGGTTGATGCCCGCAAAGTTGAATTCGACCGGGTCCTCAGCGGTGGATATGTTCTCCGAGGTCTTGTTCAGCTCCGCCAGCGCGGAATAGAGGGAAACCGTCTTGCCGCTGCCGGTCGGCCCGGTGACCAGAACCATGCCGAAGGGCTTGTGGATCGCTTCCTGGAAATGCTTGAGCGCCGCCGGTTCGTACCCCAGCTTGGTCATGTCCAGCTGCAGGCTGGACTTGTCCAGGAGGCGGAGGACGATCTTCTCGCCGAACAGGGTCGGCAGCACGGAGACGCGGAAATCCATGTCCTTGCCCCCGCCCAGCTTGATCTTGATGCGGCCGTCCTGGGGCAGCCTGCGCTCGGCGATGTCCAGCTCCGCCATGATCTTGAGGCGGGAGGTGATGGCGTTCTTCAGCTTCATCGGCGGTTTCATGACTTCGTAGAGCACGCCGTCGATGCGGTAACGGACCCGGAACACCCGTTCATAGGGCTCGATGTGAATGTCGCTGGCTTTTCGTTTGATGGCGTCGGACAGGATGAGGTTGACCAGCTTGACGACCGGCGCGTCTTCAGTTGCCTTCTCCAGCGACGTTACATCCACATCTTCATGGTCGGCCACCACTTCCATGTCTTCCAGGTCCAGGCCGTCCATCATGTCTGCCAGGGATGCCGACTGGTCGTAGAACCGGTCGATGGCGGACTTGATACCGCTGTCCGAGGCAACCACCACCTCCACGTTGTAGCCGGTCATGAACTTGATGTCGTCGATGGCGAAGATGTTGGAAGGGTCGCTCATGGCAAGGATGAGCGTGGAACCGGACCGGTTGACCGGGATCGCCTGGTATTTCTGCACTACCTCCACCGGGACCAGCTTGACCACAGACGGATCGATGTCGAAATCGGCAAGGTTTATGGAGGGGACGCTGTACTGCTTGGAAAGGAACGCCGTCAGTTCCGGCTCGCTGATGAATCCTTCTTTGATGAGGATGGTGCCGAGCCTGAGCTGGCCTCCGGAGCTCTTCTGCTCTTCGAGGGCCTTCTGAAGCTGCTCTTTCGATATCAGGTTGCTCCGGACCAGGAGCTCGCCCATTCTGCTCGGCTGCATGGAAACCTCAGGTGCCAGTTCTGGCAGTTTGATATACGGCTTGCGATACTATTTTGAAAGGCCCCTAATGTCAAGATTTTGTTGATTGTTCAAGTTTCCTGAACAGTGCGTCCTGCATGACGCTCGGGGGCGGCTCCTTTCCCGTCCAGAGCCGGAAGGCCGCCTCACCCTGCGCAACCAGCATGCCGGCGCCATTTGCGCACGCAAGGCCCAGCCGTCGGGCCGCGGCAAGCAGCGGGGTTTCGGCCGGCGTATAGACCATGTCGTACACCAGGCACTTTGCGCAACTCTCCAGAAAAGAATCATATTCAAAATTCGTGCCGTTCATCCCGACCGACGTCGTATTCACCAGCAGGTCGGCACCCGCCCCATGGCGATTCAGGTCCGTTTCTTCAAGCGAGGAAACCGCGTAGTCCACCAGGGGGAAGAGCCCGGCAAACCGCTCAGCCAGGATCCGCGCCTTGGGAACGGTCCTGTTGGCGATGACGATCCGCGCGGCGCCCGCTGCTGACAGGGCGGAAATGGCTGCCTGGGCCGCGCCTCCCGCCCCGAGCAGCATGACCGACGCTCCGCGGGGGGCAAACGCCAGATCCTTGGCCAGCGAGTGGAGAAAACCGGTCGCATCGGTATTGTGGCCGATCATCAGGTCTCCTTCACGGCAGACGGTATTGACCGCGCCGCACCGGTCCGCGTCGGGAGAAATCCGGTCCAGAAACTGAATGACGGCGGTCTTGTGGGGAATCGTGACATTGAAGCCCCAAACACCGAGCCGCCGCAGCCCTTCCACCGCCCGAGCGAGGTATTCCGGCTCAACCGGAAACGGGACATAGATATAATCGATTCCCAACGCCGC
The DNA here is from genome assembly GCA_002419385.1 of Geobacter sp. UBA5735. Lineage (GTDB taxonomy): Bacteria > Desulfobacterota > Desulfuromonadia > Geobacterales > Geobacteraceae > RPRC01. Next base: position 20,068 of record DIFZ01000039.1, read on the forward strand.
GATGGCCGCATTCTGCATCACCGGCGACAGCGAGTGCCCCACCGGCGACCCTATGATTCCCAGCACCCTGGTCGTTCCCGTAACAGTCATCATCATCGCACCTTCTTCTCCGCAAGTATCCGCTGGATCTGGACCCGCACATCCGGGTGAATTGCCGCTGCCGCCTGCAGCTCCGTCGCCCCTGCATGAGCCATCCCCCCGGCCAGCAGGGACTGCCCCCCTTCCATCCGACTGTAGCCGTAGATCAGGACCGCTTTTTCAGAGTCCACGTCCAGGAAGTCCGCTTCCCGGGCGGGCACCCCCCGGAGGGAGTAGACGTCCCATACCGAGACATCTACTGCAGCGGACGCCCCCTTCGGCCCTTTTCCCAGGCCGTAGCAGATGCCCCGCTGGTGCAGGGCGTAGTTCCCGTGATCCACGGAATAGCGGGTTGAAAAATCCACAAAGACCGGCCTCACGGCCAGCTGCTCTTCCTCGGCGCAGCGGAGGACCTGGGCCAGCGGACGCCGCCGTGTTTCCTGCTGCCGCAAAACGCTTGACCGGAACAGCGTCGGGAATCCGTCAAGGTACCAGTCGAACTGCAGATGGGGCACATGGATCAGCGCCAGGTCCTCGCGCATCCGTTCCACCCCCTGCAGGTACCAGAGAGGAAAGGCGCCGCTGTCACCCCAGGTGAAGAGAGCCGCGCCCGGGGGCAGCGACCGGAACGTATTGACCGCGTAATCGTACGCCAGGTAGTTGTCGTGCTGGTCATTGAAGCGATATCCGTTAACGCACTGGAACAGGGGCAGCGCCACCAGGAGGGGCATTGCACCGAAGCGCCTGAGCAGGGGAAGCAGCTTCGCCATATGCCCCGTCGCATCAGGCCGGGGCCGGGCCAGGGAGAACATGCCCAGGCCGACGAAGACGGCAGCCAGCAGATAGAGCGGGGTGAAGAATTCCTCGGTCAGGAAGATCGTTTTCTCGGGCGTGTTCTGGTAACCGACGACAAAGGCCAGGAAAACCAGGACCGCGATGGTGCAGGAAATGATGAACTCCCCGATCTTCCGGTGAAAGCACACCGCTCCCACGATCAGCAGCGCGAATCCCGCGACACCGAACTCCCTGACCAGGTCGAACGCGGCAAGCTGCTGCAGGAACAGCGTCCAGTCCCGGTCCACCTGCTGCTGGGGATAGCCCTTGCGGAGGAAACTCCACAGGAAGCGCTCCAGGGTCTGGGGGTCGCCCCAGTTGAGGATCGGGTTACTGACAGCGCGCACCGGCATATGCAGGTAGACGGAGCTGCCGACGATGAAGAAGGCACCGGCAAGCAGCTGCTCCTTGACCCGCAGGATCAGGCGCCAGTCGGTGGCCAGTATGAGGAACAGATATGACGGCGCCAGCAGCACGATGGTCTGGTGCGCGCCGAGTGCCAACCCGGAGAGGAATGCGCCGAGATAGACATATGCGGGCCGTTCGTCTCCCTTGCGGTAACTGTCCCGCCATTTGAGCAGCAGCAGGAAGACCAGCGCCGCCAGGAACGACAGGAGCGGGTAGGGCTTGTCGTGGTTTGACTGCAGCCAGAGCCGGGGGGTGAAGGCGAACACCAGCGCCGCGGAGAGGCAGGCCAGCCTCCGCAGCGTGCCGGCCCCGTTGCGCTCCGGGCAAGCCTCTCCTGTCCCGGACAGATGAAGGGTGAGGAGATAGACGCCGAGACAGGCCAGGGACGCAGACACTGCCGTCGCGAAATTGACCCGGAAGGCAATATCCCCGAAGGGAAGAAAGGTGAAGATCTTGGCATAGTTGACGAACAGGGGGTACCCCGGGGAATGGGGCGAGCCGAGACAGGAAATGGCGGTTATGAATTCTCCGCTGTCGAAGAACGTGACCGTGGGCGCCAGCGTGAGGAGATAAACAGCCAGGGGCAGGATGACGGCGCCTGCGCCGAAGAGATCGATGGGGCAGCGGATGCGCCTCTGTCTGTCAGGCATGGATTCCATATCAGGCCTTCGCCTTGAGGCCCGCGAGGGACAACCTGTCGCGGACCAGGTAATAGAGGCCCAGCAGGGTTATGGGGAAGAAGTTGACCGCATGAATGACCAGGGCCACGCTGAGGGCCTTTTCCCCGGTTACGCCAAAAACCGCCAGCGCCGTGAAACAGGCATAATGATACGTGCCGATATACCCGGGCGATGCGGGGACCATGACGGCTATCACCAGCAGAATCATGATGAACAGTGAAGCGGAAAGCGGCAGGCTTATGCCGAAGGAACGGAGCGCCAGGTCGATCGGCCAGAGGGCAAAGATCCAGATGAGCGCCGAAACCAGCACGAGAGCCGCAAGGCGCCCCGATCTGAGCGGCAGGCGGAGCCCGCCGATGAACGAGCCGAGAAGCGGTATGACGCGGTCCGAAACGCCCGCCGGAAACGGTTTCAGGAGCTTTCCGGCACAATGGACGGTCGCGGCCGTATGCCTCTTGAGCAGAACCATGAACGCAATAAGCCCCAGATAGGCGGCAAACGTCACGTAACCGCCCGTGACCAGGGCAGTTCTCACGTTTTCACCTGCGCCGGGAAACCGCAGGGTGAACAGCGTTGCAAGCAGGATGCAGAGCACCGCAAGACCGTCAAACAGCCTGTCCAGGACCAGGGAGGCAAGCACTGTGCCCTTGTCGATGGCTTCCCGCTCGCCGAGCAGGTAGACACGGACCAGTTCCCCGACGCGCGCCGGCAACAGGTTGTTGACCATGTAGCCGATGACGGTGACGGCGAAACAGGTGCCGAGGGAGGTTTTCTTCTCCCCCGCCAGGAGCAGTTGCCACCGGTAAGCCCTCATGAAATAGCTGAACATAGTGGCGGCAACCGCAGGCGCCATGAACCGCCAGTCCATTTCCCGGAAGGCTGACAGCAGCTTCCGGCCATCCATGGAACGAAGCAGGATGGCCAGAAAAAACAAGCTTACGCCCATGCCGGCCCAGAACTTCCAGCCGGGACGCATCACCCCTTGGCGAGCACGGCCCGTCTCAGCCATGGTAGCGGATCACCCCGCTGTTGCGCAGGATCTCGCGACAGGTGGACACATCCTGCCTGATCGCATCCTTCAGCGCGTGAATGCCGGGAAACGTTCTTTCGTCCCGCACCCGGTCGATGAAATACACCCGCAGCCTCTTGCCGTAGAGGTCGCCGTCAAAATCCAGCAGATGGACTTCGACCGTGACCATGGCGCCGTGAAAGGTCGGATTCGTGCCGATATTGCAGGCGCCGTCCCACTCGCAACCGTCCCCTTCCACCTTGACCGCGTACACACCCGGTTCAGGCAGCAGCTCTTCCTCGACCCGGATATTGGCAGTCGGGAAGCCGAGCGTCCTGCCCCGGTGGAATCCGTGCACGACCTTCCCGCCCACGGAGAAATTGCGTCCCAGAAGGCGCACCACACCTTTCACGTCTCCCTCGGCAATCATCTTCCTGACCATGCTGCTGCTGAAACCCTCGTCGTCGCTGCCGATCTGTTCCAGGACTTCCACGGTGAAACCCAGTTCCGCGCCGAGGATCCCGAGCAGTGAGGCGTCCCCTTCCCGGTTCCGGCCGAAAGCGTAATCGTAGCCGACGATCATGCCCTTCATGCCGATGCGCCCCACCAGCAGATCGCGGACGAACTCTCCGGCCGGGATGGAAGCGAGGCGGCGGGAAAAGGGGAGGTTCACCAGGCAATCGATGCCCGATTCCGCGATGAGCCGCTCTTTTTCCTCGTACGTGGTGATCAGGCGGAAATCGCGCCCCGGGGCCAGCACCTTGAGGGGATGGGGCTTGAACGTGATCACCACCGAAACGCCGTCCAGGCGTGCGGATAGATCCAGCACCCTGCGGAATATCTCCCGGTGTCCCAGGTGAACGCCGTCGAAGTTGCCGATCGTCACCGCGGCATTGCGGAGCTTGCCCCCTATTTCATCCAGAGAACGGTAGGTTATCATCTCATGCCTTCGCGCCTTCGTCGGAGAGCCGCTTGCGGCCGAACAGGTATGCAACCCAGATGCTGATTTCATACATGATGTACATTGGCACCATTATTACGAACATGGTTATCAGGTCGGCGTGGAATGCCGCGATGATGGCGCATGCAAGGACGGCATATTTCCTGTTCTTCGCCAGGAAAGCGCCCGTCACCAGGCCAAAGCGGGACAGGAGCAGCACCAGGACCGGAAGCTCGAAGATCAGGCCGAAGACGAGGATCAGGCGCAGGCAGAAATTGACGTAGGCGCTCAGGCTGAACCAGCTTCGCAGCCCCTCGGTCTCGTAGGACAGGGAAAAATTGATGATCACGGGCCAGATGACGACCAGGAAAAACAGCGCGCCGATGCAGAAGCTCACCGTGGCTGTTGCGACAAATGGCAGCAGCAGCTTTTTCTCGCCTGCCCTGAGTCCCGGAACGACGAACATCCACACCTGATAGAATACCAGGGGAAGCGCGATGATGAAGCCGGCAATCAGGGAAATCTTGCACTGCATGAAAAAGGGCTCCAGCGGAGCGGTATAGTTGAGCCGGCGATCCGCCGGCGTTGCCGGAACCGTTCCCTTTGCCGTGTCGAACCTCTCGTAGATGGCGGGGAAGCGCGTGCGCGCCTCCTGGTACAGCCGTGTCTTCAGCCCTGCAAGGTAGGTGTGACCGGTCAGAGGCTTCTCGATGAACACCAGGATATCGTCGGCCAGGTTCCAGGCAACACCCATGCCGATCACCACACCGATACAGATTATGATCAGCCGCCGGCGCAACTCGACGAGGTGCTCGACGAACGGCATCATTTTTTCGTTTGCCATGGGATTGTCCATGCTTTTCTATAGGGGCGCCACCCTCTCCATAAAGGGAGAGGATGGCCACAGGCCGGGTGAGGGGTGAAAAACTGTAGGGGCAGGCCCCCGTGCCTGCCCATCCGGGGTTTCGGATGGACTCTAGCACAGCAAATCGAGACAGCGCAACCGCTTTCACCGCTTTTTACCCCGGTGCCGCAGGCTTTTCGCCGCTTTCTTTTTCTGCGGTCGCACTCTGGCTGCTTTCTTGGGCGGGGCCGGCCCCGGGCGTGCCGGCTTGCGGCTCGCAGCCCTTCCCGGCAGCGCCGCCAGGGAAAACCTGACCCGCCGCCTTTCTCGGCTGACCCCGTCCACGCGAACCGACACCCGGTCTCCGATGCGGTATGCCCTGCCGCTCCGTTCCCCCACCAGGCTGTGCAGCTTCTCCACCAACCGGTAGCGATCGTCCCCCAGTGCCGTCACATGGACCAGTCCTTCCACCGGCAGTTCTGACAACTCGACATAGAAACCGTACGGGGCGACACCTGTCACAAAGCCGTCGAAAACCTCGCCCACGCGGCTTTCCATGTACTCCAGCCTTTTCAGGTCGACAATCTCCCGCTCCGCCTCCATCGCGGTCCGTTCGCGCCTGCTGGTTTCTTCAGCGACGGCCGGAAGCCCGGCAGCTATTCTGCCCTTCTCCCGTTGCCCCAGGGAGCCCGACAATGCCCCTTTCAGAATGCGATGCACCACCAGATCGGGATAGCGCCGTATGGGCGAGGTGAAGTGCAGGTAACAGGGAGACGCAAGGCCGAAATGCCCCGCATTCTCGGCAGAATAGCGGGCCTGCTTCATGCAGCGGAGCAGCAGCTCGTTGACCATCTTCTCCTCAGGCCGTCCCTCCGCCGACGCCAGCAGCCGCTGCAGTTCCGCCGGCTCTGCGTTGTCCCCCTTCATACGCAAGGTAAACCCGAACGCCTTGATGAAATCCCTGAAGTCATGCAGTCGCGCCGGGTCCGGCGGCTCATGGATACGGTAGAGGCAGGGCATGTCGCGCCCCGCCAGGTAGGCCGCCACCGCCTCGTTGGCGGCCAGCATGAATTCCTCGATGATCCGGTGCGCAAGATTCCGTTCCGCCCTGGCAATGGACTCGATCCGGCCCTGGAGGTCCAGCACGATCTCCGGCTCGGGAAGGTCGAAATCGATGCTCCCCCGCCGCCGTCGCTTCGCGGTCAGCCGCAGGGCCAGTTCCTCCATCGTTTCCAGATCGGCGGCAAGGTGGCGGTAGCGGGCGGTCGTTTCGGGGTTCCGGTCCACGAGGATCTCTCTGACCGCGGTATAGGTGAGCCGCTCGTCACTGCGGATCACGCTCGGGTAGAATGACGACCCGACAGCAGTGCCGTCCCGGTCGAACTGCAGTTCCGCCGTAACCGTAAGACGGTCCCGGCCGGGATTCAGCGAACAGATCCCGTTTGAAAGCTCTTCGGGAAGCATGGGTATGCAGCGATCGGGGAAATAGACGGAGGTGGCGCGGTTCAGCGCTTCGCGGTCCAGGGCGGAAGACTCCTCGATATAGTGGGAGACATCGGCTATGGAAACCCTCAGCCTGATGATCCCTCCCTCCAGGCGGCTGACCGACACGGCGTCATCGAAATCCCGCGCCGTTTCGCCATCGATAGTGATCGTCAGGTCGCCCCGCAGATCGGTGCGCCCCACCAGCTCCGCTTCAGCAGGTTCCCTGGCGACAGAACGCGCCCCGGCGAGCACATCCGGGGGAAATGCCATGGGCAGGCCGAACTTCCTGGCAATTGTCAGAACCTCCGTGTCCGGGTCGCCGGGCCGGCCGAGCACCTCGACGATCCGGCCGGCCATGCCACGGTCCCCCGAAGGATATGCGGTTATCTCCACGACCACCACCTCGCCGCTGCGGGCCATGCCGGTCTGTTTGCGGGGAATGGCCACACGGTGAGGAATCCTCGGTTCGTCAGGGATGACCACCCCTCCGGCGCCTCCGGCTTCAAACCGGCCCACCAGCGTCGAGCACCCCCGCTCCACGGTCTGGAGTATCCTGCCCTCGCGGCGGCCATACCGGTGGCCGGCTTCAACACTCGCCACGACCCGGTCGCCGTGAATGTTTTCCCGCAGGTACCTGGCAGGAATGAATATGTCATCGCCACCCTCATCGGGTATGACGAAACCATAGCCGTCCTGGTGGCAGGAAAGCCTTCCCGTAACTTTATATCGCGCCATGATTGGATGCCTTTCTGCAGCGTAGAGCGGATAGTAGTACCCTTTGCCCTTTGCCTTTTGCCTTTTGCCCAGCGCCTTGCGCCTTGCGCCTTGCTTTCATTTCATATGCGAACAGAGCCGATTTGTCAAATGTTTACGCGATGATGCATGCTCCCTGACAGAGAAAACAAATATTCCTGGTTGCCCGGAGGCGGCCGTTTGTATACAATGACATGAATTTCTCATGGCCACATCCCGCAGTTTGCTGCAGCCGTAACAACCGTCTGCCCGCCAAGTCCCGATTGAGGAGCGCTCCGTGTACCTGTACCGAATACCTGTTCTGATCGTCATTCTGCTGCTGTCCATCTCCATCTCCAGCGCATCTCTCTACCCCCTTGCGGACGACAACCTTGCCAGGGCAGCGCAGAGAATGAAAAAAAAGGATTATCGCGGTGCCCGGGAAACGGCATCGAAAGCGGTCGCGGGACCGGGCAGGGATCTGCTGCTGGGCATGTCCGCCTACCGCCTGGATAACTGGGACGAAGCGGAGCGTCAGTTGGCCGGGGCTGTTGAACACTTCCCTCTCCTGGGAGATTTTGCCCTCTACTACCGCGCCTCGGCGCTCAATCACCTGGTCCGCTACCGGGAATCGATTTCCCTACTTGCCCGGCTCGAAAAGGAGTATCCCGAAAGCCCGCTCCTGCAGGCAGCGTCCTTTCTCAACGCCGAGGCCCTGTTCCAGGACGGGCAATTCCAGGCGGCCCTGGAAGCATACCGGAATTTCATCGCAGATTACCCGGAGGGAAGTGATGCCCTCAAGGCCTCATACAGGATCGCCGCCTGCAGCGAGAAGCTTGGTGACACTGCTGGAGCGGCGGCCGAGCTGCGCAGAATCTGGCTCAAACACCCGGGGAAAGATGTTGCCGACGAGGCAGAGGAGGACCTGAAAAGACTGCGCGACAAAGGGGTCGCCGTCCAGTCCTTTACGGCGGAAGAACTTTTCGGCCGGGGCCTGGCGCTGTTCGACCTGAAAAAGCACCGTGATGCGCTGGCGGTTTTTTCGTCCGTCCCGCCCGAATCCCTTCCGGAGCAGCTGCGCGGCAAACAGGCGTTCAAATCGGCCATGTCACTCTACCTGTCCAAAAGGAACACGGAAGCCGAGCAGGCATTCGCCCGTCTGGCGTCACCGGAAAGCCCCTACCGGGAGTATGCCGTGGAGGCGTCCTACTGGCATGCCAGGACGCTTGAGCGTCTGAGCAGGAAAGAGTCTGCCTGCGCGGCCTTGATGAAGCTGGCGGAAACCTCGCCCGGTTCGGACCTGGCCGACGACGCGCTCTATCATGCCGGCATGATCATGAAGAACACCGGCGCCGGAAGCGAAGCCCTGGCCGTTTTCGCCAGGCTTCTGAACGGCTACCCCCGCTCCCCCCTGGCTTCCCGCGTACTCTGGGAAAACGGCTGGAGCCGCTACCGTGCCGGTGATTTCCCGGCTGCCGCCGAATTGTTCGGCAGGCTCCTCGCCGATGACGCATTCCGGGAAAAGGCGCTCTATTGGCAGTACCGTTCCCTTGAGGCGGGCGGTTCCGCCGAAACCGCCCGCCGGATCCTTGCACTCCTCCTGGAGGAATACCCCACGGGCTTCTATGCCCTGAACCTGGAAAAGGAAAAAGGCCTCCGCGCCACGGCCACGCCGTCGCTGGACAAGACCGTTCTTGCAACGCTGCAGGTACCCGACGGCCCGGAACGGGCGAAAGCCCTGATCAGCCTCGGCCTGTACCAGGAAGCCCGCATGGAAATCTCCGCCATGCGCAAGCGGATTCCATCCGGCCCGGCAGCCACCATGGATGTGGCAAAGCTCTACCTTGCCATGGAGGACTACCGTTCCGCCATGCGCCTGTACAGTCCGCGCAATCCGGCGAAAAAAACCGCACGTTCTTCCCGGACCTGGGCCATTCTCTACCCGCCCGCATTTGCCGAATCAGTCTCCAGGAATGCTGCCGCAAACCGCATCAGCGAAAACCTTACCTATGCCCTGATTCGCGCCGAAAGCAACTTCTTTCCCGAAGCCCGTTCGCCTGTCGGAGCTCTGGGGCTGATGCAGCTCATGCCTGCCACGGCAAAGGATACTGCGCGCCAGATGCATGAAACCGTCACCATGCCGGAGCTGACCATTCCCGAAGTCAACGTCAGAATCGGCACACGGTATCTCAAAGGACTGCTGACCCGCTTCAACGGAAACCTGGTCTCCGCGGTCGCAGCCTATAACGCCGGACCCACTCCGGTACTCCGCTGGCGCAAAAACCTGGCCGGCCTCCGCGAGGATGAATTCATCGAGAGCATCCCCTATAGCGAGACGCGTGAGTATGTGAAGAGAGTCCTGGCAGGGATGGAAGTATACCGCAGGCTCTATGGCGGCGAAGAACCCTCCCCCTTTGCCATGACGATGAAAGCGCCGGTACAGGGCGCTTACTCGACATCACGGGAGCAGGCAGCCCTCCCCTGAAAAAAGGCCCCGCAACGGGGCCCTTTTTTTGTTGCAATTCAAACAAACGTTTGATACAAACGTTTGCATCGGGCACGGCAGCGGCCGCTGCCCTCACTGTCCACCTGAATCTGCAGCACATGATCTGCAGTTCGCCGCGAGGCTCTCCCCCATGAACGGAACGGATCACGAAATCGGCGAAACCCGGAAGCGGATTCTCGAAACAGCGGCGCTGGTTTTCGCCGAGCGCGGTTTCGCTGCCACCACGGTCAGGATGATCTGCGGCCGGGCGCAGGTGAACCTGGCGGCCGTCAACTACCACTTCGGCAGTAAGGAAAGCCTCTATCGCGATGCCATACGATATGCCCGCGGCCGCGCCTACCAACGATTTCCCATAAACTACGGGCTGTCCGGAGAAGCAGGACCGGAAGAACAGCTGCATGCGTTCATCCGCTCGTTCCTGCTCCGCACCTCCAGCGATGAGCGGAACCTGGGATTCGGCACCCTGGTGATGCGCGAGATGGTGGACCCCACCAGCGCCCTGGACATGATGCTTGACGAAGGGATACGCGCCCTTCTGGAGCAGCTTGCCGAAATCGTACGGAAACTCCTGGGCGACGTGCGGGACCGGGAACTGCTCCTGGCCTGCACCAGGAGCATCGTCAGCCAGTGCCTGCTGTTCCTGTTCAGCAGGTCGGTGATCGGCAGAATGGCCCCTGAACACAAATTCGATCCCGACGACCTGGAGGGGATATCACGCCAGATACTCTTTTTCAGCCTTCACGCGATCAGGGGGATAGCAGCGGACAGCCGTACAAAGCCTGGAAAATCAGGGGCGCGCTGAGCAATGACTGATTCCGCCAAACCGGTCAACAAATGGCTGATCACCCTCACCGTGATGATCCCCGCTTTCATGGAGATTGTCGACACGTCCATCGCCAACGTTGCGCTGCCCCACATGCAGGGAAATCTGAACGCCGGAACGGACGAAGTGACGTGGGTCCTCACCTCCTACCTGATCAGCAACGCCGTGGTCATGCCCATGACCGGGTGGCTGGCACGTGTTTTCGGCAGGAAACGCTTCCTCATCTCCTGCATCATGCTCTTCACCCTTTCGTCCCTGCTCTGCGGCATGGCGCCGAACCTCGCAACCCTGGTGTGCTTCCGGATCATTCAGGGCGCCGCGGGAGGAGCGCTCATCCCCATGAGTCAGGCGATCATGCTGGAATCGTTCCCTCCCCGGGAGGGGGGAATGGCCATGGCCATCTTCGGCATCGGCGCAATGTTCGGTCCGGTGGTCGGCCCCACACTCGGCGGCTGGGTCACGGACAACATGAGCTGGCGCTGGATCTTCTACATCAACATTCCGGTCGGCATCATCGCGGTCATCATGGCAAAGTACTTCATTTTCGACCCTTCGTACCTGAAACGGCACACAGCGGGCATCGACTACTGGGGCCTGGCGCTCCTCACCCTGGGAATCGGGTCCCTGCAGGTGGTGCTGGACAAGGGCCAGCAGGACGACTGGTTCAATTCTTCCTTCATCATCGCCTTTTCCCTGCTTTCCGCCATTTCCCTGGTCCTGTTCGTCTACGCCGAACTGAAACACGAGCACCCCATCGTCAACCTGAGGCTGTTCAAGGACGCGGCATTCTCGTCGGGCAACTTCATCATGTTCATGGTCGGGTTCTGCCTGTACGGGTCGGTGGTCATGCTGCCGCTTTTCCTGCAGACGCTCATGGGATACAGCGCCACCATGGCAGGCCTGGTCATGGCGCCGGGAGGCGTGGCATCGGTAATCGTCATGCCGATCGTGGGCGCCTATATCCAGCGCCGCAGCGGCAGGAAAATCATTCTTGCCGGACTGGTCCTGGGGGCGGTATCGCTCTTCTTCATGCGGGGCTTCACTCTCGAAGCCTCATACTGGGATTTCGTTTGGCCCCGCGTAATGCTCGGCGCAGCCCTCGGCATGATCTTTCCCCCGCTGACACGGTATACTCTGGCGAACATTCCAAAGGTGGAAATGGGCAATGCGACCGGGATATACAACCTGTTGCGCAATATCGGCGGCAGCGTCGGCATCGCCCTTTCCGCAACCATGCTGACCCGGCTCGCCCAGTTTTACCAGGCGAACCTGGTCGGGCACGTGAATCCCTACAACCCCCTTGTCCAGTCGCGCCTCAGGCAACTGGCGGAGGCTGCCATGGCTCGCGGCATGGATGCGGCAACATCCCAGAAGGCAGCGCTGGGAATAGTTCTGTTAACTGTCCGCAAAGAAGCGGCGCTGCTGTCATACAATTACATCTTCTGGGTCATCGGCCTTTCGTTCCTCTGCATCATCCCGCTCCTCTACTTCCTGAAAAGACCGAAGCTCGCTGCATGAAAGGAATGGACGCATTGACAGCAAAGCCACGTTCCGTATAATGGCAAATTCACGGAACCAGAGGGAAAACAGAATGACCAGACTATGCTTTATCGTCCTGTGCGCGACCGTGCTGTTTGTAGGCAGGGCTGAAGCGGACACGCTCACGCTGCAGGAATGCCTGAAAAAAGCGGCTGCAGCCAACCATGAGCTCAGGGTGTCGTCGTACGACGAAAAACTGGCCGCGGAAGGCGGGGCCATCGCACGGAGCGGCTATCTTCCCCGGCTCGACCTCCAGGGCGGCTATACGTTTCAGCAGGCTCCGCAGTCGGTCCTCATTTCGGGATACGCCATCCCGACCCAGCAGGACGATTACGGTTTCCTGTCAATGGCGGCCGAGCAGACCATTTACGATTTCGGGCGGACATCCGCACGCTACGAACGGGCCAAGGCGCTGCGCAATGCCTCCGCACTGAACTACACCGCCAGGGAAAAGGATGTCTTCCTGCAGGTCGTCGAGGCTTACTACGGCATCCTTGAATTCAGGAACTTTCTGACGTCGGCAGAAGAAGAGGTTGTCCAGATGACAGATCACCTGCGGGTGGCGAAAAACCTGTTCGAACAGGGCGTGGTCACCCGCAACGACCTGCTCCAGGCCGAAGTGCAGCTGGCCAACAGCAGCCAGCGGCGGCTCGCCGAGGAAAACAGGTTTACAAACGGTTGGCTCTACCTCAACTATCTCACCGGGCAACCGCCGGGATACCGGGCCGACCTGGTAGAAACCGTGCAGGGAGAAAACAGCCCGGCCGAAGCCGGCAACCCCTTCAACCCTGCCAACAGAGCCGAGGTGCAAGCGCTCAAGCAGGGGATCCTCGCTGACGAACTGACCATGAAGGAGGTCAGAAGCTACTATTTCCCCGAGATCTTCGCCAGGCTCGGGATGGACTACGTCCAGAACAGCAAGGTGGTGGAGCAGACCATACTCTCCGCAACCATAGGCGTTCGCGTCAACCTGTTCGACGGACTAGCAACCACGTCCCGCTATAGGCAGGCAGTGCAGTCGCGCGCGCAGGCCGAGGAAAAACTCCGCATGGCAGAATCCCAGATCAGGCTGGAATACCAGACCGCCGGCAACGATGCGCGGACTGCACTGGAACGGATCAGGACCGCAGAGACGGCCGTCAAATCAGGTGAAGAAAACCTTCGTATCAACAAGAACCGCTACCTGGAACACGTGGGCACCGCCACCGACGTGATCGACGCCCAGACTCTGCTCACCAGGACAAGGACCGAATATCACCGGGCGGTCTTCGATTACCAGGTCGCGGTTGCGCGGATAAAAAAAGCAAAAGGGGAACTCTAGCAGGCTCGTGAAAATCGTCATGAGGGAGCTTTTTCATCAGCCTGTCAACCCACCCCGTGGAGGAAGCAGATGGCAGAAGCACAACCAGTCGAAAAAGCTGAGAAAGAAGCCGCGCAGCCTGGGAAAAAGGGCGGCAACGGCACCAGGAACCGGGCCGCCGCGATTCTGCTTGTCATGGTGGTGGTGGCACTGGTCATGGGCATGTGGCTCTGGGTCAGGAGCAAGACCCATGTGGAAACCGACAATGCGTTCATTGAATCCCACGTGTATGCCATTTCGTCTCGGGTACCGGGAAACGTGGCCCGCGTCATGGTGAAAGACAACCAGTTCGTGAAAAAAGGGGACCTCCTCGTCGAACTGGACCAGGCCGATTACCAGCTGCGGATGGAAAACTATGCGGCGCAACTGGACCTTGCCAAGAACGAAACAGCCAGCACCTATGCCCAGGTCGATGCAGCCCGGGCCGCGGTCAACTCGGACCGGGCCAGGCTCCAGCAGGCCGAACTGGACCTGGCGAGGGGCAAAGCACTCTACCAGCGCGAGGTCATCCCGAAAGAACAGCTGGACAAGCTGGAAACCGCCCGCAAAGTCGCCGCGGCGAGGGTGCTGGAAACCGAGGGATCGGTCCGCAGGGCGCTCGCGCTCCTGGGGCTTGCCGGCAACGGCGGGAAAGATGCGCAGATCGTGCGGAAGAAAGCGGAGCTGGAAGAGAGCAGGCGCAACCTCTCCTATACCAGGATTTGCGCTCCTGCCGACGGCTACATCACCAGGAAATCCGTGGAGCCCGGGAACAACATCCAGCCGGGACAGCCCCTCATGGCGCTCGTGGAACTGAACAACACCTGGATCACCGCCAACTATAAGGAAGGTCAGCTCGCCCACATGCGGCCGGGTCAGAACGTCGAGTTCGAAGTTGATACCTACCCGGGAAAGACTTTCAAAGGCAAAGTGGACAGCATCATGGCCGGAACCGGCGCGGCGTTTTCCCTCCTCCCGCCGGAGAATGCAACGGGCAACTATGTAAAAGTGGTGCAGCGGATACCGGTAAAGATCCTCATAGATTCCAGCAGCGATCCCGACCACCTGCTGCGGATCGGCATGAGCGTGGTCCCCACCGTGCTGACGGAACGGAAGCTGGGGGACATCATGAAAGACCCGTTCCGCTGAGACAAGACGATTCTTCCCCAGGGGCCTGCCGGCCCCGCCGGGAAGCCATACCACCGCGCGGGCGTCACCAGAGGGCGCCCGCGCCACCCGGACCTCCATGGAACCTGTCACGAGAAACATCAGCAAATGGCTGATCACCCTTACCGTCATGATCCCCACCTTCATGGAGATCGTCGACACCTCGGTGGCCAATGTGGCGCTGCCCCACATGCAGGGCACCCTCAATGCCGGCACGGACGAGGTGACCTGGGTGATCACCTCCTACCTGGTCAGCAACGCCATCATCCTGCCCATGACCGGGTGGCTGGCGCGCATGTTCGGCCGGAAGCGCTTCCTCATCACCTGCATCATCCTCTTCACCCTTTCCTCGCTGCTCTGCGGAGCAGCACCCAACCTGGGATCCCTGATCTTTTTCCGGGTCATCCAGGGTGCCGCCGGAGGTGCGCTGATACCGATCAGCCAGGCCATACTCATGGAAACGTTCCCCCCGCATCAGCAGGGAATGGCCATGGCGATCTTCGGCATCGGCGCCATGTTCGGGCCGGTCGTGGGCCCGACCCTGGGCGGATGGATCACCGACAACATGAGCTGGCGGTGGATCTTCTACATCAACATCCCGGTCGGCATCTTCGCCGTGGTCATGACGAAATACTTCATCTTCGACCCGTCCTACATGAAGCGGCAGAAGATGGCCATCGACTACTGGGGGCTCATTCTCCTGACACTGGGCATTGGCTCGCTGCAGGTGGTCCTCGACAAGGGCCAGCAGGACGACTGGTTCAGTTCGTCGTTCATCATCGCCTTCTCGATCATATCGGCCGTCTCGCTGCTCCTGTTCGTTTTGACCGAACTGCGGCACGCTCATCCAATCGTCAACCTCCGGCTCTTCAAGGACATCTCCTTTTCGTCCGGCAACTTCATCATGTTCATCGTCGGTTTCTGCCTCTACGGGTCCGTCGTGATGATACCCCTGTTCCTCCAGACGATGATGGGGTACAACGCAACCATGGCCGGGCTGGTCATGGCGCCGGGCGGCATCGCCACCCTGGTTGCCATGCCGGTAGTCGGGCTGCTCCTCCAGCGTCTGGACGGCAGGCTGATCGTGCTGGCGGGACTTCTCACCGGGGGCTGGTCGATGTTCGTCATGCAGGGCTTCAACCTGGAAGCTTCCTACTGGATCTTCGTCTGGCCGCGCATCCTGCTGGGAGTTTCCCTGGCCATGATCTTCGTACCGCTGATCACCATCACCCTTTCAACCATACCCAAGGAAGAAATGGGCAATGCCACCGGGATCAACAACCTGCTGCGCAATATCGGCGGCAGCGTCGGCATCGCCACCTCGGCCACCCTCCTGGCCCGGGTTTCCCAGTTCTACCAGACCAGCCTGGCAGCCCACGTTCATCCCTACAGCCCCACGGTCCAGCTTCAGTGGTCGGAGCTGCAGCAGGGAGCCATGGCCAAGGGCCTCGACGCGGTCACAGCACAGCAAACGGCACTCGGCATCCTCTACGGCACCGTCCAGAAACAGGCGGGAATGCTCGCCTACAACTACATCTTCTGGGTGATCGGCATAGCCTTCCTGGTCGTCATCCCGTTCCTTCTCCTGCTGAAGAAACTGAAAACCCAGGGGACGGCAGCCCTGCACTGAAGCTGACTCTGCTGCGTCAGATTCAGCCTGCCAACCCCCTGCACAAGGCATCCAGGCAACCTCCTCTCGCCTCCCAGGAATGTTCCCTGACTGCCTTTTCCCGACTCTGCCGCGCCAGTTCCTTTCTCTTCTCATGGTTGGCGAGCAGGGCCTCGAGGCGGTCGGCAAAGTCCCCGGCATCGCCGAAGCGCGCATAGACTCCCGTCTCGCCCAGGATCTCCCTGTTGACCGGCGTATCGAACGCAACGACCGGCAGACCGCACGCCATGTAGTTGAAGAGCTTTCCATTGGCCTCAGTGAGGGAGACTTTCGGCGCCAGGGCCACATCACCCGCGGACAGGAGAGCGGCAGCGTCAGCATAGTCGATGCGGCCGGTGAAGGTCATCCGGCCGGCGAGGCCCCGTGCCACTGCCATGCGTCGGTAGCCTTCCTCAGGAAAGCCCATGATCAGAAAATGGAGCTTCGTGCCGCGTTCCCCGAGCATTCCGGCTGCCTCCAGAAGGATGTCCATCCCCTGGTATGCGTTCATGACCCCCAGGAAAACCGCAACCGGCACATCAGGCGGGATGCCCAGCCGTCTCCGCGCATCTGCGCCGGAACGGGGCGAAAAATCGTCCGTGTCCACCCCGTCCATGAGCACCCGCACCTTGTCTCCGGCCATCTGCCATCGGTCGCGAAGATCATGCGCTCCCGGGCCGGAACTGGTGACAATGAGGTCAGCACCCCGGTTGACGAAGCCTTCGATCCCCTGGAAGAGGCGATAGAGCAGGGATCCCTCGCGGACGAAACCGTGATCGACGATTTCCCCGGTAAGGCTCCCCTGGCAGTCGAAAAGGAGCGGAACCCCCAGCAGGCGCTTGAGGAACACGCCGAGAAAGGCCCCCTCGTGGAGATGGGCGTGGATGATGTCCGGGTGGAACGTACGGGCGACAACCAGTGATTTGAACAACAACAGGATATCCAGGTAGGGCTTGTGCCAGGAAGGCCCGGCCGTGAGTTTGCGGTACCACGGTACGGGGGGTATGCGAACGGTGGGAACCCCCGGCAGGTCCCTTCCCAGGTGATAGGTGACGATCCGCACGTCATGGCCGCGACGGAGCAGTGCGCGGGCTTCTTCGTAGATGCGCACGTGGCAGCCCCGGTCAGCGAAGTAGGGAGTCGGCGCCAGCATCAGAATCCGCAAGGGCTCGTTACGCAAGGTTGATTTTTTCCCTGACCGTGTAGATCGGTTTGCCCTGGGCCTCATAGTAGGTCCGGGCAATCAGCTCCCCGATAAGACCGAGGACAATGAACTGGACCCCGATGAAAAGGAGCAGCACGGTGAGCAGCAGGAGCGGGTTGCGGTTCATGCTCATGCCCAGGAACAGCTTCATGTAGAGCGTAGCGCCGCCGGACAGCACCGATGCCAGCAGGGTATAGACGCCGAAACGGCCGAACAGCTGGATGGGGCGGGTGGAATAGTTGAGCAGGAATTTAACCGTCAACAGATCGAGGATGACCCGCATGGTGCGTGAAATGCCGTATTTGCTGGTACCGCGGAGACGGGGGCGGTGCCCGACCGGAATTTCGGTCACCCGGGCGCCGAGCTGTGACACCAGCGCCGGGACGAAGCGGTGCATTTCGCCGTACAGGTTGATCCCGTCGAGCAGTTCCCTGCGGTATGCCTTGAGGGTACAACCGTAGTCATGCAGCCTGATACCGGTCATGCCGGAGATGAAGCGGTTGGCCAGGATGGACGGCAGGGTGCGGTTGAGAAAGGAGTCCTTCCGGTCACGGCGCCAGCCGGACACCACGTCGAAACCCTCTCCGATCCTTGCCAGAAGCCGCGGTATGTCAGCCGGGTCGTTCTGCAGGTCGCCGTCCATGGGGATGACCACCTGGCCCGCGGCAGCGTCGAAACCCGCGGCCATGGCGGCAGTCTGGCCGAAATTGCGCCGGAAACGGATCACCTTGACCCGCCGGTCCAAAGCGGCGATTTCCTTGAGAACCCGGTAAGAACCGTCCGTAGAGCCGTCATCTACCAAGATGAGCTCATAGTCCGTTCCTCCCGCGGCAAGGGCCTCACCTATCTCCCGGTGCAGGTCACGGATGTTCTCCTCTTCATTGTAAATGGGTACTACTATGCTGAGTTCCAACTCATTACCTCGCAATTCTTTAAATGGATCCGTCCGCACGAACCGTCATCTACCATTGTTGCCCACTCCCGAACTCCTTGACCCTTCTCACCGTAACCTCACCCTGCGGCAGCGCTCGTTGCCGGCCGGCATACCTGGCAAATCCCCAGATGAGGCCCGCGCCGTAAGACAGATGAAGCAGGGCAAAGACGAGGGGGAGGAGCAACGCCGGGAGCGGGTCTTTCTTCTCGGTTCCGGCATGAACGGCTCCTGCCGCGCACATGACTAGGTAACACAAAAGCGGAACGGAGTAAACAGTCCCCTGGACAAAGGGAAGAGAGAGCACGTAAAGGAGAAAAAGGGCGGGCACATAGGGCGCCGGCCCGCTCCCGCCGCCCAGCAGGATCTGCTGGGCCCTGCCCCTGCCATAACCGAACAGCTGGCGGACGAACGCACGGACCGAGACCCGTTGGCTGCGGAAGACCGCCAGGTGGGGATCATGCAGCAACCTCGATCCATGGCGTCTGAGCCGTTCCAGGAATTCGTTTTCCTCGTTGGGGTACAGGCGTTCGTCGAAACCGCGATGTTCCCGAAAGACCCGTGCGGAAATGGCCAGGTTGCACAGGATCAGCTCATGGTCACCCGTTTCGCGGAGCTCGCCGCTCTTCCGGTAACGGTTGCGTACACCGCCCCCGCCGCAGGGAGACGCCAGCGCCATGCCGAACGACCGCTGCAGAACCGAGTCACTGGCCGGGGTCAGGGACGGTCCGCCAACCGCCGCCAGGGCTTCCGCGGTGAAATGAGCTGCGATCGCTTCAAGCGCCGCCGGATCAGCCAGAGAATCATCGTCGAGGAAATAAAGGATGTCCCCGGCCGCCTGGCCGGCGGCGGCATTGCGCTGGCGGCTGGGGCAGGAGCCCTCGGCCACCAGCACCTCGAAAGAACCCGCCGGATAGTCGAGCCGCCGCAAGCCGTCCAGCGCCCGCACGGCGCCTCCCGGCTTCACCGGTATGATGATCGATAGTTTCGGATATTCCATGGCTTCCATCGTCATAAAGAGAAACAGTGTCAAGAACAAAAAGACCGGCACGTCCCGGTCTTTTCCATGTACGACAACCCGGGCAAACCTGCGGTCCCTACCCTCCGCCGTAGCTGTGCAGCCCGGAAAGAAGCAGATTGACCCCGAGATAGCAGAAAACGGTCGCAGCGAATCCCGCGATGGAAAGGATCGCCGAGCGCTTTCCCACCCAACCGCGGGTTATCCTGGCGTGGAGAAAGGCTGCATAGATGAACCAGACAATGAGCGACCAGGTTTCTTTCGGGTCCCAGCTCCAGTAGGTCCCCCAGGCGTAGTCGGCCCAGACGGCACCCGTGATGATGCCGATCGTGAGGAGCGGGAACCCGACCATGATAGCGCGGTAGTTCAGTTCGTCCAGCACGTTCGCTGCGGGGAAGAGCGAAAAGACACCGCCGGACCGGACAGTGCCGTTGGCGCGCTCGTGGCGGGCCTTGAACAGGTACATGACTGAAACGCCGCATGCTGCCGCAAAGGCCGCATAGCCCAGGAAACAGGTTATCACATGGTACAGGAGCCAGTCGCTCTGCAAGGCCGGCACGAGCGGCGCTATGCCGCTGTCGAGACTGAGCTGCGCCCAGGCGGAGGCCAGGAGGGCAAGCGGGACCACAAACGCCCCCACGGCCCGGAACCGGTACTTCGCATCGATCAGCAGGTAGATCAGGATGATGGCCCAGGAAAAAAACACGACCGATTCATAGAGGTTCGACAGTGGGGCATGGCCATGGCCCATGTCGTAGGACTCTTTCCAGCGGAGCCCGAGGGCGGCTGTCTGGACGATGAAGCCGAACAGGGCGGCGAGGGTTCCACTCAGCCCCACGCCCCTGCTCCTGACAGCCAGGTAGACGAAAAACATGACTGTCGAAGCCAGATAGGTCAGTGTTGCGATAGTGAAAAGCAGAGAACTGGACATCCGTATGCTCTCCATGGCTACATTTTTTGCAGCTTGTCCGCCAAATCCTCGAAGAAACCCTTGAACGCAGCATGGCTCCTGCGGGCACTGCCCGCCAGCACGATACGACCGCCAGCGATGCGTATCCAGATTCTCCGATGGGACTGGAAAAAGGCCGTGAACAGACCGCCAACCAACAGCAGACAACCCAGCCAGACGACCCGTACCCCCGGATCCCTCACCACTTTCAGGCCGGTAATCCACGTTTCGTCAATACTGTCACAGGTGAATACCAGTCCCCCCCCCCTCCGGACATCGAATTCCGGGTACCGCTGAAGAAGCAGAACGGTTTGCGGTTCACCGGCTGCGGGAATGAATTCCGCGAGCATCGCCGGCCCCGCAGCATGGGGAACACTGGGCCGCACTTCAGGGACATAGTCGATCGGCCTGAAAGAACCGCCGCCCGGCAGCGAAACCGTTTCACCCTGTCGGGCGGTTATCCGGGCAGTGGAACCGGTGGAACGGTCCCTGACGGTGACATGAAAGGCAGGCGGGCCGGCCGGCCGGTAGCCGCTCTGATAAAAGGTCGTGCCACGAAAAGTGAGCGGACGGTTCACAATGACCGCCTGCCTGTCCACAATGGTCCGCCCCTTATCGGTCACGCTGAGTACGCTCTTGTACTCCCTGGGGACTCCGGTCTCGTAATAGCTGACCGCAAAGGAATCGCAGCGAAGCGTGTAACCAAGGTCTATCGTCGTGCCCTTGGCAGTCACGATCCGGGTGACGCTCCCGCCCTCCGGTATCTCCACAGAGGTCTCGTAACCGAACAGCGACCCGATAATCACCCCGATGAAGATGACGATGATGCTGGCGTGGAGTACATAGACACCGATCCTGCCGCACCTGCCCTTCTGGGCAAACAGATGGATCTCCCTGCCACAACGGTTTACCGTGGGGGTGGCAAACTCCTGCCGCAGCAGTGAGGAGGCCTTCTGCTCGATGTCGGCAGCATCATCAGGAACTTCCAGCAACGTGGATAAGGGAAGCGATCTTTCCAGGGCTTCGTCGAGGACCATCGGCGGCTGTGTGATGCTTTTCCAATCGTGGGGAAGCCTGCGCAGAGAACATGCGATCAGGTTCATGCACAGCATGCAAAGCAGCGCTATGAACCACCAGGAATGGTACATGTCAAAGAAGCCCAGCCTGTCGTAGAACTGATACGTGGACATGCTGATTGTCCGCAGGTAGTTCTCGAGAGCCGCAGTTCCTTCCTGGGGAATGACCGTCCCGATTATGGATACTGTTGCCAGGCCGATCAGGAGAGCGATGGTCAGCTGCAGGGAGGAGAAGACCCTCCAGATGGAATCCGCGAAACCGTTGGCATCTGTTTTCAAGAATGCTCTCCCGGCACTCACCGGTCGCCAACCGGAGATGCACGCTGACAGGCAATCGGCTGCCGGTCATGAAGAAAAAAGGATAACAGCAGTCAACCCGTTACCCTTTTCGGACCGCCTTGACAAATGTTCATGGAACCGGAGCGGCGTGACGTTGGCCCACGGCTTTTCAATCCCGTCCAGCGTGCCACGAAGCAACAAGAGTCCTTCCGGTTCACGGGTTCACATTTTCATATACCGGTCTGTTCCTGTCAAGAACAAACGCGGCAAACCTTCTCCCCTCTTCGGCCCTGTCTGCTTTTTACCTTGAAAAAAAAGGCGCCCGGTGCTAAAAGTGCAAAGGTTTTATGGCTTTTTTGCTCCGCATCGAACGGTCCCCCGGTCAGGGCACGCGCGGAGCATGGATTTTGTTGACCACTACACGGCCGGATTCCGGAGGGAACCATGGGCATTGCCGACATGGCGGGGCTGTTTCATTCCATGCGCCTCAAAATGAAGATGCTGATTCTGATGGCAGTCGCGCTGATCGGTTTTCTGTTCATCGTCATTACCGCGCTCCAGGTCGTCAACCGTGTCAAGGTCGACGGGACAGGCTATCGCAGAATCGCTTCGGCCCAGAATTCACTGGACAAGGCAGTCACGCTCCAGTCGATGATGTACCGGCTCCGTGCAGTGGAACTGAGTCTTGCCGGCGGTACGGGCCAGGCTGCCCTCGAAGATGATTACAACGAGTCAGCTTCCCTCACGGGGCAGATCCAGGCAGAGATTGCCGCCCTACAGGACGGGCAACTGCAGCCGCAGGCAGTCGAAAAATACCGGACAGCCTTCAAGACATGGCCGGATCTTTTCACGACGCTCCGGAACGGTATCCTGCCGGCAGTCCGCCAGGGTGACCGCGCACAGGCACGGGATCTGTCAGACACCGTTCAGAGCCGCCGCTACCGGGATATCACGACAGGGCTCTCAGGCATCATTGACGGACTCAGGAGCGACATCTCCGCCATCAAGGCCCAGGAGGCGGCCTACGCACGCAAAACCGCTGCCATGGGTTTCATGCTCGGCGGGTGCATTCTGGTTCTCGTGTGCATCTTCGCCTGGATAGTGATCAACTCTTTTGTCACCTCTGTAAGGAAAGAAGCGACGTTCGCCCGTTCGCTCATTACGGGGGGAGATCTGTCGCTCCGCCTTTCACCCGACAGCAAGGACGAAATCGGCGAACTTGGCGAATCGCTGAACGGGTTTGTGGACATGCTGAGCGAAATGGTGACCAAGGTGGATGCGTCGTCAATGGAACTGGCAAAGATTTCCCATACCCTGTCCGAAGCATCGAAACAGGTTTTCAGGGGGGCTGAACAGACCAATGCACGGGTTGGAGAAACCTCGTCGGCGATCATAGAGATCAACGCATCCATCCGGGAAGTTTCACAGGGCATCGACAGCCTGTCCCTTTCCGCATCCGAGAACTCCTCGTCGGTGCTCGAGATGGCGGCAAGTATCGAAGAGGTTGCCCTCAACGTGGAAAACCTCGCCCAGTCGGTCGACGACGTGAGTTCCTCGATCATCCAGATGGCCGCCGCAATCAAACACATAAGCGACAGCGTCAACGGCCTCATCGATTCCTCCACGGTCACGGCTTCATCGGTCATCCAGATGGACAGCTCCATTCGCCAGGTGGAGAAAAACGCACTGGACACGGCCGCTATTTCAGAGCAGGTGCGGAAAGATGCCGAAACCGGCAAGGCCTCGGTCGAAGCGACCATAACCGGAATGCAGGAAATCAAGAGATCATCCCACATAACCCATGAAGTCATTGAAACGCTGTCGCAAAAAGCAGGCGACATCGGCACGATCCTCTCGGTGATCAACGATGTCGCGGAGCAGACCAACCTGCTGGCGCTGAACGCGGCCATCATAGCCGCACAGGCCGGGGAGCAGGGCAAAGGTTTCGCGGTGGTGGCCGACGAAATCAAGGAACTTGCCGACCGGACCAGCAGTTCGACCAGGGAGATCGAAGAACTCATCAAGGGCGTCCAGGAAGAGACCGGACGGGCAGTCGACGCCATCGAAGCCGCGGAAAAGAGGATTGCCGACGGCGAACTCCTGTCGCAGAAATCCGGGGTCGCCCTGGAAAAGATCGTCGCCGGGGTCGAGAAGGCTTCCGTGCAGGTGAGCGAAATCGCCTGCGCAGCCGCGGAACAGGCACGGGGAAGCCAGATGATCCGTGAGGCGATGGAACAGGTCACGGACATGATCATGCAGATTGCCAATGCGACCCACCAGCAGAGCAAAGGAAGCGACCTCATCATGACCGCGGTCGAAAGAATGAAGATACTGACCTCACAGGTCCGTTCATCCATCAGGGAACAGAGCAAGGTCGGCAATCTGATCGCGGCATCCACCGAAAACATAACCACGATGATACGACAGATCAAACGTGCCTGCGACGAGCAGACGCGCGGCAGCGAACAGATCGTCACGGCTGTCGACGACATACAGAAATCGACCCACGACCATCTCCAGGCCGCGGGGACCATGGACCGGGCCGTGGGCGGTCTCTCCCGCCAGGTGGAGGTGCTGAAGAAGGAAATCAGCGGCTTCACGTTGCGGGAAGACCGGCGCGAGCCTTAAAATCACCAAGAGCGGCAACCGGGACGGCAGCCGCCGGAAGCGGACACCATATGGGCAGGATCGCGGCAACCTTCAAGGAGCTGAAGAAAAAGAACGACAAGGCGCTGGTCACGTTCATCACGGCCGGCGACCCCGACCTTGCGACAACGGCCGAAATGATTCCCGAACTGGAGCGGGCCGGAGCAGACATCATAGAACTGGGCATCCCCTTTTCCGATCCGATGGCTGACGGAGCGACCATCCAGCTCTCCTCCGAGCGGGCGCTCGCTTCGGGCACGACCCTGCCCGGCATACTGGACATGGTGAGCTGCCTGCGGCAGACGAGCCAGATACCCATCGTCCTCATGGGCTATTACAACCCGGTTTTGTCCTACGGTGTCGAGCGCTTCGTCACCGATGCCGTCACCGCCGGCATCGACGGCATCATCCTGGTCGACCTGCCGCCGGAAGAAGCTGATGCTGAAGGGTTTTACGCCATCGCCAGGGAAAAGGGCCTCGACGTCATTTTTCTCCTTGCCCCCACTTCCGACGCACAGCGCATCGAGCGGGTAACCAGGAAGGGGCGCGGGTTCATTTACTATGTATCCGTCACCGGAGTAACCGGTGCACGCAAGGATGTATCGGCATCGCTCGGAGAGGAACTGTGCTGCGTCAGGGAAGCCACGACCCTGCCGCTGGTGGTCGGGTTCGGCATATCCGACCCCCAACAGGCAGGCGCCTGTGCCCGCCAGGGAGACGGCGCGGTCGTGGGGAGCGCGCTGGTCAGGCTGTTCGAGAGCTTCACGGGTCAGGAACTGAAGGATACCGTACGGGATTTCGTCGCATCGCTCAAGCAGGGCATCAGGGATGCCGCATAACGTCGAAGCATGCAATCGAACCGGCGAACCGATCCCTGTGGCGCATACCGCAGCGGGGACCTTTTCCCCTTTCATATCGACCCCGAACATGGTACTGTTGCGCACTGAGCATGTCAGGCGCACGGCTGCGATCAACGAATGGTCGTCACCTATTTTTTTCGATGAGGGATGAACATGGGCTGGTTTACGCGAGGCAAAGCACCGCTGGAACGCAATGAAGGGAAAAAGGTGCGGGTTCCCGAAGGGCTCTGGACAAAGTGCAAGAGCTGCAATTCCGCCATATATACCAAAGAAATCGAAAAAAACCTCAATGTCTGCCCGAAATGCGGCTTCCATTTCCGGCTCTCAGCGCAAGCGCGGCTCGACCTCCTTCTGGACAGCGGCAGCTTCACGGAAAAAGACCGGGATATGGAATCCGCCGATTTCCTGGAATTCCAGGATTCCAGGAGTTACAGCGAGCGGATTATCTCGGCGGTTGCAAAAGGCAACGGCAAGGAAGCCGTGATATGCGGTGAAGGCATGCTGAACGGAACGCCGGTGCAGATCGGGGTCTTTGACTTCACCTTCATGGGCGGCAGCATGGGGAGCGTTGTCGGAGAAAAGATTACCCGGCTCATCGAGCGTGCCGTGGAATGCCGGACGCCTGCCATCATTGTCTCCGCTTCCGGCGGTGCAAGAATGCAGGAAAGCATCATCTCCCTCATGCAGATGGCCAAGACTTCCGCAGCCCTTGCCAGGCTCCGTGAAGCACGCCTTCCGTATGTCTCGGTGCTCACCGATCCCACGACGGGGGGAGTGACCGCGAGTTTTGCCATGCTGGGCGACATAATCATGGCCGAACCCAGGGCACTGATAGGTTTCGCCGGTCCCCGGGTCATCGAACAGACCATACGGCAGAAGCTCCCTGAAGGTTTCCAGCGCGCGGAATATCTCCTTGAACACGGCATGCTGGACCTCATCGTGGCACGGAAAGACATGAGGGAAACGCTCTCCCAGGTCATACGGATGCTTTTGGTCAAGGGACCGGGTAATGGGCGGAAAGCCGTTGGAAGCTGACAGGGAGCCGCTCCTGCCCGTGACGAAAGACCCGGCGTCATGAGCTACCGGGAAATGCTGTCCCGGATTTACGGTCTCGGCCGGTTCGGGATCAGGCCGGGGCTCGAACGGATCAGGACGATCCTCAAGGCGCTGTCCGATCCGCAGGACGGCCTGCAGGTGATCCACGTGGCCGGCACCAACGGCAAGGGGTCGACTGCCGCATTCCTGGCCTCCATACTGGACGTTGCCGGATACCGGGTCGGCCTGTTCACTTCGCCGCATCTCATCGCGTTCCCGGAACGCATCCGCTTGAACGGCACTGAGCTTGCAGAAGAAGACGTGCTCCGGTTGGCCGGGAAGGTGCTGTCATCCGCGCCCCAGGGTGCGACCTTCTTCGAGATCGTCACTGCCATGGCATACCTGGCTTTTGCCGAGCAGGGCGTCGGTCCTGCCATCATGGAAGTGGGCATGGGTGGTCGCTACGATGCGACGAATGCGGCATCAGGCGTTCTGTCAGTCATCACGCCGATAGCCTTGGATCATTGCCAGTATCTGGGAGAAGATATCGGCTCGATCGCCCTGCAGAAGGCGGGCGTGATCAAGCCGGGCAGACCGGTCGTTTCGGCGCCCCAACCCCCCGAAGCCCTCACGGTTGTCAGGGAACAGTGCGCACGGCTCTGCAGCCCTTTCCATCTTCACGGCACGGATTTCAGTGCGGAATGGAAGGATGGCTGCATTTCCTACAGCGGCCCGGAGTGGGACCTGGCAGGGATCAAGCCCGGAATACCGGGGCGTTACCAGTCAGTCAACGCGGCAGCTGCCTTGAACGCGGCAGAGCTGCTCGGACGCGACCTCCTGCCATTGACGGCCGCAGATGCCCTGAGGGGAATCGAAGGGGCGCGGTGGCCCGGCAGGATGGAACTGTTTCCGGGAGCGCCGCGAATCCTGCTCGACGGCGCACACAATCCGGCAGGTGCTGCGGCGCTGGCCGAGTCGCTGCGGGAGATTCCACGCCGAAGCCTGCTACTGCTTCTGGGTATGGCAGGAGACAAGGACGCCGCCGGCATGCTCTCCTGTCTTCTGCCCATGGCTGACCGCATCATCGCCGTGACGCCGGCAATACCCCGGGGACTTCCCTCCGGCATGCTGGCGGATCATTGCAGCCAGCTGGGTTATGACGCAGAAGACGGCGGAAGCGTCACTGAAGGCCTTGAAAGCGCTGTTGCCAAAGCCGATCCCCATGATCTCGTTGTCGTCTGCGGTTCACTCTTCGCAGTCGGCGAGGCGCGGGCAAAACTCACTTCCCGGAGGTTCGAGCCATTCCGAGGATAACAACCAGAAACATGCGATATCAAACCTCCCAGATCCTGGCAGGAATAATCATTCTCCTTCTCCCGTTAGCCTCAGCCGCGGAAACACCGGACGGTGTCAAGATCACCGCCGACAGCATCGGGTACGACAAGAAGGAGGAAACGTACAGGGCAAACGGAAGTGTCCGCATCGAGTGGAACGGTGCGGTTCTCACAGCCGATGGCGCTACGCTCCGGGATCGTGACAGCCAGGCCACCGCCGCCGGCAATGTCCTGATTGAAAAGGGAGAAGACACCCTTCGCGCCGATGCGGTTTCGTTGAACCTCGAAACGCAACTGGGCCAGATCACCAACGGCGCATTGTTCATCAAACGGGGCAACTTCCACCTCTCCGGCGCTGAAATGCAGAAAACCGGGGAAAACGACTACCGAATAAAAAAAGGCTTCTTCACCACGTGCGACGGCCGGGTCCCGAGCTGGAAATTCAGCGCTTCGGAGCTGGACGTGACCAGGGAAGAGTACGCCGTCGGCAAAAACGCTGTTTTCTACATCAAAGACTTCCCGGTAATGTATCTGCCGTACATCGTCTATCCCGTAGCAACAGAGCGGCAATCCGGCTTTCTCATCCCGTCCGTCGGCTCACGGAACGGTTTTTTTCTGCAAATCCCCTACTATCTCGTCATCTCTCCAAGCCAGGACGTCACCTTCTACACCGATGTCCAGACAAAGAAAGGGGTCGGTCTCGGCGCTGACTACCGCTATATCCTGCGTGCCGGCAGCCAGGGAGAACTGAAGCCATACCTGATATACGACTGGGACAGGGACATGGTGCGCGGCAGCCTGAAAGGCACGCACCAGCAGACATTGTCACCGACCCTGTTCTTCCGCACGGACCTGGACATGACCCTTGACAGGGATTTCTATGAAGATTACAGCGAGGAATCCGGCGAATACAACCGGCAATACCTGGAAAGCACCGCGTTTCTTACCAAACACTGGGAACGCCATGCACTGACCACCGAAGTGAAATATTACCAGGACCTGTATGCCGACAGCAACGGGGCAACACTCCAGAACTATCCCGCCGTAACGTTCACGAGCTTCAAGCAGCAGGTCGCTGCGACACCGTTCTACATTTCCTTCGACTCCAATTTCACCAATTTCCACCGGGAACACGGCGTAAAGGGAGTGCGCTTCGATCTCCAGCCCACGCTTACCTACTATGCATCGCTGGGCGGCGTTCTGGAAGGGTCAGCGTGGTT
Source organism: Geobacter sp. UBA5735 (assembly GCA_002419385.1). Taxonomy (GTDB): domain Bacteria; phylum Desulfobacterota; class Desulfuromonadia; order Geobacterales; family Geobacteraceae; genus RPRC01. The sequence continues at coordinate 48,652 of DIFZ01000039.1, forward strand.
CGGCTACCGCGAGAGGATCTACAGCACCTACGGCAGCAATTCCGGCGACAGTTTCGACGAAATGGGACTACCGGTAGTTGGTGCGTCCCTTTCTGCGACATTTTCCAGGGTTTATGATGCAGCATGGGGCCGGATGAAAAAAATAAAGCATATTGTCATGCCCCAGATCGATTACAGCTACATGCCGTACGAAAACCAGGACGACCTCCCCTTCTTCGATTACAAAGACCGGTTGGTCCCCCAGAACATGGTCAGCTATTCCATCACCAACTACCTGACCGGGAAATACCTCTCAGAAGACGGTACGTCCCTGTATGCGGACCTTGCATATTTCAGGATTTCGCAGGGATATGAAATCAGCGATACCCGGCGCGATGTCCTGGCGGTCGTGGACGATCAACGGCCTTTCACCGATATCCGTACCGAAGCGCGGATCAATCTCCTGAAACGTCTCAGCTTGGATCTCGACAGCCGCTTCAATCCCTATGAGGTGCGCTTCACCACTGCAAACACCGGCATCAGCGCCTCCGACAGCCGAGGCAATTCAGCCGGCGTCTCGTACCGGTTTTCACGCAACGAGGTCGATTACCTCGAAGGCAGGCTGACCGCCAGTTACCTGCAACCGTTCACCTTTCACTATGCCTCGCGCTATTCGTTCGATTCCGGCAGATTCCTCGAGTCCGTCTATGCCATGGAATACAAGCAGAAGTGCTGGTCAGTCATTCTGACATACCATGATCGCTTCGACAAAAACAACAGCTTCCTGATCAGCTTCACCCTTTCCGGAATCGGCGCACTCGGCAAGGTAAAGGCTTTCTGATCGCGGCTTCGCTCCCTGAAAGCGCCCATCTCCCAACGATGTGACAACGCTCGAATCTTCTCTGCTCTCACGACCAGAGCCGGCCCATACGGGCCGTCCATCCCATGCCATGCGCCGGCCCCTTTCCCGCCGGCGGACTGATGCCGTCGGGAAAAGGATTTTCGTCAGAAGTCGTGATAGTGCTTTACAACAATACAGCATTTATATATTCTTTTATATTTGATCTCAGCAAGGCCATCAGGTTATGAAACTACGATCCATACGCAATTTTTCCATTATCGCCCATATAGATCACGGCAAGTCAACCCTGGCGGACCGTCTTCTCGAATACACCGGCGCCCTTTCGGACCGGGAAAGGCAGGACCAGTTCCTGGACAAGATGGACCTGGAACGGGAGCGCGGCATTACCATAAAGGCCCAGACGGTCCGCCTCACGTACAAGGCGGACGATGGCAAAGAGTATACGCTCAACCTGATCGATACACCGGGGCACGTCGACTTCAGTTACGAAGTTTCCCGCTCACTTGCGGCCTGCGAAGGGGGTTTGCTGGTAGTGGACGCTTCCCAGGGTGTTGAAGCCCAGACACTGGCCAATGTCTACCTCGCCATTGAAAACAACCTGGAGGTTTTTCCGGTCCTGAACAAGATCGACCTCCCCGCGGCGGAACCGGAGCGGATCAAGCACGAGATCGAGGAGATCATCGGCCTTGACGCCCACGACGCGGTATTGGCCAGCGCCAAGGAAGGGATCGGCACCCGGGAGATCCTGGAAGAGATCATCCGCAAGATCCCTGCTCCGGAAGGCGATCCCTCGGCTCCTCTCAAGGCTCTGCTGTTCGATTCCTGGTACGACCAGTATCAGGGCGTCGTCATCCTGGTGAGGATTTTCGACGGCACGATAAAAAAGGGCGACAAGGTGCTGCTGATGTCCAGCGGCAGGAGCTACGAAGCCCTCAAGATCGGGGTCTTCGCGCCGGCTATGGTTGAAGTTGCCACGCTTTGCGCCGGAGAAGTCGGCTTCATAATCGCCGGCATCAAGGAAGTCAAAGACGCCAAGGTAGGTGACACGGTAACTCTGCAGAACCGCCAGTGCGAAGCGCCGCTGTCCGGCTTCAAGGAGGTGAAGCCGATGGTCTTTTCCGGCCTTTACCCCATTGACACAGCCCAATATGAGCAGCTGAGGGATGCACTGTCCAAGCTGAGACTCAACGATGCCTCCTTTACCTATGAACCGGAAAACTCCGTTGCGCTTGGTTTCGGTTTCCGCTGCGGGTTTCTCGGCCTGCTGCACATGGAGATCATCCAGGAGCGGCTCGAACGGGAGTTCGGCCTGGATCTCATCACCACCGCCCCAACGGTTGTCTACCGGGTCCACAAGACCGACGGGGAACTGGTTACCATCGAAAGTGCCAACCTGCTCCCTCCGCTCCAGGTTATCGACTATATCGAGGAGCCCTTTATTCTGGCCTCCATCCATGTCCCCAACGAATTCGTCGGCGGCATACTTGCCCTCTGCGAGGAAAAGAGAGGGTGCCAGAGGGAAATCAAATACCTTACGCAAACCCGCGTGATGATCGTCTATGAGATGCCCCTGAACGAGATCGTCCTGGATTTCTACGATCGCCTCAAGTCCATTACCAAGGGATACGCCTCACTCGATTATGAATATCTCGACTACCGACACAGCGATCTCGTTCGCCTCAACATCATGATCAACGGTGAAGTCGTCGACGCTCTTTCGCTGATCATCCACAAGGACAAGGCTTACTACCGCGGGCGTGAACTGGTTTCCAAAATGAAGGAACTCATCCCGCGCCAGATGTTCGAAGTCATCATCCAGGCAGCCATCGGCAGCAAGGTCATCGCCCGGGAAACGGTCAAGGCGCTGCGCAAGGATGTTCTGGCAAAATGCTATGGCGGCGACATCACGAGGAAAAGGAAACTGCTGGAAAAACAGAAGGAAGGCAAGAAGCGCATGAAAAACGTGGGCAATGTGGAACTTCCCCAGGAGGCTTTCCTGGCAATTCTCAAGGTGGAAGACAAGTAGTCACGGATCGGCAACCATTCTGCCGCACTGCGTCAGGGCGGCAGGGCTGTTGATTACATCAGCCGAGGTGTTGAACAGACATGAAAAAGAACAGTGACGGAAACATGGAGACCGGCAAGACCGCAGCTGAAGCGGTCGCCACGCCGAAGAAAAACGTCTTCAGGGAGTATGCCGAATCGATCATCATAGCAGTCATCCTGGCCCTGATCATTCGCGCGTTCCTGGTACAGGCATTCAAGATCCCTTCCGGCTCGATGGAGGATACACTTCTCATCGGCGACCACCTCCTGGTGAACAAGTTCATCTACGGGACCAGAATACCCTTTACCGACACATGGATACTTCCCCTCCGCCAGCCCCAGAGGGGCGACATTATCGTTTTTGAATACCCGGAAGACACCAGGAACCCCGACCTGCACTTCTGGCAGCGGAAAGACTATATCAAGCGGGTAATCGGGCTTCCCGGCGACCGGGTGAAAATGGTCAACCAGGTCGTCTACGTGAATGACCGGCCCTATACCATCACCCAGGAAGTTCACAAGGGCCTGTCCTTCGACTCGGCGCCTCCGGAACTATTCAATTTCAAGGAGATCACGGTTCCCGGAGACAGTTACTTCGTGCTCGGAGACAACCGGGACCGCTCCCAGGACAGCCGATTCTGGGGATTTGTCCCCAAGGACAACATCAAGGGACTGGCTTTCATTCTCTACTGGTCGTGGGACGGGGACCGCTCACGGGTCCGTTGGGACAGGATCGGGGATCTGATAAAATGATGCGGACAATGGCTTCCCGCGGACAAAAACGATGAGAACATCGATCAAACTGTTTGCCACATCGGCCATTATTGTCGTCATAATGGGCAGCGCTCTCCGCGCGTGTGTCGTGAAACCCTACGTTTCCCCATCTTACGCAATGGAAGACACGATTTCGCCGGGAGATCATTTCCTGGTGAACACCATGGTCTTCGGCGCCCGGCTCCCGTTCACCGACATCAACATTCTCGAGTTCCGCGCACCGCGGCGGGGCGATGTCATCGTCTTCCGCTACCCGCCTGACCCCGAAAAGGAAATGGTCAGCAGGATCATCGGTCTGCCGGGTGATGTCGTGCAGGCGGTCGACAAGAAGGTGTATGTAAATGGCAGGCTGCATGCCCTCCCCGCCGAAACCCACAAGGAAAGCGACCTGGTCCCGCAGGAAAAAAACCCGAGAGACACCTTCAAACCGGTCACCGTACCGGCTGGATCCTATTTCGTCATGGGAGATAACCGGGACCGCTCGTATGACAGCCGTTTCTGGGGTTGCCTGGAAAGAAAGGCGCTTCGGGGACTGGTCTTCTTCAAACACTGGTCAGGCGGCAGCGGAAAAACCGGCAGGATACGGTGAGGCCAGGCCGGAGTTCAGTGGGTTGTCCCCTCGCCAGCCTTCTGCCGGTCAGCGGCGAATGCGACACGGGCTTTTTCCAGCGCCTCCATCTCCCGCAACCGTTCTCCCAGCCAGAGATGAAAGTTGCGGGCGTTCTCGTAGGACATGATTATCCCCGCGTCCACGGAACGCACCATGGTAGTGGCCACTGAGGCAGGGTCCGGCTGCACCTCCCTGCCGATGGTCCCGTCAGGCGAAAGCTCATGGGTGACTGAATCGGGCAGCGGCGGACGCTCATGATAGAAATTGATGACCATCTCCCCCCGGGGGGATACACCCCCATGGGCGCCGTTTACGAAGACGGGGCGGTACTCGTCCCCAAAAATATAGTCGAAGCGCAGTTCCCTTTTCATTGCTGCTCCTTCCGCATATCTCCGGCGCCGCTTCCCGGGGCGAGCAGCATGTTGATGTTCTCGGGGTCCAGTGCCACTTCCCGCTGGACCCCGCTGTCCATTTCCTTAATGACCGCCATTCCCCGTGCCAGTTCATCCTCGCCCAGAATCAGCGTATGGCGCGCACCGAACTTGTCGGCACGGCGCATCTGGCTTTTCAGGCTTTTCCCTTCATAGTCCATCTCCACCGATACCCCGAGCCGCTGCAACCTGCACATCAACCTGAAGGCCTCGTTTCCTGCGGCATCCCCGTGAAAAGCGATGAAGAGATCCGGCCTGACGCCGAAATCGGTGTCGCCGAGCAGGAGCACGACCCGCTCCACACCCATGGCAAACCCGATCCCCGGCAGGGACGGGCCCCCCAGCTCCTCGATCAGGCGGTCATAGCGCCCGCCCGCTGCAACGGCGCTCTGGGCGCCGAGCAAGCCCGTCACCAGTTCGAAGGTCGTACGGGTATAATAGTCCAGCCCCCGCACCATCCGCGGATTGATCTCGTAAGGAGTTCCCGCTGCCTCCAGACCAGCGCGGGTACGGGAGAAATGCTCATCGCATCCGGGGCAGAGGTGGTCGAGAACGGAAGGCGCGGATGCGGTTGCCTCACGGCAACCGGCAGCCTTGCAGTCCAGCGCCCGGAGCGGGTTGGTCACATATCGGCGTCGGCAGTCGTCGCACAAGGCATCCAGCCGGTCGTGAAGGAACTTCTGCAGTTTCTCCCGGTATCCCGGCCGGCATTCGTGGCAGCCGAGGGAATTGATCTGCAAGTGCGGTTCAGTCAGACCCAACTCGGCGAAAAAATGGCACAGCATGGTGAGGACCTGGGCGTCAATCTTCGGATCCGAGACACCGGCCACTTCGACCCCGATCTGGTGGAACTGGCGGTAGCGCCCCTTCTGGGGCCTTTCGTACCGGAACATGGGTCCCAGGTAATAGAGCTTGGCAACCGGGTCCGCGACATGGAGTTTGTGCTCTATGAATGAACGGATCACCCCTGCAGTGCCTTCGGGGCGGAGTGTCACCCCGTTCCCGCCCTTGTCGGTGAAGGAATACATTTCCTTTTCCACGATATCCGTAGCATCGCCAATGGAGCGGGCGAACAGCTCGGTTTTTTCCAGAACCGGGACCCGTATCTCGCAAAAACCGTAAATCTCGAAAACGCGCCGGGCTGTTTCCTCCACATGCCGCCACTTCCGCACTTCGCCCGGCAGAATGTCATTGAATCCCTTGATGCCGTTGATTGCCACGCTGTGAACCCCTTCCTGTAAAACCCTGATTAACTCGTTTCCGGACTGGACAGCAAGGGCTGGCCGTCTGGGTGAGGCCAACGGCCGAATCAAAAGCACCCTTTCCGAATGGAAACTAATTAGTGTTCATCCGGAAACTCCATCCGGACACTTTGCAGTTTCCAGATCGGAAAGAGGGGATTTTTCGTCCTGGCAAGGAAATCAAGGGATTGCGCGGAGGCATACTCACGTATGCCGCACAAGCAATCACGCAGATTGACACCGCCAGGGCGGAAAAGCACCCTTTCCGGATGGAAACTAACTAGTTGTCGCGCAATGCGCGGAATACCCTGTTTCTGCCGCTGAACTTGCCGCGATACATGGCCTTGTCGGCAACCTCCAGCAGTTCCATCTTCGATCTGGTGTCGTCGGGGAAGCAGGCAAAACCTATGCAGACGGTAAGCCTGATATCCAGACCATCACTTTCCATGAAGCGGTACGCCTCGACGGTGGCACGGATCCGCTCGGACACCAGCGCGGTGCTCTCGGGATCGGTCTCCACCAGAATGATGGTATATTCGTCGCCGCCATACCTGATGACCAGGTCTACGTCGCGGACCGATCGGCGCAGCAGCGAACCGACTTCCCCAAGCACCCGGCTCCCCACGAGGTGGCCATGGGTGTCATTGACCCCCTTGAACAGATCCAGGTCGATGAACAGGAGGCCGACATGGGAATCATACCGTTCAGCCCTTTTCAGTTCCCGTTCCAGGGCGATGTCAAGATAGCGGTAATTGAACAGGCCGGTCAATTCGTCGATATAGAGCAAGTTCCGTGCTGACGCATAGCGGGCTGCATTTTCGAAGGCCAGAAAGGCCTGGTCAAGGAGAAAACTCACATTGCGGGACTTTATTTCCGGGGGGAGCTTGCCCTCAGGCGGGTTGAACAGCGCGACGACCCCCTGGAAGGTCGTTCTGGACCGTATACAGAGTACCAGGGCTTCCTCCATATCTGCAGGCAGAAAATCCGCTGCTTCGCCATGACCGCACAGCAGGGCGTCCAGGCTTACCCTCGACCACGTCTCGCCTGTGACCTTCCCGTAGTGCTCCAGCAGAAGGTCGCCGATAAGGCGCCCCTCGGCGCTCCCTATCCCGCGCATTTCCAGATGGGGAACCTTCCCCTCCCCTTCAGGGAAAACACCCAGTGCCCTCCCTGTGCCGACTTCCTTCGCGAACGTTTCAACGACAAGGTTTCCGAGCCGCTCCATCTCCAGACAGTTGGCGATGGTCTGTCCCACCTGGAACAGGTGAAGGAGCGACTTGAGCTCGATATTCTCGTTCAGCAGCCGACGCTGCTCCATGCAGAGAGACACCGTATGCCGCAATTCGTCATGGTTGACCGGCTTGAGCAGGTAGTCCCTGGCGCCGTTCTTGAGGGCATGGATGGCGGACTCCACGTTGGTGTCCCCGGTCACGACGATGACATCCACGTCGGGATCATGGCGCTTGACACGGAACAGCAGATCCAGGCCGTTCTGACCCGGCATCATCAGGTCGGTCACGACGAGGTGGTATCCGGTTGTCACGAGCCGCTCCATGGCCTCATCGGCGGAAGCAGCCGTGTGCACCTCATAGCCTTCTCCGTTAAGAAGATGGCAATACATTTCCCTGAAGAATCTGTCGTCCTCTACGACGAGTATTTTCTCCATATTCCCACACCTCGAACAGCTGCTCGCCCTGGAATCGTTGTCCCGCACCGGCACTTTCCGCGATCCTAAAACTTACAAAGAAATGGGCAATATGTCAATGGAAATGCCCGGATTCCCTGAAAGCTGCCACACCCCACGCGCCATTGCCGTAAACGATGGTGACGGTGCCATCCAGGTCGGTCCGGAAAATTGCCGCACCAGTGCGCCTGAGACGGTCGAGGGTATCCCGCGAGGGCAGGCCGAACCGGTTGCCGTACCCGACGCCGAGCACGGCAACCGCGGGAGCTGCAGCAGCCAGAAAATCAGCCGAGGATGAAAACCTGCTGCCGTGGTGCGGAACCTTCAGCACATCGCATCGTACCGCTGAGGGCGTTCCGGCGAGCCTCCTTTCCGTCGGCCGGCCGATGTCGCCGGTAAAGAGCACGGAGAAATCATCCTTGACGAGGCGGAACACGATCGAAGCGTCGTTCAGTTCGACAGAGCCTCGTGAGTCCGGAACCATATCGGAAGAAGCCGGTGCCAGGGGCTCGATGCGCGCAGACCCGATCCGTATGACGCCGGTCGAGCAGTTCACCCTTCGGACAGGCACACCCTGCGCGGCAAGGGCGGTCTTCAGCAGACGGTATTCCTCGATATGGACAACTGTTCCGCTTTCCCAGAATTCGCCTATGGTAAAGTTGCGCACCAGGAAGATCAGGCCGTTCAGATGGTCGGGGTGGGGATGGGTCAGCACCAGGTAATCCAGTTTCCGGATACCCCGAAGCCAGAGAGCAGGGGCCAGCAGTCGTTCTCCCGGGTCAAATCCGCCCGCCCGGTGGCTGCCGCCGCCGTCGACAAGCATCTTTCTGCCGTCGGGAAAACTGATCAGGGTGGATTCGCCCTGTCCGACACTGAAGAAGTCGATTCTCAGTTTTCCCGTCCCCGGTTCGGTCAAAAGGACTCTGGGTACGGCAAACAGAGCCAGCACGCAGCAGCACAACACGACTCTCGTGCGTCGCCCGGTGAACGTGACCACAAGGAGAGTGAACAGCGACAGGAAAACATCGAGACGTTCCGTCTTCCAGACCGGCAGTGTCGGCAGGATTGCCAGCACATCCATCATTCGATGGCATGCCCTGACGAGCCAACCGGCCGCAACGAGCAGTGCTCGTGCCCCTGAATGGCTGATGAAATCGCACATCATGGCGGAAAAACCGAGCACAACCGCACCGTAGCCCAGGAGCGGCACAATGACGAAATTGGCAACCAGTCCGGTCAGCGTGGTGCGGTGGAAGTGAAAGGAAACCGGGATCATGGTTGCCGCGGTTGCCGCCAGCGACACCAGCAGAAACATGAGCAGCGTTCGGGGAAGACCGGTTATCCCACCGAACGGTGTCATCAGCAGGGGTGTCAGGACAAGAATGCCCCACAGTGCGAGGAAGGAAAGCTGGAAGGAAATGTCAAACAGAATGGGAGGTGAAAAGCCGAGGATCAGGAGCGCCGCCAACATCAGCGAATGGATCGGATCCACTTCCCGCTCCAGCAAAAGCCCGGCCAGGTAGGTGGTGATCATGACGACCGAGCGTACCGTGGCCGGCGCGGCCCCTGAAAGGAACAGGTAAAAAAGCAGGAACGGAACCGTTCCCATGAGGAGCACCCGCCTCAGGCCGGTTCGAAGAAGCAGGCAGCGTGAGCAGCGGGCGCACCAGAGGGCCAGGTGAAAAAAGAAAAACGCGATCACACCCACATGAAAACCCGATATGGACAGGATATGATTCACGCCCGTTCTGGTGTACAAATCCCGCAGATCAGCGGAAACGCCCCCCATGTCCCCCAGCAGCAGGGCCCGCATCACCGCCCCTTCTTCCCCCGGGAGGACCTGCCCGATGCGGATACCCAGGTCAAGGGCGAGCCGGTCCATTGACCAACCGAGGTGATGGGCAATGCCGCGTCGCAGCAGCACCAGATCGTCTGGTGATCTCACGAATCCGGTGACATAGACCCGGCGGCATGCAAGATAGCGCTCATAATCGAACTCGCCGGGAACGCCGAAATTGCGCGGCCTGCTGAAGCGGGTCCTGAAACGCACCAGGTCGCCGGTCAGAAACTCCCCGCGCCCCTCGCCAACGTACAGCAGGATCCGGCCGGAAAGCCTGACCGATAGGCGTGGTAACAAGAGCCGTACCGTCCGGAGGTAAAGCTTGCCTCCGCCATCCTTCCACTGGGGACGTTCGTCGATGATCCCGTCGATGACGCAAGAAGTGCCGTCCGCCAGATGCACCACCGAATCGGCGGCAAATTCGGGTTCAAGGTACGGCTTGAGAGACGCCCCGCCCCATACGAAAAAAGCGAGCGCTACAACTGCGTGAAACAGGTATCGGCATTCCCTGAATACACACACCAGGAGAATGAGCGCCAGGGGGACAAGCAGGAATTGCGACGGGAAGACTCCCCAGAGATAGGCAGCCACGAGACCTGACATGGCTGAAAGAAGAGGATTGAACAAAGGGCGGGCCCACATGACCCCATACTATCAGATTAATATTTTCATATCTATAAAATTTAATGTTAATCCGCAGACACGTTCTTCCTGCCGCCACCCAGCGGGCAGGTGTGCCGTTATGATGACAGGAACATCAACAGCCTGCTACGAGGTGAGCTTGTTTGATGCCTTGTCTTCATACATCCGCATATCCGCCCTGTTCAGAAGGCCGTCAATTTCTTCGGGGGTGCCTGCCGTAGCGCCCCCGAGAGAAAACCGGACCTGAATCGTGCCATTGCCCTCACGATACCGCCGAGCTGCTTCCCGGATGCGTTCCATTACCCGTCGCGTCGCGTCTTCATCGGCCTGGAGCAGAAGGACCGCGAATTCATCACCACCGATGCGGGCCACCAGGTCATCGGGCCGAAGCGATTCTCCAAGCAGATCGGCGGCAACCTTGATCAAACGATCGCCTGCCGCGTGCCCCCTGGAATCGTTCACAAACTTCAGCCCGTCAAGGTCAGCCATGATAACGCTGAGCGGATAGCACCCGCCTCTCGATGCCCGTTCGAACTCAATTTCAAAATATGCGCGATTGTACAGCCCGGTCAAGGAATCATGGGTGCTCAGGAATTGCAGCCGCTGCTCGATTTCCTTCCGGTCGCTGATGTCGCGCACAACTGCCAGGACCCGTCCCTCGCCGCCGATATGGGACGCGGTAAGGGAGACCTCGGCCCAGAAAAGTTCACCGCCCTTTTTCCTGCCGAGCCATTCATAGCTCTGGAATCCTTCTTCGACAGCCTTTCGAATGAATCCGATCGCCTCGTTCAGTGAGTACGGCGGCTCGCCGGCACTGAAGTCATGCACGTTCATGAAGAATATCTCCTCACGCGTGTATCCATACATCTTTTCCACTGTTTTATTGGCTTCCACAATGGCGCCGGTATAGGCGTCATGGACAAAAAGCGCATCATTGGTCGAGTTGAATATCTCCCAGAAGTTGCTTTCGATACTGTTCATCTTCCGTTCGGCTTCACGCTGCCCGGTCACATCATAAACCGTCGCCATGATTCCCTGGAAACTCCCGTCATCTCTCTCCAGTCGCACGACAGTAACATACCCCCGGAAATCAGCCCCATCCGGGCGAACGAACTGCACATCAGCCGCCACTTCCCCAATCTCACCCATGCCCAGCTTCCGGAGGTCACGCATGACGTCCTCCATTTCCGCCGGATGCACATAATCGTTGAAAGCCGTGCCGCGCAGCTCTTTCGATGTGCTGCCAAACAGCTCGGCCAAACGCTCATTGGCAAAAGAAATGGTCCACACCTCAGGCTCCAAGAGGAAAATTCCGGCCTGGTACATTTTCATATCTGCCCTCAGCTGTCGTTCCTGATCATGCACGATCTGCTCTTTCATGAGGGATAACCTTGACAAACCGTTTACCGGTTTGAGCACCTGGTAAGGATTGCGTACCACACCAAAAATTAACCCTCACTATATAGCGAGGGTTTACTATTGTCAAAGAAGATTATGCGAATCTCATTTAAAACCCACCTGACAATTTATGGGCGCAGATCGGGAAAAACCATCCCGGTCGCCGGATGCCGGTATGGTTCGGCCGAATTCGTGCCTATCCGGAGTTTCCGGATGGGCACTCACTAGAAAATGCCCCGCGGCTCTCCCATATCGTAGACAGGGTATTTCCCGTTTTCAAGCTCCTCCATGGAAATCAATCCCATGTTCAACGCAACTACAAGCGGCATCATGGCCGCCAACTCCCCTTGGTACTGTATTGCTCCCGGGCTTCTCGACGAATCGCCTTCCGCCCAGATGTCGCGATTCACGACAAATGCCTGAAACGCCGGCGAATCAAGGGTCACCAGAGCTTTCGCGATGACCGGCTTGACCGCTCCCTTGCGCTCCTCTCCGTGGATGAGCGCCGCAAGCGGAATCCCGATCGGCTGTGATCCATTGCTGAGATTGATCATGGATGCCATGTAGCCGGTCCGGCCGCCAAGCGCCAGAGAGCCGGCAGTAAGTCCCAGGTTCAGGGAATAATCGGCGTCAAAGCGGGTTGGCGCTCCGCAGCGACCTTCATATCCCAGAAAGCCGGTCTGCACGGTAAACACGAATTTCAGGAAGTTCTTCCGCTCGGTTTCATCGGCAAAATGCAATTCTCCCGACTTCTCATAGTCATCAGTGTTCTGCTGCATATCCCGGATCCGCTCCTTCATCATCCTGACCAGAAGGTTCTCGGACGGTATCTGGGAAACCTTGAGGTTGCCGTGGTCGTCACGGTCCAGGAGCATCGCCTCCACGATATCGTCGGGAAGCGACATGAACAGTTCTTTCGATTCATCGGACAATTCCCGGGCGCTGACGATGAAGTCCTTTTTCACCCTGGTAGAGAGCTCCATCTCCCTGGCGACATACTCTGTTTCGCTGATCTTGTAGTCCAGTCCGAGGATATGCAGATGCATCAGGATGTTGTCCACCCCGTACCGGCTGCCGAGCTCCTCGACCTTCTGCTCATCGAGAAATCCGTTTCCGGCAAGGATGCCAGCTTCCGTCAGATCCCTTTTTATCGCCATGAGTCGCACCGAAAGCTTGTTGAGCTCATGTATCAGTATTTTCATCTCGGGAATGAACTCGATGATACCTTCCGGAATGACCCCGACCCCATACGTTTTCGCCTCTTTTGCGCGATTGGCCACCACTCCGGCCATGTAGGAGACAACGTCATGCAGCGATTGCTTCTTCTCGGCGATTTCCTCGGAGATGAGGGTGATGTGGGGGCGCGTCTGAAGGGCGATTTCCAGGGAGATATGACTGGCGGAGCGGCCCATCACCTTGTAGAAAAACCAGCTCTTGCCCTGTGATGCCGCATCGGTCAGGAGGTTGCCGATGGTCTTGCTGTAAACCCGTGCAGCCGTATAAAAACCGAACGAAATGGGCAGCAGGGTCTTTCCACCGACGTGTATCTGGAGGTCGCCATCGATCGTTTTTGGTACGCCGACAACAGCGCACGGCTTGTCCAGAATGCCGGCATTGTGCTGTTCGCAGAAAAATTCAGCCAGTTCGATAGCGTTGGTGTTCGAATCGTCGCCACCGACAATGATTACGCCGTCAAGACCGTATTTCTGCACGGTAGTGAGAACCGCCGCGAACTTTTCGGGAGAATCGATCTTGGTCCGTCCGGTGCCCAGGTAGTCGAAACCGCCGGTATTGATGAGATCCTTCATCGCAGTGCTGGTTACCAGCAATCCCTCACCTTTGATGAGGCCATCAGGACCCTTTTCGAAGCCTATGAGCGTATTGTGTGGCCCCAGCGCTTTCAGTATGCCGGAAAGTACATTGTTCCCACCGGATGCAGGGCCGCCGGAAAAGATAACACCGATCCGTTTGCCGGCCACATTCCGGATTTCCCCGGAGTTTTCACCTGCAGCCACAACCAGGAGGCTGGTTTGCATGTAAGGGAACTGCCGCTGCAGCAGCGCCTCATCCTTGACCGGCAATGATTCCTCCGAAACGGTGAAGGCAACCGGCCGGATCTCACCCTCAGCAAGAAACGCCCGAGCCACCTGCACCGGCAAGGCGGCAAGAAAGCGCTCGGTCGGGGATGTCCGTCGTATATTGATTTCCTTGTGCTTTACCTGGAATTCCACAGCCTCACCGTGCATTGAAAACCTCCGGGATTTTTCTTGTAGACCTCTGCAAAAACATTCAGACAACAAACGGCGGACCTCACGCTAACCTGCCGTCTCGGCAAAATCGCACGCTTCCCGGTCGTGAGCACAAAAAAAGGCCGTCCAAGAATGAGCAGCCTTCCCTTTTCCATATATTCCAGCGAAGAGTACCGGGATCAACTCTCCTCCTCGTAGTCATCGTCTTCCTCGTCGGTCTCGGTGCCGAATCCTCCACCATGGCCCTCATACCCGTCTTCCTCACCGCCCTCCGGCACCTCGCCATCGTAGCGGTCGGGCGGAAAATCATCTTCCTGGCTGATAGCCTCGAATCTGGCCACCATGATCTCGTCGGTACAAAAGCGGCCGTCCTTCTTGTCGCACTTCGTCTTCTCGCACAGGTCGAAAAGCTGAATTTCACTGCAAAGTCTCAGCGGTTTCTCTTTACCAGCCATAAATTTACTCGTTTTCCCTCTCCGTCGGGATACATCCGTCACCCGGCAGTCTCATTCCCTCTCAAACACCATAGCCTTGTCCAAACCGTCACGGCAGCCGACAAAAACCGGCTCCATCCGGGCCGGTCACCCCGACACCATACCCAGGAGCAGGTCGACCCGGAAATTCAGCGTGACGCGCTCCTGCTGCAAGTCCATCAGCGGACAAACGCCTGAAATGCTGCCGCACTATCGGAACAGGGTAATCCAATTGCGTATCCAAATCAAGGGAAAAGTGCCCTGAAACAGGGCGCTTGGCGGGAATACAACCCATGAAACCCTATCCGGGGCAACCAGCAGAGACGCGAACGCAGATCAGCCAGCGACTCGTCGGAACGCTCGGAAAGCAACTCTGCCCGCATGTGCTATAATGATAAAGATAAATATGCTCATGGCATCAGTTGCCCGACTGGCAGTACTGACAAAAAGGAGCACCGGGAAGTCAGCGGAGGTGAATGTGCCGATTCAAGGTATTGTCAGGCTGGTGAGGTGATGTCAGGCTCAAGATGTCGATGGGCTGCTCGTAAAGACAGAATCAGGTCAGGGAGGCAGTATGGACTTCATTCATTATCTGCTCTTTTTCCACGTCGGTTTCGGTGAATTGGCCGGGATTTGCTTTCTGATCGTTGCGGTAGAGACTTTCAACCGGACAGACAAGGGGTTGGCAAGGGCAAAACTATCTGCCGCGGTTGGAACCGTTGGTGCATTTCTATCGTGGCTGATTGGTGGATACTACTATGTCGTTCATTACGGGACACAGGTGAAACCCGTCCTGATCTCCCCGGCAAGCACGCTGCAATGGGCTCATAAAATCATAATCGAATACAAGGAACACATATTCCTCTTCATCCCCATACTGGCCGTGACGGCTCTCCTGTTTTACCTGAAAACAGCCAGGTGGAGCGATGTGGATTCAAAAACCCTGGACAAGGCAGCATATCTTTCCATCCTGATATTCCTCATGTCATTTCTGATGGCAGGTCTTGGTGCGCTTGTCTCGATGGCAGCCAGACTCATCATGGGAGGCGGGGTATGAAAAACAAGCTCGTTTCTGCCGCTTTCAAATCTGCAACCGCTTACCTGCTGCTCATGACGGCAGTCGTGATCCTTGCCGATCTTTATCCGCCGGTGAAGAGCTTTCTCGCGAATCTGACCGGACACCACTGGACCGCCAAAGGAGTGCTCGGCGCAAGTCTTTTTGTGGCTCTCATCTTTATTTTCAAGGCCTTTGGCAAGGATGAGGAACTTTCCAGGAACATATCGATCACCATAGCATCCGCCATTATCGGCTCGCTGGCGCTTTTGATATTTTACCTTGCTCACTATTTCGCTTGATGCGGAAAATGAAACCGGCAACTGCTCATGTTCGTGCTCGGCAGGTGCCGGTTCTTCATGGTGCGCGCCATGCCCTCCGGCTGTTGAAGCATCCAGGTTAAGGCGTTCGACAGAGTGGGTGTGCTCACGGTATGCTCCACCCACCCGGATCCACAAGCGGATCTCTGTCCTTCACGGCGAACACTTCGATCGCCGATTTCCCCTCGATCGGGCAGACATTTTCACAGATGCCGCATCCGGTGCACAATTCGGCCACCACGTAAGGCTTTCTCAGGATGATCGGCTGACCATCCTCTCCGGCAATCTTTTCCGTTTCAGCCCGGATGGCCTTGCTCGGTATGGGGCAGTGTTCCTCGCAGACGATGCAATTGACACGCCTGGCATAGGGCAGACAGTGGTTCCTGTCCAACACCGCCTTGCCGATCACCTCGTGCTTCTTCGTTTCCACCGGCAAGTCCGGAATGGCGCCAGTGGGGCAGACCTGCCCACAGAGGGTGCAGTTGTACTCGCAATAACCCAGCCTGGGTATGAGCATCGGGGTGAACACCCCCTCCAGACCGGCCTGGAAAAGCGCCGGATAAAGCGCATTTTTCAGGCAGACCTTCATGCATTCCCCGCAGCGAACGCACTGTTTCAGGAATTCCCCTTCGCTTCTCACACCGGGCGGGCGCAGCACGCGGGCCTGGGCGTCCGGCAGGCGGAATCGGAACAGCCTCGCCAGCAGAAACCCCGACAGGAGCCCCCCCAACAGGACCCTGCGTTCCGGCAGATAGGGTCCCGCCCCTCCCAGCCCGGCAAAACGGCACCCCACCCGCCGGAAACGGCACCTGAGGCAGCATGCCATGCAACGGATGCACGCATCCTGCTGCAGGGTCTCCTCGTCGAACGAGGTGGGACATACTGAGCGGCAGTCTCCGCAATCGGCGCACAGTGTTCCCGGGGTTCTCCTGAACAGGGAAAAACGGGCAAGGATGCCCAGCAGGGTGCCCAGCGGGCACAAGCGGCGGCACCAGGCACGGGTCTCGTAACGCTCCAGGAAAATGATGCCCAGGAACAGGAGCAGAGAGACGAAGGCAAGTGGGTAGAAGGTCTCGCGAAAGGGCAGGAGATTGTCACGGATCACCGTGTATGCCGGGGCCAGGGCGTCCCTCCCCTCCCCCATGACCCGGTAGAGCCCCACCCACCCCTGGCGGACCGTATCGCCCACTATCGGGTACAGGGAAAAGGTTAGTGCCCTGACCAGAATGGCTATGGGATCAAAGACTCCCGCCAGGTTGACATTGAACAGCGCGGCGCCCAAGAGGGGCAGAAGAAGCCAGTACTTCATGTTTCCCTGCAAAAATTTCAGGGGAGCCGTCTTGCGGATTCTGGCGGTCACCAGATCCAGTATCGTTCCCAGCGGGCAGATCCAGCCGCAGAAAAACCTGCCGAGCACCAGGGTGAAGAACGCCAGCAGCGCTGCCGGCAGCAGGAGCATGGTGAACGATTTTTCGGCAAGCAGGTAGCAGGCCGCCAGCAGCGGGTCGGCCCTGAAGAAGCTGTTGACCGCAACCGTTATCTGGTCGTGGCCGCGATATTCGGTCCGGACGAACAGAACCAGGAAAACCAGCAGGAAAAGCACCTGGACGATCCGCGACAAAGGCACCTTGTTCCACTTCATCATGTCAGGCCCTGACGATGCGCATCCTGCTGATGTTCATCTCGCCCAGACCCCGACGGTAAGCTGCGACAGTGGTGCTGATGTGCTCCGGCTTGAGCCCGAAAAGGGTCGTGGCAAAGGCATCCGCCGCCACGATATCAGTGGAGGCAATGACTTTGTTGAGGATCTTCACATCACCCCGGTCGCCGCCCTGGGGCCCGTGAGCAGTCAGTATCCTGGTGGCGTCGATGATGGTCAGCCTGCTTTTCAGTACGGCGTTTATGTCGGCCAGGGCACCGTCGATATGCCGGTGCACGCTGCCCCGGTTGCCGCCCATCACCCCCATGATGTTCTTCAGACCCAGGGTGAGGCCGGTGAGGCCGTGGTGCTTGGCCACCGGCACATTAATAAAAACATCGGCGGAGAGCGCTTCATCGTAGAGTTCCCACTCCCTGAGCGACCTGCCGTTCAGCTTCACCATGCGGAAACGCTCATCCTCGATATGCTTCAGCTCCACGCCCTTCATACCCTTCAGGGCAGCCTCCATGCCGCTGTTCACGTAGCAGCGCCTGGCATCGTTGCAGGGGCGGTCGAAGACCTTCACTTTCTTCGCCCCGGCGGCAAGCGCCTCGGCAGCCACCGCCCGCACCACCAGGGGATGGGTGTTGGCCCCCTGCTCGGGTCGCCGGTCCCAGCCGATGTTGGGTTTCACCACCACCGTGTCGCCGGGTTTCACGAACCGCTTCATCCCACCCAGTGCGCCAATAGCCCGGACTGTGATCTTTTCATACTCCCGGCCTTCCGCAACCCCGACAACCGGGCCTTCAGCAGCAAAAAGGCTGGGCAGCATTCCCGTTCCGAACAGGGAGGACAGGCCGAGAATCTTCAAAAACGTCCTTCTCTCCATGGCGGCTCCTTCCATTCTCGCCGTTCTTGACCGCTTTCGGTATGCAAGCTTACTTTTACCGCTATACTTTACCACAGGTCTGGGAAAACTGAACCGACCGGAAGGAATGCCCGCAATGAACGGATCCGCTGACCTCTACGAAACCGACGCACTCGCAGCCCAGTACTGCCATGCCCACTATGGGCCTGAGCATTTCGGCATTCCCAATTTTCCCCGGGAATGCGCCCTGATCTGCTTGGAGTTGACCCATGGCAGGGGCCGCCGGCATGCCTTGGACATCGGGTGCGCCGTCGGCAGGTCGTCGTTCGAGCTTGCCAGGGAATTCGACCGGGTATCCGCCCTGGACTACTCAGGCAGGTTCATTGAAATTGCAGGCAGGCTTCAGGAGGAGGGAATCTTCCGTTACTCCGTGACCGCAGAAGGGGAGATACGGTCATGTCATCGGGCATGCCTGAAGGATCTGGGGCTGGATGCGGTGCGGGGCAACGTGGCATTCGCCAGGGCCGATGCCTGCAACCTTCCGCCACGCTACACCGGCTACGACCTGGTGCTGGCGGCTAACCTGATCGACCGACTCCGTTCGCCGCGCCGGTTTCTGGCAACGATCGGGCAGAGGATCAACCCTCAAGGGCTGCTGGTAATCACCTCCCCCTACACCTGGCTGGAAGAATTCACCCCGCGGGAAGAATGGCTGGGCGGCTACCGTCATGAAGGTGAAGACGTCGCGACTCTTGACGGCCTTACAGCTGCTCTTGCGCCACGTTTCCGCATGCTGTGCCCCCCGCGCGACATCCCGTTCGTCATCCGTGAAACACGGCGCAAGTTCCAGCACAGCATTGCCGAAATGACCGTCTGGGAGCGGACCGGGCCGTAGCCGCCATATGCCATCTGATCAGTGTATACATGCCTGTCACCAGGGGACCCAGTCATGCTTTCTGAGCTCAATCAATGAGCCTCCCAATTCGGCTCAATCTTGGGAACCATTTAACCTTGTCCCAAGACCAGAATTTGATGAAGGCTAAACCGACTATATCGCTATTTTGGACAAAACCCCAAAAACGGCTATCATAAGAGTTGTCGCGATTATCACCCATCATGAAATATGAGTTAGCTGGAACACGAACCGGCCCGAAATTATCACGGATGTTAACGTCCGTAACCGTCAACAGTAGACCATCTTGAATGTGTAATTGATTTATGCTGGTGAGTTTTGCTTTTCGGCGAGCCAGTTGTCAGGAAGGAGTTGTTCAATACGCTTTGCTGGATGTGACATGATGCGGCGCAGCA
>DIFZ01000011.1:0-2044 GCA_002419385.1 Geobacter sp. UBA5735
GGGTCAATGGCGGCGGTGGCGGCGGCGCTGCCTGGGCAAACCGTGCCGGCGGTGGCGGTGGCGCCTGGGTCAACCGGTAATAAGGAGCACGAACGTGAAGGATTCAATCATCTACAACATTCCTGCCCGACTGGTTCCCGTTTTTCGCGGGCGAAAGATGATTGTACGCTCGCATGATCCGTCGGAAATCGTACGGAACGTCACCGACGGTGAGCGTGGCGATATTTCCTTTGTCAGGGTGCTTTCCCTGACGGGAGAAATTGACGTCATGATGGGTTGGGGCTATGGGATTCCGGTAGAGCTGGTCGTTTCTCACCCCTGCCGGGATCTGCCCCTCCTGTACCGGTACGCTCCTTTGCTGGAAGTTCACCCGATCAGGGTTTCCGTCCCGCTCGAACCCGGTTTCGGCAAGGTGGTGAAACTGGCCGTTTCCCTGGGCTTTGCCGTCAAGGTTGAGGGCGGGCAACCCGAGGAGTCGCTAGCCGCTGAACTGCAGCGGATTGCCCGCTTTTATCTTCACCAGTCTACGGTTTCCGAGCCCATCGAGTTTTTTCACAGCCTGTTCCTGGCATTCTACCACCAGGATCCACTTTCCCTCTGGATGATCCAGGAGGAAGATCCCTCACTGATCCGCTTCATAACCGATCAGGGAGAGGAGACGCTGCCGGGCCGCCTGGCCGGGGAGGGAGACATTCAGGGGCTTGCCGCTTTCCTGCAGGCATTGCGGGACGGAACGGCTGTCGAAGCGGCTGAGTGTGCCGGGTGCGTGTTTCTCAGGCAGTGCCTGGGCTATTTCAAGTGGCCGCGGAAAGAATACCGCTGTGACGTTGTGAAGGAGTTGCTGCACACCCTGTACAGTGCGGCCGAGGAGTTGCGCGCTGATATGGCTTCGCTCGATGCTTCTGGTGAAGGGGAGGGGCGATGACCGGAGCGCACTTTTCACTTATTCTGCTGCCTACCCTGGCATGCAATGCCGACTGCGAATACTGTTTCGAGAATAAAAGCCCCCAGCGTTTGACCCTCGAACAACTTACGGTACTGATCGAAAAGGTCATGGACTTCCTGGAGGAGCAGCATATTGGGCGATTGTCCCTCTACTGGCAGGGGGGAGAGGTCATGACCCTGCCGCCGGAGTGGTTCGAACAGGCGGACATCATCATCCGCCGGAGCGCCGAAGCCCGCAAGAAAGAGGTTGTTAATTACCTTCAGTCCAACATGATCGGCTACAGTGGCACATGGAACAGGGTCATTGCCGAGATGTTCGGCAACAGTGTCGGGTCTTCGATGGATTTCCCCAATCTCCACCGCCGGCTCACCGTCGGCGGACCCGAGGAATACGAGGCGCTCTGGGCCCGGAATGTGCGGGAGGCCCGGGAAGCGGGCATCCGGGTCAGCGTCATCGCCATCCCCAACGAAAAAACCCTGGAAATCGGTGCGGAACGTTTCTATTCCCATTTCGTTGACCAGTTGGGGATCAGCGATTTTCAGATAAACACCCCCTTTCCCGGCGGCTCGGCTAACCGGGTGAAGGATGGCTATCCGCTGGAGGCGGAGCGGCTGGGTCGGTTCCTTCTGGATTTGGCAACGGTCTGGATGGAAAGAGGTTTCGACAAGGGTGTGCAGCTTGGTCCCTTTGACAGACTGATGAAATACTTTGTTCATGGCTGCAAGGACCTGCTCTGTATCTGGCAGGACAACTGCGTAAACGGCTTCGTCTGCGTCGATCCGCAGGGACATGTCTCCCCGTGTGACTGTTGGGCGGCAAGCTATCCGGAATTCCGCTACGGCAACATTTTCGGCAGTGACAGCCTCTACGACATTCTTCGGCTCAGCGATGCCCGCCAACGACTGCGGGAGAGACCGGAGTTGCTGATTCAGCGGGAGGACTGCATCGACTGCAGCTACCTGGGGATTTGCCATGGAGGATGTCCGGTGCGGGCCTATACGGTCACGGGCGATCTCAACCGAAAGGATCCCTATTGTTCGGTCTATAAGACGTTGTTCGAGGGAATGGAACGAATAGGAGCCTGTCGGACTTAGGGTA
>DIFZ01000011.1:2061-70635 GCA_002419385.1 Geobacter sp. UBA5735
CCCTGCAAAATCGACAAAATCTGTCCTCACCCAGCCGAATTTTCGCTTCGATTTCCTAAGTCCGACAGACTCCAGCGGCGGGCCTGCCACGCAGGGCGTCAGCGACCTTCTGATGCATCTGTTCGAGCGATCCGGTAGTGTACACCCTGCCAACGATGAAATTCTCTTATCTTCTCATAGTATCTTCAGCTCCGTCAGCGGGAGCGGCAAACCAGCGATCTTTCGGAACGATCGTCGGCTCGGACCGGTCCGCCTCATAATTCGGCGACATGATCTGGACGCCGTATTCATTGAAACAATCCTGAATATTCTGGTGCAGTCCCGAATAAAATGTCGCCATCGAATGAGGCGTATTCGTAGCTACGTTCAGTTCATAGGTGACATAAAAGTCATCGAGTGATTTCTGCAGAACGAAAGGGGCGGGTTCCCGCAGCAGGCCCGGCGTGCGCTCGGCGGCCATGAGCAGGAGCGCATGCACCTGGCGCCACGGCGCGTCATAGCCGATGGTTAGCGAAGTATGGAGTAACAGGGGCTTTTCCTCAATCAGCGAGCTGTAATTGGTCACAGTGCTGTTAAGGATTGTGGAATTGGGAACGATTACCTCTTCGTTTTTGACAGTCTTCAGATGCGTCACCTGAAGCCGTATCCTGGTTACATCACCGAGAATATCGTTGATCCTGACCCTGTCGCCGACCTTGAAAAGCCTCCGGTAGGTCATGGTGAACCCTGCCAGGATATTTGACACCGTTGACTGGGAGCCGAGCGAAAAGAGGACCCCGAGAAACAGCGAGACACCTTTGAAGGCGGGAGAATCGGAGCCCGGCACATAGGGGAACGCCACTACGGCGGCGAAAGCGATGACAAGAAAGCGGAGAATCCTGTACGTGGGTTTTGCCCATTCAGGGTAAAATCCCGAAAACGTTATGGTGCCCTGTTCGATTTGATCAAACAGCAGGCGCATGATCTTCAGGGCGTACCTCGTTACGATTGCCAGGACGACGATAAACAGTAACTTCGGGATTTCATTCATGATGCCGGTGCCCATTACCTGTAAGGGGTCCAGCACGAAAGAAAGAATACGACCGGCAAGGGGCCTGGTCCAGGGAAACAGTCCAAGGGTGAAGTTGAGGAAGGCATACAGCAGAATCAGTATCAGCGCAAAATGGATAAATCTTGCTGTTCCGTGCACGAAAGCCCTGACACGATCAACCTGAACGAGCTCCAGCGACTTTATCTGAATGGAATGCAGTTTATCCTTGTAGCGCGTGTCAATCAGAATATTCAGTTTGCGGAACAGCCTGTTGAGAAGAAAAATCAGCAGGATACCGATGATCGCTGCAACAACGCTATAGCCGACCGCATACAGTATAGTCTCCCTGCTGTAGTCAGTCCGGTACCTTTCAATGGAAGTCCGGATGGCTCCGACGTATTCTCCCGCCAGTTCCTGCCTCGTTTGACCTCTTTCCAAAGCATCACTGTCGAAAACGGACATGAGTGCCAGGTCGCCGGTAACGACATCCGTGGAGATGTCGCCATCAACCGCTTTGATGGAATCTGTGCGAACGGTAAGATCGTCAGCGGCTTTTTTTATCCTTCCCGAGATGAAGTGTGCCCGCACTTCAGATGAGAATGCCCCGATACCCCGGACGGAAAAAAGCTCTTTTCCATCGAGGGTGACCGGGGATATCTCCCGGACCGATAGCTGCGGTTTAGCGGGAGGCGCCTTGTCCTTCGCCATGCAGCCGCATGGCGTCAGCATCAGCTGTAGCGCCGTGAATAAAATGACTAGTATGAAGTACGGCATGTCGTGTGAATACCTTTCATTCTTACGTATCAGGGGAGTATGCTCGCATTACCTCAAACAATCAGGGTGTCTGCTCCGCGCTTGTCGTCGGAGGCGCTGAAACCGCCGGTTCCTGAAGCGGTTCCGCGTTTGCGGGCCCGGCTACCTGGACACCCAGGTGTTCCATGAGAATTCGCCGGACCTCCTCGATGGTAAAAGGGTGACCCTGGCAGGAGTGGGGGGAACGAACGACGAACTCCGATGCCACTCCGTCGATGTGGGCGCTCTGATACTCGACCACTCCGTCGTTTCCGGTCTCGATCTCCATGTCGGGCAGCACCGAGATGATGGAGTGTCCCGTCACCTGCGGCTCCAAGGGGAGTTTGACAAGGGACTGGAGCAAGGGGTTTTCCGCCGACATTCCATCGATGCTGGTCGGGACCCTGTCGCGTACCGAGGCCGGCATTTTTAGCTGGGTGAAGAGCTTGTTGTAGAGGCCGCCCTTAAAGAGCAGATCTACCGGGCTCGTCACGACCTTCCTGACCAGGTTCCGGACCCAGTTTTTGGTCAGGAAGCTCCCCCGGTGCGGGGTTGAAATGAAGACTGCCCGCGTAACAAAGGGCAGCGGTTCAAAGAGCAGCATGCGACGGAGCAGATCTTTGATCTCCGGGTCAGCGTCCAGTTCGTCGAGCTTCTTGTCACTAAGTACGTTCCAGAGCTCGTTCCCCGGTGCCACTGTCGCCATTTTGGTCAGAAGCCCCCCCTGGCTGTGGCCGATCACCACCATCTGCCTCATGGCCGGGTCTTGCCCGGTCGGATCGAGCTGTGCGACCAGGCCGGACAGGGTTTCACGCAATTGCACCGCGGAGAGGAGTACCAAGTTGTTGCTGTTGTACTGAAAAAACCAGAACTGGTAGCGTTTGCGGATCACCGGGTCGGCACGGAGGGTATTGAGCATTTCAGCCCACCAGACCGGGCTGCTGGCCGTGCCGTGGACGAAGACCACCGGAATCCGCCCCGGCTCGTAGGGCTGGATGAGGATCAGGGGGTTGCTGATATGTGCGGCACTTAGAAAACGACTGACGCCGGCGCGCCAGATTTTTTTATTGTCGAGACGGTAGGCCAACGGCGCGGTTGAGTCGGTTTCCAGGGGGACGGAGCGATCGTTGACCTTTACCTCGGTATCATCATAGGCGGAGTAGAATTCCAGTGTCGCACTGTCCGTTCCGCTTGCGAGTTCCTTTACCCCTCCTGGTACCCGGAGGAAGGCGGTCACCGGCAGTGCCCCGCCATTGGGTGATTCCGGGCTTTTCGGGGTTAGCGCGATGAGCGGCAGGCCCAGGCCGGGAGAGCGGTTGCGGACTGTTAAGCCGTGGATGTCAAAGGAGTCAGCCGGCAGGAACGACTCGATATTATCCAGCTTCCAGGCGAGTGTTTCCGGTTTCAACGTTATGTTCAGCTCGCCCACCGGGAGCTTCCGCGGCCCGCTCCTGAACTCCAGGCCACCGTCCCTTTTTTGGGGGAATGCACGCCACAGGGCGCGGTTATAGAGGTCGCACGCCTCACGGAAACGGATGTCGAAGGCAGTCGGCGGGGGGGCCGTGCCGTCGCCCAGCAGATAGAGGTAGGCATAGATCGCCGATTGGAGGAAGGAGTCATACGCTTGAAGTGAAAGGTTAAAGAGAAGCCGTTCACCTTCCAGATAGCTCAGTTCCGCCAGGGCGAAGAGGATGTCCCTTCGATCATCGTGGACGGCTGTTTCATGGAGCGTCTTGATAGCGTCCTGAGGTTTATCGCGAAACGTCTCCGTCAGGTTGTACCGTTGCAGCACCGCCTTGGCACTGTTGCTGACAACTTTCTGGTTCAGAGGGTTGACGGTGCTCAACCGGTAGGACTTCTCGGCAGACACTTTGGTCACGCCCACGGGGGTGGCACATCCGGCCAGGAGGCCGAGCAGCAGTAGCAGAGTCAGGCAGCGGAACATGAGCAGCGAACAGCGGCTTGATAGCTTCGTTGTCTCTTTCATAGGTGTCTTTTACCTTTCCATTCCGGGCAATCCCTCACGGATGCGCCGGGAAAAGTCGGAAGCCTTGTCTGCCCGCTGTGCGCGGGCATTGATGTAGCTCCGCTCCTTCAGTTCGGCGAACGGCAGGCTGGTATCCAACGTGCCACGCTCGTACATCATCTCGTCAAGGAATCCGTTGACGATGATTCGCAAGTCGAATTTTGCATTCCGGGCATAGGGTGCGGTGTGTCCCCGGATGTTGGTGGTGCAGTTGCTGATGAGGGCGTTGTACCACTGGGCCTGGTCATATATCCGGTTGACTTCCCGCAGATAGTCGAGGAACACCTTGCGTACCAGTTCCGGCTCTGCCTTCAGCCGATAGAGATAGACATCCTCCTTGCGGTAATTGGTCCGCAGTCGCACCACGTCCCGCTCATCAGCCACAATATAGGTGAGCTCGTACTGCTTGAAAAAGCCCTTGACTGCTGAGTACTCCTCGCCCTTTTCCTTGCGGGTCTCGATGGAGAAGCAGACCTGTCCCTGTCCCTCGAAGCCGAAACTGAGCATGGTGTGGGCGATGTACGGCGACCCCCAGTAGATCAGGAACAGGTCGACACTCTTCAGCTTCGCCAGGTCAAAGGTCTGGTCGTAGTAGTGGCAGGTATAGTCGGTTTCGCTCCGGTAGTCGCAATTCCGGATGTTGTGGATGGTGACCTTCTCACCCGCGACGGTTGCCCGGGGAAGCACCGCCACGTCAGGTTGCCACTCCCGGGTATTGGACGGGGGAATGGTGATCCACCAGGCGACAAGAAGAGCGAAGAGACAGAGGGAGGCGATGACTCCCCGCCGCCGGGGACGCAGCAGCAGCGGAAGGAGCAGGGCTATGGCGCCGAACGCCCCGGCCGCCCATGGCCGCAGGGAAGCTGGGAGGTTGGAGTACAGGATGGCCATGATCCCCCAACCGGTCAGCAGCAGCAGAAGCAGCCAGATGAAAATCCAGCCGATTACCCTGCCGGCTCGGGCGGGACGTCCTGTTATTCGTGAATCAGAAGACCTGCGTGACATGGGTACTCCCGGTATCTCAAGGTAGAATGCCTGCCGCAAACAGGTGCTGGTCCGACAGGTTCCTAGCCTGCCGGGATGGTGACGATCGGCGCGGCTTCTTTTCCGCTGGTCTCGGTCAGGCTGAAGATCATCATGATGAAGGCGAACATCCTCTTTGATGCCAGATCCCGGTCATCGATCCAGTACCACCAGCCGCGGTAGGCGATCGCCGCGTAGGCGTCGTCCGGCTTGCCGGGGGAGCTCTTGATCCGAATGAGCGGCATGAGCGGTGTCCCTGACGGGTCTTTCTCGATCATGGTGGGGCCTACACGCTTTTCCTCCACATGGGAGGCCGGTACCTCCATCTGCGCGGAGAAGTCGATCAGTATTTCCAGGACTGAGCGGGTCAACAGGGCAAGTTCCTGGTTGTCGCCGGGAATCGCGCCATAGGAGACCCGGAATTCGCGCGACAGCGGATCAAGCCCGAGGATTTTCCTGACGGCCAGGATTTCGTCCTCCGTCTCTTTGGTGACTTTACCCCTGAAGGCGAGGAGCGTTCCCTCGCCTTTTTCTTTCCCTTTCACGACCCGGAACCCTACCGCGCCGGAATCCTGTACCCTGCGCAGAGCTGCCAGGAGCGGGTAGAACTCGGAGTCTGCGTTTCGGGCGCGTGCCGCCCCGTGAAAGCTGTTGCGGATGCCGTTTACGGAGTGAGACAGTACGCGCAGGACCAGATCGATGGGGTAGCCGGCCTGAATCAGGCTGAGGACGGCGGTAGGGGGAATCGGCGTCATGAGGTTACGGGTGAATTTGTCTCCCGAGAGCGGACTGTAGGTGATGGTGGGGCGGTCGGTGTACTTGCCGGAGAGTCCGGCCTGCCAGATGTCGGTCGGTGTAGTCCAGGTAAATCCGCCGGAGATCTGGCTCTCCAGGGCGTACTGGTTGATCACCGAAACCACATCAAGGAAAACCGGTGGTTCGCCATAGCGGAGTCCCACCAGATTCTTGAGCATCTGGCTCTTCCAGGATTCGGTCAAGGCGCTGGTATATTCAAACCGATCCCGGTTGACGGTGTGAGGGCCGATGCCTGCGCAGCCGGCAACCAGCAGAGTCGCGACGGCAATGATCAAATGCCTGAAATTCATGGTCTACCTGCCTCCTCGTTGCCGGGCAACGGGGCTGTGAATCAAATTCGGCTCAAAAAACACCCCGCTTCCCCGGGTGGGGAAGCGGGGTGAAACGGGCTAGAAAGGTCTCAGGGTGAATGGCGTCGGATCCGTGACCGACTCTCCCGGTTTCCGGTTGGCGATCTGCACGAACTGCTCGGCCCACTGGTCCATGATGCCCTTGGCGGGACCGTACCAGGTGAGGCGAGTCAGATCGATCGGGCCGACGTCCTGCATGTCCCGATCGGCAAAGGTGGCAACCACCTCGCCGGTCTGCAAATCGCGCAGGCGTCCCTCGAACGCTGCGGTGCGCTTGTTGACGGCGCCGGCCGCCACGCCGCCGCCGGGCACCAGCCAACCGGCCGCATGCAAGACCGGTTGCGAAGGATTGATCTCAATCAGCGCGAGTTCCAGGCTCAGGGTTCCCGGCATAGGCATTCCCGGATTTTCGATGACCTGGAAACGCTTATTGGGGTCTTCGTTGAACTGTTTCACAACCTCGTCGTGGAAGTAGACGGCCAGGTCTTCGATATCCTTTTTCACATCGCTGACCCAGCTGGCCGAACCGGCTTTATGGAGCCAATCCATTTCCATCATGTAGTCGGTGTTGACCGGTGCGACGACCAGGTTACGGTAGTCTTTCTTGTCAAAATCTGCTTTGATCCAGACTTTCTGAAACGGCAGATCATAGCGCCTGCTCTGTAGCTCGGGGTTTGCTATGAAACCGGCATCCGGCGCCGGTTCAACGGCGGCGGCCTTCATGTCGTTTGCAGCCGAACGCGAGCTTGCGCAGCCTGCGAGGGTTGCGCCGAGCAGGCAGAACAGGGTAATCAGTACGACAGGGACTCTTTGCACTTCGTTGCCAGATGTTTTCATGTTTCCTCCACGTAATGTTGTTTCAACGCGTACCGTCTTTTACTGTACCAGCGGCACCTCTGCTGCGAGTTCGTAGTGCAGGGCAGCGCGGATCTTGTTCTCAATTTGCAGATAACGGGCCGCCTTGATGGCGGGAACGGCCTTGTACAATTTCGGCACGAACGACTTCTTCATCGCCGCTTCAGCCGCGTCTATCGAGACCATCTCGTTGATCAACTTCTTGGCCTTGGCGTCTGTTAGCGAATCGTTGTTGTAGTCGGCGGCATAGCTTTCTATCAGCGCTGCGACCCTTTTGTTGAGTTTCTTCAGCTCTGCCTGATAGGCATCATAGATCGGCCAGAATTTTTTGGCTTCAGGGTCAGTGAGGTTCATGTTGGCTGCCACCAGCAGCTTCTTGTCGGCCCTGATTTTTTCCAGCAGGATCTGCATGTCGCTGTCGGACGGTTGCTCCGCGGCGATAGCCGGTACGGAAACGGAGAGGGCAAAGACCAGCATGAGGAAGAGTGCAATTTTTTTCATAGTTGTTGATTCCTTTCTTGTTTGATTCTGGTTATGGTTATGGTGCTGTGAGTGTACTAACTGAAATTCAGGGGCTTATGCACGAACCGAACACGACAAAACTTTCGCCATCTCCGGATGCGCTCAGGGTAAGGTTACCGGATTTTTCCCCTACGGCTATGCTCCAACCTCGCTTTTCCGTCCCGTGAAGGACCAGCATGTCGTCCACGTTGTCCACATATTTGAAGGGAGTCACCCGGGCAACGTTCTTGTCGAGAGATTTTATGGTTTTGTCCTTCAGGTCGATCCGAATGAATTGCGGAAGTTCCGTTTCCCGGACAGACGATTCCCTGCAGCCATTCTCCACGGTGCACACGAAAACCTTCGTCAAAGCGCAGGTCCGGGAGCTTTCCGCTCCCGAGGTGAAAGGTACGGGGAATGAGACGAAAAGAACAAGTGAAGCTAAGAGAATAGTGGTACGTCTGGTCATGATAGTTTCCTCCCGAGGGGAAAGGGTCTATGAATTTGTCCGGAGCTACTTTACCGTATAGCCGCGTCCTTCCATGCAGGCTCCCCAGGCCCTGTTGTAGCCATTGCGCTGCTGCTCATACCCGGCAGCCTGCTGCTCTGCGTATTGCTGCTGCTCCTGAGTGCTTTTCGCCCGGCGCGCTCCCCCGATGATCCCTCCTGAAGCAGCGCCAATGGCAGCGCCTGTTCCGGCGTCACCGGCAATCGCTCCAACTGCTGCTCCCAGTAACGCTCCACCGGCGGCCCCCTTAAGTGCGCCTCCCTTTGTCGAGGGTGGCGGGGCAGTCGCGGTGGGCGCCTGCATCGGGTCAAAGCCGGTCTGACCTTTGGCCCACTGGTAGCAGGAATATTTATCTTGCTCCATTTTTTTGTTGCTCTGCCCCTGGGTCGGATACACATACGGATCCTGAGCAAATGCGACAGGAACCGAAAGCCCTGCAATGATAAATGCCGCAGCGACAATCCCGGACGAATGCAGCAATGAGCAATAGCTTGGTCTCTTTTTCTTCATGGCGTGCTCCTATACTAGTTCTCAGTAAAAAAACATGGTTACCGTTTGGCCACACTAAAAAGGAGCGGACCAAAGTTGTTGCATGGTTCTGACCGTTTCCGGCCAAATCTGGCGGACAGTGTTTCGGTTCTGCTGTATATCCGATATCTGTGCCAAGTGGTTCAACAGGTTTGACTTTCGTTCTATTATGCTGCAATAACTCGGAAAAAATGCTTTGAGGGTGGATGGGTCTTGCTGGAAGGCTGCGTCTGTGGGGCGATATATCGCCTTTAGTACGATATATCGTCTCTTCATTGTTCAGGCGGTGAAAATCGCGGCAAGGTGACCGGCTGAAGTTGTACCTGTGCATTGGCCTGACGGTCTTGGTGCGTACCATATATCGTACATTCATGCAGGGTGTGTTTGTGTATTGTTAAAGAAACGCTATAGTGATACAACAAACGAAAAATGAACGTAGCTCGGAAAGGAAATCGAGGTTGATTCCCAAGGAAGACTTCCTCGAGGGTTTGCAGATGAAAGGGTTCGGATCGAAGCAACACGGCAGCTGCATTCTGTCGGAAGTGACATCATGTCGGCCCGTCTCACGAGGGGGGGGACAGATCGGAAAACAACCTGCTCAGTGAGAAGTTGGCTGATCTGCAACGGCTGATCAGCGAATGTGTGTCTGGATTCCTTACCATGTCGCTTGGCCGGTTGGACTCGGAAATACGGCAGAGCATCGGAAGAATCGTCGAACTTCTCGCCCTGGACCGCGGATTTGTGGCCCAATACTTGGCTACGGAAAAGCGCATGGTGTGTACGCATCGCTACCAGGCGCCGGGGAGCAAACCAGAGGTACGTTGTTGTGAAATTGTAATTCCTCCCTGGGTTCTGCAAAAAATTCAGCAGCGCGAGTGCGTCACTTTTTCCCAGATGACGGATTTGCCTGAAGAGGCGGAACCGGCGAGGGCATATTTCACCAGTGTAGGGACACTGTCGCATATTTCGCTCCCCCTGGAAATTGATGGAGAAGTGATTGGCTGTTTGTCCTTGGAAAACACCCGTTCGGAAATTGACTGGCCGGAAGCGGTTTTCACAATTCTCAAGCCGCTGGTTGACGTCTTTGCCTTGTCCCTGGAACGCAAACGGAAAGGCCTGGAATTCCTGGAAAAAATGCGGTTCGAAACCCTGCTGGCCGATCTTTCGGCCCGGTTCGTTCAGGTGGAGCCGGACGAAATCGACCGGCAGATCGAGCAGGCTTTGGAAAGTATCGGGAATTTCTTTTGCACAGACCGGTGCGGAATACTGCAGGGTAACAACGAAGACAATCGTTGCGTCAAAATCACCCACGCCTGGTATGCTGAAGGCTTGGAGCGGATTGAAAATGATGTGAATATTGCACAGCTCTTTCCCTGGTCCTACATGAGACTTTTCATGGATGGCGAGGTAGTTGATATTCCCCGTCTCAAGGACCTACCGCCGGAGGCGGAGATCGATCGTGAGACGTTTATGACAATGGGTGTTAAATCATCCCTTACCATCCCTTTGTCATCAGGGAAGCGCACCTGCCATCTGTTCGCATTAAACAATCTGTTCAATGAACGACACTGGCCGCGGGAATACATCCCGCGTCTGCGCCTGATCGGTGAAATGTTCATCAATGCGTTGAAACGCAAAGAATACCAACAGGAGCTGAAAAGGTCCTGTGAAGAGATCCGGGACCTGAAAGACAAGTTGCAGATCGAGGCTGATTTTCTCAGATCCGAGATCAGGTCCAACCGGAACAGGGAAGAGATAATCGGCCAGAGTGAAGCGCTTTCGAAAGTCATGATACAAGTGGAACAGGTTGCGCCTACCGACACTACCGTGCTCATCTGCGGCGAAACCGGGACCGGCAAGGAACTGGTTGCCCAGGCGATCCATGATTCAAGCCTGTACCGGGATAAGATGATGGTAAAAGTCAACTGCGCGTCCCTGCCGGCAACCCTGGTGGAAAGCGAGCTGTTTGGCCGCGAGAAAGGCGCGTACACCGGTGCCTTGACCCGGCAGATCGGCCGCTTCGAGCTGGCTGATGGTTCGACGATTTTCCTTGACGAAATTGCCGAACTGCCTCTTGAGCTGCAGGCGAAGCTGTTGCGGGTGTTGCAGGAGAATACCTTCGAGCGATTGGGGAGTCCAAAGACCATCAAAGTGCATGTCCGGGTGATTGCCGCAACAAACCGTAACATCTTCGAAGAGGTCAAAAAGGGAAATTTCCGGGAAGATCTTTACTATCGCCTGAACGTCTTTCCAATTACCGTCCCACCACTTCGTGATCGGATTGATGATATCCCGATGCTGGTCTGGGCCTTTGTTCATGAATTTTGCGAAAAAATGGGCAAACAGGTCAGCAAGATCGCAAAACGTGATATGACGACTCTGCAGCAGTATCCCTGGCCGGGAAACATCCGCGAGCTGCGGAATATTATCGAACATGCGGTGATCGTCAGCTCCGGTGGCGTCCTGCAGGTTACGCTGCCGAAGGATTTCTCCCGGGATGTTTCCTGGTGCAGGAGTCTCGAAGAAGTCGAATCGCAGCATATCCTGAATGTCCTCAAGCACACCGGCGGCCGTATCAAGGGGGACGGGGGCGCTGCCCGAATTCTCAACATGATACCCTCAACCCTCAATTCCCGCATGAAAAAACTCGGGATCACCTTCCGTGACGAAAAGGACGAGATATCGTCCTGAAGCCGATATCTCGTCCGTTTCAACACCCACCCCTGCTTTTCTTTGTTGTTTAAATCCTTTTATTTTAACTTGATACCTTCTTTTGACCGGCACTGTCCAGTTTGGCACGAAATTCGGATAGCTGTTCAGGTATGAGAATACTTGCCATCGTACAAATTTCTCCGCTTCCCGAAAAACGGGCCGAGATTCTGCAAATCCTTTCTTCCATCAAGGAGCCGGTCCAGGCACTACATGCCTGCCTCGACTGCCGCGTCTGCCAGGAAGAATCGGGTGACGGGATGATTGTCTACCTGGAACAGTGGCAGTCCTGGGAAGCCTTCATACGGCACCTTCGCTCGGAAACCTATGCAAAAATCCTTGAGGCGATCGAACTGTCCCGTGAAATGCCCAGTGTGACGTATTTCGAGGTCTCTTCGATAAGAGGAATGGATTTGCTCAATGCGGTACGAAGTGAAAAGTGTGCGTGATTGAGGAAGCCGGCTTCGGGTGACACTGGCCGGGGAGTGGCATCCGGCAAGCAGCATACAATGAGATAATCAAAGGAGTAGCAATGAACGGGAAAGCAATGATCGCACTTTTTTCGGGTTTTGCAGCACTGCTGATAACAGCGCCTCTTTGGGCTGCGGAAGTACAGGACCAGCAGGCAGAACTGGCAAAAAAACTCAACAACCCTATCGCTTCGCTTGTCAGCGTGCCGATCCAGAACAACTGGGACTTCGGCATCGGCCCTGATAATGCGATGCGCTATACGGTGAATGTCCAGCCGGTCATCCCTTTTTCTATCGGTAAAGACTGGAATCTGATTACCCGCACGATCGTACCGATCATCCATGCGGAATCACCGGTACAAGGTGGTGACGACAAGACCGGTCTCGGCGATATTCTGCAGAGTTTCTTCTTTTCTCCCAAGCAACCAACGAGCGGCGGCTGGATCTGGGGTGTGGGGCCCGCGCTGTTATATCCCAGCGGGACCGACGATCTCAGCGCGGACAAGTGGGGGGCCGGCCCAACGGCTGTCGTGCTGAAACAGGAGAACGGCTTTACCTATGGCATGCTGGCCAATCATGTGTGGTCGTTTGCCGGCTCGGGGCCTGCCTATATCAGTTCCACCTTTCTCCAGCCGTTCTTCTCCTATACGACGAAGAAGTATATGACATTCGGGTTGAATACCGAATCCAGCTATGACTGGAGAGATGAACAATGGACCGTGCCGGTCAACCTTATGGCTGCACAATTGCTGAAGATAGGCGGCATGCCGTTACAGTTCCAGCTGGGAGGACGCGTGTACGCGGAAAAGCCTTCCGGAGGCCCGGACTGGGGACTGCGTTTTGCCGTGACTTTTATGTTTCCAAAGTAAGGGATGTGTCCATTCAGCCCCAAACGTAACAAGAGAAACCTGTTTGGTTAATGACATGTCGCTGCAACAGAATAAAGGAGAAAAAATATGAAAAAACGACAGGTAACAGCATGCGCATCTGCCGGTGTCATGCTCTTGGGGGGCCTGGGTTCGGCTTTTGCTGCGACAGCCGGGACGCAAGCGACGCTTGATCGAACGGTGCTTCCCATCCCGGAACCAAAGTACCCGAACAGCACGGTTCTCGATGTGCGGGACGCCACGGCTCCGGAGCGGTTCGCTGTCAAGGCGCCGGCCGGCGCCCCGAACGTGATCATCGTGCTGATCGACGACCTCGGCTTCGCGGGTACCAGCACCTACGGAGGGCCGATCTCGACCCCGACTTTCGACCGCCTGGCCAAGCAGGGAATAGTCTACAACAACTTCCACACCACCGCCGTCAGCTCGCCTACCCGCGCAGCCATCAAGAGCGGACGCAACCACCATGTCAACAACATGGGCGCCATCATCGAGACGGGCACGACGTTTCCCGGCAACACCGGCCAGATTCCCAACGAGGTCGCTCCGCTCGCCGAGATGCTGCGCCTCAACGGCTACAGCACGGCTGCCTTCGGCAAGTGGCACGAGACAGCGGCCTGGGAGGCCAGTGTCTCCGGACCTTTCGATCGCTGGCCGACGCACCAGGGATTCGACAAGTTCTACGGCTTCCTGGGCGGCGAAACCAATCAATGGGCGCCGTTCATCTACGACGGCGTACACCAGGTCGAGTTGCCCGATGACCCGAAGTATCACTTTCTCAGCGATATGACCGATCAGTCCGTGGCCTGGGTCAAGTACCAGAAGGCCCTGACCCCGGACCGCCCCTTCTTTATCTATTACGCGCCGGGCGCGGTGCATGCGCCGCACCATGTCCCGCAGGCGTGGATCGACCGCTGGAAGGGCAAGTTCGACCAGGGCTGGGACACGCTGCGCGAGCAGACCCTGGCACGGCAGATCAAGCTCGGCATTGTCCCGAAGGGCACCAAGCTGGCGCCGAAGCCCGAGGCGATCCCGGACTGGAACACACTGTCGGCTGACCAGAAACGCCTGTTTGCCCGCCAGTTCGAAGTGTTTGCCGCCTTCCTCGAAATGACCGACCACGAGGTCGGCCGGCTGCTCAAGGCGGTGAAGGACACAGGCCAGGGTGACAACACGCTGGTCTTCTATGTGGCCGGAGACAACGGCACCAGCGCCGAGGGTGGCTCCAACGGCATGTTCAGCGAAATGACCTATTTCAATGGCGTGCAGGAAAAGGTGCCCGATATGCTGAAGTTCCTGGACAAGTGGGGCGGGCCCGAAACCTACCCGCACATGGCCGCGGGCTGGGCTGTGGCGCTGGATACGCCCTACCAGTGGACCAAGCAGGTCGCTTCGGACCATGGTGGCACCAAGGTCGGCATGGCTGTTTATTGGCCCAAGGGCATCAAGAGCAAGGGGGAACTCCGCACGCAGTTCCACCATGTCATCGATGTCGCCCCGACCATCCTCGAGGCCGCCGGCCTGCCGGAGCCGACGATGGTAAACGGCGTGAAGCAGCGGCCGATGGACGGGGTGAGCATGGCGTACAGCTTCGACAACGACAAGGCGAAGGATCGGCACGTCACCCAGTACTTCGAGATGTTCGGCAACCGCGCCATTTACCACGAGGGCTGGTTCGCACGAACCATCCACAGGGCGCCGTGGGAGCAGAAGCCCCGCCGTCCGCTGACCGAAGACATCTGGGAGTTGTATGACACGCGAAAGGACTTCAGCCTGGTGAACGACCTGGCGGCGAAGAGCCCGCAAAAACTCGCCGAGCTGCAGGCCCTGTTCATGAAGGAGGCCGAGAAGAATAAGGCGCTTCCCATCGACGACCGGGTGTTCGAGCGCGTCAACGCAGAGCTGGTCAACCGCCCCGACCTGATGGCGGGACGCAGCTCGATCACGCTGGCCGAAGGCATGACGGGCATGACCGAGAACGTATTCCTGAACATCAAGAACAAGTCCAAGACCATCACCGCGGAGATCGAGGCGCCGGAAGGGAAAGCGGCGAACGGTATCATCTTTGCACAGGGCGGCCGTTTCGGCGGTTGGGCGCTCTACGTGAAGGACGGCATTCCTGCCTACGATTACAACTTTCTTGGGTTGCAGCGCTTCACCGTTACCGCGGCGGAAAAACTACGGCCCGGAAAGTCGACAATCCGCTTCGATTTCGCCTATGACGGCGGCGGTCTGGGCAAGGGCGGCATGGGGACGCTGTCCGTGAACGGCAAGAAGGTCGCCGAGGGCCGCATCGAACGCACCCAGCCGATGATCTTCTCGGCGGACGAAACCGCCGATGTCGGCATCGACCTTGCCACACCGGTGGTCGAGTCGATCGGGGCGGAAGCGAAGTCGAAGTTTACCGGCAGAATCCCCAAGGTCACCATCGAAGTGAAGGAAATGAAGAAGGCGGAAAAAGCGCAGGAGAACAAGCTCCGTGCCGAGGCAGCACATAAGAAAGCGATGGCGGACTGAGACGATAGCCGTTAAGGGGAGAGCCTGCTCTACCCCCTTCACGGCTAATTTCCCTTAGGGAACCCCCGGCTCTGTCGGGGGACTCCCAGAGTTTGACAGCTCCGGGAATATGTTGAGGTTCTTGCAGAATTCCAGGGAATTTCACAAAAGTCCCCTCCCCCCTTGCGGGGGAGGGTTAGGGTGGGGGGGAAGTTGCCATGAAATTGCCAGGTTGCGGCCTCCCCCACCCCCTAACCCCCTCCCACCAGGGGAGGGGGGATTGGTTTTAAGACCATTCGCTCCGGCACCTGAACAACGAAGGAGGTCTATAGACATGAGAAGTGCATTGAAGCGGAATGCAGCATTCGCTGCGGTGATGTTTGCAGTAATTGCGGCACCCGGTTGGGCAAAGTCACCCCAAATGAAGATGACCACCGAAATTCCGCCGGGGATTGCGATGCCGAACACGGTGAAGACCCGCCTGGGCACGTTGAATTTTTTCGACGGCTTTCCGGACAAGGCCTCGGTTGAAAAGCTCTATGACAATCTCGATTTCCAGCGCGCCGTGCAGGCCTATCTGATGGCGCTGCCGGCGGTGAGCCAGGCGGCCAACCGCAATGAGATCCTCAAGCTGGGCCCGGCCAACACGACGGTGCCGATTTTCGAGAACCGCATGGACTCGAAGTCGATCTTCCTGACGCCCAATACGGAAACTCCCTATAGCTGGATGTGGCTCGATCTGCGTGGCGGTCCGCTGGTACTCGAAGCCCCGCCAAAGGTGCTGGGCGCGCTGAATGACATGTGGTACCGGTGGGTGGTCGACATCGGCTTCACCGGTCCCGACAAGGGCGCGGGCGGCAAGTTCCTGATCCTGCCGCCGGGCTACCGGGGCGAGATACCGGCAGGGTATTTCGTGGTGAAAGCGCCGACCTTCAACCTCTGGGCCCCCTGGCGCAGCTTCGTCGTGAATGGCGATCCGAAGCCGGGAGTCGACCTGGTGAAAAAGCACACAAAGGTCTATCGCCTGTCTGAAGCGGCCAATCCCCCGGCCATGAAATTCGTGAATGTATCCGGCAAGGCGTTCTGTACCGTCGCACCGGCGGATTACGCCTTCTGGGGGCTTCTCGATCAGGTCGTGCAGGGGGAGCCGAGCGAGTCTCTCGATCCCGTTCGACTGGGATTTTATGCTTCGATCGGCATTGAAAAAGGCAAGCCCTTTGCGCCTGATGCGAGGATGAAGAAAATCCTTACCGAAGCCGCCGCTGTTGGTGATGCAACCGCCCGGGCCATTGCATTCAGCATGCGGCAGAAGGAAGCGTACTATTATTCAGACAGCTCCTGGCAATTGCCGTTCGTTGGCGGCTACAAGTTCCAGAGCCAACCCGACGTCCTCAATCATGATGCCTACATCTTCTACTACTTCATGGCAACCGGCGTCACCCCGGCCATGGAGGAGAAGATGGTCGGCCAGGGTTCGCAATACGCATGGACAGCCAAAGATTCGAACGGAGCACCGCTCCATGGCGGCAAGAACTACCGGCTCCACCTGCCTTCCGGCATCCCGGTCAAGAACTTCTGGTCGGTAATCATCTATGACAACCAGGCGCGCTCGATGGTGCAGACCGACCAGCAGTTTCCGAGCATCAGCAGCCAGCAGAAGGACCTCGTGGTCAATGCGGACGGCTCGGTTGATATCTACTTCGGCCCGAAAGCTCCGGCAAAAAAGGCGAACTGGATCCAGACCGTGCCCGGCAAGGGCTGGAATACGATCCTGCGCCTCTATAGCCCGACGGAGGCCTGGTTCGACAAGACCTGGCGTCCCGGTGAGATCGAAAAGTTACCGTGAGCAGGATGGCGTTGACTTTATTGCGGCATTTCGATAGACAGACATGTAAGGCACACCAGATTTTACAGACAGGAGAAAAGGAAATGAATCGAGGCAAGAAGGTTTTCAATCACCTGCTGACGCGCTGGGCCCTGCCGCTGGCCGGGAGGCTCACCCCTTCGTCTGCCATGGACAGGACCTCGCTGAGCCTGAGCCCGGGGTTGAGGACCATGGGCATCATCGTCAATGTCGCGGCATTTGCCGCCCCGGTCATTGCTGCCGCCGCGGACGAACCTCGCAGGCCGAACATCGTCATCATCCTTGCCGATGACATGGGTTTTGCGGACATGGGCTCGTACGGCAGCGAGATCAAGACGCCGAACCTGGACTCGCTGGCCAAGGACGGCGTGCGCTTCACGAACTTCTATACCCATGCCAGCTCTTCGCCGACGCGATCCATGCTGCTGACCGGCGTGGATACACACCTGAACGGCCTGGGCAACATGAACGAGTGGATCGCGCCCAATCAGGCGGGCGTGCCCGGCTACGAGGGTAACCTCAATCATCAGGTGGCGACCCTGCCGCAGCTGCTCAAGGACGGCGGCTATCACACCTACATGGCCGGCAAGTGGCACCTGGGCAAGGCGCCTGACCAGATCCCGGCGGCGCGCGGCTTCGAGCGTGACTTCTCGCTGCTCGACGGCGGCGGCAGTTACTGGGACATGACGAACATCAGCGCCGCCGTGCCGAAGTCGCTCTACACCGAGGATGGCCGCTACCTGACGAAGCTGCCCGAGGACTACTACGCGACCAAGACCTACACCGACAAGCTGATCAGCTTCATCGACGCCAACCGCGGCGACGGCAAGCCCTTCTTCGCCTACGTGGCGCACCAGGCGCCGCACGACCCGTACCACCTGCCGAGGGACTGGCGCAATCGCCATGACCGTGAATATGACAAGGGCTGGGACGCGGTGCGCCAGGAACGGCTGAAGCGGCAGGTCGAGCTCGGCATCATGCCGGCCGGCACCGAGCTTGCTGAACGGATGTGGTTTGTGCCCGATCCGATCGTGCTTGCCCCCGCAAGCCGCTACATACTCGGCAAGAAGATGGAACTCTACGCCGGCATGGTGGAGAACATGGACCACCACATCGGCCGGCTCATCGAACACCTGAAGAAGATCGGCGAGTACGAGAACACTATCTTCATCTTCTTCGGCGACAACGGCGCCGAGGGCACCGACCTTTTCGGGATGATCGCGGGTGCCCCGGGTTCGCGCGACAACCTCTACGCGGCGATAAAGTGGTCGCAGACCCATCCCAAGGCCTGGGGCGACCCGGGCACCTGGGTCGGCTATGGCCCGATGTGGGCCCAGGTGTCGATGACCCCCTTCAGCCAGTACAAGGGCTGGGTCGCGGAAGGAGGCATCCGCAACGCGCTCGTTGTCAGCGGTCCCGCCGTCAAGCGGGCCAAGGGCAGCATCAACCACGGGCTCATGCACGTCGCGGACATCATGCCGACGCTGCTCGAGATCGCCGGCGTCGACTATCCGCAGACCCGTGATGGGCAGGAACTTCCCCCGCTCATCGGCAAGTCGTGGAATCCGATGCTGGCAGGCACGACGGAGTCGCCGCGCAACGGGGAGGACTACCTCGCCTGGGAGATTTTCGGCAACCGCGCGGTGCGCCAGGGCGAGTGGAAGCTGCGCTGGCAGATCAAGCCGTACGGCAAGAGCGACTGGGAACTGTTCAACGTCGCGGCGGACCCCGCCGAGCGCAAGGACCTCGCCGCAGAGCATCCCGACAAGGTGAAGGAGATGCTCGCGCTGTGGGACGACTACGTGAAGGCGAACAACGTGATCCTGCCGAGCCGCGGGCCGTTCGATACCCTGGAAAAGGACATGCCGCAACGGGTTATGGTCTATCCAGGCTTCCCGCCGCTGATCTACCAGCGGCAGTTCGTGCCGCCGAAGGAAATGCTGGCCGAACCCAAGCCTTGAGAGTTGCTAACTCAATCATCAAAAATAACTCCAAAAGGATGGACATTCTATGAACTACAGTACAACCCCCATGAGGCCGTTTGCCTGGTTGCCGGTGGTCGTCGCAATGATGCTTGCAATCGGCGTGCTCTGCCCGCCACAGGCTCTGGCCCAACTCCCGGCACGCTTCTACTGGAAGTCTCTCTCGGATGCCAACGCAGTGCTGCTCGTCGTCGAGACGTTAAGCGGCAACTCGAACCCGTTCGATTCTGCCCATATCGTGAACGCGGATGCGGATGTTGACGCTACAACGGCCATGGTGGGCTATGCGCGGACCTTTTCCCTGTTCGATCGCGCAGCCATGGCTGCGATCATCGTGCCGATGGGGCATATCTCGGCCGAAGGCACGGTGGCCGGCAGGACGGGTAAACAATCGACCAACGGCTTCGGTGACCCGATGCTGGAGTTCGACATCAATCTCCTTGGCCCCGCGGCGCAGAAAAACATCCCCGATCTTCTGCGCTATGAGCCGGGTTTTTCCGTCGATTTGCTGGTCGATCTGGCGTTTCCGATCGGCGAGTACGACAACGACCAGCCCTTGAATATCGGGCAGAACCGCTGGTACGGGCGCCTGGGCGTACCGATCATCTGGCAGCTCGGCCCGTGGGTGCCGAACAAGCGTACCACCCTGGAATTACTGCCCGCCGTGTGGTTCTTCGGAGACAACGACGACTATGTCGGTCAGACCTTGGAGACCGATCCGCTGTTCCAACTGGACGCGCACGTAACGCGCGACCTGACCGAAGACTTCTGGGCGGCGGTCGACGCCTCCTGGTACTACGGCGGCAAAGCAACCATCAACGGTATCGCGGGGGAGAAGCTCAACAACTTCGGCGTCGGGCTCACGCTCGGCTACCAGATCAACGACAACCTGAACCTCACCGTCGGCTACAAGACGACCGTTGACGACAACAATGCCGGTGACCTTCAAATGGACTGTTTCATGGCCACGCTCGTGTACGGCTGGCATCCGATGGTCCAAGGCATGAGACGACTGAAGAGCGAGAACTAGGACATCGTACTGAAACGGCGTCCCGGAGCAATGCCGTGGTATACGGGAACTTTTCAGGGCAGATCATCTTGATCCTGGTCGGAGGTATTTTCACTGTATGGGCATTGGTAGAGTAGTGATCAGTATAACTGCCGTGCTCTTGGGCGTCGTTGCCTGCATGGGCGGAGCGCGTGCCGACGAGGGTAAACCGGTCGGACCGGACCAATCAAATATCGTCAGGCAGGCCAGCGCCCCCATATCCTCCATCATGCAGATCCGGCTGCAGGATACCTATGTGCCGGAATTCAAAGGACTGGACGGCAACGCCAATACCTTCACGCTGGCCGTGACGATGCCATTTCCCAAATATCGCCTCCTTCCCTTTCCCCAGCTTTCACTCCTGACCCTTCCGGCGGCAGTGACTGTTCCCAGCGATGTAACCGGGCTTGGCGACCTGCGGCTGGTCGATATAGTCATTCTCCATACGGGGAAAAGGTTTATCTGGGGTGTCGGTCCGACGCTGGTGTTTCCGACAGCCAGCGAAACGCTGACCGGTCAGGGCAAATGGCAGGCAGGCCCGGCCGCGCTGGCTGCTTTCGTGCATGAAAAGTGGCTGCTGGGCGTTCTGGTGCAGAATCCGGTCTCATTTGCCGGCGATAGCGAGCGCAAGGATGCGAACGCCATGATCCTCCAACCCTTCGTCACCTGTCAACTGGGCAACGGCTGGTTCATACGATCACAACCCCAGTTGTTCTTCAATTGGAAGACCGGCCAACAGACATTACCGATAGATCTGGGCGTGGGGCGTGTTTTCCGTATCGGCCGGGGACTGGTCAGCTGTTTCGTGCAGCCGTTCTGGAACATCACCAAGGACGGGCCCTCTCCGAAATACGGGATTACCTCCGGCGTGGCGTTCATCTATCCGGAATTCTGGAAACGGTGATAAAAGCTGACAGCGGATTGGTACTTACCAGTATGCGGTAAACTTTCAGGTATCGAACCATACCGGGCAGATGTAGCGACTCGACGTTCAGCAGAAGGATGGGCCCATGGCAACGGAAAAAACGGCAGATACCAATCTGGCCGGCAGAGGTCGATTGCGGTGGTTGCAGGAGCCGTCCGGCTTCGCCGCTGAGTATGAGTTCTCATGAGTAGCCGATCGGAAGACAGACAGGCCTGCGCAGAGGCAAACGGCATCCACGTGGTTGTAAAACCCATAGGGCCGGCGTGTAACCTCGACTGTGCGTATTGTTTCTACCTGGAGAAGCAGGCACTGTTCTCTGCCGGCGAGGATTTCCGGATGTCGGACGAGGTCCTTGCCACTTTCATCAGGAGCTATGTGCATGCCC
Organism: Geobacter sp. UBA5735; assembly: GCA_002419385.1. Lineage (GTDB taxonomy): Bacteria > Desulfobacterota > Desulfuromonadia > Geobacterales > Geobacteraceae > RPRC01. Next base: position 23,254 of record DIFZ01000011.1, read on the forward strand.
AGCCTGGTCCGGTTGTTGATTTCGTCTGGCAGGGGGGCGAGCCGACCCTGCTGGGGGTTGAATTTTTCAGAAGAGTTGTCCAGCTGCAGGCGCCCTTTTCCGGGCGCAAGACCATTAACAATTCTCTGCAGACCAACGGCACCCTGCTTGACGACGAGTGGTGCGTTTTCCTGAAGCAGCACAATTTCATGGTGGGCATCAGCCTGGATGGGCCACGGGAGATTCATGACCGCTACCGTCGCGACCGCGCCGGGAACGGCACCTTCGATTCGGTGATGCGCGGACTGAGGCTGTTGAAGAAACATGGGGTCGCGTTCAACGTCATGGCCAGCGTTGCCCGGGAGACCGCGGCGAGACCACTTGAGGTCTACCGCTTTTTCAAGGACGAAGGTGTGAAGTTTATTCAGTTCGCTCCCATCATCGAGCGCCTTCCCGAAGCCTCAGCCAGGGATCTGGGTCTGAGCCTGGCCGCTCCGGCTCTGCTGGATGGGCAGGAGCGGAACCGGGACGTAACCCCGTGGACGGTGATCCCGGAGGAATACGGGGATTTTCTGATCTCGATCTACGAGGAGTGGGTCCGTCATGACGTGGGCACGGTCTTTGTCATGAACTTCGAGTGGGCGCTCAATGCCTGGTTAGGCAATCCCTCACCGGTCTGCGCTCACGCCCGGCAGTGCGGCCGTTCGGTGGTGCTGGAGCATAACGGCGACCTGTTCGCCTGCGATCACTATGTCTATCCGGAATACCGTCTCGGCACTATTCTGCGTGACGACCTGGCCGGTATGGTTGAGAAGTCCATCAGGTCGGGTTTCGGCGTTAACAAGGAATCGGCCCTGCCGGAGTGGTGCGGAAAATGTGATGTGCTGGCGGCCTGCCGGGGTGGGTGTCCCAAGCACCGTTTTCTGGAGACCTGTCACTCCGAACCGGGACTGCAGTATCTTTGCGCGGGCTACAAGAAGTTCTTCCGGCATATCCGCAAGTACCTGCGCGTGATGGCCACACTGCTGGAGAACGGGCTTCCTCCTTCCTATGTGATGGATGCGGTGAAGGGGCCCCTGGTGATCAAGCGGGGGCAGGGTGTTTCGAGTAAATAGGATCAAAGGAGAAAAGATGACAGGAAAGTCCTCACGCATCGATATGGCATGTATCCCGCTTTCAGTTTTTAACCGTGTTGCGGGGCAGAAAATCAGGCTGATTCTCTTCGGTATGGCAGTGGCGGTGTTCAGCACAGTATGTGCGCCTTTTCCGGTCACAGGAGCTGTGCCGGCGGTAGCCGCCCAAATCAAGGGGCCGATCGATTTTCAGCGATTAGCCGGGCGATGGGTTCGAAGCGATGGGGGCTATGTGCTTGAACTGAGGGATCTCAAAAGTGATGGCAGCGTGAAGGCGGCGTACTTCAACCCGCGGCCGATTAACGTCTCTAGCGCCGAGGTGCACAAAATCAATGACAAAATAAACATTTTTGTCGAACTGCGAGACATCAACTACCCGGGTTCCAAATACAACCTGCGCTATGATCCCAAGACCGACCGGTTGCTCGGGACCTATTTTCAGGCGGTTGATCGTCAGTTGTTCGAGGTGGAGTTTGTCCGGACAAAATAACCAGGGGGTACTGCTGTTGTGCGGCCGCACCATAATGATCTGAAATGAATAAATGAATTGATACGACCCTACCCAGGCAGAACAGGGGCTTGGCTCGTAAGGCCCCGGAGGGGGGTGTAAAGTAGATTGTGTAAGTGGCTAAAATCGGTAAATACAAATAGATAGGAGAGACCGATGGCCACAACAGAAGAACTGCTCGATGTATTGATGAAAGACTACAAGAAACCGGAAGATTTGATTGGTGAAAACGGACTTCTGAAACAGTTCACCAAGAGACTCTTAGAACGGGCAATGCAAAGCGAACTGACTGAACACCTTGGTTATGAGAAACACGCTCCCAATGGCAAGAACAGTGGTAATTCCAGAAACGGTGGGTATAAGAAAACCATCTCTGGTGATTTTGGAAGCCTCGATATTCCTACCCCCCGTGACCGCAATTCAACATTTGAACCGGTGATCCTTCCTAAAGGTGAAACCCGCTTTACCGGCTTTGATGACAAGATTATCTCCATGTATGCCCGGGGCATGACCACCCGTGACATACAAGGTCATTTACAGGAGATTTACGGGATAGATGTCTCCCCTGCCTTGATTTCCCAAGTTACCGATGCTGTCAGTGAAGAGGTCCTGCTGTGGCAGAACCGACCACTGGATGAGGTATATCCGATTGTCTACCTTGATGCAGTCAGGATAAAGGTGCGTCATGAAAGTAGAGTCATCAACAAGGCGGTCTATCTTGCTATCGGCATCAATATGGATGGCATCAAAGAGGTTCTTGGCATGTGGACTTCTGAAAACGAGGGTGCCAAGTTCTGGCTTCAGGTTGTTACGGAACTGAAGAATCGTGGCGTAAAAGAAATCTTCATTGCCTGCGTGGATGGACTCAAGGGCTTCCCGGAGGCAATAGAAGCAGTATATCCAAATACCCAGATTCAGCTTTGCATCGTCCATATGGTGCGTCATGGCCTGAACTATGTTTCATGGAAGCAGCGTAAAGAAGTAGCGACTGATCTGAAGACCATCTATCAAGCACCAACCGTAGAAATGGCAGAGAAAAACCTTGATACATTTGCCGCTAAGTGGGATGCCAGTCATCCGACTATATCAAGGTCATGGCGAAACAACTGGGAACGGATCATTCCACTATTCTCGTATCCTAAGGATATACGCAAGGCAATCTACACGACAAACGCTATCGAGTTACTTAACATGTCACTTCGTAAAGTCACCAAGAATCGTGGTCATTTTCCCAATGACGAAGCGATGTTCAAGCTGATATATTTGGCATTGAAAAACATTGCGAAAAAATGGACAATGCCGATCAGAGACTGGAAGTCAGCATTGAATCAGTTTAGTATTATGTTTCAAGACAGGTTGCCGGCCTTCTGTTAAGCGGCGCAATATCAAATAGCAATTATCAACTACAAGGAGTGCAGACATGAATGATCACGATGACTCCAAATCCTCTATTTCGCGGCGTGATTTTCTGCGCTTTGCCGGCGTAGGTGTGACGGCATTGGGTCTAGGCGCCTTTGATATCTCGACCAATGTGGCATCCGCAGCGTCTGGAGCGCGTCAGTTGCCACAGGGTGGCGCGCGGAGCAAGGCCCCCTACAACATCCTCTTTATTCTTACTGATCAGGAACGTTTCTTTCGCCCTGGTGAACTGCCGATCGGTTTCAGCCTGCCTGCCCACGAGCGTTTAACAATGCAGGGGACGACCTTCGTGAATCACCGTATTAACTCCTGCGTCTGCACGCCCTCGCGCTCGGTGCTGTATACCGGTCAGCACATTCAACAAACCAGGATGTTCGACAATACCAACTTCCCCTGGATCAGCAGCATGTCGACCGACATTCGCACCTTGGGTGACATGTTGCGAGAGGCCGGCTACTACAGTGCGTACAAGGGCAAGTGGCACCTGACCAAGGAATTCGAGACCGTAAATAAACTGGGCACGCCCACCAAGATCTTTACGCAGGAAATGGAGGACTATGGCTTCTCCGACTATATGGGTATAGGCGACATCATCGCGCACCACCAGGGTGGTTATCTGCACGACGGCGTGATTGCCGCAATGTCCGGAAGCTGGTTGCGAGGCAAGGGGCGCGAACTGGCGGCTCAAGGCAAGCCGTGGTTTCTCGCCGTCAACCTGGTCAATCCACATGATGTCATGTTCTATGATACCGATGCACCCGGCACGCCACACCAAGCCACGAGCGCCCTCAGCCATGTAGTGCGGGAGCCGGATGACCCACTTTACGACAAACAATGGCGCTTCAAACTCCCGGCAAATCATGCACAAGCAATTGACGCCCCTGGGCGTCCACCGGCACACCGTGACTTCCTCCGTTCACATGATGCGCTGGTGGGTGAAATCCTCAACGAAGAACCTCGCTGGCGACGGCGGCACAACTACTACCTGAACTGCTTGCGCGACGTCGATCGCAATATTGCCACAGTGCTCGCCGAACTCGATGCCGCGGGACTCACTGAGCGCACCATCGTCATCCTGACTGCTGACCATGGTGACATGGATGGCGCGCACCTGTTGCATGCAAAGGGCGCGGTATCGTATCGAGAACAGAATAACGTGCCGCTGATTGTGGCGCATCCCGCCTACCCTGGGGGCAAGCGATGCCGTGCCGTCACGTCGCATGTTGATCTTGCACCGACGCTGATTGCACTGACCGGCGTGGCCCAGGACAAACGCGCCAATATCGTCAAGGGCCTTCCGGGCAAGGATTTCTCCGGAGTACTGACTGCCCCGGAACGTGCAGACGTTAATGCCGTCCGGAATGGTGTGCTGTTCAACTACAATATGTTCGCGTACCTCGACGGGGATTTTCTCCACAAGGCCGTTGCATACATCAAGCAGGGAGGGAATCCGAAACAACTCAAGGACGCCGGCATTGTCCCGGACATGAGGAAACGTGGTGCGGTCAGGATGGTATATGATGGCCAGTACGTGTTTGCTCGCTATTTCTCGCCAAAGCAGCACAACCTGCCGATGACTTTGGAAGATCTCTACCAACTCAATGATGTCGAGCTGTACGATGTCAAAGCCGACCCCCTTGAGATGAAGAATCTCGCTGCGAATGGCAGGCAGCACCGCGAACTCGTTGTCGCCATGAACGAGAAACTCAACAGTCTTATCGAAGCAGAAGTCGGCGAGGACCGCGGCCAAATGTTGCCCGGTGGCATCGGGGCGGGTTGGGAAGTGACCCCGGAAACGATGGCGCCTTGAGTCAACCGGCCCTTCTCAGTTGGCGCCCGGTTTTGACAAGGAAAATGCTGAGGGGTCGCGTCACCAAATTTTAAAAAGTGAAAATCTGCTGACATTCCAGCAAGGCTTATGGACGCCGACCGCCCGATAAAGCTGGGTGGGCGGGTTATGGCCCGGCCCGTTGGAATGACGCTGAACTTTAGAAAATCGAAAAGTCATTTACACAATCAGATTGACAGTCCCCCGGAGGGAACAATGCGAATTTCACGGAAACTGCTGTTTCAATCGGCCTTCATCATGCTGTCGGTGGTGCTGTTGCCCGCGGCTCTCACTGCCGGTGGCCTGACTCTGTATGAAGCCGCCACCCCCGATGTCGGCTATGCCTCTGCCGGTTATGCGGCCAGGGCCAATGACCCGGGTACGCTGCTCACCAACCCGGCCGGCATGACCCGTCTGAAGGGCTCGCAGCTCCAGGTAGGCGCTCAGCTTCTCTATGGGGATGTGAATTTCAGGTCTGAAGCAGGGACCACGGTCAATGGCAACGACGGCGGCAACGGGCTTGGGCTTTTGCCTGCCCTGAGCACTTTCGGGACCTATCAAGTCAACCCCGACCTGACCATCGGAGTCGGCATATTCTCCAATTTCGGGCTCGGGCTTTGGTATGACGAGGACTGGGTGGGACGTTATTACGTGAAGAACGCCATCCTGATGGGGCTCTCCGTCATGCCGGCGGCCGCCTACCGCTTTACCGATCAGATCTCGGTCGGTGTCGGTGTCAACCTGATGTACGGCTATCTCCGGGAGACGGTTGCCATCAACAATATCGATCCAGGGCTTGGCGACGGCCAGCTGAAAATCAAGGACAGTACCTTTGGTATCGGGGCAACCGTGGGCGTCCTCTATGAGCTCTCGGCAGGGACCCGGTTCGGTGTCACCTATACCACTCCCATCAAGCTCAGATTTTCCGACAGGCCGGAATTCTCCTCTACAGGACCTGGCATCTCTAACATTCTGACCACCAGGGGGCTGAATTCCGCCACGCTCGATCTCGGCATGACGGTGCCGCAGGCAGTGATGGTGAGTTTTTACCATGAGTTTAACGACACCTGGGCGCTTCTCGGCAATTTCGGCTGGCAGAACTGGTCCGAGTTCGGCAAACTCGATGTCTCACTCTCCTCAGATGCCAACCCGGATTTGACCACCGACCTCAAGTACAAGGACACCTGGCACGGCGCCCTTGGCGCCCAGTACCGGCTCTCGGAACCCTGGCTGATTACCGGAGGGGTTGCCTACGACAGCAGCATGCTCGATGACTCCAACCGGTCGCCTGCACTGCCTCTCGGTTGGGCATGGCGTTTTGCCCTTGGCACCCAGTACGATCTGAGAAAGGACCTTTGCCTGGGGTTCGCCTATGAGTATGTCTATGGCGGAAGTCCCAACATCAACGTCAGCCGCGGGCCCTTGGCCGGTACTGTTGTCGGGGAATACCCGGATATGTCGATTCAGTATGTTACCGCTACCATAAACTGGAAATTCTGAGAAGGGTTTCTGTTTGAGGAATGCTATTCAAGATTGTGGTCAAAAAATTCCCGGATGAAAAAACTCGCATCATCCTCCGTTACGAAAAGGGCGAAATATCGTTCTGAAGCCGATATTTCGTCCGTTTCACTATCCCCCCCTGCTTTTCTTTCCCCTTTAAATCCTTTAATTCCAGCTGGATACCTTCTTTTGGCCGGTACTGTTCTGATTGGCACGAAACTCGGATACCTTTTCAGGTATGAGAATACTCTCAATCGTACAAATTGTTCCAATAGCCGAAAAACGCGCCGAGATTCTGCAAATCCTTTCTTCCATCAAGGAGCCGGTCCAGGCGATACCTGACTGTCTCGACTGTCGTATCTGCCAGGAAGAATCGGATGAGGGGATGATTGTCTACCTGGAGCAGTGGCGGACCTGGGAAGCCTTCATGCGGCACCTTCGCTCGGAAACCTATGCAAAAATCCTTGAGGCGATCGAACTGTCCCGTGAAATGCCCAGTGTGACGTATTTCGAGGTCTCCTCGATAAAAGGAATGGATCTGCTCAATGCGGTACGAGGTGAAAAGGTGCGTGATTGAGGAAGCCCGCTGCTGCGGGAGGCGAAGTTGGTGAAAGCATTTGCCGATCACGAACCCTACAAAAAAAGGAGGAACCATCAATGGAAAAAAGAAACTCGTTAGTGAAGGGCTTGCTGCTCTTCGTCGGTACGGTGATGCTGAGTGCCTGCGGTGCCAGCTACCAGGCGCGCAGCATGGATGTGCAGCCATCGACACTGGTCGACCAGACGGTTCTGCAGAAAGGTGGGGACGATCAGGCGCTCTACCGGTATGTGAATCCGGATGTGAAGATTAGCGACTACACCAAGATCATCATCGATCCGGTCTTGATCGTCAAGGATGCCGAACTCGACGCGAAAGAGCGGGAAAACTACCAGAAGCTTGCCAATAATGCCCTGGTCTACCTGAACCAGGAACTTGGGCAGGACTACCAGATCGTGACCAGCCCCGAAGCGGCCACCATGCGGATCCAGTTTGCCATTATCGATGCCGACACTTCAAAGCCGGCCCGCAATGTCTTGTCGTCCGTCTCACCAATCGGCATCGGCATGAATCTCGTCAAGTATGGCGCCACCGGCAAACAGTCCGGAGTCGGTGAAATCTCCGCCGAGATAAAGGTTACCGACGCCATGAGCGGGATGCTGATTGGCGCTGCAATAGACAAGCGTGTTGGCGGAAAGAGCCCAAAGGGGATCGTGGATACCTGGTACAATGCCGACCAGGCTCTGCTGTACTGGGCAAAACAGGTTCGGTATGTCATGTGCAACCATCGGGGCGGGTCCAACTGCGTCAAGCCGTAACCGGCTGGTGCGAGGTATCTGAAAGAGGTGCTCATGGCGTTGCCGGAGCTGCATCTTGAGAAAACCGGGGACGAAAGCGTCCGGATTGTCCTGAAGGGGGAGTGGAAGCTGCCAAACAGCCTCCCTTCCCCGCAGGCATTGGATGATATGCTTTCAGCCGCTCCGGAGAGTAACCGTCTGGCTTTCGAGACGAGAGAGCTTGAAGGCTGGGACAGCGGTCTGCTGATATTTCTGCTCTCGGTCGTGGACCTCTGCAACCGCAAGAACATTGCCATCTCCAGGGACGGCTTGCCCCCCGGCGTCAACCGGCTCTTTACCCTGGCCACCGCGGTACCCGAGCGGCAGGGGGCCCGGAGGGGTGCCGTTCACGTCCCGTTTCTCGAACGGGTCGGTTCCTCAGCCATTGATTTCTGGCGGTCCCTGCTGGAAATGGTTGCCTTCATAGGTGAGACGTTCAGCTCTTTTGTCCGCCTTTTCACCGGCAGGGCACGCTTCCGGGGCTCCGATATGCTGATCATCCTCCAGGAATGCAGCGCTGACGCACTCCCAATTGTTTCCCTCATCAGCCTCCTGGTCGGACTCATCCTGGCTTTCGTCGGGGCAATACAGCTGAAGATGTTCGGTGCACAGATCTACGTCGCAGACCTGGTAGGGATCGGCATGGTGCGGGCCATGGGAGCAATCATGACCGGCATCATCCTGGCCGGCCGGACCGGGGCTTCTTTTGCCGCCAGTATCGGCACCATGCAGGTCAACGAGGAGATCGATGCCCTGCAGACCACCGGTGTCTCTCCGATGGATTTCCTGGTTCTCCCTCGCGTACTCGCACTGTCGATCATGATGCCGCTTCTCACCATTTACGCAGACCTGATGGGAATTCTGGGCGGTCTCATTGTCGGCGTGTTCGGCCTTGACCTGAGTGTTATGGAGTATTACCAGGAAACGAAAAAAGCCATCGGACTCACCAACGTCTGGATCGGGCTGTTTTCCGGATTCGTCTACGGTGTCCTGGTGGCCATGGCCGGATGTATGCGCGGGATGCAATGCGGTCGCAGCGCTTCGGCGGTTGGGGACGCCACCACTTCTGCTGTTGTCACCAGCATCGTCAGCATCGTTGTGGCAACGGCTATCATCACGGTGCTCTGCAACATCCTGGGGATATGATCTATGAGCACGGAACCTCACATCATCGTTGAAGGCCTGACCATGGCTTACGGCAGCTTCGTGCTGCAGCGCGACCTCACCTTTACGGTTAATCGGGGAGACGTCTTCATCATCATGGGCGGCAGCGGCTGCGGCAAGAGCACCCTGATGAGGCATCTCGTCGGGCTCAAAGAGCCGGCAAAGGGCAGGGTGCTCTATGGAACCACCAGCTTCTGGGAGGCTGAGCCAGACGAGCGTGACCGGATGTTGCGCGGCTTCGGGGTCATGTACCAGAGCGGGGCGCTGTGGAGTTCCCTGACACTGGCCGAGAACATCGCCCTGTCGCTGGAACTCTATACCGGGCTGAAAGCGGCACAGATCAGGGAAATCGCCTCACTGAAGCTGGCGCTGGTGGGACTGGCCGGATTCGAGGACTACTACCCTTCGGAGATCAGCGGCGGGATGAAGAAGCGGGCAGGGATTGCCCGGGCCATGGCGCTCGATCCGGAGATCCTGTTCTTCGACGAGCCGTCGGCAGGTCTCGATCCGGTAAGCGCGCGACTGCTTGACGACCTGATCATCGAGCTGAAGGAGAGCCTGGGCACCACGATCGTGGTGGTAACCCATGAGCTGGCAAGCATCTTCGCCATCGGGAACAATTCCGTCTTCATCGACCAGACGGAGAAGACCATGATCGCCACGGGACATCCCAAGAGACTGCTGGAGGAGTGCGAACATCCCACGGTCCGGAACTTCCTGACCCGTGGCGAGGCCAAGGCGGAAGCGAAGCCCGGCGAAAATCCGGCGCCCTGTTTTCTGGCATGAGGGCATAGTACTAGTGAAGCTAGCCACTAGCCGCTAGCCACCATTTGAGGGGGACATCCATGGCTACACCGGCAAGCAAGACACTGATCGGCGCCTTCGTACTGGGGGCGGTGGCCCTCGTTGCGATAGCCGTTGCGCTCTTCGGGTCGGGAAAATTCCTTTCCGAACGTCCACGGTTCGTGATGTATTTCCCCGGGTCGGTCAACGGCCTCGAGATCGGTTCGCCCGTGCAATTTCGCGGTGTGAAAATTGGCCAGGTGACCGAAATTTCCGCCGTGCTCGACAAGGACCTGTCCGTTGTGATCCCGGTGTACGTGGAGTATGAACCCGATAGCCTGGCCGTACCTGACGAACTGAAAAAAATGATTGAAGGTCGGCGCTACCCGTTTATCCACCGGCTGATCGCCAAGGGTCTCAAGGCCCAGCTCAGGATGAAGAGCCTGATTACCGGCCAGCTCTATGTGGCCCTGGACTTCTTCCCCGACAAACCGCTCAAGCTTGTTGGTATCGACAAGCGGACTCCCGAGATACCCACCATACCCTCCACCTCCGAAGTTCTCATGGAGACCCTGGAAAAAATCCCCCTTGAAGAGATTGCCAATAACCTCCTCAAAGTGACCGAGGGTGTCGAGAGGATAGTAAACTCCCCGGAAATGAAGGGGAGCATGAAAAACCTTGATGCGAGCCTCCAGCAACTGGCTGTGCTCATACGAGATATCGATGTGGAAGTGAAGCCTACCTTGACTGCCGCCCGCAACACATTTGTCCAGGCCGGGAAGACCTTGGCTTTCAACGATGGGAAGCCCGGAGAGGTGGCCGAGAATCTCAACAACACACTGAAAAAGGCCGACGCCACCCTGGAAGAGATGAGGCTTGCCATCACCACCTACGAAAAGCTCGCCGACCGGAACATGAACCTCGGCTACGACGCGGGCAAGACTCTGCAGGAAATCCAAGGGGCGGCACAGTCGATCCGTTCGCTCACCGATTACCTGGAACGCCATCCTGAAGCCCTCCTGAAGGGTAAGCAGCCGGCGAAGGGGGAATAACATGAACAGGAGAAACCGCATCGTCTGTCTGTTTGGTGCCGTCGCAATGAGTATCGTGCTTGGCGGCTGTTTCGGGACCAGCCCCAGTTCCCGCTTCTACACCCTTACCCCGAACGAAAGCCGCGGTGTTTCTGCCGCTGAAGGTGTGGAGGTGATTGTGAGGGTCGGCCCGGTCAGCATCCCGTCATATCTCGACCGGCGGCAGATTGTAACCCGCAACGGTCGAAATCAGATTGAAATTGCCGAATACCAACGCTGGGGGGGACCCTTCGATGATGAGATCACCCGGCTTCTGGTGAACAATCTCTCCGGGAGTCTGGCAACCAGGGGCATTTCCGTGATGCCGTGGAGGTCCGTCACCATGGCTGATGTCGCGACAATATATCGCATCCCGGTCAACATTGACCGGTTTGACGGTGTGACCGGCGAGAGCGTTGTGCTGAGCGCTTTGTGGGCAGTAATCTCGATAAAGGATAAGCAGGAAAATGTGCTTGTTGCACGGCAGTCAATGATCAGCGAAGCGGTGGACGGGAAGGGCTACGATGCCCTGGTGGCGGCGATGGGACGAGCGGTGGAAAGGCTCGGGAATGAAATTGCCGAAAGTTTCACTTCATTGGATGAGCAGAAAAAAACTATTCCCGAACGGTAAACGGCTGGCGGTTGGCGCAAGCGAGAAGAGCAGAAAGATGCAGATGACCTCAAGGGTGCCGAGTGTATGGGAATTTTATCCGGAAAACAGCAAAATCTCGATCAATGCACATCATGGCTGCTGGATATGGTGGTGGTCGCGGTTTTACTTGTAACCGTCGTAACAGGATCGGCGGCGGAAGCGAAGATCCCTGTTTTCGACAATGTCAGCAGCTCGAATGCACCTGCCGGTATTCCTCTTACAGAAGTGGCTCTTCGGGCGTTTGAGGTTTCAGCTTTTCTCCAAAGCCATGTGGGCACATCGGCCGGCACTGTTGAAATCGAAACGATACGACGATCCCTGCCCCGTTTCAGCAGCGAAATCGGCAACCAGTCCCGGCAAACGATGCTGATACTTCGGGGAGACTCCTCCCTGTCGGGTCTCCAGTCCCAGCAGCAGCTGTGGCAACAGAAACAGGCGCATGCTGCGACCTGGCTGACGGCGCTTACGACAAGGGCCAAGCAGCTTGACGAATCCTTGGACAAGCTGACGGGACTGCACCAGACCTGGGCCTTGACTCTGGAGGCAGGCCGGACTTCGGATGCGCCCCCGGAGCTTCTGAAGCAGATTGAAAGGACACTGGCGATGATTGCCTCTGCTCGCGCCCCTCTGCAGGAGCAGTGGACAGCCGTCCTGGATATGCAAAGCAGAATTGCCGGTGATGCGGCGGTATGCGGAAATGTACTGGAAGAGATCGCCCGTGCCCGGCAGAGTGTTGTCAAGGGTGCTTTCCAACCTGACCATCCCCCGATATGGAGAAGCTGGCAATGGGTGCAGGTGCGAGAAGACTTGCCGTCCTATTCCCGTGATGTCGGCATTACCTTCATCACTGAGATCAAGCTGTACGTGAGCAATTTTTCGAGTTTGATTGTCGTGGCAGGACTGTTTGCGGTGGTTCTGTCCCTGGTCTTTTTTGCACGCCGGCACATACGTCAATCGAAACAGGCCGGCAAAAGCCGGGTGTTTGCTTCAGAAATATTCGAACACCCCTACTGTGCGTCGCTGACCGTAGTGCTGCTTGCGCTCACTTCACCATTTTTGCACCTGCCGGCTGTTTGCAAGATGATTCTCCAGGCAGTGTCCATAGTGCCGATGATCCTTCTTCTCAGGTCATCGATTGAAACTCGGATGATTCGCTGGCTCTGTGTGCTTGGGGTGCTTTTTGCCATGGATACGGTGCGGCAGCTGTTTTCCGGCCTGATGCCGGTAGGGCAGGCGTTGCTCGTGTTCGAATCCATTATCGCCATCTCGGTTCTTGGTTTGATGATGACCCGGAAAGGATTGGGCTGGTCCCCCATGACAGAATTCTCCGCGGTGAGGCTTGATCTGGCCCGGTTGATCACATCCCTGCTCCTGTTTCATTTCACCGTCAGTCTGCTGGCGGCCGTAACCGGCTTTATGACTTTGGCCCGGCTGCTGACACCGAGTGTCCTGGTCGGCGGCTATCTGGGACTTGCATTGTATGCAGTGGTCCGGCTTACAAGCGCCATGAGCGTTTTTTTTCTTGACCTTTGGCCGTTGCGGAATCTCCGCATTGTTCAGAATCGGCGGGAATTTCTTGAGAGGCGCCTCTATCTCATTCTGATATGGGGCGCCGTTTTTGGCTGGATCTCTCGTTTTCTCCACTACATGGGGTTGCTGGAGCCTTCGGTTTCCTTTGCGAAGTATGCTCTCCGCGCCAAGTTCGAGCGGGGCGCTATCGCGTTTTCTCTGGGAGACATACTCGCCTTTGCCCTTACTTTGTGGATAGCATACCTGCTCTCGTCATTTCTCCGTTTCGTCTTGAGGGATGAGATTTATCCCCGCCTGAAGGTTGCAACCGGGCGCTCATATGCCGCATCAAGCCTGCTCCACTATTTTATCCTTACAATCGGTTTCCTGGTCGGAATCGGACTGATGGGAATCGACCTCACCAAGGTCACCGTACTGGCCGGAGCATTGGGTGTCGGCATCGGTTTCGGATTGCAGGGCGTGGTGAACAATTTCGTTTCCGGCCTGATCCTGCTTTTCGAACGACCGGTCAGTGCCGGCGATAACATCGAGTTCAGCGGCCTCCTCGGAGAGGTGCGCAGGATAGGTATGCGCTCCAGTACCGTTAGAACCTATCAAGGGGCCGACATTATCGTTCCCAATTCCCTGCTCATCAATGAGAAGGTTACCAATTGGACGCTCAGCGACAAGAAACGGCGTATTGATCTGCCGGTGGGCGTGAACTATGGCGCCGAACCCAATGAAGTCATGGGTCTGCTGGAAGAACTGGCGCAATCGCATGCCGATATTCTGAGAAATCCACCGCCGCAATGCCTTTTCCTTGGCTATGGGGATAGTTCGATCAATTTCGAGCTGCGGGCATGGACCGACAAGTTTAACGACTGGCCACGTGTCAAGAGCGAGTTGGTGGTCGCGATCTATCATGCCGTGAACAAAGCGGGTATGTCCTTTCCCTTTCCCCGGCGTGATGTTCATCTGGTGCATGATTACCGGACGGCACCCGACAGTGCTGCTCCAGGACCGATTGATAAGCAAGGGGGGGGCGCTGTGTCAGAAAAGCAGCTGTGAACGGGCCTGAGTTTTTTCCCGGGTCAACGGTGAATTTAAAGAGCAAATTGCGACGGGAGTGTTGCTCCGGTACAATGGTATCTCATGGGGTGAGACTATGAACAAGCCTATCATGTCAATTCTGGCCGTCGTCTTTCTGCTGGTTGGTTGCGCAAGCATGCAGGAGCTTTCCAATGACGTGATGCAGCAAAGAAAATCAGAGACTGCAGGTGTGACGAGATTCTACCCGATCCCTGCCGATCAGGCATGGGAGATTAGCCGGGCCGTTTTTTGCTGGGAAAAGGTCGATGGCGTGGAGGAGCATCGCGAAGAGAATTACCTGATTACCAGTACGGGAATGAAAATGGTGGCATTTGGCTCTGTAATGGGAGTCTGGATCGAACCGGTTGATTCTGCCGGCACAAAGATCACGGTGCTGACTAAGCGCAGGGTTGCCAAAGATACCTTCACGAAACTGAATGATACGACTTTTTTTGAGAGATTCGAACAGGGTCTCAAAATTGTACAAGAAGGTGGGAAGTTACCGGTTGTACCACCAGAAAAACAATAATCCGGCGGAGAATGCACGGAGAAAGGAGCAGTGATGGGGGCAACTATTGAACAGGAAAAAAGCGGTATCTGGGTAATGAGAGTTTCCGGGGCCTTGCGAAAAGAAGAGTTGGATGCTGTCCAGGCTTCCTGTTGTAAGGTCTTGGGTCCTGATGAAAACGCCCGGGTACTGGTAGTGATAGAGGACGATTTTTGCGGCTGGGTGGGGACGGAAGTCTGGAATGACATGACGTTTTTTATGCAGCATGGCGACAGGATCGAAAAAATTGCCCTGGTCGGCAATCCCAAATGGGAAGAGCGGATGCTGATGTTTAGCGGCGCAGGCTTGCGCCGTGCCCCGGTCAGGTATTTTACCCCGGAGCAGCTTGCCGCAGCTCGAGACTGGGTACGCTGAAAAAGAACAGACAGCAGTTTGTCATCCTGAGACTTTGCGACGGCTTCTGAACAAGGAGAAACACTGTACGTGATGGTTGGATGCTGGCTATAAACCGTAAGGGGGAGGTCGCACGATGAGCGTATTGATTTTCCTGATAGTGTTTCCCTTGGTTATTTCTCTTCTTGCCTTAGTGTTGCCGCGTGGATTTCACATACGGAAAACCATCGGCACGGCCGCTAATGTAGTCCTATGCGCGGTGCCGATTTATCTGCTTGTTGCAAACCTGGACCAGGGGCCTTCTTATTTCCGACTGGAATCAGGCTTCGTCGATATCCTCATATTTCTCCTTGAAGTCCTGATTGCCGGCTACCTGATCTATCTTTCCGTCAGGGCGAAAAGGTACCTTCCCGTTGTTCTGGTGCTGATCCAGATGAGCATGATGATCGGTTTCGAGTTTGCCTACGGCCATTCGATCCAGGTCGAACACGCCCTGTTCATGGACAAGTTCTCCATCATCATGGCATTGATCGTCGGCATCATCGGCAGCGCCATCTGTCTCTACGGGTTCGGCTACATGCCGGAATACCACGAACATCACCCGGAAGTGAAAGATCGGCGCAACTATTTCGGATTCCTCATGTACCTCTTCCTGTCAGCCATGTTCGGCATCATCTTTTCAAACAATCTCTTGTGGCTGTTTTTCTTCTGGGAAGTAACGACCCTCTGTTCATTTCTGCTGATCGGCTACCGGGACGACAAGGCCTCACAGGACAGCGCCTTCAGGGCCCTGAACATGAACCTGATCGGCGGGGTCGTGTTCGCGTTCGGCATCGTCTACCTGTTTGTAACTACCCAGACGATGGAACTGGACAAGCTGCTTCTGCTCGACCAGGGAACGGTTCTGCTCCCGGCGGTCTGTTTTGCCTTTGCCGGATTGGCGAAGTCGGCGCAATTTCCGTTCTCGTCATGGCTGACCGGCGCCATGGTGGCTCCCACCCCGGTGTCGGCCCTGCTCCATTCCAGCACCATGGTTAAGGCCGGGGTCTATCTCATCCTGAGGGTCTCACCGGTGATGGATAATACCGTGGCGGCCCAGATGCTGACCCTCATCGGAGGGGTGAGCTTTCTTGTTACCGCGCTGATCGCCATCTCCCAGAGCAACGCCAAAAAGGTCCTGGCCTATTCGACCATCTCCAACCTCGGCCTGATTGTCGCCTGCGCGGGTGTCAACACCCCTGCGGCGGTGTGGTCTGCGCTGCTGCTGATAATCTTCCATGCGGTTGCGAAGTCGCTCCTGTTCCTCTGCGTGGGAATTATCGAGTACAAGCTGGGGAGCCGCGATATCGAGGACATGGATTTTCTCATCATGCGATTGCCCAAGCTCACGGCGGTCATGATGATCGGTATGGCCGGAATGTTCCTGGCACCGTTCGGGATGATAATCAGCAAGTTCGTGACGCTCAAAGCGTTTATCGACGGCAACCCGGCCATGGCAATCATTCTGGCCTACGGAAGTGCCGCCACGATCTTTTTCTGGACCAAGTGGATGGGGAAGATCATTTCCATCAGGCACGGGGAAGCCGAGGTCGTGGAACATACGGTAAGCACCTGGGAGTGGATCACGCTGGGAATTCTGGCAGTCGCCACCGTAGCGGTGTGTCTTGCATTTCCGTTTATCTCCATCCACGTCATCGATCCCTACATTATGGAATTGTTCAACACGGCTCCTGTTATCGACATGTTTAACGTGCTGGTCGTTTTCGCCATCATGTTCAGCCTGCTGATCATTCTGCCCCTTGGTCTCTTCTATTACGCCTTCATCAACAAGCATTACAAGCGGGTCGGCACCTATCTGGGCGGCGCAAATGTCAGCAATATCACCTTTGAAGGGGCGATGGATTCCACGCAGCCCATCCAACTCAAAAACTACTACCTGGAAAAATACTTCGGAGAGGAACGGTTGTTCTATGTCGGGGTTTTTGTCTCTCTAACACTGATTTTCATTATGTTCGGGGTGGCTGCCATATGAATACTATCCATGAGATTGTTCTAAACTGGGGTATTTTCGAGAGAATGCTGGCGTTCGTTCTGCTGGCGCCGCTGGTGGGAGGTTTGTTGGCCGGGATCGATCGGAAGGTGAGCGCGCGCTTCCAGGGGCGATACGGTCCGCCGGTCTTGCAGCCTTTCTATGATGCCTTCAAACTGTTTCAAAAAGAAAAGATCATCGTCAACAAGTTCCAGGACTTCAATATTGTGCTGTTCCTGCTGTTCACCATTTTTTCCGGGGCACTTTTCTTTGCCGGCGCCGATCTGCTGCTGACAATCTTCAGTCTCGCTTTGGCCGGCACGTTCTTTGTGCTGGGAGGCTTCTGTGTCGGCTCTCCCTACAGTCACCTGGGCGCCGAACGCGAGATCATCCAGCAGGTTGCCTACGAGCCGATGATCATTCTGGTGGCGATCGGAATGTACCAGGTAACCGGAAGCTTCAAGGTTTCAGTCATCGCACAGTATGAGCTGCCGCTCATCCTCTACCTTCCGGGGGTATTCGCCGGCTTCCTGTATATACTCACCATCAAGTTCCGGAAATCGCCGTTCGACCTGTCCATGTCCCATCACGCGCACCAGGAGATCGTTCGCGGCCTGACGACGGAATTTTCGGGTTCGACCCTTGCCCTGATCGAGATTGCTCACTGGTATGAAAACGTGTTGCTGCTGGGTATGGTCTACCTCTTCTTCGGCTTCAACCCCTGGCTGGCCGTTTTCGTTGCGCTGGCGACCTATCTTTTCGAGATTTTCATCGACATGAATTATGCCCGATTCAAGTGGCAGTTGACCTTTGGCAGTT
The DNA here is from genome assembly GCA_002419385.1 of Geobacter sp. UBA5735. Lineage (GTDB taxonomy): Bacteria > Desulfobacterota > Desulfuromonadia > Geobacterales > Geobacteraceae > RPRC01. Next base: position 41,011 of record DIFZ01000011.1, read on the forward strand.
CCTGGCTTTTCACCGCGGTCGCGGGGGTATCGAACATTATCGTACTCAGTCTCATGAGGTGATAGAGGGGGTAAATCTATGGGATGGTTCAAGCGTTCTCCATGGGTGCTGCATTACAATGCGACCAGTTGCAACGGCTGCGATATAGAGGTGATTGTCAGTCTGACACCGTTGTACGATCTGGAGCGGTTCGGCATCATCAATACCGGAAACCCGAAGCATGCGGACATTCTTGCGGTAACCGGGTCGGTAAACGAGAAAAGCAGGCAGGTTCTGCTGAATCTTTACGAACAGATGCCCAACCCCAAGGTTGTTGTGGCGGTGGGTCTGTGCGCTACCTCCGGGTGTGTCTTCCAGGACTGCTATAATGTTTTGGGTGGGGTCGACAAGGTGCTGCCGGTCGACGTCTACGTCCCGGGCTGTGCGGCCCGTCCGGAATCGATTATCGACGGTATTCTCAAGGCGTGCGAGATACTGGAGGAAAAATATTCACAGCGGAAAAAAACAGGATATCCGGCGGCGAAAGAATAACACAATCAGCCCGGACACAGCGCCGGAATGTCCGCGACCGGCGGGCCGCAAGAGCGACTGGTGTCCGGTAGAGCGTAAAGGAACGCACCTATGAGTGAACCCCAGCATATAACCCTGATCGACAAGGACCAACTGGTTGGTATCTCGGCCGAACTGTTCGCTGAAGGCTATCGGTTCGTACAGGTCGGCTGTGCAACGCTCGAGAATTCCTACGAACTTACCTATTGTTATGACAAGGCCTATCACTTGCGAAATTTCCGGATAACCTTGTTGCCTGACGAAGAAATCCCCAGCATCAGCGTTATCTATCCAAATGCCTTTCTCTACGAAAATGAACTCCATGATCTTTTTGGCCTGAATGTCAGGAACATCTCTATCGATTACAACGGCACGCTGTATCGGACTGCGATAAAGACGCCGTTCAGTATCGAAAATGTCAAACAACCGGTACCGCCACAGCCGAAGCCGGAGGTAGTAAAGGAACATCCGGAGAGCGTCAAGGAAAAGACTGAAGAGCTCTAACCGTCAACTGTTCAAGGAGCTAAAAACCATGGCCCAAAAGAATACCATCCCCTTCGGACCGCAGCACCCGGTGCTTCCCGAGCCGATCCACTTTGACCTGGTGACGGAAGACGAAAGAGTTGTCGACGCCATACCGTCCATAAGCTATGTCCATCGCGGGCTGGAATCCCTGGTTGAGAAGAGGGATTTCATAGACTTCGTCCATGTTGCCGATCGGATCTGCGGGCTGTGCAGCTTCATGCACAGCATGGGCTACTGTCAGGCCGTCGAAGAGATCATGGGCGTCGAGGTGCCCTTGCGGGCCCAGTTTCTCAGAACGATCTGGGCGGAGTTGTCCAGGATACACAGCCATATCTTCTGGCTGGGAGTCGCCGCCGACGCCTTCGGTTTTGAGAGCCTCTTCATGCAGGCTTTACGGCTTCGCGAACCGGTGCTCGACATCTTCGAGGAAACCACCGGCGGAAGAGTCATCCTGGGTGCCAGCAAAGTCGGCGGCGTCAGGAGGGATATCGATGCCGACAGCCTGTCGGGAATTTCAAAACGGCTGGCTCATCTGCGGCCGCAACTGGAGGAATTGAGCAATGTCTTCATCAATGATTACTCGGTGAAACACCGATTGTCAGGGGTCGGGTACCTATCGAAAGAGGATGCCTATACGCTTGGCTGCGTCGGTCCCATGGCCCGGGCGAGCGGATTGGACATGGACATGCGGGCAATCGGCTATTCAGCATACAAGTATCTCGATGTGCAGCCGATGATTGAAACCGACGGTGACTGCTATGCACGCTGCCTGGTGCGGATTCGCGAAAATTTCCACTCCATTGATCTGATCCGCGAGGCAATCGGAAAAATTCCCGAAGGGCCGATTGAAGTCAAGGTGAAGGGTGCCCCGAACGGCGAGTATATGTCCCGGATCGAACAGCCCAGGGGCGAGGTCATTCATTATGCAAAGGGCAACGGTTCACGGTTTCTCCAACGCTTCAGGGTACGGGTGCCGACCTTCAGCAATATTCCGGCAATGATCAAGATCCTGAAAGGATCCGAGATCGCTGATGTGCCGAACATCATACTCACCCTGGATCCTTGCATCAGTTGCACGGAAAGATAGGAGGCCTCAACACATGAGAATATTCGTGATGGCAAAAACGGTACTGAGGAATCTGTTCCAGGGACCCGCAACACTCATGTACCCCAAGAGGAAGCGGGTATATACTGCGATTACCCGCGGCAGGATAGAGAACGAGATCGAGAAGTGCATATTCTGCGGCCTCTGCGCCAAGAGGTGCCCAACCTATGCACTGACGGTCAGCAAGGAAAACAAGGAATGGGTTGTCGACCGGCTCAAATGCTGTATCTGCAACCTTTGTGTTGAAGTCTGTCCGGTGAAGTGCCTCTCGACGCACAACCATTATTTTTCGCCGGTGACGGAAAGACTGACGGCGCTCTGCAAAAAGCGCCTTGAGGCTCCAACTGCCGTAGTTGTCGATCCGCAGCAATAGAATCGGATCGTGACGTCGACTTCCCCATGAAATGTGCAGAGGTACTGTATGACTATGTATCAGCGGGTTCTCCTGGTAGATCCGTCTACCGGTTTTTACAAGACAAGAAAGTACGGCTTTGACCGCTATTTCGGGCCGGTGGATCTCGGTGTCCACCTGACTACCGAGTACCGGAGCCTCAATTTCGGCGTCGGCATATTTGCCGGCTCGATCCTGCCGGGTTCGAACCGGCTGATAGTGACCGGTTTTTCCCCCTGCTGGCAGGGCTATTACATCAGCTCCATGGGGGGCGCGGGCTTGGTGTTCGACAACCTGGGGATCAACATGCTCAGCCTGGTGGGCAAGGCCCCCGTGCCTTCGGTCCTCTACCTGAACCGTGACCATGGCGAGGAGATCGAAGTAGAGGTTGTTCCCCTGGATGTGGAGACTGTCTGGAAAGCGGGGCGAACCGGCGCATACGCCCTAACCGACAAGGTCTACGAAATGTTCGGCACCCGCTATCAGAACGATCCGCGCATCCTGGTCACCGGACCCGCGGCCATGCGTACCGACATGGGCGGAATCATGTCGGTCCCGATCAACAAGGGCAAGATCAGTTTCGTGGATACCTGGGCCGGTCGCGGCGGCTTCGGCAGCGCCATGGTCCGGGACCACGGCATCGTGGCGATTATTTATGGCGGCACCATGGTTGACGAGGACTTCCGGGACAGCAAGGTGGCCGATGAATGGTTCCGGAACAAGTATAACCTCCGCCTGGCGCAGAAGGACCTGGAGACCACCGGCAAGTACCGCTACGACGAAAAGGTCGGAACCGGCGGGACCTTCGGTGTCAACTACGCCACCGTGGGGGCGAAGGTTCTGGCTTTCAACTACCGGACCATCTTCTGGACCGAGGAAGAGCGCAAAAATCTGCATCAGAACTTCATCGTCGACCACTATCTCCGGCAGTTCAACGAAGAGACCATTGCTGCCAGGCAGCAGGCCACCTGCGGTGAACCGTGCGTGGCCGTCTGCAAGAAGATGAACGGTATCTACAAGAAGGACTATGAGCCGTATCAGACCATGGGCCCCCTCTGCGGTATTTTCGACCAGCGGGCCGCCGAAAAACTCAACCACCACTGCGATGCCATGGGCTTTGACGCCATCTCCGCGGGTGGAGTGCTGGCCTGGCTGATGGATCTCCTGGACGAAAAACTGTTACAGCGGGAGGAAGTGGGGGTAACCAGAGTACCACGCTGGGATATCTCGGATTTTGCTATCGTCAATGACTCGATGCACAACGCAGAGCTCGGCTGCGAGCTCATCGACGCCATCCTGGAGAGGCGCGGCATCCTCGATTTCCGGGAAGGGGTGCGCAAATGGAGCCGTTTCCATTCCCATGCCAAGGGGGCGGCGCTTCATGACCGGATGGTCTATATCGCTTTCAGCAGACGGGGGTGGATGGTCCCCAACCAGTACTGGGTTCCTGGCGTGTTGGCTCCAATGGCGATCATGGGGAAGTACTACATGATTTACAGCCACGATTTCATTCCCCCCCGGACCTTGGGCAGGATGTGTGCTGACCGCATGAAAAAGGAGCTTATCCTTGACAACCTGGGCGTCTGCCGCTTCCACCGGGGCTGGGCGGAAGAAATGCTCCCCGACGTGATGGGTTCCCTGTATGACTGCAAGGAGCGGTTCCTGCGCGCGATTGAGGTCCTTGCCAGTCGCCTCAACAGCCGGAACAGCCCGATTTTTCTGGAATCAGAGCGTGACATCGACTATCTATATACTTTCCTGAAGAGGAAGAAAGAGATCGATACTGTCAGTCACCCGGATCTTTCACTCTGGCTCGACAAGTTCGACCGGGATCGGCTCGAGGCCGCACGGGATTTCTGGTACGAGACCCTCAAGGGAATTGACGAAAGCCTGCGGGAATTTTTTTGAAACAGGCCGGAATCTTGAAGCTCTTTCCCGCGTGAGATTTCCTGAAAACCACTGTGGAGGTTGCATGACTTTGCCAAAGAATAAAACCAAGATCGTCTGTACCATTGGGCCTGCCTCCGATTCACCCGAAGTGATGGAGAGAATGCTGTTGGCGGGTATGAACGTGGCCAGGCTTAATTTTTCCCATGGCGATTTTTCCAGCCACGAACGGGTGATACGAAACCTGCGGGCCGCGGCACGCGCGACCGGACGCCGGCTGGCCATCATGGCTGACCTCCCCGGCCCGAAGATGCGCATCGGACAACTGGAAAATGAACCCATTGAACTGAGACCCGGAGACCGCTTTACCCTTACCTCCGAAGATATAATGGGTACTGCCGATCGCGTTTCGGTCAGTTTTGCCAAGCTTGCCAAGGTGGTAAAACCCGGAGAGACCCTGTACCTCAACGATGGCCTGATCCAGTTGGAGGTTGAGTATGTCACGGGTAACGATGTTCACTGCCGTGTGATAGCAGGCGGCGAGTTACGATCCCGGAAGGGGCTCAACCTGCCCGGCATCGACCTCGGCATCAGCGCTTTTACCGACCATGACCGCAACTGTATGAAATTTGCCCTGCAAAATGGGGTTGATGCGGTCAGTCAGTCTTTCGTTAACCGGGCGGATGACATCAGGGCGGTGCGTGAGGCCGCGGCCGAGCTCGGCTATCAGCCGTTCGTCATCGCAAAGATTGAACGTTCCAACGCCCTTGATCACCTGGAAGAGATCATCGACGAAGCCGACGGGATAATGATCGCCCGCGGAGACCTGGGGGTCGAGGTTCCGATCGAGCAGATACCGGTCGTACAGAAACGTCTGATGCGTCTGGCCAACATGCGCGCCAAACCAGTGATTACGGCGACGCAGATGCTGGAATCCATGACCCAGAACCGCCGACCCACGAGGGCAGAAGCCACGGACGTGGCAAATGCCATTCTTGACGGAACCGACTGCGTCATGCTTTCCGGCGAGTCGGCGATGGGTGCCTATCCGGTCGAGTCCGTGGAAATGCTGGCTAAGATAGCCGTCGCAATCGAGCTCCAGCGTCCGCTCATCGCGGTGAAGGATCTGTTCCAGGGGGTCGACCTGAAGGGGAAGGTCCACCCGGCCCACCTTATCGCCCTTGGCGTTGAGACCTGCTTTGAATATGTGACCCCGGCCGCGGTATTTGTGCCGACGCGAAGCGGGACCACCGCAAGGAGGATAGCATCGTTCAGGCTCCCGGTACCGGTCGTTGCGCTAAGCTCCCATGAAGCAACCTGCCAGCGGCTCCAGTTCTCTTCCGGTGTCTACCCGCTGCTCGAGGCCGATCATCCCGAGGACTGGTTCGCCTATGTGAAAAAGTGGGTATCGGATCATGACCAGCCGGGGGATCTGGTGATCCTCGCCGAAGGTCCCTCGACGAAACATCCCGAGGCGAACCACCGCATGGAGGTGATAGACCTCTGCCGCTCTTGAAACAGGGTGTTGCCACAAGCCTAAGCAGCCATACTTGTACGGATTTTCCTGAGAAAACCGACGATACATGCCGAGGTGCCAGATCATGAAAAAAAAGGGGAAAGGACGTAACGGAGACACCTGCCTTGAGATCCGCACCGGATTGACTCCGGAGACTCTTGCGCAGGCTTTTCTCGATAACCTCTTCTATACCCAGGGGCGGACGGCGGATCTCGCTACGCGAAACGATCTGTATATGGCGCTTGCCTATACTGTCCGGGACAGGATGCTGGCCCGCTGGCTTTCCGGTATTCACCAGTACCGGAAAGCCGGCGGGAAAGACGATCTCAGGGCTGTCTGCTACCTCTCGGCCGAGTTCCTTCCCGGACCACACCTGGGCAACAACCTGATAAACCTCGGTATCTACCAAGAAGCGCGGCAGGCGATGGAAATGCTTGGGCTCAAGCTGGAGGACCTCATCGAGCAGGAAGAGGAACCGGGGCTCGGCAACGGGGGACTCGGGAGACTGGCCTCATGTTTCATGGATTCCCTGGCAACGCTGAAGGTTCCTGCGTTGGGCTACGGGATACGCTATGATTTCGGCATCTTTGACCAGGTAATGCGTGACGGTTGGCAGGTGGAGATTACTGATAAATGGCTGAAATTGGGCAACCCGTGGGAAATTCAACGCCCTGAGTTGAGCCGGGAGGTTCAACTCGGCGGACGCACGGAACAGTACTGCGATGAGCAGGGACAGTATCGGGTGCGCTGGCTTCCCGCCATGGTGGTCAAGGGGATTCCCTTCGACACGCCGATCCCGGGGTACCGGGGCAGTACCTGCAACAATCTTCGACTGTGGAAAGCGGAAGCGGTGGAGTCTTTCGATTTCCAGGATTTCAACCTCGGGAATTACTATGCCGCGGTTGAAGAAAAAATGAAGTCGGAGACAATTACAAAGGTGCTGTACCCGAATGACGAACCGGAGAGGGGCAAGAAGCTCCGCCTGGTCCAGGAGTATTTTCTCGTTTCCTGTTCGCTTCAGGACATGATGCGCATCAGCGGGATATACGGCGAACCGGTCGAGAATATCGACAGGCATTTCGCGGCCCAGTTGAATGATACCCATCCCTCGATTGCCGTGGCCGAACTGATGAGAATCCTGGTGGACGAGCAGGGCGTCGAGTGGGAGAAGGCCTGGGGCATAACGCAAAATACCTTCGGTTACACCAATCACACCCTTCTTCCGGAAGCACTGGAGAAATGGCCTCTGGAGATGTTCGGACAGATTCTCCCCAGGCATCTGGAAATCATTTACGAGATCAACCGCCGTTTCCTCAATCAGGTGCGGCAAGCATTTCCCGGTGACGAACAGCGGATCGCGCGCCTGTCGCTGATCGACGAATCAGGTTGCAGATATGTGCGGATGGCCCATCTGGCCTGTCTGGGAAGCCATGCGGTCAACGGCGTCGCGGAGCTGCACTCGGAACTCGTCAAGAGCGATATTCTGCGGGATTTCTACGAGCTGTTTCCGGAAAAATTCCATAATGTGACAAATGGTGTTACCCCGCGTCGCTGGGTGGCGCTCTCCAACCCGCGGCTTGCCGCTCTGATTTCCGGGGCGATCGGCGACGGCTGGATAATGAATCTGGAAGAACTGCGGAAGCTTGAAGACTGTGCCGACGACCGCCGGTTCCGGAAGAAATGGCAGCGGATCAAACGCGAGAACAAGAACGACCTCGCGACACTCATCGCTCGTCGCACCGGCGTAACGGTCAACCCCGATTCGCTCTTCGATATCCAGGTGAAACGCCTGCACGAGTACAAGCGACAGCACCTCAACGTCCTCCATATCATAACTCTTTATCTGCGGCTGAAACGGAGCCCTGCTTCCGACTGCGTCCCGCGGACATTCATCTTCGGAGGAAAGGCCGCGCCCGGGTACCTGATGGCCAAGCTGATCATCAAGCTGATCAATTCGGTGGCCGATGTGGTGAATAACGATCCCGACGTCCGAGACCGTCTGAAGGTTGTCTTTCTGCCGGACTTTAACGTGAAGAACGGCCAGCATGTCTATCCGGCAGCAGACCTTTCCGAACAAATCTCCCTTGCGGGCAAGGAGGCGTCGGGGACGGGCAACATGAAATTCTCCATGAACGGAGCGCTGACCATAGGGACTCTTGACGGCGCCAACATTGAAATACGTGATGAGGTCGGCCCGGACAATTTTTTCCTTTTCGGCCTGAAAGCGGACGAGGTTCGGGAACTCAAGGCAAGCGGGTACTCCCCGGGAGAATTCTATGCGTCCAACCCGGACCTGAAAGAAACAATCGATCTTATCGCATCGGGGCATTTCTCCGGAGGCGACAGGCACCTTTTCGCCCCTCTGGTCGACGCTCTGATGCAGCGGGATGAGTATCTGCTTTTTGCGGACTACCAATCCTACATCGACTGCCAGGATCGGGTGTCGGCGGCCTTTCTCGATGAAAGCGACTGGACGAGGATGTCGATCCTCAATGTGGCGCGGATGGGGAAATTTTCCTCGGACCGCTCCATTCGGGAATACTGCGAGAAGATATGGAAGATACAACCGCTGAAATGAAGATGGCGAGAAAACGGAAAAGCGACAATTCCGGTCATTCATTCGAGTCCGGGGGAAGTCATCCTCTCGGCTCCACGATCTGCCGTGGGGGCGTCAACTTCAGCGTGTTTTCCAAGAATTGCACTTCCATGGAGCTCCTGTTGTTCGACAGTGTCGACTCGGTACAGCCGTCCAGGGTTATCACACTCGATCCCGACACAAACAAGATCTATCACTACTGGCATGTGTTCGTGACGGGGATCAGGCCCGGACAGCTATATGGTTTCCGGGCTCACGGCCCGTTCGATCCCCATCGTGGTCTGCGGTTCGATCCGGGCAAGGTGCTTCTCGACCCGTACGCAAAGGCCGTGGCTGTTCCTGAGGGATATAGCAGGAGCATGGCCTCTCGTGCAGGGGAGAATGTCGCCACGGCGGTGAAAAGTGTCGTCTGCGACCCGCGCGACTACGACTGGGAGGGCGACGTCCCCCTGAAACGGCCATTTGCGAAGACCGTGATCTATGAAATGCACGTCGGCGGTTTTACCCGCCACCCCAACTCCGGTGTTTCACCGGAAAAGAGAGGCACTTTCGCGGGCCTGATCGATAAAATCCCGTACCTGAAAGACTTGGGGATCACCGCGGTCGAACTCCTGCCGGTATTCCAGTTTGACCGGCAGGACGCTCCCCCGGGCCGCGAGAATTACTGGGGATACAGCCCGGTGTCGTTTTTCGCCCCGCACCACGGCTACAGTTCGCGCAGGGACCCCCTGGGGCCGCTCGACGAGTTCCGCGACATGGTGAAGGCCCTCCACCGGGAGGGGATCGAGGTCATTCTCGACGTGGTCTTCAACCATACCGCTGAAGGGAATCAGGATGGCCCAACCCTCTGCTTCAAAGGGTTGGAAAACGGGACCTACTATATCCTCGAACAGGACGGCGCGGTCTATGCGGACTACTCAGGCACGGGCAATACCCTGAATGCGAACAACCCGATCGTCAGGAGGATGATCATCGACAGTCTCCACCACTGGGTTCAAGTCATGCACGTTGACGGCTTCCGCTTCGACCTGGCTTCGATACTGGCCCGCGACGAAACCGGTTGTCCGATGAAAAACCCGACGATCCTCCTGGACATCGAATCCGACCCGGTCCTGGCCGGGATCAAGCTGATCGCCGAGGCGTGGGACGCCGCCGGACTCTACCAGGTGGGGAGCTTCATCGGCGACAGCTGGAAGGAGTGGAACGGCAGGTTCCGGGATGACATGCGGAGTTTTTTTCGCGGTGACTGCGGTACGGTACAGCGGTTCGCCACCAGGTTTCTCGGCAGCCCGGACATCTACGGACACGAGGAAAGAGAACCGGAGCAGAGCATCAATTTCATCACCTGCCACGACGGGTTCACCCTGAACGATCTTGTCTCGTACAACGTCAAGCACAACGAGGCCAACGGCGAGGATAACCGGGACGGGAGCGACGGCAACATCAGCTGGAACTGCGGGGTCGAAGGCCCCTCGGATGATCCGGAAATCGAGCGGCTGAGGAAGCGCCAGATCAAGAACTTCCTGGCGGTAAACCTCCTCGCCCTGGGCGCGCCCATGCTCTCCATGGGGGACGAGGTTCGCCGTACCCAGCAGGGAAACAATAACGCCTACTGCCAGGACAACGAGCTGAGCTGGTTCGACTGGAGTCTGCTGGAACGGCACGGTGACATCCACCGGTTTTGCAGATACATGATCCGCAGCAGGACACGCAGGGAGGCCCTGTCCGAGGGGGCGGGACTGAGCCTGAACCAGCTTCTGAAAAGAGCCCGGATCGAGTGGCATGGGGTAACGCTGCACCAACCCGACTGGGGCGACGATTCCCACAGTCTGGCGTTTACCGCCTGGAGCCTCGATGATCGTCTCATGTTTCACCTGATTTTCAATGCGTACCGGGAACCACTCCAATTCCAGATTCCCCCCGCGGCAGCCGGGTCGGCATCCGCCTGGCGCCGCTTGTTGGATACTTCGCTCGAGCCGCCCGATGATAGTGCGTACCGTGAGGATGCCAAAATAATTCAAGGCGACAGCTACCTGGTACAACCCCGTTCACTCGTGGCGCTTGTTGCCAGGATTCCCCGGAATTCGGCGGTTTCGACTCCCGAAGAAAACCGGTCATAGTACGGGGGCAATTAAACATATATCAATGGTAGGGGCACGGCGCGCCGTGCCCAATCGGTGCACGACCGATATGCTGTCGTGCCGTGGAGCCGTACGAGAAACTCCGGGAAAGCCCCAGCCCAACGCGGAGCAGCACTGTTTTGGAGTTTCCTCTCTGAAGCTATTGGAAGGAGCGAAGTCATGATGGAAACCGATCTGGATTTCACGATAGCCAGGCTGGGGGAACGCCGTATCCCGTCGCCGATGTCCGGCATACGTTTTGTCGCTGATAACGAACACGTCCTCTACAATTCCCATTCCGCGGAAATCCGCACGTGCCTGGAGGAAGGCAGGGAACCGCCCTGCCTGGAATTGGCCGGGCCTCGAGAAAAAATCTACTTTGACCCGGCGAAACTGAAGTGCGGAATAGTCACCTGCGGCGGCATCTGCCCGGGACTTAACGAAGTCATCAGATCATTGGTTATGAGCCTGTTTTTTCACTACGGAGTACAATCGGTTTTCGGCTTTCCCTACGGCTATGAGGGGCTTACCTATCGATACGGCCACACGCCGCTTGAGCTGACCCCGCAGAATGTCAACCAGATTCACGGCATGGGTGGAAGCATGCTCGGTACGTCACGGGGTCCCCAGGATGTGGCGGAAATGGTCGATACCCTCGATCAGATGAATATCGGAATCCTGTTTGTCATCGGAGGCGACGGGACACTCAAGGGAGGCGGGGCCATAGCCGGGGAGATCGGGAAACGGGGACTGAAGATATCGGTGATCGGGATCCCGAAAACCATTGATAACGATATTTCCTTCATCCAAAAATCGTTCGGCTTCGAGACGGCCGTGGCGGAGGCGACCAGGGCCACCTGTTCGGCCCACAATGAGGCTACCGGCGCCCGAAACGGCATCGGGCTGGTGAAGCTTATGGGGCGGGACTCCGGTTTCATCGCGGCCTATTCCGTCCTGGCCGACAACAACGTCAATTTCTGCCTTGTACCGGAAGTCCGTTTCACCCTCGAAGGTTTTCTCGCGTCGTTGAAAGAGCGTCTCCAAAAGCGGGGACACGCGGTGATCGTCGTGGCCGAGGGTGCAGGACAGGAGCTGTTCCCCCAGACGGACGACGTGGATGCCTCGGGCAATCTGCGATTCGGAGACATCGGTATTTTGCTCAGGGACTCCATTAACAGCCATTTCAAGCAATCGGACATGGCGGTGAACTTGAAGTATATCGACCCCAGTTATACGATCAGGAGCGTGCCGGCAACGCCGCATGATTCCGCTTTCTGTCTGCTTCTGGGTCACAATGCTGTTCATGCGGGAATGGCCGGCCTGACCGGGATGGTGGTCGGTTTCTGGCATGGCGAATTCACCCATGTGCCGATTTCCCTTGCCGTGTCCCGGAGGAAGAAGATCGATCCGGAAGGATGGCTCTGGAGCAGCGTGCTGGCATCAACCGGGCAGCCGCGGGACATGACCTGACGCATGATGAGGCATCCGTTCCGGCGTCGGGATGAGTTGGAAGAGACAGAATCGGGCTTCTGCCCGATGGCCGGGATGGATGAATTGTCGTCCGGGTTTAACTGCTGATGTGGAAGGCAGGGGGAAAAGTCGGAGCGGCGATACTGATCTGACGGTTCTGGAAGGAATTGACGTGTAGACGGTCATCCTGTCCGTACCAAAACAACAACTGGAGGCTGACCTGATGTTTCTCGGACTGGCTATCGTTGCGCTACTGATATTTATCTACGGCACCCTTGCGGTGAAGCTGGGGCGTTGGTCGATAACCATGCCGATGATCTTCATGACCGCCGGATTCCTGCTGGGCCCCGGCGTCTCAAGCGTCCTGCCACTCTCCTTCGAAGCAGAAGGGATGAAGACCCTTACCGAGGTTACACTGGCTGTGCTGCTTTTTGCCGACGCGTCAACATTGGACCTGCGGCAGCTTCGGCACGACAAGGCTCTTACCGCCCGGCTGCTCGGTATAGGCATGCCCCTCACCATGCTCCTTGGAACGGCAGTGTTCTTCGGCTTGTTGCCAGGTGAGGGGCTTGCCTTTGCTGCCTTGCTGGGGATCATCCTGGCGCCGACCGATGCGGCACTTGGACTTCCGATCTTCAACGACCCCAAGGTGCCGGTTCGCATCCGGAGGGCGCTGAACGTGGAGAGCGGCCTTAACGACGGGATCGCAACTCCGTTCGTGCTGCTGTTCCTTTCCTTGGCAACCGCCGGTCAGGCACATGCCCACGAGGGGTGGCTGGTAACCGCACTGCTGGAAATCATGTTCGCCCTGCTGGTGGGTGCAGTGGTGGGTATTGGGGGCGGCTGGCTGCTGTCGAAGGCTGCCGACCGGGGTTGGTCATCCGGGATTTCACAGCAGCTTGCCATCTTCGGCTTGGCCCTGGCGGCCTTCTTCGGATCATTGATGATCGACGGCAACGGTTTTATCGCCGCCTTTTCCGGCGGGATCATTTTCAGTGCGGCAACGGGAAACCGTTTCTCCGAGCCGGCGGAATTTACTGAAAATGCCGGCACGTTACTCTCGCTGCTGGTCTGGGGAATCTTCGGTGGTATTGCCGTGCCAAAGGCGCTGTTATACTCCAGCGACTGGCGGCCGTTTGCCTGTGCCGTTTTAAGCCTGACCGCGGTACGGATGCTTCCGGTGGCGCTTGCCATGAGAAGGACCGGCCTGCGTTCCGACACGATTGCCCTGATGGGCTGGTTCGGTCCGCGTGGTTTGGCTTCGGTGGTTTTTTCCCTGCTGGCCGTCATGACACTACAGGAAGCCGGCCGGCCCACCGATCTGCTCATTGCAACGGCTACCTGGACAATCCTTTTGAGTGTCCTGGCCCATGGCCTTTCGGCAAAGCCTCTTTCGGCATGGTATTCCCGCCGGCTGGCCAAGGCGGTCGGGCCGCTGCCGGAACTGCAGGAACTGTCGGAACTGCGTGAGAGGTCCAATATCCTGAGAGGCGTACACAGGAAGTAGTGCCAAATCAAGGAGGAAAACGATTATGACGCCAAACAGAACGGAATCTTTCGACAGTACCAGAACAACACTGAAAATATTATTCATCTTCCTGTTGATCGCTGCCGGCTTCTGGACAATCCGCCCCTTTCTGACACCCCTGATCTGGGCGGTTATCATTGCCGTGGCCACTTGGCCGGCCATGCTGAAAGTGCAGGTTTTTCTGCGGGGAAAGCGTTGGGCAGCGGTAACGGTGATGTCTCTTGGTCTCTTGCTGTTGCTCGTCGTTCCTCTCATGCTCGCTGTTACAACATTTATCGACAAGTCAGACGAAATCATGGAATGGATCAGATCTCTTTCCAGCCAAACCATTGCGGTTCCGCCGCCATGGCTGGAAAATATCCCTGGTGTGGGACCGTGGCTTGCCGATAAATGGCAGCACGCTGGATCGGTAAGTTCCCAGGAGATATCGGCACGACTCGTTCCCTACTCGAAAAAAGTTGTTGCCTGGTTCATCAGCCAGGCAGGCAATGTCGGCGTGATGATCCTCCATTTCCTCATAACCGTAATCATCGCCGCAGTTCTCTATGCGAACGGCGAAACGGCCTCTCGAGGCGCAGTACTCCTGGCCCGGAAACTTGCGGATGATAATGGTGAACAGACATTGGTGCTTGCCGCGAAAGCAATTCGGGGCGTTGCCCTCGGTGTGGTATTGACGGCGTTGATCCAGACAACTATTGCTGGGGCCGGTCTTGCCATCGCCGGCGTTCCGGCCTATCAGCTTCTTATCGCTATCATCTTCTTGTTCTGCATCGCGCAGATCGGTCCCGTACTGATTCTGGTTCCTGCCGTTATCTGGATGTACTGGTCGGGCCAAACGCTGTGGGGGACAGTCCTGCTGGCCTTTTCGCTTGTTGCCTGCACCATAGATAATTTTGTCAGACCATTCCTGATCAGAAAGGGGGTTGAACTGCCGCTTCTGCTGATCTTTGCCGGCGTTATCGGCGGACTCGTTGCCTTCGGCATCATTGGGCTTTTCATCGGCCCGGTTGTGCTTGCGGTTATCTATACGTTGCTTCAGGCTTGGGTAGCTGAAGGCTCGGCGCCAGCCGAGGAAAGCTCCTCTCACACACCCGACTGACCGCGCTTCTGACCTTTACTCATCCATCTCGGTCAGGCTGCAAGGAAAGAGTTGATGCGGAATTCCCAACAGAACGATATATCGTACCAAAGACGATATTTCGTCCTATTCGTGCTCCATTCGAATTCACACCATGGTCTGAGATCCTCAATTTTAGAAATATTACAGCAAGTTACATTAGAACATGTGTCGGTCATCAGAGTTGGTATGAATTTCGTAATATATCTATGCAGGCACGTCCATATACTGATCAGCCATCAAACGCGTTTCCTGTACAGGTGGATACCGTATCCCATGGCATTGACCAACCTTCTTCTTCAGACAGTGGGGCGGCTTTTTACTACAAGGTACTTTACGTCACAATGTGTGAAGCAACTCAACTCACTTCGTTTTTACCAAGGAGGATCCTATGACAACGTACATTCGCTCATTGACAGCCGCCCTCGCACTCGCTTTGACAACCATGGTCACCGTCTTTCCCACTCCGGCAACAGCCGCCAGCAAGCTGCAAATAGATAGTGATGTCGACGTGGCAATGCAGCAACTTTACGAAAGCACCCCTTTGGCAAGGATGCTTGCCAAAGAGGCCAAGGCCATTCTCCTGTTCCCGAAAGTTCTCAAGATGGGGTTCATTGTCGGCGTCCAGGGAGGCAACGGCGCGTTGCGGGAGCAGGGCATGACGGTCGGCTACTACAATACCGTTTCTGCTTCGTACGGCCTGCAGGCCGGCATTCAGGAATTCGGCTATGCGCTCTTTTTCATGTCCGATTCCGCACTCCGGTATCTGAAAAATAGCGGTGGCTGGGAGATCGGCGTCGGCCCCAGTGTCGTGGTCGTTGATGCGGGGGTGGCCAAATCGCTTACAACCACGACCGCGAGAAAAGAGATCTACGCATTCATCTTCAGCCAAAAGGGCTTGATGGCCGGGCTTGGCCTGCAGGGAACAAAGGTTACGAGGATAGACCCGGATTAGTTCTCCACCTTTCATGGCTGGAGAGTATTTTCGGATAGTCGGTAATGATGCAGTGGGTGGCGAATCGAGAGTGTCCGGCAGAAGTAACCGGACAGCCCAGGAAAAGCATTCCGTCAGGGTACATTGCCGGGGACCTTGCCGAAAAGGCCTCCGGCAATGCTACATTCTTTATCGTGCCGCTGCAGGTATGAATTTTTGAAATAATGTCGGGGCATTCTGAAAATAACGGAGAAAAAATCCTTTTCGGGAGTCGTCGTGCTGCGCGGGGTTGCCATGACCACCCACTATACTAAAAAAGCTCGACTCTTTGACCACTTCACGTGGAAACCGTTCCGGTTTGTCCAGCTTTTGATTTTTCTTATACTGGTCATGCTCCTGTCACCTTTTTTAAACAGGACTCCACTTTTTACTGCCTTGCTGACGGCTTTTTTCCTGAATGTTTTGCTCGTCAGCCTCTCTATTCTCGGGGTCAATGTCCGAAGTCGCTGGGCGCTGATTGGCCTGTGGCTACTGGTACCGCTGTTTGATTGGGCCGCCTTGCTAACCGGGAACCTTCACATCGGAATGGGGCTTACTCTCGCATCGAACAGTGTCAGGGTCCTGCTCCTCATTATCTGCGTTGTCTTAATTCTTCGCTATGTACTGACCAGCCTCGAAGTGACCCTGGATACGATCTTCGGTGCCTTTGTCGCCTATTTTTTGATCGCATTTGCTTTTTCATCCCTATTCTTTACCTGTGCTGTTGTAGAACCCGCCAGTTTCTCCGTGGCAGGGCTTACCGGCGCTGTAGACATCGATTCCTTAAAGGTTCAGCTCAACTACTTCAGTTTCGTTACCATCGCCACTCTCGGCTATGGTGACATCGTGCCGAAATTGCCGATAACCCAGATGCTGGCAATTCTGGAAGCGGTAATCGGACAGTTTTATATGGCAGTGGTCATTGCCTGGCTGGTGAGCACCTATGCCCGTCACCGGTAAGGTGTATCGTGAGGCGCGGTACACAGTGCACTCGGGCCTGGTCCCCGTATTTCAATCTAGGCATACTCCGGCGGTCCTGGCAGATTGGCAGCCGTAGAGGGATACAGAAACAGAATAAGAGAAACAGCATCGTAGCTTTATGTGAGGAGAATTGTCATGAAAAGAACCAGAACCAATGCTTTTACGTCATTCTTCCGGCTCGTTTCGGTCATAACCATTCCAATGCTCCTCTTTACCGCCGCCGGTTGCGGAAAGCCGAAAACCGAAGCTCCACTGCCACCGGTCGTCGAAGTGGCGGATGTTATCCAGCGGGATGTCCCGATCAACATGGAGTGGGTCGCCTCTATAGACGGTTCCGTTAACGCCGTCATACGGCCCCAGGTCACCGGCTACCTTGTCAGCCAGAACTATAAGGAAGGGGACATGGTCAAAAAAGGCCAGGTCCTTTTCCGCATAGATCCCCGGGTGTTCCAGTCAGCGCTTGACCAGGCAAATGGACAGCTGGCCCAGCAACAGGCGCGCTGGACCACCGCCAAGGCCAATCTGAAGCGCGTCAAGCCGCTCGCGGCGCAGAATGCCGTCAGTCAGAAGGACCTTGACGACGCAACCGGCATGGAGCAGTCGACCCACGCATCGGTGATTGCCGCACAGGCTGCGGTGGACAAGGCCCGACTTGACCTGGAATTCACCAAGGTAACCTCTCTCATCGATGGTGTGGCGGGCATCGCCAAGGCCCAGATCGGCGACTTGGTCGGACCGGGCCAGACAGGAGAATTGACCACTGTCTCAACTGTTGACCCTATAAAGGTTTATGTACCCATAAGCGAACAGCAGTACCTGAAGTCCATGGATAACCGTTCGGGCAAGACCGGACAAACCGTGCTTGAGTTGATCCTCACCGATGGCAGCACCTTCCCTCACAAGGGAAAAATCACCTTCGCGGACCGCCAGATTGATCCCATGACCGGAACGATCAAGGTTGCCACCCTGTTCCCCAACCCCGGGAATCTGCTCCGCCCGGGACAGTTCGCCCGGGTCAGGGCGCAGATCGGAATTGCGAGTGGCGCACTGCTCGTTCCGCAACGGGCGGTTGTAGATATTCAGGGAACCTATCAGATCGCCGTTGTCGGACCCGGAAACAAGGTTGATATCCGTCCGGTAGAGGTTGGAGAACGTGTTGGCTCTCTCTGGATTATCAGCAAGGGCGTGAACGCGGGAGAAAAGATTGTTGTTGAAGGCGTTCAGAAGGTGAAGCAGGACATGCCCGTGGTTCCAAAACCTTTTGTTCCTCAAGAAAATGCCGGAGTGAAACAACCCGCGCCAATCGGAGAATCCGCGGCCGCAGGGAAGAGGTAACCCGCCATGTCAAAGTTCTTCATCAATCGTCCCATTGTCGCCATGGTGATCTCGATCCTTATGGTGATCCTCGGCCTGGTCGCCATGTCGCGACTTCCCATAGCCCAGTTCCCCAACATCGTCCCTCCGGCCATCCAGGTCAACGCCACCTATACCGGCGCCGACGCCCAGACCCTGGAGCAGTCGGTGGCCACCCCCATCGAGCAGCAGATGTCCGGCGTCGACAACCTGGACTATATGTACTCCATCAACGCCAACAACGGGCAGATGACCCTCTATAACTACTTCGAGCTGGGGACTGACGCAAATACCGACCAGATACTCGCCCAGATGCGCGAAAGCCAGGCAGAATCGCAGCTTCCGCGCGATGTCACCAATTACGGGGTGACGGTGGCAAAGTCCACTTCGTCACCGCTGATCATGTTCGCCCTTTACTCCCCCAAAGGGACCTATGACAACATCTTCCTGGCAAACTATGCCTATATTAACATCAATGACCAGATGACCCGCATCAAGGGGATTGCCAGCGTCACGGTCTTCGGCGCTGGTCAGTACGCCATGCGGCTCTGGGTCAAGCCGGATCAGCTCGCCAAGCTCAACATCACCATCCCCGAGATCATCAACGCCGTTAACGCCCAGAACACGGTCAATCCGGCCGGACAGGTGGGGGCGACCCCGATACCCAAGGGGCAGGAGTTCACCTACTCGGTCCGGGCCCAGGGCCGGCTCCAGAACGAGGAGCAGTTCGGCAATATCGTCCTGCGGGCCGCCGCGGACGGCTCCCTTGTCCGGGTCAAGGACGTGGCCCGCATCGAGCTGGGCGCCCAGACCTATAACCTGGAAGGTCGACTGAACGGCAAGCCGTGCGCCCTCATCGCCCTCTACCAGATGCCGGGTACCAATGCCCTGGACGCCGCAAGCGGCACCAAGAAGCTGATGGAAGAGCTGAAGAAGAGCTTTCCGCCTGACCTGGAGTATGCGGTGGCGCTGGACACAACCCTGGCAGTCACCGAGGGGATGAAGGAGATCAAACACACATTCTTCGAGGCCCTGATACTTGTCATACTGGTCGTCTTCATCTTCCTCCAGGGCTGGCGGGCAACCCTGATCCCGCTTTTGGCGGTGCCGGTGTCTTTAATAGGTACCTTTGCCATATTCCCCCTGCTCGGCTTCTCCATCAACACCCTCTCACTGTTCGGCCTGGTCCTCGCCATCGGTCTTGTCGTGGACGATGCCATCGTCGTGGTGGAGGCGGTGGAGCACCACATCGAGAAGGGACTCTCACCCAAGGATGCGGCTTTCAAGGCCATGGAGGAGGTCTCCGGCCCGGTTATCGCCATTGCCATCATCCTGGCGGCCGTTTTTGTCCCCACGGCCTTCATCCCCGGCATTACCGGACAACTCTACCAGCAATTCGCCGTGACCATCGCCGTGTCGGTCATCATTTCGGCCTTCAATGCCCTGTCCCTGTCCCCGGCCCTCTGCGCGCTGCTTCTCAAGCCGAAGAAGAAAGGAACCGGCCCGCTGCAGAAGTTCTACGACTGGTTCAACAGGGTCTTCGGCCGGGCTACCGATGGCTACATCGGCGTCTGCGGCGCCGCTATCCGCAAGAGCAAGACCAGTCTTCTCCTGCTGCTGGGAGTGGCAATCCTTGCCGGATTTGTCGGCAATAAGATTCCCACCGGGTTCCTTCCCGATGAGGATCAGGGGTTCATCTTTGCCGGTATCCAGTTGCCCGATGCCGCCTCGCTCCAGAGGACCGGCGAGGTTGCCCGTCAGGCTGAAGAGATTATCACCAAGACCCCGGGGGTCAAGTACTGTTCCTCGATCATCGGCTACAACATGCTCAGCCAGGTGCAGAACACCTATAGCGCCTTCTTCTTCATCTCCCTGGAGGATTGGGCCAAGCGGGAAAAACCGGAAGAGCAGTACGAGGCGATCAAGAAGAGCATCTCCCAGAAAATGGCCGGTCTCCCCGGCGCAATCGGTTTCGCCTTCCCACCGCCGGCCATCATGGGGGTCGGTACCTCCGGCGGGGTCACCTTCATCCTTCAGGACCGGGCGGGTAAAGACATAGCTTTCCTGGCTGCAAACACGAAGAAGTTCATCGAAGAGGCCAAAAAACGCCCGGAACTGGCGCGGGTCACCACCACGTTCCTCCCCACCGTACCGCAGCTCTTTGTCGACGTGGACCGGGACAAGGTCCTCAAACAGGGGGTCAACATCGCCGATGTCTACAAGACCCTGCAAAGTTTCATGGGAAGCGGTTTCATCAACTACTTCAACAAGTTCGGGCGTCAGTGGCAGGTGTTTATCCAGGCCGAAGGAGACTATCGGACCAACATCGAGAACATCGGCCAGTTCTACGTGCGCAACAGTAAGGGGGAGACGGTCCCGCTATCAGCGCTCACCTCGGTTCGCAATATCGTCGGCCCGGAGTTCACCATGCGCTTCAATCTCTACCGTTCGGCCCAGATCAACGCCACTGCCGCCCCGGGTTTCAGTTCTGCCCAGGCCATGAAGGCGCTGGAAGAGGTCTTCGCCGAAACCATGCCGCGTGAGATGGGCTATGATTACAGCGGCATGTCGTTCCAGGAAAAGAAAGCCCAGCAGGGCGTTTCGCCGATGGCAATCTTCGCCTTCTCATTCCTCTGCGTCTTCCTAATCCTGGCCGCCCAATATGAAAGCTGGTCACTGCCGTTTTCGGTCCTTCTCGGCACCCCCGTCGCTGTGGCCGGGGCCTTTGCCGGCCTGCTGTTCCGGACCTTCGAGAATAACATCTATGCACAGATAGGTTTGGTCATGCTGATCGGCCTGGCGGCGAAGAACGCCATCCTCATCGTCGAATTCGCCAAACTGGAATGCGAAAAAGGGGAGAACCTCATGGATGCGACCCTCAACGGGGCGCGGCTGCGGCTGCGGCCGATCCTCATGACCTCATTCGCCTTTATTCTCGGCTGCGTCCCGCTGGCCATCGCCAGCGGAGCCGGCGCCATTTCCCGGCAGGTCATGGGCACCACGGTTATCTTCGGCATGCTGGCAGCTTCGTTCATCGCTATTTTTCTCATTCCGGTCACCTTCTTCGTAGTGGAGAAACTTGGCCGTAAGGGAGACACCAGCGCCCACGCCCCGGTTGGAGGTAGTGAATCAGGTGAAGGGGCACCGCAAACCGATTCAACAACCGGAAAGGAGGGAGAGCCCCATGCGTAAACGTATCATTATTCCAGCGCTTGTCCTCTTCATCCAGGGGTGTATGGTTGGTCCCGACTACCGGCGCCCCACCGTCGATGCTCCCCAGGACTGGCGATTCCAGGAGCAGGAAACACGCGACCTGGTCGATACCCAATGGTGGGAACAGTTTGACGACCCGGTCCTCAATGATCTCATCGGGATCGGCCTTGCAGAAAACAAGGACGTAAAAATTGCCGCGGCAAGGATCGAGCAGTTCGCCGGGCAATACATCACGACCCGGGCCGCGCTCTTCCCGCAGATCGGCGCCGGCGCAAGCTTCGGCAGGGACCGTATCAGCGAAAAGGGGGCTGCTCCCCTGTCTTCGGCCATCGAAAATCCTGCCGACTCCTACCTGACACAGTTTGGTGCAAGCTGGGAAATCGACCTGTGGGGCAAGCTGCGTAGGGCCAAGGAGTCAGCCCGCGCCGATATTTTGAGTTCGGAAGAGGCAAGAAGGGGTGTCATCCTCTCTCTGGTATCGTCCATTGCAACGGGTTATATAAATCTTCGTGACCTGGATCGGCAGCTGGAGATCGCTCAATCGACCGCCAAGAGCCGTGAAGAATCCTATAACATTTTCGAGCTCCGCTTCAGCGGGGGGATCATCTCCGAACTGGAACTGAGCCAGGTCAATTCGCAATATGAGGAAGCCCTTGCCGCCATCCCGGTCATCCGGAAATCAATTGCCCAGCAGGAGAATGCCCTGAGCGTACTCCTCGGCCGCAACCCCGGACCCATCCCCCGCGGCAAGACCATAGACCAGCTCGCCCTTCCTTTGGTCCCGGCCGGCTTGCCGTCCGATCTCCTTGCGCGCCGTCCGGATATCCGCCAGGCGGAACAGAACCTGATCTCCGCGAATGCGCAGATCGGAGTGGCCAAGGCGCAGTATTTCCCGAACATCTCCCTCACCGGGCTGTTCGGATGGTCGAGCAGCGAGATTGATCGCCTGTTCATGGGGCCGGCACAAACCTGGGGCTATGCCGCACAGGTCGCTGCCCCTGTTTTTACGGCCGGTGCAATCTACGGACAGGTAAAATCCGCGGAAGCGTTCCAGCAACAGCTCCTGATAGTCTACCAGCAGACCATCCAGAATGCCTTCCGGGACGTAAACGACGCCCTGATCGATCGCAAGAGCACCATGGAGCAGCTGCAGGCCCAGGACAATCAGTTGAAATCATTGGAAAAATATGCCCGGACCGCTCGGCTTCGGTATGACAACGGCTACACGAGCTATATCGAGGTGCTCGACGCCGAGCGCAGTCTGTTCAACGTCCAGCTTGCCCAGGCGCAGACAAAAGGATTCCTCTTTCAGTCCGTGGTGAACATCTACAAGTCCATGGGCGGCGGCTGGATCACGCTGGCAGAACAGCAGACCATGCCTTCAGGGAAAGGTCAATGATCGTCATCTTCCGGATAACAGACGGAAGAATTATAGGTAATTCCTGGTAGGAATAAACAATTTAGGTGAATCTTCGGACTCGGTGCGGCATTCGGTTGGTAACGGTTCGGAGTGTGGAAGCGCATGAATCCAGGAAAGGAGCAACAATGAAAAGATTAGGAGTTTTTATGAAGCTGGTTGCAGTGACCTTGGTCATGCTGCTGACCGTTCCGGTTACGCTATTTGCCCAGGAACCCGAAGGGAAGGCTACTTTCAGCCAGGCGGAACTTGAGCAGATCCTTGCCCCCATCGCCCTCTATCCCGATGATGTGCTGGCCCAGATCCTGATCGCGTCGACCTATCCCCTCGAGATCGTCCAGGCCGACCGCTGGGCAAAGCAGAACAGCGGACTGAAGGGAGATAAGCTGACCGCCGCGCTCGAGAAGCAGCCATGGGACCCGAGCGTCAAATCCCTGGTCAACTTCCCCCAGGTGCTCTCGATGATGAACGAGAAGCTTGACTTGACGCAAAAACTGGGTGACGCCTTTCTGGCGCAGCAGCAGGATGTCATGAAGGCGATCCAGACCCTCCGCGCCAAGGCAGAGGTAGCGGGTAACCTCAAGAGCACCAAGGAGCAGAAGGTAATTGTCGAGAAGGAAACCATTATTATCCAGCCGGCGAATCCCCAGGTAGTTTACGTTCCGACCTACAATCCCACGGTGGTGTATGGTACCTGGGCCTATCCGTCCTATCCGCCCGCCTATTATTATCCACCCGGTTACGTGGCAGGGGCGGCCTTCTGGTCTTTTGCCGCCGGCGTGGCGGTGGGTGCAGCCTGGGGCTATGCCTGGGGGAACTGCAACTGGCACGGCGGTGGGGGCGATATTGATATTGATATCAACAGGAACACCAATATCAACAACAACATTAACCGTGGAGCACACGCGACACCCTACAAGGGTGGCAAGGGCAAATGGCAGCACAATCCCTCTCATCGCGGAGGTGTTGCCTACCGGGATCGGGCCACGGCAACCAAGTATAACAGGGGAGGGTCTCAAGGGGCCGTGAAATCACGCGAAAACTACCGCGGACGGGCCGACGCCGTGCAGCGGGATCTGGGACGCGGTGGTGCGGGCCAACGCCCCAGTGCGGGCCAGATGGACCGGGCAGCCGGTTCAGGCCAACGCGGCGGTGCGAGCCAGATGGACAGAAGCCAGGGGTCCGACCGGCGCAGTGGCAGTGGCACCACGGACATGGGGCGGGGGAGCGGCGGGTCAAACGCCTTCTCGGGCATGGATAGAGGCTCTTCCGCCAGGGATTTCAGCAGCCGCGGCAGTCAAAGCCGACAAAGCATGTCCCGCGGTGGTTCCTCGGGAGGGTTCGGAGGAGGATCCCGCGGTGGAGGTGGAGGGGGGCGTCGCAGGTAATGAACAACGACCTTTTCGGCAGTGATAATTTCATCAGCTTTTGTCACTGCACACACTTCAGAACCTTTAAGGAGGCACTATGAAACTCTCTTTGAAACCGAAACAAGCCGGCTCCCCTCGCTGGTTGCTGACGATTACCCGATTGGCACTCATCCTTACGGCAGTTTTCCTGTCAATACCGGCATTGGCCGCCACGACAAAACAGAAAACCTTCACTTCGCCGGAAAAGGCGGTCCAGGCGCTGGTTGCTTCTTTGAAAAAAGCCGATAATGTTACGGCCATCGCCGTTCTCGGACCAAACAGCGAGCAGTTGATTTCTTCCGGAGACCCGGTTGCGGATCGTCGTATGCGGGAACGATTTCTTTCGGCATACGACGAGAAGCAGCGCCTGGACAAGGAGGGAAAAAGTAAGGCTGTTCTTGTTATCGGCAAGAATGACTGGCCCTTCCCCATCCCGATCGTCAAAAGCAAGAATCTGTGGCGTTTTGATAGCCGGGCCGGCAGTCAGGAAATAATTAACCGTCGCATCGGCGCCAACGAACTCGATACCATCCAGACCTGTCTGGCCTTCATCGATGCGCAGATGGAGTACGCAATGAACGACTATGACGGCGATGGCCTGCTCGAGTATGCCGCCAAATTCTGGAGTGATCCGGGCAAGAAAAACGGACTTTACTGGCAGACCGGAGAGGGCGAGGCGCCCAGCCCGCTTGGAGAGCATTTTGCCAAAGCCAAGGCCGAGGGCTATACCAAAAAAGAAGCTCCTTCTCCCTATCACGGGTACTTCTACCGCATACTGACCGGTCAAGGGAAATATGCGGAGGGCGGCGCTTACGACTACCTGGTGAATGGGCATTTGCTCGGAGGGATAGCACTCGTTGCCTTTCCCGCACAGTATGGCGCTTCAGGGGTCATGACCTTCATCGTCAATCATGACGGTGTCGTGTATCAGAAGGACTTGGGTCGGAAAACCGCCGAGATCGCCTCGGGAATAATAGTGTTCGATCCCGGTCCCGATTGGAAGAAAGTGGAGATGCCCGCAGTAAAGTAGCCATTTTCCAACGGGAAAGGATTTTTACCTATGAAAAAATTTCCTTCCAGATTCTCGGGTGTTAACTCTCTAGAATTCTGGAGTGGCAACCTCTGCGCAGCAGCCTACGGACAGTGACCTGCCGGAGGCGGACGGACTTCTTCAGGAACTGGCAGCAGCAGTCGGCGGATTCGAAACTGGAAAAGAGTGTTACTGCCCTCGACAATGATGCCAAGGCATCACTCAAATCCGAGCTTTCTCCGGCATTTATCTTGGGAATACCCAATGTGGTGCAGGTCAACACCCTGTCCAAGAATCGCGAGGACTATATTCTTCATCCGGCCAGCGGTGAGAAGCTGAGCCGGAATTCCATCGCCATGCTCGAAAGGCTCAGAGGGTCATGGTCAGGCAAGAAGCCGAATGGCCATATCGTTATCTCCGATCAAGGCTTCGGAGCGCTTTCCCGCACTCCTGGCCGCGGACTTCAGCGACTGGCCCAATGCGGTCATTCCGGTATTTATTGTCATGCAGTATTTCTTTGCGTTATCCCGGTTCGGCTGATAAATGGGGGAAATGCCCACGGCAGTATCAAGCAGTACAACGGTTCACTACCAGCCAGCCGTGAGCCTGAAAAAAGCACGAGGTTCGCTTGATGTGGAACTGAAATGCATTTTGGAGGTTTTACGGAACAGCTTGCCGCGTTTCAGGAATTGTGCGATTACGTTTCCCTGGCAGCAGGTAAAACAGGGCCATGAGCACAACAATGGTTACCTGGTGATAGTTCTCACCGAACAGGTACCATGCAAGCAGTGAAATAAACGGCATGGCAATGGTCAGTATATGGATCCGGAGGATTTCAGACTGGAACGGCAAGGCTATCCGTTTCCACGGCTCCTGGTGAAACAAGTGCCCGCCGTTTGCCAGCAACGTTCCCAGCACCATAGGCCAGAACCGCTGCAGCAGATAGGTTACCGGGGTAAAGAAATCAGAATTGATGAAACCGTTTCGGCCAAAAAGGGAATGGGGTTCCATTTCGGAAAATACCGACAGGAACAATCCGTAAAAGCCAAACAGGTAGCTGTAGAGCCGGAACCCGACAATCGCCACAATAATGACGACAAGCGAAATTCCTGCTTGAAATGCCGTTGGTGCAAATCGCCGCAGAATCGGAAACCGTCGCTGGTAGAGAGGTTTTGCCGAACTGGCGGTCAGAATTATCTGGATGGCCGCGGCAATGATGCAGACCCAGGAATAACAGAGCCCGGCCAACCAGGTACTCCAGCAGAATTCCTGAAGCGACCATCCCTGAAAAACCGCAAAGGCTGATGCGAGTACAAACCCGATACAATCAAGGGGGCGAAAACCATTTTTCATTTTCAGGATTCCTTCCTGCATGCGTAAGCAATGATGGTTTCACGGATTCCACTCATCTTGCTTCAGCTGCAAAACAAGAAGTTGCCATTTCTCCTGCAAGGGAAACCCCGACAGCTTGAAAGTACTGCGCGCTTCGCGCCAACAAAAAACCGGCGCACTATCCGTTACTCCAAAAACGTTATATCATAACTCACAATTACGAAATATCTTTATGGCTGGAAGCGAGATGATGGCTCCCACCGTAACAGCCAGGCCAGTATTTCGCCCGCCAGAACCATGGCGTTGAGCCACTTTTGGTGATATCCTGTAAACGCCGGGGCGTCGTTAGAAAGAGATTGTTGACAATGTGACCAGTAACAGCAAAAATCGCTTTTGGGAGACTATGTTCTCCCGGACGAGTTTACGTTTCGATAGTTGCGGAAGAACTCCTCGCTGACAATTTCATTGTCATGGCAGGATTCGTTTATTAGGGAGGTTACCATGTCGATTGCAAGTTGGTACTGTACTGTCTGCGGCTATGTTCATCGGGGAGAATTTCCGCCGGAATATTGTCCTGTCTGCGGTGTGACGGGTGAGCGCTTTGAACCGGCGGCTGATGCGCTGCAGGGGCGGGGAAGGGTCATGTCGCAGCAATGGCGCTGCCTGACCTGCGATTATATGCATACAGGAAATGTTCCTCCGGATACCTGTCAGGTTTGTGGCGCCGGGCCCGATCAATTCGAATTGGTCAACCCGCCTGAGCAACATATTCTTCCCCAGGGCACAGAAGGCACCATAGTTATTGTCGGCGGCGGGATCGCGGGTCTTTCAGCCGCGGAGTCGGCCCGCCAGGCCGCGCCCAAGGCAACCATAACCATTGTAACCCGGGAAAGTGACCATCCCTACTATCGCCTCAACCTCACCCGCTATCTCGCCGGAGAAATCACCGGCAATGACCTGCCAGTCCGCCCTGAAAACTGGTATGCTGAAAATAGTATTACGATCCTTCTTGACACGGAAGTAACGGCCATTGACGCGAAGGCTAAAAAGCTTCATCTGAAGGGCCACCCTGACCTGCCCTACGACAAGCTGATTCTGGCACTAGGGGCACATCCCTTTGTCCCCGCCATACCGGGCGTGAATCGGGAGAACGTTGTAACACTCCGTACGCGCGTCGATGCCGAGCGAATCCTTGCACGATGTTCAGCCGGATCGAAGTGTGTCATAGTCGGAGGAGGGGTTCTTGGTCTGGAAACAGCTGCTGCTGTTGTCCTGCACAAAGTTCAGGTAACAGTGGTTGAGGGTTTCGAGTGGCTGCTGCCGCGGCAACTCACCCGTACTGCGGGGGAACGGCTTGCGAAAAAGGCTCGAAAACTTGGCATCGATCTGGTCTTTAACGCTAAAATAAAGGAGTTCGATGGCGACGAACAGGTACGGGGCGTCGTCCTTGAATCGGGACAAATCCTCCCGGCCAATCTTGTGATCGTAACCGCTGGAGTACGCAGCAACAGTTATCTCGCCCGCATGGCCGGACTCGAAGTCAATAATGGCGTTGTTGTCAACCACCATTTGCAGACATCCAATCCGGATATTTTTGCCGCAGGGGATTTGGTCGAGCATCAGGGGACTGCCTATGGTACGTGGGCCCCGGCACAATTCCAGGGGACCATCGCCGGCATGAACGCAGTTGGCGGCGACGTTGTTTTTGCCGGTATCCCCCGCTCCAACAGCCTGAAAGTCCTTGGAGCGGAGATGTTCAGCATCGGCCAGATTCATCCCGATGATGCCAGTTATGAGATGTTTGAGAATGACGGAGAGAGCTATGATTTCTTTGTCTTCCGGGATACGAGGATGGTGGGCGCCATCCTGGTCGGTGATACTGCGATTGCCCCGGTGGTGAAAAAACTGATTGAGGCTCAGGTCAGTTGTGCTGATTTACTGGCTGTGGCATCTGACGCAAAGGGGATTCGTGACGAATTGAGGAAGAAGATCGTCAGGTAATCTTACCTGCTTAACCCTAATTTTAAGCCAGTAGCGACCATGTGCAGGTGACAGACTATAGTGCATAGCAATTTATCAATTTAATCAGGCTTGTTCAGGTGTTTTTTCGCCAGCTCTCTTTTTGTTTCCGTATGTGAAAGTTCAAAAGACCAATCAACGAAGTCCTCGAGCTCTTTCGCTAGTTTGTCGGGTATCATCGTAGTGCCGAGGCAGAAGGCTTCTACCTCTGAGAGTTCAATGTTGAGCATCTTTGACATGCGCAGATTATCATAACCAAGTTGTTCGCGCAGCTGCCTGAATCTTTTGCTGTCCATCTGAAAATCTCCTTGTTGTGAGTCTGGTCGTAAAACAGATGCTTCAGTGAAATGTGTTAAATAATGGTTTTAACGGCAATACCGTTCTTTTCTCTGCGTGATAGTACGTGCATTTTTTTGCGAGAACAAGGTGCATCGGAAATTTTGAAGCCTTTACCCTGGATCTGTCCTCTGGGTCGACAGTAATTTATGGCTGATTTCGTTGTGTAAAAGTAAATAATATTGGTATTTTACATAGCTGTGACACAAATAATTTGCTGCCGGAGGAAGTCATTCGGCGAGTGANNTATTGACAAGCTGGCCCTGGTTTGGTAGAAAGTTGGGCTCCGGAAAACGCGCCAGCGGATTTCGGCCGGTGGCAGGAAAAGCCGGGGTTGAAAAAAGGTATTGACAAGGTTTGGCAGTTCAGGTATAAAAGTTGACCGCTGCGTTGCCGGCAGGAAGGGCAGGCGGAAGATTCTTTGAAAAAAAGTATTGACAGACGGAGGCGGGCAGGATAAGGTGCTGNNGGTGCTGAGTCTGTCGCAAGAAAAACTTGGTCTTTGAAAACTAAATAGTAGACGAAACAGTGGGTGTAGAAAAGCTAGTAGTAAATTTTGAGTTTCAGATTTTTTCAGTATAAAACTGGAGAGTTTGATCCTGGCTCAGAACGAACGCTGGCGGCGTGCTTAACACATGCAAGTCGAACGCGAAAGGGACTTCGGTCCTGAGTAAAGTGGCGCACGGGTGAGTAACGCGTGGATAATCTACCCAATGATCTGGGATAACATCTCGAAAGGGGTGCTAATACCGGATAAG
>DIFZ01000004.1 GCA_002419385.1 Geobacter sp. UBA5735
GACGCCTGCCCGGTGCTGGAAGGTTAAGAGGAGGAGTTAGCGGGGAGACCTGCGAAGCCCTGAATTGAAGCCCCAGTAAACGGCGGCCGTAACTATAACGGTCCTAAGGTAGCGAAATTCCTTGTCGGGTAAGTTCCGACCTGCACGAATGGCGTAACGATTTCCGCGCTGTCTCAACCAGTGGCTCAGCGAAATTGAATTCTCGGTGAAGATGCCGAGTACCCGCGGCAAGACGGAAAGACCCCGTGAACCTTTACTACAGCTTGACAGTGACATTCGGAATAGTTTGTGTAGGATAGGTGGGAGACTGTGAAACCGGGACGCTAGTTTCGGTGGAGTCAACCTTGAAATACCACCCTGGTTGTTTTGGATGTCTAACCCAGGCCCGTCATCCGGGTCGGGGACACTGTCTGGTGGGTAGTTTGACTGGGGCGGTCGCCTCCCAAAGAGTAACGGAGGCGCGCGATGGTTCCCTCAGGCTGATTGGAAACCAGCCGTAGAGTGTAAAGGCATAAGGGAGCTTGACTGCGAGACGGACATGTCGAGCAGGTACGAAAGTAGGTCTTAGTGATCCGGCGGTTCTGTATGGAAGGGCCGTCGCTCAACGGATAAAAGGTACTCCGGGGATAACAGGCTTATCTCCCCCAAGAGTTCACATCGACGGGGAGGTTTGGCACCTCGATGTCGGCTCATCGCATCCTGGGGCTGAAGTAGGTCCCAAGGGTTTGGCTGTTCGCCAATTAAAGCGGTACGCGAGCTGGGTTTAAAACGTCGTGAGACAGTTTGGTCCCTATCTGCCGTGGGCGCAGGATACTTGAGAAGAGCTGTCCTTAGTACGAGAGGACCGGGATGGACGTACCTCTAGTGTTCCAGTTGTTCCGCCAGGAGCATTCGCTGGGTAGCTATGTACGGAAAGGATAACCGCTGAAAGCATCTAAGCGGGAAGCCTCCTTCAAGATAAGGTATCCCCGGGAGCAATCCCCTGAAGGCCCGTTGTAGACCACAACGTTGATAGGCCGGGTGTGTAAGCACAGCAATGTGTTCAGCTTACCGGTACTAATCGGCCGTGAGGCTTGACCATAAAAAATTGATGTAAGGGGGGTGGCAACCCCACCCCCGATATAAAAATCTACCATACTACAAATCGAACTCTATGCAATTGACGAGATATTGATCGTACGGGCGGGTTTTAAACCCACCCCTACAACCGATTTCTCGGTGGCAATGCCGAGGGGGTCACACCCGTTCCCATCCCGAACACGGAAGTTAAGCCCCTCAGGGCCGATGGTACTGCACGGGCAGCTGTGTGGGAGAGTAGGTCGCCGCCGGGATCTTTCAACAAAGCCCCGATTCTTTTATTAGAAGCGGGGCTTTGTCGTTTAAGACTCTCTGCGATGGCCGGCTTGATGAAGCCCCCTCCTGTATCAGCCTCGTAAACTGCCGTCTTCTGTTAAAGGGCGGGTTGAAAACCCGCCCCTAAGAAAAATATCATGCCTTAAGGAAATTGCTTTCGGTGTAGGCACTTTCCATCAGACTTCAATCTCGCATCCTGAAACAATTCTTCAAAGAAACTGTAGGGGCGGGTTTTTAACCCGTCCACATCCATTAATGAGATCCCTGAAGACGGTTAGTTCCCTCCGGGCATCTCATAAACCGCTTTTAAACCCGACTCTGTCTTGATCTTTTCCACGATCCTGGCACTGGTTCCTTCAACGAGAAGAGAAAGAAGGGATGGCCTCTTTTCCTCCGGGTAGATGAGCTTGGGCTTTCCTTCTATTCCAGCCATTTTTGCCGCAGCATCCACTGCATCCTGAAAATTACCGATCTTGTCCACAAGCTTTACCTGCAGGGCCTGCTCGCCGGAAAAGACGCGTCCATCGGCCAGTGTACGGACCGTTTCAACGGGAAGTTTCCTGCCTTCAGCGACTGCACGCACGAACTGTCCATGCATACTGTCTATTACTCCCTGGAAAAGCTGACGCTCCTCATTGGTCATGGGGCGGACCGGAGATCCCGAATCCTTGAATTTGCCGCTCTTTAGAACAAAGGAGTAGAGGCCGATTTTATCCAGCAGTCCCTGGACGTTGGAAAGTTTCATCAGCACGCCTATGCTGCCGGTTAATGTGCCAGGATTGGCATAAATCATGGTGGCCGGAGCGGCAATATAATAACCTCCCGATGCAGCAACGCTGCCCATTGAGACGACAAGCTTCTTTTTTGCCGCAAATTTCCTGACTTCTTCATAGATCTCCTGAGAGGGGCCAACAACTCCTCCCGGTGAATCGATGCGAAACACAACAGCCTTTATCCGGTCATTGTCGCGGAACTCAATGAGTTGTTTGGTTATGTCGGTTGAATCAGCAATCATTCCCTTCATTTCAATAACGCCGACAGCGCTTCCCGTCAGCACAGTTCCTTTTGATCGCACCAGGCCATACATTATCGCTGCCGTTACAATGCACAGGAACATGATCACGATTCCGATCAACAGCCCGATCAAAAGACTTTTTGTGTTCATTGTTCACCTCTTTCATGAGCGGAGT
Organism: Geobacter sp. UBA5735; assembly: GCA_002419385.1. GTDB lineage: Bacteria > Desulfobacterota > Desulfuromonadia > Geobacterales > Geobacteraceae > RPRC01. The sequence goes on from DIFZ01000004.1 coordinate 2,544, forward strand.
TGACACCGGTCGAACCAGGAACCCGATGGGCGCCAAAGAGTTCGATCCCTCTGAAATGAAAGGCAATTATGCTTTACAAAAGAAGAAATGACAAGTGAAGAGATTGTGCAAGATAATGAGCTGGTTGACTCTGGCATCTGCGGCCCAAACACGTGTAGCCGGTTTTTGTTTTACAAGGGTATGGGTTTTTGTTAAGATTAATCGCTCGAAAGTTCAGTAATAAAGGGCTGTTATGTCGGAAATCACACCAATGATGAGACAATACCTGGAGATCAAGGCGGAATATCCGGATGCCATACTTTTTTTCCGCCTGGGTGATTTCTACGAGATGTTCATGGATGATGCCGTCAAGGCTTCGGCAATACTCGAAATCGCTTTGACGTCACGAAACCGTTCCCATGAGGGGGCTGAAATACCCCTCTGTGGTGTGCCTTATCACTCGGCAGGCCCCTATATAGCAAAGCTTATAGGAGCTGGAGAGAAGGTGGCCATATGTGAGCAGGTAGAGGATCCCAAATCTGCGAAAGGAATCGTCCGGAGAGAGGTTGTAAGGGTGGTCACCCCAGGCCTGGTTTTGGAAGGTGATACCCTTACCCCCAAGGAAAACAACTATCTCGTTTCAGTTTATTGCGCAAAGGGGGATGTCTGGGGGCTTTCGTGCGTAGACATTACCACAGGGGAGTTCCGTGTCACTGAGTGTGGCGGCAGGGATTCCCTGCTTGATGAGTTGGTATGTATCAATCCCAGGGAATTGCTCTTTCCGGAAGGCCTGCGCGGAAATCCCGCCCTGAAAACTATTGCCTCCGCAATTGACGCCAAGACTGTAACCTATATGGACGAGTGGGTTTATGATCTCGAGTATGCAAACAGGCTTTTTAAAAATCAGTTCGGTGTCGTTTCGCCTGCTACTCTCGGATGTGGCGGCCTTGCCGGAGGATTGCCAGCGGCAACTGCCATACTTCATTACCTTGACCTGACGCAGAAAAACAACGTCGACCATATACGGACTATCAAACCGTATAAGACAGTCGACCATCTTGTTCTGGACGAGTCGACCCGCAGAAACCTGGAGTTGACGACAACCCTTTCGGAGAATCGCAAAAAGGGATCTTTGCTTGGCCTGATGGATCGAACAGTGACTGCGATGGGTGGTAGAAAGTTAAGGCAATGGATCAACTATCCGTTGGTAAATACCCAAAAAATAATCGAACGGCAGGAAGCAGTTCAAGAGCTTGTCGACAATGGCGCATGCCGTCATGATATACTGGCCCATCTTGCAGAAGTCCAGGACCTGGAGCGGCTGAATGGAAAGATCAGCCTGGCCGGAGCCGGTGCCAGGGACCTGGTTTCTCTCAAGGAATCACTTCTGAAAATACCGCCGATCCTGGAGATGATGGCCTCCTTTCAGTCCGGCTTTCTTTCCAGACTATGCCTGGAAACCGATCCTCTTGAGGATGTATCTGAACTTGTAGCGGAATCAATTGTTTCGGAACCACCTTTCCTGCTTCGCGACGGTGGCATAATTGCCGATGGATTCAATGCTGAACTGGACGATCTCCGCTCTATAAGCCGTGAGGGCAAGGGATTTATCGCCAGGCTGGAAGCGCAGGAAAAAGCACGGACCGGCATCACTTCCCTGAAGATCCGTTACAACAAGGTCTTCGGCTATTATATTGAAATTACGAAGGCAAACCTCCAGAACATACCGCCGGACTATATACGGAAGCAGACCTTGGCCAATGCCGAGAGGTATATAACTGAGGAACTCAAGGAATACGAGGAAAAGGTACTCGGTGCAGAGGAAAGAATAGCTGAGCTGGAATACACGCTTTTCCAGCAAATACGCGAGCGGGTTGCCTTATATGGGGAGAGGATCACCCGGACTGCTGATAACCTCGCGACGCTGGATGTGCTTGCAGCCTTGGCCGACCTTGCTCACGACAGGGATTACTGCCGGCCTGAGATGGATGAGAGCGGAGTTATTACCATCAGCGAAGGGCGTCACCCCGTAGTCGAATGCAGCTGTCTTTCAGAGCGCTTCGTTCCCAACGATGTTTTGCTGGATAATTCCGAAAATCAGCTGCTCATGATCACCGGTCCCAATATGGCGGGCAAGTCAACTTTTATGCGGCAGGTCGCGCTTATAACTCTGATGGCCCAGATGGGAAGCTTTGTTCCGGCATCCATGGCACGTATTGGGATAGTGGACCGGATATTTACCCGTGTAGGCGCTTCGGACAACCTTGCCAGGGGACAGTCGACCTTTATGGTTGAAATGACCGAAACAGCCACTATTTTGAGGAATGCGACAGCAAAAAGCCTCGTAATACTAGATGAAATCGGAAGAGGGACGTCTACCTTCGACGGCGTATCCATAGCGTGGGCAGTTGCAGAATATCTTCATGACACGGAATCCTGTGCTGCCAAGACTCTTTTCGCGACCCACTACCATGAACTTACGGAACTGGCCGTTACGCGCAAGAGAATAAAAAACTTCAATATCGCCGTCCGTGAGTGGAACGAGCAGATCATCTTCCTGCGCAAGATCGTGGAGGGTGGCGCTTCCCATTCGTACGGCATTCAGGTCGCCCGTCTTGCCGGGCTGCCGGCCGATGTGATCGAGCGGGCCAGGGAAATCCTGCGAAACCTGGAAAAGGGCGAATATGCCGAAGAGGGGGTGCCGCGCATTTCGAAGAACGGACGCAAGCCGGTGCAGCAATCGCCCCAGCTGGCACTGTTTTCCGAAACGGCGGATCCCATCAGGGACAGGCTCGCGGCCATTTCAATTCCCTCTCTTACCCCGCTTGAAGCTTTGAATCTGCTTGATCAATTGAAAAGGATGGTGTGACTTGACACGTCGAACTGGATATCTGTTGTTCGCTTTTGTGGCGCTCTCGCTCTGCCTTGTTCTAGGCCGGATTGCACGGGCGGAAACTTCTCCGGTGCGGGAAGAGAACGTGTCTCTGGTTTCTTCCGTGACGGATGCCGGTTTGAACGGCAGAGGTGTAAAAGGAATCGACATCTCCAGGGAAACGGCAGCTGCCGGAGGTACAGGCGGCCTGGAACCGGTTGAAAACAAAGGTGTCCTGCCCGGCGTATCGGCAATGCTGACCGAACTCCGGTCATGGTCCAATCCTGACTATACCCGGGTTGCCGTAACCCTCGACCGGGAAGTGAAATATGCCTATCACCGGTTGCGGCAGGCACATGACCAGAAGCTGCCGGCCAGGATCTATATTGATTTCAAGGGCGCCAGAATTGCCCCGGGAGTGAAGGATATCCCCATTGGGGACGGATTGCTCAAGATGGCCCGGGTCGGTCAGTTTCGTCCGGATGTGGTCCGCGTCGTGCTGGATATTGAAAACATCAGGGAATGCAAGATATTTCCGCTTTCCAATCCTTTCCGTGTGATCATTGATGTGAAGGGTGAGCGAAAAGCGGAGATTTCCCGCATGGATGACAGCATCAGCACTGCCGGGCCAGAACCGAGGCTGGAACGCTCTCCTGAGGATAAACGAGGTTTGCAGCCGAAGCTGAAAGTCCCCAAGGTCCGCCGGATCGTGATCGATCCGGGGCATGGCGGCGCTGACCCGGGCGCCGTGGGACCCAACGGTCTCAGGGAAAAGGACGTGGTCCTGGCCATCGGCTTGAAGCTGGCGCGTAGGATCAGAGAAGAAACCGGGATAGAGGCCGTCATGACCAGATCCACCGACGTGTTCATCCCCCTGGAAGAACGGACAGCCATTGCCAACAAGGTCAATGCCGATCTCTTCGTGTCGATCCATGCAAACGCATCGCTCAACAAAGCGGCGTCGGGGATCGAGACCTACTATCTGAACCTTGCCAAAACGGACAAGGCTGCACGGGTTGCCGCACGTGAGAACAACATCTCCATGGCAAAGGTCAGCCTGCTGCAGACAATACTTTTCGATCTGATGGCCAACCACAAGATTAACGATTCTGCGCGCATGGCGGACGAAGTGCAGAAATCTCTCCATGCCAGGGTGGTCAAAAAGTACCAGGGTGTCAAGAATCTGGGCGTCAAGCAGGGGCCCTTCTACGTGCTCGTGGGCGCAACCATGCCGAGCATACTGGTGGAAACTGCTTTCATCAGCAATGACCATGAAGCCGAACTTCTTACCGATCAGGATTACCAGAATACCGCGGCTGCAGGGATTCTTGATGGAATACGCAGCTATATCAATACATTACGATGAGTGTGGCTCCTTTGAAGATCGGTTTTGACATAGATCGCTATTTCCCCGATGAACTGCAGCAGTTGGGTGATACCGGCCGGGCGACATTCGAGGAGAAGCGCCCGCTCTATCTAGCTGCCGGCAGGCATTTTCTCAATCACTACGGGGCAATGATCCAGGAACGTCATGATGCCGGAGCGGACGGTGAATGGGTTGTCCGTTCCATAGCGGACATGATGGATACGCTGATCAGAAAGCTTTTTCTTTCCATCACCTCCGACATGAAGCACAGGAGCGGTGCCAAGGAGCAGATCGCTCTCGTAGCTACCGGTGGCTATGGCCGGGGCGAGTTGAACCCCCATTCGGATATCGATTTGATGTTTCTCTATGGCGGCAGCGAATGCCGTTTTGTGGAGAGCATAGCGCAGAAAATCCTGTATTTTCTCTGGGACATGCGTCTTGACGTCGGTTATTCGGTCAGAACGGTCAACGATTGCATCGAAATGGCCGAATCAGATGCGACCGTGAAGACGGCTTTGCTTGACATCCGTCATGTGTGCGGCAACCGCCCTCTTTACAAGGAGTTGATGAAGGTTGTGCTGACACGCATCATGACCAGGGGGAGCGATGCGTTCATCAGGCAGAAAGTGGCGGACCTGAATGCACGTCGGGAGAAATACGGTTCATCGGTTTACCTTCTGGAACCGAACATCAAGGAGGGGGAGGGGGGCTTGCGTGACCTGCACAGCGCTCTCTGGATAGCCAAAGTCAGGTTCAAAGTCACCGATCCCCGCGAACTGGTGAAAAAGGGAGTTGTTTCCGAAGAGGAACTGGTGCTCTATAACAGCCTGCTTGCATACCTCTGGAGGATCAGGAACCATCTGCACTATGTGACCGGCAGAAGAAACGATCAGCTGACCTTTGCCGATCAGAACTCCGTTGCCATGTTTTTCGGCTATCGCGATAATGCCGGAATTCTCGGGGTCGAGGAGTTTCTGAGGGACTATTATCTCCATGCAACGAGGGTCGAACAGTTCTGGTCCCTGATGGTTTCCAGGTGCCGGGATAACGATGAACCGAGGAGGAAGCTCGGTTATCTTGTACGAAGGCATGTCGGTGAAGGATTCTACATCATCAGGGGAGAACTGACGATACCTGATGAGAACATACTTGCCCAGGATCCTTCACGCATCATGAAGCTGTTCGAATATGCCCAGAAGCATGGTGTCGGCGTCAGCATGCAGGCATGTGATCTGGTGCGGAAAAACCTCAGCATGGTGAACGACCGGTTCAGAAGGAACCGGGATGTGAACGGCTCCTTTTTCGCCATACTCAACTCTCCAAAAGGGGTGGTTGAGACACTCAGGCTGATGCATTATCTCGGCCTGCTGATCCGGTTCATTCCGGAGTTCGAAAGAGTCTACTGCAAGGCTCAACACGATCTCTATCATATCTACACTGTCGATGTGCATTCTCTCTTTGCCGTAGAGGAGATTATCAGGCTCTGGAGCGGTGCCCACCGGGAGACCCATCCCCTCCTGACCCGGCTGGCGGATGAAGTGGAGAAAAGGGGGCTCCTGGTGCTCGCGGCTCTCCTCCACGATGTGGGAAAGGGTGAGGGCGGCAACCATTCAGAGAAGGGTGCGGAGATGATGCCCACCATCGGCCGTCGTCTCGGTCTGAGCAAGGAGGACAGCGAACGCCTGGAATTCCTGGTCAGACACCACCTGCTGTTTGCCCATATCGCCCAGCGCCGCGATCTGCATGACGAAAAGATGATCGTCCAGTTCGCGCGCCAGATGGGAAAGAGCGAAAATCTCAAAATGCTGTATCTCCTGACCTATGCAGACCTCAAGGCCGTCGGGCCTGATGTCTGGACCGACTGGAAGGCCATGCTGATGGAGGAACTGTACGAGAAGACCTTCGCGGTGCTCGAGAGGGGAGATTTCAAATACGAGGTTAAGAGCGAAAAAGTCAAGAATATCAGGAAAAAAGTTCTGGAAATACTTGCAAGCGATTATCCCGTCGGGGTAATGAAGGAAGAGCTGAAGGCATTGAGCACGAGACACCTCCTGTCCAACAGCCCCGACGAGATCGCCGGGCACGTGCGCATGTTGCTGTCCCTCGCGGGACGCCCCCTTGTGTGCCGGGTGAATCACGAGGTGGATGGGGGCTACTCCAGGTTTACCCTTTGCACCCTCGACATTCCCGGCCTGTTTTCCATGATAACCGGGGTCATGGCAGCCAACGGGATGAACATCCTGGGCGCCCAGATCAATACCAGCACCAACGGCAAAGTCCTGGACGTGCTGCAGGTCAACTCACCCCAGGGCTTCGTGATAACCGACGATTCCCGCTGGAGCAAGGTCGAGGATGATCTGCGGGCCGTCATCCAGGGAACGGAACGGGTCGGCGCTCTGGTTGAAAAGCGGCATCGCCCTACGTTGCTGACGGAGAAAGTCAAACCCAGGTTCCCGACGGTCATCGAGATAGACAACGAAGTATCTGATGATTATACGGTCATCGACATTTACACCCATGATAAGGTCGGGCTGCTGTACGATATAACCAGCACGCTGACAGATCTCCGGTTGTACATCGGCGTCTCCAAGATATCCACCAAAATCGATCAGGTTGCCGATGTCTTTTATGTCAAGGACATTTTCGGTCAGAAAATTACCTTCGAAGAGAAGTTGGCCGAAATCCGCAAGCGACTGCTTGCGATCATTGATGGCGAAACAGACTGATCAGCTCGGGAACTCACCTGAACGCAGGTTTTATACCAGCGTCCATGAGTCTGGATGACAGCATGAACCGCTACCTGGACCTGTTTCTTTCCTACATGATCGTCGAAAAGGGTCTTTCCCGGAACACCCTCGAGGCATACGGCCGGGATCTGGGCAGGTATCTCGACTTTCTGGAGAGCAAAAACATCACCGAGTCTGCACGCATCACTCCTCTGGATGTGGCTTTGTTCCTGTCGTCTCTGAAAGATGCGGGCCTCGGAGCACGGAGCAGGGCACGGGCCCTTTCCAGCGTGCGCATGTTCCATCGCTTTCTCGAGATCGAGAACTATGCCGAGGGAAATCCGGCTGCCCTGCTTGATGCTCCGCGTATCGGCGAAAAACTGCCCACGGTGCTCAGTTTCCGCGAAGTGGAATCGCTGATGGCAGCGGCTGACGGCAACGATCCGATGAACCGCCGCGACAGGGCAATGCTGGAACTGCTTTATGCTACCGGGTTGCGGGTTTCGGAGCTGGTCTCGCTGCGGGCGCGGGATGTGAATCTGAGTGCAGGGTTTCTTCTGGCATACGGCAAAGGCAGGAAGGAGCGGCTGGTTCCTATCGGCGAGACGGCGACCGCTGTAATTGAAGATTATGTGGGCACGGTGCGTAGCAGGCTTGACAGAAAGGGGGACAGCGAATACCTGTTCCTGTCACGACTCGGTGAGCCCATGACCCGCCAGGCTTTCTGGAACATAGTGAAAAAGAGGGCAGTTCAGGCCGGGATCGGGAAACGGATTTCGCCGCACTCCTTGCGCCACTCGTTCGCCACCCATCTCCTGGAGAACGGGGCGGATCTGCGAAGTGTCCAGATCATGCTGGGACATGCCGACTTGTCCACCACCCAGATTTACACCCACATCACCCGGGAACGCCTGAAAAGGGTACATGAAAAGTTCCATCCGCGAGGATGATTATGCTATGCTGCCTGTGCCGGGGCCATTCCAGCCCGGTCAGTATCGGGCTTGATGAAAGGAAGGAATTGTGAAATACATTGTTTTGCTCGGTGACGGGATGCCTGACGAGGCGATCGAACAATTGGGCGGGAAAACGCCGCTGGAGTATGCACGCACTCCGGCCATGGATTTCATGGCCCGCAGGGGCCGGCTCGGAATGGCGCAAACCATACCGCAGGGTTTCCCGCCGGGGAGCGATGTGGCCAATCTTTCAGTGTTCGGTTACGACCCCGCGTCCTGCTACACCGGCAGATCTCCCCTGGAAGCTGCAAGCATGGGAGTATCTCTCGGTCCGGAGGATGTGGCGTTCCGCCTCAATCTTGTCAACTTGCGGCGTGAAAACGGCGATGTTTTCATGGGCGACTATTCTGCCGGGCACATTTCCACGGAGGAGGGAAGGGAACTGGTACTGGCCCTCGGCCGGGAACTGGGCAGCGGAGAATTCGAGTTCCATCCCGGTGTCAGTTACCGGCACCTCATGGTGTGGAGAAACGGCAGGGACAAGCTTGAGCTGACCCCTCCCCACGACATTTCGGGAAAACGGGTACAGGAATATCTGCCACGGGGGGATGGGGCCGAGGTACTGCTCAACCTGATGGAAAAGTCGCAGGCCATACTGTCCGGGCACAGCCAGCACGGCAGGCGTCTGGAATCCGGCAAAACCCCGGCCAACTCGATCTGGCTCTGGGGGCACGGCAAGGCGCCGAAGATGGAGACCTACGCCAGCAAGTTTGGCCTGAATGGAGCGGTCATTTCGGCTGTCGACCTCATCAGGGGCATCGGTGTCTATGCCGGGCTGGAGATAGTGAAAGTCGCCGGAGCCACCGGATACCTGGACACCAACTACCAGGGGAAAGCCGAAGCCGCTCTGGAGGCCCTGGAACGCCTCGATTTCGCCTACCTCCATGTGGAGGCGCCGGACGAGTCTTCCCATTCCGGAAGTCTGGAGAACAAGATCCGGGCGATCGAGGATTTCGATGCGAAAATCGTTGCGCCAATCTCGAAAGAAATCAAGAAATTCGGTGAATACCGGATTCTCTGCACGCCTGATCATCCGACGCCGCTGAGGCTCATGACCCACACGGCCGACCCGGTTCCGTTCTTCATTTATGGGGGCGAAGATGATCCCCGTGGGGACGTGAACGGTTATGATGAAAACTCCGCACGGAAAACGGGACTGTTCCTCAGCGAGGGATTCAGAATGATGGAACTGATGCTGTCGGGAGAACAGCGATAAGCTTATGAACCTTAAACAGCTTGAAGTATTCATTGCCGTGGCGGAATGCGGCAGCTTTTCACGGGCCGCCGAACTGTGCTACCTGACCCAGTCGACGGTGAGCCAGCACATCTCTGCCCTGGAGAAAGAGTTCGGTCTGAAGCTCCTGGACCGCACCGGCAAGGGCGCCCTGCTGACCGAAGCGGGCAAGCTGCTGCACCGCCATGCTTGCCGCCTTGCCGAGGAGGCCCGGTCCATACCGACCGTGTTGAACCGTTTCAAGGGTCTGGAGGAGGTCGTCCTGAGTATCGGCGGCAGCAATATCCCGAGCAGCTACCTGTTACCGGATTGCATACCTCCTTTTCAGCGGTCGCATCCCGGGGTTACGATCACCATCCTGCAGGGTGACAGCCGGGAGACCCTGGACCGGTTGAAGCGCGAAGACGTGGAACTGGCCGTTATCGGAAGCAAATTCGACGATGAAGAAGTGTGCTACGCGGATCTGGCCCATGACCGGCTGGCGCTGGTGGTGTATCCCGGCCATCGCTGGGAGGGGAAAGACAGCATTTCTCTTGACGAGCTGCGCGAAGAGGTGTTCATATTCCGGGAGCCCGGCTCGGGGACCGACATGACTGTCCGCAACGCCCTGATGAAGGCCGGACTGGCGCCCGGGCAGCTGAACGTCAGGACTTTCCTGGGAAGCAACGAGGCTGTCAAACAGGCAATCCTCAGCGGTGCGGGCGTTTCCTTTCTTTCCATGATATCGGTCAGGAGGGAATGCGCCAGCGGCCAACTGTCCATGGTCGACGTGCAAGGCCTGGACATGGCCCGGCACTTCTACCTGGTCAGTCGCAAGGGGAGGGAGCTGTCGCCGGCGGCCGCGGCTTTTGTTTCGGTAATGGCCGGGCGGTTTCCGGTGGAAAGCCGCACCTGAACCTTCCGATGAAAAACCTTTCCTGGAATCAGCCTGTACTCACCATGGAACGTAATCGACCGGGAATATCCCACATTTTCAAGAGATTGACGACCGCCGAAGGAACCTGATGTCCCCACGGCCGGTTCTTCGCCATCCGGCGGCGTCTGTCGGATGCGCTCAGTCCTTACTGCGTTTGTTGGGCTTCATGTTTGTGGAGTTGCTGCCGGTTTCGGGATCTTCAGCGGATTTCCACCGCATGGCAGCGCGCTGCTGCGACTTCCCCGATGGTGACCGCGAAACAGTTGAGCTCTCCGGCGATCCGGAGAAACGACGCAGCGGACTCCGGGGGAAGGGCGATCAACAGCCCACCCGAGGTCTGGGGATCGAACAGGGGGATCAGGTCGTCCGCGGGCTCCGCCGTTTCCCCGCCCTGGTTGACACGCGTATCCTTCAGGAACCGTGAGTAGAAGTCCCGGTTGCGGTAGCATCCTCCGGGAATCAGGCCGAGGTTCATGAGTTCGTCGACTCCAGCAATGGCCGGTATCGCTTCGCGTTCAAGGACCACGGTCACTCCGGCTCCACGGGCCATTTCCGTTGCATGGCCGATGAGCCCGAAACCGGTCACGTCGGTGCAGGCGTGGGCGCCGCACTCCGTCATGATGCGGGCTGCACCGCTGTTCAGTGTGGTCATCCAATGGCACGCTTCGTCAACGGTGGCATCGTCGATCATTTCCGCCTTGATGCCGGTGGAAACGATGCCGGTGCCGATGGGCTTGGTCAGGATCAGCAGGTCGCCCGGCCGGGAAGTTGAGTTCCTTATGACCCGTTCCGGGTGGACGATGCCGGTAACCGCCAGCCCGTACTTCAGCTCGTCATCCTCAACGGTGTGCCCTCCCACCAGGCATGCGCCTGCTTCCCTTATCTTTGCGGCTCCTCCGGCAAGAATCTCACGCAGCACTGCAGGCGGGATGCTGCATTGGGGAAAGAACACCAGGTTCATGGCTGTGACGGGCCGTCCGCCCATGGCGAACACATCGGACAGCGCATTGCTTGCCGCAATGGCTCCGAAGAGGAACGGGTCATCCACCAGCGGGGTGATGATGTCCGTGGTCTCGACCAGGGCGCACTCCTCCCCGATGCGGAATACTCCCGCGTCATCGGAGGTTTCAGGTCCCACGATAAGATTCGGGTCAGATTCTCCGAACAATCCAGCCAGCGCTGCCTCCAGACCCTCCGGGCCCAGCTTGGCAGCTCAACCGGCTGCTTTCACCATGTGGGTCAGCTTGATGTTCTGCTTGGTCATGCAGTGTTTTCTCCGTGGTTGCCGGCGCAGTTGCCAGCGAACTGGCATTCCGGCATATCAGTCTGAAGGCTAACAAGCTGCTAAGCTATATAAAAGGCATCAGTATTGTCAATACCTTTCATCACTGCGAATGGTTCAGAAATGATCTGCGTTTCGAGTGAGGCTTCCGGCAAGATACCGGCGGCTTGCGATCAGCGCCGGCCGCAGTATATCCATGGATCATGATGTATCCGGTGTTTAAACACGAGCCGGTATGCATCCGTTCATAGATGCCCGTCAGACTCAGTATGGTTGCCATCTTTTGCTCTTCCGCTGAAGCGCCGGTAGAAAAAGGGCAGCGAGGAGACGGCTGCTACCAGAGCTGCGCCCATAATGAATGAACCAGAAATCCTGCCCTGCAACAGGTCCAGCAGAGAGCTGGAAAAAACGATGAAGGCAATGCAGGCAGGCAACATGCAGAGAAAGGTAGCCACTGCATACTCGAAAAAGCGTATGCGTGTCAGTCCGAACGCGTAATTGAGCAGGTTGAACGGGAACAGGGGGATGAGGCGGGTGAATGCCACGACTTTCCAGCCGTGCCTGGCCACTTCGTTGTCAAGTTTTCTCCAGCGTGAACCGCTGATCTTCGATTCGATCCAGCCGCGTGCAGCGTAGCGTGATACCAGGAAAGCCGCACAGGCTCCGGCGGTGGCGCCGGTTATGGCATAGACGACACCCCAGAATGGGCCGAAGAGTATTCCGCCCGCGATCGTCAGGGGAAGACCCGGCAGCAACAGGACCGGGGCCAGCGAATAGACCCCGATGTAAATTGCCGGCGCCAGCGCGCCGTAACCGGCGATAAAACTGCGCAGGCGATCCTGCTCCAGGTACTGGCCGATTCCCGTAGATCGGATCACGATTATCGAGGCAATGACAATGGCTGCGGTGACAAGAAGCCTGGCGATGCCACCGCCTTTGCCACCAGGATTGAACGTTCGCTCACGGCTTGCGGAGACCGGCAGGTCTGCCCGGAAGTGGCGTTTGAGCCTCAGCCTGTTGAGGTAGGTGACGAGCCCGCTGCTGACGGGTGCGCGCCCGGAAATGGCAGAAGCGGGATCGCAAACCAGGTCCAGGACATGCAGTGTGGTGGTACTCTCTCCAAGAGTTGCGGTGCAGGCTGCGCAACTGGTTACCAGCGCTCGTCCGGCTGCTTCCGAAACACGCAATTCCGCCCAGGACGCCGCCATCTCGGGCGCCAGTGCCGGTACCCCGCCCCCTTCACCGCAGCAAATCGTGCAGGATCGGGAGTGGGGCATTTCTTCCACGTTAAGGCCGGCCCGACGGACGAGTTCCCTGACCGCATCCTGCAGTGCGCTGTTGTAGCGTATCTGACAGGGATCATGCACTGCTGCCGTGCCGTTTTCTCTCGGATCGGCCGTCGCAACGGACCCGGCCAGCGCCTCGTAAACCGAGGTGGTGATGAATTCGGGAGCGTATTCGCAGAATATCCCATAGCAGTTCGGGCAGGCAACGATCACCCTGTTGATTCCCTGGTCCGTCAGATAGCGCTTCATCTCGACGAACATGGCGAGGAACCGATCCTGGCGCCCCAGGTCATGGGAGGGTTTCGTACAGCAGTCGAGCACGATGCCCAGAGCCGGTATGGAGTCGCGCAACAAGCGGAAAACCTTCTTGGTCTGTTCCGGCCGGGTTCCGGGGAGGGCGCAGCCGGGGAAGAACACGGTCGTGCATCTCGATGGCAGCCCATACCAGGTGAACAGCCGTGAAGTCCCGGTCCGTTCGTATCCCGACACCCCATTGTGTTCCCGAAAACTGCCGACACCGCTCCTGAAGGCGCTGCGCCGCATTTCCAGAAACATGGTTTTGGGATCGAGATGTTCCGGGCAGACCGCGGCGCACAGCCCGCACAGGCTGCACTCGAACGGATTGCAGCAGTCGCTCCTGCCGTTTCGGGATGAGGAAACGGCGATTTTCCCAGGTGTGCCCGAAAGCTGCAGGAATCGGCACTGCCGCACACATGATCCGCAGGAAGTGCATTTTTCGCCGATGCAACCCAGGATATCCTCAAGCGTGCGTGTCTGGACATCAGTGTCGATGTTATTATTGCCGGTCATAGTAAAATCCTAAGGCGGTGGCTCCAAATCTGATGGTCATGCACTGTTTGTTAGACATAGTTTCAAGGTTCGTCCTCTGGAAGTCAAATAGATAATATCCATATCGCTAATGAAGCGGATCGTTTGGCTGAATGATTTTTGGCGGGAATGAGTGCGCAGGAGGGAGCGGGGTGAAAGAAGAGGCAGGGACGAACAGCACCTCGTCCCTGCCTTGTACGTGCCGATCAACTTCTGTTCAGGTCTTCATTCACGATTATACATAGTCCGAGACGCGGTCGAAAAGCTCGATAGTGGCGGCGCAGACCTTGAATTCAGGTATCTTGGCCACCGGATCAAGTGCCTTGTTGGTCAACCTGTTGGCCGCACCGTCCGCGAAATGGAACGGCATGAACAGGACGTTTTCTTCCACCTTGTCGGTTACCTTCGCAATCGTGAGTACTTCGCCGCGGCGGGACACGACTTTTACCTTGTCTCCGTCTTTAACACCGATTTTACCGGCTGCGGCGGGGTTTATTTCGATGAACGATCCCGGGAACAGGTTGTTGAGGCCGTCGACTTTCCCGGTCATGGTCTTGGTGTGGTAGTGATAGAGAATCCTGCCGGTGCTCAGGATGAACGGGTACTCGGCATCCGGCAATTCCGCGGAGGGGATGTATTCCGCCGGTTTGAAAAGGCCTTTGCCGCGGGAGAATGTCCCCTTGTGCAGGTACCTGGTCCCCGGATGTTCCGGTGTCGGGCAGGGCCACTGCAGGCCGCCGTTTTCCAGGCGGGCATATGAAATGCCGCCATACGCCGGGGTTACCGAGGCGGCTTCATCCATGATCTCCCCTGCATTCCGGTATGATTTCGAATAACCGAGCTTGTCCATGACGGCAACCAGGATCTCCCAGTCGGCTTTGGCCTGGCCGGGAGGTTCGATGGCCTTGCGCAGCAGTTGCACCCGCCGTTCGGTGCTGGTGAAGGTGCCTTCCTTTTCGGCGAAGGACGCTGCGGGCAGCACCACATCGGCAAGCACTGCCGTTTCGGTGAGGAAGATGTCCTGGACGACGAGGAATTCGGTTTTTTCCAGGGCTTCCTGGACATGGTTCAGGTCCGGGTCGGAGAGCATGGGGTTCTCGCCCATGATGTAGAGAACCTTTATGTCTCCCTTGCCGGCCTTGTCGACTATCTCGGTGACGGTGAGGCCCGGCTTGTCGGACAGCTTCACGCCCCATGCCTTCTCGAATTTGGCGATGACATCGGGATTCGCGGTTTTCTGGTACCCGGGGAGGTCGCCCGGGAGGCAGCCCATGTCGCAGGAGCCCTGGACGTTGTTCTGGCCGCGCAGCGGGTTGACGCCGGAGGACTCCTTGCCCATGTGGCCGCAGAGAAGCGCCAGGTTGGAGGTGCCCATGACCCCATCGACGCCGGTGCTGTGCTGGGTCACTCCCATGGAATAGATGATGGATGCCTTGTCCGCTTTCGCATACATCCGTGCGGCCTTTTTCAGATCATCAGCATTGATGCCGCAGATTTCAGCCACTTTTTCAGGTGTGTACCTGGTGATGATTTCAACCAGTGCGTCAAAGTTCTCGGTGCGTTCGGCGATGAATTCCTTGTTTTCCAGGCCTTCGGCCAGGATGACGTTCATCATGCCGTTGAAGAGCGCAACGTTGGTACCGGGGGTGATCTGGAGGAAGACATCGGCATCCTTCGACAGGTCGATGCGTCGCGGTTCGGCCACGATGATCGTGGTGCCTTTCTGTTTTGCCTGGCGAATCCTGGCGCCGATCACCGGGTGGGTTTCCGTGGTATTTGAACCTGTCACGAAGACAAGATCGCAATCCGCCACTTCCGCAATGCTGTTGGTCATGGCGCCGCTGCCCAGGGTCGTGGCCAGTCCTGCGACGGTGGATGCGTGACACAGGCGGGCGCAGTGGTCAACCTGGTTGGTGCCGAAAACAGTGCGCACCATCTTCTGGAACAGGTAGTTCTCTTCGTTGCTGACGCGCGCGGAGGAGAGGCCTGCCAGCGCATCAGGGCCGTAGGTGTCTTTTGCCGTCTTCACTTTGCCGGCGATCAGGGTAAGCGCTTCGTCCCAGCTCGCTTCCACGAACTTGCCGTTTTTCTTGATTAGCGGGGTTTTGAGACGGTCGGGGTGGTTGATGAAGTTGTAGCCGAATTTGCCTTTGACGCACAACAGGCCGTCGTTCGCGGGGCCCTCGACCGGTTCGACACCGACCACTTTGCCGTCTTTTGTCAGAAGGTTCATCTGGCAGCCGACACCGCAGTACGCGCACGTGGTCTGGGTTCTGGAAACATCCCATGTCCTGAACTTTTCCGGAGACTTGGGCATGAGGGCTGCTGTCGGGCATACTGAAACGCAGGTGCCGCAGGAAACGCAGACCGATTCTCTGACAGGATCGTCGAAGGGCGGTGTCGGGTGTGCAGTAAAGCCCCTGCTCGCAAAGTCGAGAGCATTGGTGCATTGGTAGTGGGAGCACGCCATGACGCAGCGGCGGCAGTTCACGCACTTGTTCATGTCCCGGACATAGAATTCGTTGGAATCGTCCTTCGGGAAGCTGTTCATGATACCGCCGAATCTGGTTTCTTTAATGTCGTACTGATAGCAGAGGTCCTGCAGCCCGCACTTGCCTGCCTTTTCGCAGGTCAGGCACTCCTGGGCATGGTCGGACAACAGGAGTTCGAGCATCATCTTGCGAGCATTGATGACCCGCTCCGTGTCAGTTTTGATAGTCATCCCTTCCATTACCGGGGTAGCACAGGCCGGGGCAAGATTCTTCCTCCCGGCCACCTCGACGCAGCACACCCTGCATGAAGCGTTGTCACCGCGCTTGTCCTTGTGCAGTTCCAGATAGCACAAGGTGGGGATGGTGATGCCTGCAGCATTGGCTGCATCGATAATATAAGAATTATTCGGTACTTCAACAGCATTGCCATCGATTGTAAGTTTTACCATGTGCGATATTCTCCCTTTGAAGTAAATATTTCCGGCACGAGAAATATGGTTCATTCCAGTCAGGCAAATTCTTCCGCCCCTCCGCTATTGCTGTTTTTGCAGCAGGAACTGCCCATATTCATTTCGTCACCTCCTTTCCGATCTTTTTCTCCTGGTGTCACACCCGGCACATGGCTGCCCAGGCATAGTGCCGGGTGTGTCTTCCGCAGTGACCTCCGAGCCCTCACTATTGAAAGCGGGATGCCGGACGTACCTCTTCTTGATAAGCAGAGGAAAATTCGGCAAATCCCTTGTCTCGGTATAAACATGTTTAGATACCGTCATCAAGCCCGTGAAGTCAAATGGATAATATGGATACAATAGATAGTAAATATTGATATAGTCGATAGATAGTCGACGGGAAGAGAACTGTTCGCACTTTTGCGGATCGGTCTTGAATACTGCAATCCTTGACTGACAGGATAGTATGCGCAGGAAGGAAAAGCCGGGCGCGTGAGCGCCCGGCTTGTGTGCTGCTGATGTCAGGAAAGTTTTTCCAGCTGTACCGCGCAAATCTTGTACTCGCCGGTCTGACTGATGGGGTCGAAGGCGTGTACGGTCAACTCATTGGTGGGTGTCGAGGCATGGTGGAAGCTCATCCAGATCATGCCCGGCTGGACCTTGTCGGTCACTTGTATCCCGGTGGTCACGCTGCCGCGTCGCGAAGTTACCCGCAGCCGGTCGCCATTGCCGACGTACAGTTTTTTCGCGTCAGCCGGGTGGAGCATGGCTGCTTCTTCCGGTACGTAGTCCGACAACGCCTTGGATTGACGGGTGGTGACGTTGTAGTGGGACAGTATGCGGCCGGTGGAGAGGAGGAAAGGATATTCCTCGTCGGGCAGTTCTGCCGGTGGTATGTGATCGATACCCTTCAGCAGCCCGAGGCCCCTGGTGAAAGTTTTGGTGTGCAGGATGGCCGTTCCCGGATGGTCTGCCGTGGGGCAGGGCCACTGCAGGCCGTCATGCTCGATCCGGTCGTAACTGATCCCCGAGAAGATTGGGGATAGGGAAGCCAATTCGTCCCAGATTTCGCCGGGCCAGTTGTAGTCCATGGGGTACCCCATGCGCCGGGCCACCTCGCAGACGATCCACCAGTCGGGACGGGTGTCGGCGATGGGATCGATGGCCTTTCGCACCCGTTGCACCCGCCGTTCGGCGTTGGTGAAGGTGCCGTCCTTTTCGGCGAAGCTGGCACCGGGAAGCACGACGTCGGCCAGTTTGGCGGTCTCAGACATGAACAGTTCCTGGACGACCAGGAAATCCAGCGATTCCATGGCTTTCCTGATGTGGTGGGCGTTGGGGTCGGTGAGGACCGGGTCTTCGCCCAGGATGTACATACCCTTTACTTTGCCTTCCACTGCTGCATCCATCATGGCCGGGATCATCATGCCGACCTTGGGATTCAGCTTCACACCCCAGGCCTTTTCGAACTTGGCCACCACCTCGGGGTTGGCGACCTTCTGGTAGCCGGAGAAATCGCCGGGCAGCGCTCCCATGTCGCAGGCGCCCTGAACGTTGTTCTGGCCGCGCAGCGGGCTCACGCCGTTGCCGAGGCGTCCGATGTGACCGGTAATCATAGCCATGTTGGCGGTGCTCATGACGTTATAGGTCCCGCAGATGTGCTCCGTAATGCCCAGGGTGTAAACGATAACAGCGTTCGGGGCCTTGGCGTAGAGACGGGCCACGTCGTAAAGGGTCTGCACCGGTACGCCGGTCAGTTCCGAGACCTTTTCGGGCGGATAGTTCTTCACGACTGCTTCCAGTTCTGCGAAGCCTTCGGTTCTCTCATCTATGAACTTCTTGTCATGCAGGTTTTCCTTGATGATGATGTGCATCAGCCCGTTCATGAGCGGGATGTCGGTGCCGGGTTTGATCTGCAGGAAGTGATCCGCTTTTTCCGCCAGTTCGATCCTGCGTGGATCAGCCACGACCATTTTTGCGCCGTTTGCCACAGCCTGCAGGATCTTCGCGCCCACCATGGGGTGCGCCTCGGTGGGGTTCGCGCCGATGACGAACAGCACGTCGGCGTGCAGGATGTCCACGAAGGAGTTGGTCATGGAGGCGCTGCCGAAGCTCATGGACAGGCCGGTGACCGTGGAGGCGTGGCAGGTGCGGGCGCAGTGGTCGATGTTGTTGGTTCCGCACACAGCGCACATGAATTTCTGCATGACATAGTTGTCTTCGTTGGGGCAGCGTGCGGAGGAGAGCGCCGCGAGGGCGTCGCCGCCGTGCTTCTTCTTTATTTCGCCGAGTTTGCGCGCCACCAGGTCGAGGGCCTCGTCCCATGACGATTCGACGAATTTGCCGTTTTTCTTGATCAACAGCTTGGTGAGCCTGTTCGGGCTGTGGACATAGTCGATGCCGAAACGGCCCTTGACGCACAGGTCGCGGCCGTTCACCGTGCTGGCCGCGTTGGAGGTGACGCCGATGACTTTGCCGCCTTTGACGTTCAAATCGAAGTTGCATCCGGTACCGCAGAACGGGCAGGTAGTGCGTACCTTTTCCACTTCCCATTTCCTTCCCTTGCCGAGCATGGCCTTTTCGGTCAGTGCGCCGGTAGGGCACACGGCGGTACAGCTGCCGCAGGCGACGCAGACCGAATCGGCCAGCGTCTTGTCCATGGCGGTTGCCACCTTGGTCTTGAAGCCGCGCCAGGCGAAATCGATGACCGCACGGCCCTGTTTTTCTTCGCAGGCCCTGAGGCACTTGCCGCACAGGATGCATTTGTTCATATTGCGGACGATGAAGAGGTTGTCGTCTTCGATGTCGAATTTTTTGGTCTCGCCGCCGAAAGCGCCGGGTTTTACATTGTAGAAATAGGCGTAGTCCTGCAGTTTGCAGTCACCCGCCTGGTGGCATGAAAGACAGTCTTCCGGGTGATTGTCCAGCATCAGCTCGAGGATGGTCTTGCGGGCATTTATGACCGCAGGGGAAGCGGTTTCAACGATCATTCCCTCTGCTGCCGCGGTTACGCACGAAGCGGGCAGGTTCCTGGCGCCCTTGATTTCGACCACGCAGATGCGGCAGGCGCCGGGCTTGGAAAGCTCGGGGTCGTAGCAGAACGTCGGGACGAAAGATCCCGCTTCCCATGCTGCTTCAAGGACTGTTGTTCCTTTCGGGACGGTTACCTGGTTGCCGTCGATGGTTAAGGTTACGTTGGACACGGGTGATACCTCCTGTTTTTTTTAGTATTTCCGTCACGAGAAATATGGATTCAGGGGAGTCAGTCGAATCCCTCTCCCCAGCCGCCCGGCTTCAGGCGTATGCGGCGGTATGGTCTGATCAATTTTCATCACCTCCTTTCAGTTACCAATAGACTCATATTCGCGGGTACGCAGCGATGTAAAGATATGCAGATATCGATCATTGATAAGATCAAACGATAGCGAAAAGGTCCAAAGACGTTTGCCCGTCATACCCCCTGCGCGGGTATGAAAAACTTTTTGCAAGTCCATAAAAAAAAGACGTACATCGAATGGTTCGGTGCATTGTTTTGCTTGAAGATGAATTGATTTTCTCTGCGGTCTCCGCGTCTCCGCGCGAGGCAGTTTTTTTGTAACAGGGTGGTCCCAAGGGAACCTTTTCTTTTATTATGCGGGAAATGAAAAACCCGCTACGACACCTGACATCTTGTCAGGATCGAAGCGGGTTTCGGTGAGTTCGCCGTCGGCGGAGGTCGAAGTGAGCGCTTATATTATGCGGTTTTCGGTTCTACTGGGTTTTTCCCGGCTCGTTTCGGCCGGCTGATCATCTCAAGGAACGCCTCGATGCGCACCTTGAGATGATCAGTGTCGGATTCGGAATAATCGGTTTCGATCTGCAGGAACGGCACATCCGCGGTTTCCTGGACATGCTTCTTGAGACGGTACGATTCGATGTTGTAGGTGTGGCATCCCTGCCAGGTGAGATCGACAACCCCGTCTGCATGAAATTCACGGACCAAGTGCTCGACCAGGTTGAATCGACCCTGGTTTGGCGACATGCAGGAACAGGGGATCTGCAGGTAGCGATCTGCCATGGCAGCGAGCGGATCGCCGTTCTCCTCGATCGGGTCCACCTTCTTGTAGCCCCCGCAGCTCTCGAAACAGACAACGCTGCCGCCGCATTCCTCGATGAGCCTGGCCACCTTGTCGGAGCCGATTCCCACGGGAACACCGCTCAGCAGGATGCGCGGCGTGGCAGGCTTGAACGGCGAGATGCCGGTGTCAGCCATTTCGCGAAGCTCAGCGGTGAGGCGGTCCACCAGGTCGATCGCTGCTTGCTTGTCAATGGAAAAGCCCCGGTTGTGGAGCACCGTGAGCATGTCCATGCCGCTGATGGGGGCAGGATCATGCTTGCAGACGTCCTGGAATTCCTTAAGCGATCTCCGTTCGTCATTCACGAGGCGTATGGCGTCACGCAGCTTTTCATCAGTGATGTCTACTGCGAATTCCTTTTCGAGCCTGCTCTTCAACCGTTTCATCTCGCCGGTCCAGTAGGTGAGGGCGGCATCATCCTGCAGCTGGGGGAGTTGCATCAGGTGGAGCGGCTTCATCTCCCCCATGAGTTCGTACATCTTTTTCTTGCCGTCGCAGGTGGTCTCGGCGATGAGCAGGTCGGCGAAGTGGAAGTAGGGGCAGGTGTCGGTGGCTGCAAAGCCGTAGCTTGACTTGATGAGAGGGCAGAGGTTCCGGGGAAGCACTTTTTCCGCTGCCGGAATGGGGTTTTGGCTGGTTCCGCAGAGCATCACGGGAATGGCTCCTGCCGCGACCACCAGTTCAGACGGTGAGTAGAGGCAGTAAGTGCCGACCACACGGAGTCCTTTATCCTTTGCCTCCTTGACGGCCAGCGCATTACGTTCCCTGAGCGTGGAAATCTCTGCAAATGTCTTTGCCGTGGTCATCAAATTGAATGTCCTTTCACATGGAAGGTTGTTAGGCTGAAGGCTGAAGACTGCTAGGAAAAACCGAAAGTCTGTTCTTGACGGACTTCAACCCGCAGTCTTCAGACTGATTGTCCCGTCACGATTCATCGAACCCTATCAGCGCCGCGCCGAGCGCCCCGACGAACTGGGGCCCGACCGGTACATGGAGACGCGTCCCGAGCCGTGAGGCGATAATCGTGCAAATGTCTCCGTTCTGGGCGATTCCGCCGGTAAAGGAGACGGTGTCCCTGAAGGGTACCCGGCCGGCCAGGCCCTGGATGCGCCGGGCAATGGTGTCGATGATGCCTGCGGCAATGCTGCTCTTTGCCGTTCCCCGTGCCAGAAGGCCGATGACTTCCGATTCGGCGAATACCGTGCACATGCTGGAAAGGGGTGCCGGTTCGGCATCGGCGGCGAGTGCGCCCAGTTCGTGAAGGGAAATGTCCAGGATTCCCGCCATTACCTGGAGGAATCGGCCTGTCCCGGCTGCGCACTTGTCGTTCATGATGAAATCGGCGACCGACCCGTCCTGGTTCAGGGAGATGACCTTGCAGTCCTGGCCGCCGATGTCGATGACCGTCCGTGTGGCTGGATCGAGGTGATGCGCTCCCCGTGCATGGCAGGTGATCTCGGTTACCCTGCTGGTGAAGATGGGGAGGGAAACCCGGCCGTAGCCGGTGCCGACAATAGACCCTACCCAGTCCTCTGTGATTCCCGATTTGTCCAGAGCTGACCGGAAAGCCCTGAATCCGGCATCTTTCGGGTCCCAACCGGTCTGCTCCATCGCATGGCCGAGGATTCTTCCGTCAAAGACAACTGCCTTGGTGGCTGTTGAGCCTATGTCGATACCGACGCTTACCATTCCCGGGCAGGATTTGCTCAAAGCCGGATAACAGAACCTGCGTCCATCAGGCTTTCGGCAGTTGTCAGCATATTGGTCACCGATCCAACCTTCAGCTTGTCTTTCCTGTGAAAGAAATCAAGGCAGATCCCACACGACAGGATTTCGACGCCCCGGTCGGCCAGGGAATGCAAAGCCTCCAGCACCTCGGACCCTTCCGTGGTCAGCAGGACGCCGGAGTTGAGGAACAGCATGCGTTCCGGGAGCCTGTCCAGGTCCAGCAGCGTGATGATGAAATTCTTCATCAGCACGCGTCCCAGTTCATCCCCGCCATCTCCGAGTCGATCGGAAGTGATAAGCATGGCGGTTTTCCGGGCTGGCGCGGTTCCGGTCGGCAGGCCGGCGCTGGCAAGCATGTCCCCGCCGATCGTCAGGGCGAATCCTTCTTCAAAAGGAGATTCCTGAACTTCGTAACCGCGGCCCTTTGCAAAACGGGTTACGTTTTCCCGTGGCGCCCCGGAGTCAACCAGTATCTGAACCGTTTCACCGCCGGCTTCTTCCAGCGCCCGTTTGGTGGCGATCACCGGCGCGGGGCATGACATTGTTCTGCAATCTATGATTTTCACACGAACTCCTTGTACTGTGCTGATTGAAATTGCGCATTTGACCTGGAAACCTGGTAATTCAAGGCGGAATGACATGGCGCGGAATCACGCTGAACTACTATAAAAGGTGCGGGATTTCCCGTCAAATTGATAATATCGAACCAAATGACAGAATGGATTGCAATTAGCGATACTGCCTGCAGTCGGCTTATGAATCGAAACTGGATGGGTTTACATGCTCAGGAGAACAGGGGAAAGGACAGCGATCGTAACGACCGTTGTTTGACAGGAAGTTCGAAATAATCGGGCAGGAGAGTGGATATGGGGATGCCTGTACATGAACTGAAGGGCCTTTCGACTCAGGATGGTATCCAATGATTGCTTTCGTGAGTGCTGGATTTCGTGTGGGATCAACCTGTCAAACGGCAGCAAGATACATCCCGCACGTAATGAGGCCGCCGGTCAAATTGATGACATTGAGCAGGTGTTCAGACTTGGTTTTGACGTGCAGGACTTGTCTGAGACGTGAAATAACCTTGTCCGCCGACCCGTGGAAATGGTCGGTAAGAATTTCTTGTGCCAGTTTGGACGGACGTCCGGGGCGTTTCTTGCTTTTCAGGGCATCGAGTCCACCGCGCAGATAGTTCTGCCTGCAGGTATTGACAGTAACCTTGCTCAAACCGAGCGTGTTGGCAATCTCCTGCAATGGAATGCCTTCCTCTGTCAACAGTATGATCTTACAGCGCAAGGCTATCCTTGTGTCAGAGGCTTCGTCATCAATTATAGTTACCAGCTTTTCCCTGTCTGGAGGAGATAGATTGAATAGCAAGGGTTTTCTTGACATAGTGGCGCCTTTCAGAAAACATCACAGGACGTATGACTGTGCCTGAAAATGTTTTGAATATTCATTACAGTCCTGGAGAACAATCAGTCGCGGTCTGTGCTGTGATCAGCACGCTATATACTTAATACCACAACCATGCGGCACGGGTCAAGAATATTTTGATAAAAAATTATCATATAATGCGCACAATTTTATGCAAAGGTCTGCCGCAATCCAGCGGAGCAACCGCTTGGTTGACGTGAGGGGAGTTGGAGGGTTCAGGCGATCTCTCTCATTTCGAACTCACTGTCGTACAATTCGACGTCTACATTCAAGCCTGCCGGAAGAGTCGTGAACGGGGGCAGATATATCAGGCCGTTTCCCCGGACAAGCGATGAAAGACGGTTTGAAGCCTGTTTCCCTGTCGATGCCACCACATACCCGCGTTTGTCGTGGCACACCCGGCCCCGAATCAGGTTCGGGCGATCGCTGGTGTTTTGCAGATCCTCCTGCAGCAAGGCATTCACGACTGGCCTGAAGATGCGTTTGCGCCCCATGGATTTGAGCAAGGCGGGCCGGACGAACTGTTCGAAGGAAACCATGGTCGACACCGGATTGCCGGGAAGGGCAAAGACGGGTTTTCCCTCGAGCACGGCAAACGCGACCGGTTTGCCGGGTTTCATGTTCACTTTGCTGAACAGGAGCGTGCCACCCAGTGCTTCGATCGATTCTTTCACGTGATCCCGGTCGCCCACGGAAGCGCCGCCGGTAATGATGAGGAAGTCCGCCTGCATGCCTTCCCTGATTTTGGAAATCGTTTCTTCACGGGAATCGCGGGCAATTCCGTGGAGAACTGGTATGGCGCCCGCGTCAATGACCTGGGCTGCGAGGCTGTGACTGTTGCTGTTAATGATTTTCCCTTCGACCGGGATGGAGCCGGGTTGGAGGAGTTCGTCACCTGTCGCCAGAATCGCACAATGAGCTTTCTTGAAAACGCTGACGAAGGTTTTGCCCATAGAGGCCAGCATGCCGATTTCCTGGGGTCGCAAGAGCGTTGCTGCACTGATGACCAGATCATGAGCCCTGATGTCATTACCCCGTTTCCTGACATGTTTGCCGCGAGGCGTGTCCCGGGTAAGCCGGATGGAATCTCCTTCCGTCTCGACGTCTTCTAGTGGGACCACTGTGTCGCATCCCGACGGTACCGGTGCACCGGTCATGATCTTGACGGTCTCTCCTGCGGGAACGGGGGTGGTACGATACTCCCCTGCATAGACAACACCGGTGACGGTCAGTTTTTCTCCTGCACCAGTGGACCCGCGGGCATACGCGTAACCATCCATCTCGGAGTTGTCGAGCGGCGGAATATCCCATGGCGAGTGATAATCTTCGGCGCACACCCTGCCCAAACCCTGGAGAATCGGTACGCTTTCGGATCCGAACGGGGAAATGTTTTCCAGTATGAGGCGTTGCGCTGTTTCGATAGAAACCATTGAGAGGCTCGCTATATTCCCGGACAGAGGATGTGCCCGAAAGTCAGGCTGTCTTGAGGAATTTGTTTTCTATAAAGTCGGTGACGGATACGGGATCGTTGAGGTTCAGTACCGGAACGTCCAGGGTGAGCGGAGTCGAGCTTGCAACAGCAATAAGAGTCGGATCGTCGTGTTCGCCCCGGCAGATGAGCGTATCGTTATGCTCTGGGCGGTGAATTTCAATCTTTGGCAGGGAACTCTTTTTGAATCCTTCTGTCAGAACGATATCCTCGTCGGTAAAGTACGTATCGAGCAGTTCTTCTATGGTGGGGGATTCCGCATGCTTCCTGATCAATGCGAGTTTGTCCGGCGATGAAAGCAGGACGGTGTCCGCTCCGGCAGCCGAAAACTTGTACGAATCCTTGCCGGGATGATCGATCTCGAAACGATGGGCATCATGCTTGACCGCTCCGACCCGGTAACTGCGGTTCTTCAGTTCGGCAATGACCTTTTCCACCAGTGTTGTCTTGCCGGTGCCGGACTTGGCGACGAACGCGATGATCTTTATGGACATAGGTTACGACTCCCCATCTGGCTTTCCTCCATGAACGGAAATGAATGATGTTATCCAAGCGGCCGGGCGACTGCTGTGCCCGGCCGCTTGGTACGTTGGTTACACCACTTTTTCAAGCTGGACAGCTGCTACTTTGTATTCGCCGGTCTTGCTGACCGGGTCGAATGCGTTGACGGTCAGTTCGTTGGTTGGAGTTTCCTTGTAGTGGAAGCTCATCCAGATCATGCCGGACATGACTTTGTCCGTTACATTGACCTTTGTCACAACACTTCCGCGGCGGGAAGTGACCCGTACCTTTTCACCGGTGCAGACGCCGAGCGTGGCTGCGTCTGCCGGGTGAATCATGGCAGCCTCTTCCGGACGATGCGCATCGAGCGCGGAGGAGTAGCGGGTGGTGATGTTGTAGTGGTACAGAATACGCCCGGTCGAAAGGAGGTAGGGGTATTCTTCATCAGGCATTTCCGCCGGCGGAGTATGCTCGATGGCCTTGAAGAGGCCTTTGCCCCTGGAGAACGACTGGGTGTGGAGAACGGGAGTACCCGGATGCTCCACGGTCGGGCAGGGCCACTGCAGTCCGGTATGCTCGATACGATCATAGTTGATACCGGCGAATATGGGGGAAAGCGATGCCATTTCATCCCAGATCTGACGCGGCGATTCGTAGTTCATCTTGTCGTATCCCATGCGTTTCGCCAGTTCGCAGATGATCCACCAGTCGGGCCTGCTGTCGCCGATGGGCTCGATGGCTTTGCGCACGCGCTGCACGCGACGCTCGGAACTGGAGAACGTACCGTCCTTCTCGGCGAAGCTTGCGCCCGGAAGGATGACATCGGCGTACTTGGCGGTTTCCGACATGAAGATTTCCTGCGCCACGACGAAATCCATCTTGGTCAAAGCCTTTTTGATGTGATTTGCATCGGGGTCCGTAAGAACCGGGTCTTCACCAAGGACAAACATTGCCTTCAATTTCCCTTCTACGGCAGCGTCCATCATGTCAGGTATTGTGAGGCCCAGTTTGTTGTCCAGCTTGACACCCCAGGCTTTTTCGAATTTCGCCTGAATATCGGGGTTCACTACTGCCTGGTATCCGGAATAGACATTGGGCAGCGCTCCCATGTCGCAGGCGCCCTGCACGTTGTTCTGCCCGCGCTGGGGGTTCACGCCGCAGCCTTCTTTGCCGAGGTGACCGGTAAGCATGGCGATGTTCGCAGTACTCATGACGTTGTCCACGCCGCAGATATGCTCGGTTATGCCAAGGGTGTAGCAGAGCATGGCTTTAGCGGTGGTCGCATAGAGACGGGCGGCATCATAGAGCAGATTTTCGGGGACGCCGGTCATTTCCGAAACCCTCGCGGGAGTATACTTTTCGACGGTAGCCTTCAGGGCTTCAAAACCTTCGGTCCGCTCTTCGATGAACTTCTGGTCGTGAAGGCCTTCCTTGATGATGATGTGCATCAGACCGTTAAGAAGGGGTATATCGGTGCCGGGGCGGAGTTGCAGCCAGATATCGGCCTTTTCGGCAAGTTCAATCCGGCGAGGGTCTGCCACGATCAGTTTGCTTTTGCCGCTCATGACGGATGACATGATCTTGGCGCCCGCCATGGGGTGTGCTTCTGTGGGGTTGGAACCGATAACGAAAAACAGGTCGGTATTCAGATAGTCTTCGAAAGAGTTGGTCATTGCGCCGCTGCCAAAAGAAGTAGCCAGACCGGCTACTGTAGGAGCGTGTCAAGTTCGGGCGCAGTGGTCGACATTGTTGGTGCCGATCACTGCGCGCATGAATTTCTGCATCACATAGTTGTCTTCGTTGGTGCAGCGTGCGGAGGACAGAGCTGCTATGGAATCGCTGCCGAACTTGGTCTTGATTTCGCCGAATTTGCTTGCCACCAGGTCCAGTGCCTCGTCCCAGGTGGATTCGACGAACTCGCCGTTCTTTTTGATGAGGGGTTTGGTGAGGCGTTTCGGGCTGTGAACATAATCGGTGCCGAAACGGCCCTTGACGCACAGGTCGCGGCCGTTTGCCGGGGCAGCTGCGTTGGAGGTCACACCGATCACTTTGCCGCCTTTGACGTTCAGGTCGAAGTTGCATCCCACGCCGCAGAACGGGCAGGTGGTGCGGACCTTCTGGACTTCCCATTTGCGTGCTGAGCCGAGCATGGCCTTTTCGGTCAGTGCGCCGGTGGGGCATACGGAAACGCAGGTGCCGCAGGATACGCAGACCGAGTCGGCCAGCGGTTTGTCCAGGGCAGTCGCTACCTTGGTCCTGAAGCCGCGGTAGGCGAAATCAATGACCGCGCGGCCCTGCTTCTCTTCGCAGGCCCTGAGGCACTTGCCGCACAGGATGCACTTGTTCATGTTGCGGACGATGAAGAGATTGTCGTCCTCGATTTCGTAATTTTTGCATTCGCCGCCGAAAGCGCCTGGTTTCACATTGTAGAAATAGGCGTAGTCCTGCAGTTTGCAGTCACCCGCCTGATGGCAGGTAAGGCAGTCTTCCGGGTGATTGTCCAGCATCAGTTCGAGGATGGTCTTGCGGGCATCTATTACAGCCGGGGAAGCGGTTTCGACAATCATCCCTTCAGCTGCCGCGGTTACGCACGAAGCGGGCAGATTCCTGGCGCCCTTGATTTCTACCACGCAGATGCGGCAGGCGCCCGGCTTGGTCAGCTCCGGGTCGTGGCAGAAGGTCGGGACGAAAGATCCCGCTTTCCACGCGGCTTCCAGGACCGTCGTGCCTTTTGGCACGGTTACCTGTTGGCCGTCTATGGTCAGTGTGACTGTAGGCATTGATGTTACCTCCTTGGTTTTAGATAGGTTTTGAGACCGAAGGCTGAAGGCTTTGAGGCTTGATCGGTCTGTATTGCAGCTGGAAGAAGCGTTTCAGGGACGATTCGGCAAGTATCCCGGTTTTTCCCTTCAGTCTTCCCGCCTTCAGTCTAGTTACCTGGCTTTTCCTATGCTTTCACGATGGCTTCGAATTTGCATTTGGGCACGCAGGCGCCGCACTTGATGCACGTGCTGCTGTTGATGACATGGGCAGTCTTCTTTTCGCCGCTGATGGCCTGAACGGGGCAGGCCTTGACACAGACGCCGCAGCCGACACACTTGTCCGCCAGGATCGTGTAGTTCAACAATGCTGCGCACGCGCCCGCCGGGCATTTCCTGTCCATGATGTGCGCTTCGTACTCTTCACGGAAGTACTTCAGGGTGGTGAGTACCGGGTTCGGCGCGGTCTGCCCGAGGGCGCACAGCGCGGAAGCCTTGATATTCGTGGCCAGCCGTTCCAGTTTGGGGATGTCTTCAGGTACCCCGGCACCTTCGGTGATGCGGATCAGTGTTTCCAGCATGCGCTTCGTGCCCTCGCGGCAGGGGGTGCACTTGCCGCAGGACTCGAGCTGGGTGAAGTTGAGGAAGAACTTGGCCACGTCCACCATGCAGGTGGTCTCGTCCATGAACACCAGGCCGCCGGAGCCCATGATCGCGCCGGCCGCGGTCAGCGATTCATAGTCGACCGGGAGGTCCAGCTTCTCGGTGGGCAGGCAGCCGCCGGAAGGACCGCCGCTCTGCACCGCCTTGAACTTCTTGCCGTCCTTGATGCCGCCGGCAATGTCTTCGACGATCTCGCGCAGCGTGATGCCCATGGGGACTTCGCACAGGCCGGTGTGGTTGATCTTGCCGGTGATGCAGAACACCTTGCTCCCCTTGCTCTTCTCGGTGCCCATGGCGGCATACCACTCGCCGCCGTTCCTGATGATGAAGGGGATGTTGGCAAAGGTTTCCACGTTGTTGAGGCAGGTCGGCTTCTGCCACAGGCCCTTGTGGGCCGGGAACGGCGGACGCACCCGCGGCATGCCGCGCTGACCCTCGATGGAGTTCAGCAGGGCGGTCTCCTCGCCGCAGACGAACGCGCCGGCGCCGGCCTTGATACGGACAGTGAAGTTGAAGCCGCTGCCCAGGATGTTGTCGCCCATGAGGCCCATCTTCTCGGCCTCTTCGATGGCCAGGTTGAGGCGTTTGATGGCCAGCGGGTATTCGGCGCGGCAGTAGATGACCCCTTCGTTGGCGCCGATGGTATAGCCGGCGATCATCATCCCCTCCAGCACTGCGTGGGGGTCGCCCTCCAGAACCGAACGGTCCATGAACGCGCCCGGGTCGCCTTCGTCGGCATTGCAGACGATGTACTTCTTGTCGCCCACCGCGTCATGGACGAACTGCCACTTGTTGCCGG
This sequence comes from Geobacter sp. UBA5735, assembly GCA_002419385.1. Taxonomy (GTDB): domain Bacteria; phylum Desulfobacterota; class Desulfuromonadia; order Geobacterales; family Geobacteraceae; genus RPRC01. The sequence continues at coordinate 32,472 of DIFZ01000004.1, forward strand.
TGGGGAAACCGCCGCCGCCGCGGCCCCTGAGGCCGGACTTCTTCACCTCGTTGATGATGTCCTGGCGGTCCATGGCAAGTGCCTTTTCGAGAGCCGCGTAGCCGCCGGTGGCGATGTAGTCGCCGATGCTCTCCGGGTTGGTCCGGCCCAGCCGCGAGGTGACGGAACGCACCTGCTTGGCGTAGTAGCCCGATTTCTCCATCACCGGTATGCCGTCGTAGGGTTTCGCCTCCCCGGCGATCTGGATCTCCGCCATTTCGGTTACCGGTGTCTTGTTGATCAGGTGACCTTCAATCAGTTTGTTTACGTTGTCGGGATAGACACCGCCATAAATGACGCTCGGCGTCCCGGGCAGTGCGATCTCCACCACCGGCTCGGCAAAGCACATGCCGATGCAGCTGGAAAAGTCGACGTCCACGTCCAGCTTGCGGTTCGCCACTTCGTCCTGGATGGCCTTCATGACCTTCCTGCCCCCGGCGGCAATGCCGCAGGTGCCCAGTCCCACCACGATGCGGGGGCGGTTCAGCTTCGCCTTGTACTGCTCCTCAATACCGGAGCGCATTTCCTTCAGATTACTCATGTGTATGGCCCCCTTACTTGTATTGTTCCAAGATGTTCTTCAGCGCCGACGTAACCAGCCGCCCGTGGGTGTCATCGTTGATCATGATGCACGGCGCCAGGCCGCAGGCCCCGATGCAGGCAACGGATTCCAGGGTGAAGCGCAGATCTTCCGTGGTGCCGCCGTTCTCCACGCCCAACTCGTCTTTCAAGGCCTGGAATATCTTCGAGCCACCCAGTACGTGGCACGCCGTCCCCAGGCAGACGCGGATGATGTTGCGGCCGCGCGGCTTCAGGTGGAACTGGGCGTAGAACGTCACCACCCCGAACACCTCGCTGAACGGCAGCTTCAGCTCCTGGGAAATCGTTTCCAGAACCTCAGCCGGCAGATAGCCGTAAATCTCCTGTGCCCCCTGCAGCACCGGAATCAGTCCGCCGGCGTAACCGCGGTAATGATCCAGCAGCTCATTCAGTTGCACATCCTGCGGCGACTCAACCTGTTCGCCGGTACACTTGCAAACCGCCATGTCTCTCTCCTCTCTTTTTTTTACTTCACTGTAATTATTGAGGATGCTGTTGATGAAGATACCTTTTGGGGAGGGGTGTGAAAAAACCCGCACCAATACTGATATAATCATCAATATCAATGCGGGTTTCGGTGGGCCTGCATGAAGCAGGGGTCGAAATGAGCGCTTGAATGAATCAGATTGCGGAAAACGATGAAAAAAGGCGATCCCACAGGGGACGAAAGACCGAGAGCGGTCTCAAGCCATTTTCAGTAAGCCTATGATGCCTAATGAAATAACAGCACGACTACGCTGTATAGCATAATATATAACCACAATGCAATAGGTAATGTAAAACGCATTTATAAAATCTATAAGTCAAATGCTTTTACCAGCAGAGCAGCAACACCGGCCGCATCGTCAAGTTCGAAAACCGGTACGCCAAGAGCCCATGGCATGTCGCTGACGATGGCAAGCAGTTTGTCAGGTTTGCTCAGAAGTTTTTCGGAGTGGGCTCTACGGCTTATTTCGATTTTCGGCTTGGTGCTCTTTTTGTAGCCTTCGACAATGATGATGTCCATGTCGCTGAAGAACGCCGCTGCTTCATCGAGGTCCATTTCCTGTTCCACTTTCCGGATAACGGCAAATTTGGTCGGCGATGATATCGCGACGGCATCCGCGCCTGCCCGTGCATGACGCCAGGTGTCCTTGCCGGGTGTGTCGATTTCGAAATCATGGCCATGATGCTTGATGGTTGCGACTCTCAACGTTCTCTTTTTCAGTTCTTGTACAAGTTTTTCAAGAAAGGTTGTTTTTCCTGCGCCAGAGGTTCCAACCAAGACCACGATCGGTGGTGTTTCCATGACATTCCCCCGCTGTTGTTATTCCCCTACGCTATCATGGGTGCCCGACATGACAAAACCAAAAAATGTGACGTGTCATGGGAGGCTGTCCCGCCGTTCTGCAATATCCTTGACTTCTGGACTTCAACGGATACAATGGGGCGGCAGCTCATGGGCAATTCCAAACGGAAAGGCTTTCCAATTTTGTTCAGGAAAATACCAAAAGTAGATAAAATTATGGAGTGGGAAAGCGTCAAGGAGGTCACAGCTTCCCATCCACGACAGGTTGTGCTTGCAGCAGTGCGCCAGGCTCTTGATTCCTTACGGGCGGAAACCGCGCGGGGTGGAATGGCGGATGCGTGCTACGAAGAACATGCCATCTTTCAGCGGATCCTTTATGAACTGAACAGGACAAAAAGAACAGCACTGCGTCGGGTAATCAACGGTACCGGCGTCATTATCCATACCAACCTGGGAAGGTCACCGCTGCCCATAGCTGCGTTGGAAGAGATGCGCAACACTGTATCAGGATACTGCAATTTGGAGTATGACCTTGATAAAGGAGTTCGTGGCAGCCGTTCCGGGGCAGTTGAGGATCTCCTTCGTCAAGTTACCGGCGCCGAGGCTGCCGTTGTGGTCAACAACAACGCGGCTGCAGTTCTTCTTGCACTTGCCACATTGGCGCAGGGGAGGGAAGTGATCGTCTCGCGTGGAGAGCTTGTGGAGATCGGCGGATCCTTCCGCATCCCAGACGTCATGAGCCAGAGCGGAGCCGTGTTGCGCGAAGTCGGCACCACCAACAGGACTCATCCGAAGGATTATCGCGCCGCCGTTTGTGGTGAGACAGCGCTGTTGCTCAAGGTCCACACCAGCAATTTCACTGTCGTCGGCTTCACTTCCGAGGTGGCAGTCGGAGAGCTTGCCGAAATCGGCAGGGAATCTGCCCTGCCGGTTATGGTTGATGCGGGATGCGGAAACCTTGTTGCTCTTACGGACGTGGTGAAGTCAGCTGCGCCGTCTGTTCGGGACTATCTGGATGCCGGGGCTGATGTGGTCACCTTCAGTGGCGACAAGCTGCTCGGTGGTCCCCAGGCGGGCATTATCGTCGGCAGGAAAGCCCAGGTTGACCGGATGAAAACCAATCCCCTCTACCGTGCGCTGCGCGTCGATAAAATGACCCTCGCCGTGCTGCACGGCACCTTGCGCCTCTATGCCGACGAGCGGCAGGCCCGGCGCACGATACCTGTTCTCCGCATGCTGACGCTGGGTTTGGACGAGTTGGAGACCCTGGCACGGACCCTGGCACGTCACCTGCGCAGAAGCCTCCCAGCCGGCGCGACGGTGAGGACCGTGCGCGGCGTTTCCCAGGTGGGCGGCGGATCGCTGCCCCATGTCGAGCTGCCGACGATGCTCGTTGCCATAACCATCCAGGGTGTTTCGGCGCAACAGCTGGATCAGCGCCTGCGAAATTTTGCTACTCCCGTGGTGGGAAGGATAAGCCAGGGGGAGTTTCTGCTGGATCCCCGGACCCTAAGCCGCGAAGAGTTCCCGGAAGTCGCTTCGGCGCTCGGTGCCGTTTCCGTATTGACGTGAGATGAACCGGTTCGATAGGCGTTGCAAAATGCCGTCGGATGGGATACATTTGAGCTCCGGTCGGATCGGGAGCGGCACTGAAACTGTTTCCGTCATGAGGCCTCATTATTCGGCAATCCGTTCTGGGGTATCCGGTTCCTTCCGGATCCAGTATCAGTTACATATTCAGGCAGAATACAACATGGAAGCGCGTCGGTCGCTGGTGGGCCGCCCGGTCTTCAAAACCGGTGTGGGGGGTGAGAAACTTCCTGGGTGGGTTCGATTCCCATGCGCTTCCGCCATTACATGTTTCAGAGTATTTCATGATGTGCCATAACCCGCTAGAAATAGCGGGTTTTTTGTTGAACGGAGTCCAATATGGCGCTAAAGTGTTTGCAGAAATCCGGTGTATTTTTGGGGTATGTCTAGGGGTATTCGACTTATATCAGCTTGAACATCGCTTCGTTATTGGGGAAATGACCATAATTCTCGGTGACTTTACGAAGTGACATGTTCCATCCTAGCAGAGAGAGGATTGCGTGCAATACACAGCTCTGTTCGGGAGGGTTCGATGCGGGGGTGTGAGCTTCTGTTATACTGTTGGAAACACGTGGGCCGGGCCGGGATCCCGGCGCCGGACAATCGTGGAGGTGCATGCCGGAACCCTCCGGTCCGGATGGCGAGTCGAAGCCGAAGAATCAAGGCTGACCGGGAAAAACGATGACGCGAACTATTCGAGAGGTAGTGGCAATGACGGTGCTGTCGGACCTGCTGGCAGCCTGTGCCGGAGAGCCACCCGGGAATATGGGCGTTGGGGGCGGTCATAACCGTACCGAAAGAACTTATCGCTGAGGCGGTGAACATCGTGATCCATGTCGAACGTTTCAGCCATGGCCGGAAAATTCGGGAGATTGTCAGGATGGGGGGATTTTCGGAAGGGAAATACGACTTGTCAAAGGTTTGCTGAATGGCAGTATTTCTGGCAGCAAAATAACTTGCAGTTTATTCAAATCTCGAATACTATGTATTACGTAATGCGTAATAGATGGGATACGCAATGATAAAGTCGTTCAAGGACAAGGAAACAGGAGCACTTTGATCGGAGGGTGTTGCGGTTTCGGGAAATAGAAAATCAGGCCCGCCGCAGGCTCCTTTACCTGAACCAGGCAAAGGTCTTGCTGGACCTGAGAGTCCCTCCCGGTAACGAGTTGGAGGCGCTAAAGGGAGATCGTGCCGGCCAGCACAGCATCAGGATAAACAGGCAATGGCGAGTTTGCTTCGTCTGGTGTGAGGGCGACGCATACGACGTCGAAATTGTCGATTACCACTGAAGGTTAGAGAAGATAGGAGAGCAAATCATGGGAACCAAGAATCCCATAACTGAAGAGATACTGGACCCTATTCCGCCGGGGGAAATCTTGTTAGAGGACTTCATGAAGCCCTTTGGACTGAGCATCAACCGCCTTGCCCGGGAAATCGACGTTCCTGCTGGACGGATCAGCGAGATCATTCATGCCCGGAGGGCCATAACTGCCGATACGGCATTGCGGTTGGGCAGGTTTTTTGGACTATCACCGGAAATCTGGACCGGCCTGCAGGCGGATTACGAGTTGAGGCTTGCCAAAAGCAAGATTGGACATGCCATAGAAGAACGAATAAAGCCTCTTGAAGCGGCGTGATGGGAAAAGCCGGCATGCATGAAAGCGAATGGCAGAAAAAAGAAATCTGGTCCGCTGTCCAGGCTGCCGAGCTACCGGATTTTAAATTCCTTGATCACGAGTTGGTTGCTGTCTGGCTTGAGAGTTGGGGGATGAAAAATGAGAAGGAACCACCGACACGTGGTTGATATGATCTCCGATTTTAGAGCTATCTGTTCAAATATCTGATATGTCCAAGGGTCTTACAGATAAAGCTTTTCACCGCCTCAATTCCTCGGGTATCCTTTCTAACCATCCCAGATGCAGCACACCCCACAAACCGATCATGATCGCTTCCGCTGCATCGTGCCTCAGTGCAGTTGGACGTGGCGCCTTTGACCACTCGATGACTTTCCTGGCCATTTCGCCGGCATGCTTCTTCGCATCAACCCCGGAGCGCTGTTCCCGTGAATAGAGGAACAGCTGCCGCCATTCGATTGCGCTGATCTGGAGAAAGGATAGGCTCCGCCGCTCGGCTTCCTTCTCCCAGATAACGGCGAGGTTCCCGCCGCCTTCAATGACGACGGCCGTGACTCCGGGGATCCCGTCCAGCAGCTTCGGTACAGCCCGTTTCAGCCGCTCCGTCGTGCCGAAATTGTGTGAGCGGTACCAGAGGAGGTTGCCTTGTTCCGCAAACAGGGCAATGCCTGTTTTCAGGCCAAGATCCACGGCAAGCAGTGTCTTCATAAAAAAACCCGGGTCAAGCGGTAGAATTCTTCTGGCAGGGGAACGAGAGCATGAACCGCGTTCCCGCCGCGAGGTCAAGCCGGAATTGTCCCTTGAGTTGCTGTTCTCCCAGCAAGCTCAAGAGACTCAGACCGAGTGAGGAAGTGGATGTCCAGTCAAGATCCGGGGGAAGCCCGACGCCATTGTCTGCAACACTTTTGTAATGCCGAACTGCCCGGTGGCGGAGAGGGCATCCTTGTAATTGAGGGACGAGTGGTGGACCTTTACCAGGACGTCTCCCGCAGGCAGATCTTCAACCGATCTTTTCCCGACCCGCAAGAAAAAGTTGTTTGCTCTTGCTTCTTCAACAATAAGTGCAGAAAAATCATTCACTGACATGCGTTCTTTTCTCCTTTACCTGCGGTCTATAGATACGGGATGTCGCCGAAGCTGGCATCCACATGCTGTCGCGGCTCATCGAACCTGCCGTAAATTCGGGAAACCAACGAGGAGCTTCTTCATTGAGAGCAATTCCTGTTCCAGGAAGGGCAGTTGCAGAGATTAGGTTCAGAAACAATGCGGGAGCACGTGTTTATGGGTCTGAAGCTCCGGGGAACGAAAAGGTTTCAGTGTGCCGCCTTGCGGTCATTTCTTCGTTTAACGTTACAGATGTTGCACATTGTCCTGCTGCCCGTTAATTTCAATACAGATTTGATGCAGAGCACTTCCGCGACAGATGAATCGAATGTTGACAACAACCGTTGCAAGGCATACCAAAATGAAGAACCAGTACGAGAAATTTCATTTAAAAACAGCGATTTGGGAAATGGGCTGGGTCTGTCCCTCATTTGGTATGTAGATTGCTGAGATTGACAACGCACATAAGAGGTCAGCTTTCATGTTGCCCTCCGAACGACCCCGCTCTTCTGCACGTGAACACGTATCCGTTGCCTTTTGTTGCGTAAGGTCCTTTCTTGAGGTTTTTCGTGAGATAGGTATTCTGCATGATGGTATAATTAAAAATGCGGAAAAGTCGTCACCCCGTTGAAAAACGGGGTCCAGGGGGGATGAAACCTATTGAGAAGACTGGATTCCGGCTTTGCGCCACCGCTAAAGCTACGGCGACACGCGGTCGCCGGAATGACGGGTTAAAGGTGTTTAAACTTTTTGCGAGAGAATCATAATTCACAGGATAAAAATAGGCGTGCAGTGATGGATGTCCAGAGCAAACTTCAAGGGGAACATTGGTAGAAAATCAATTTCTGCCGAATTTGCTGATTCATGAAAAAGTCGGCAACGATAGGAGTTGATAGATTATGAAAAGAATAATCGGACTTCTTTCTGTATTCTGTGGTGTTGCTATCGGCAGTGGAATTGCGACAGCAGTGGATATACAAACTGCTCCTGTGGAGCAAGAGATTCCTTCCTCACCCGAAATGAATAAACAGAATTTCAACATCGGGCCAAAAGACTCTGGAAAAGAGAAACCCCAAGGCGTATGGGTTGATTTGTTTTTAGAGAAAAACGTATCATTGAGTTGTGGTCTTAATATCGATTTTAACGAGCAAGACATTCAAGATAGGCAAAATCGTAATTCCGGCAAATCAGGTTTAGGCGCAACAGTTCTCGGTGGGAGTGTAGGATTGAAATTTCTGTTTAAGTAGCTTCCATCCGTAACGGGAGAGCTGGCCCACTTGTTGACAGATTAATATTTTTTCGATAGATTTGCGTAACATATCCGCATCGCTCTGCGGAGTATATATCGGATCAAGGTGCCCGAAAGGGCTTGATAGGGAAGAGGGGTGAAAATCCCCCGCGGACCCGCCGCTGTAAGCGAGGACAAAGGGCATAATGTCACTGGTCGAATGACCGGGAAGGCGCCCGGAGGATGAATCGCGAGCCAGAAGACCTGCCATGATCTCAGCACTCGAGTGTCCCCCGTGGTAAAGGGAGAGTGAAAAGGTATCAGACTTTGAATACGAAAAGTCCGCTTGATGCTTCGGCACATGCGGACTTTTTTTATGGTTTTTCCGCAGTGACTGGCGTTTTAGATTGTGAAACACGTCCCAGCCAGCAAAGCCCCATAAACGGAGGAAACCAAACTAATTACCATACTTTTCACCGGATGGAAGTGAGGAAGAGGGGTGAAAATCCCCCGCTGCCCCGCAGCCGTAATGGGAACGAAAACCCGTTCGCGAAAACGCGATAAAGCCACTGGGAGAAATCCCGGGAAGGCGGACAAGTAGGTTGCCCTGAGCCGGAATACCGCTCCATTCGATTACTTCGAGGGAGGTATTTACATGTTGTGTATCAGGAAGTGGTGTGGTTTTGTAGTGATTTTGCAGGCGTTGGTCTGCACTGCGCACGCCTTCGGGGAGGAACCGCCCCAACTGGACGAAATCGTGGTAACGGCAACCCGGAGCGAAACGGAGCTGGACCAGGTCGGAAGTTCCGTTACCGTTATTGGTCGGGAGGAAATCGAGCAGCGGCAAATGCCTTTTGTCCTCGATCTCCTTCGTTCTGTGCCGGCCGTGGACGTGGTCCGGAGCGGCGGACCGGGAGGTCAGACCTACGTGGGAATCCGTGGTGGCAAGTCGGAACACACGCTGGTCCTATTGGACGGCGTCCGGATGAATGACCCGTCCTCAACGGGCACTGCCTATGATTTCGCCAGCCTGACCACCGACAACATAGAGCGCATCGAAGTCCTGCGTGGTCCGCAGAGCACGCTCTACGGTTCGGACGCCATGGGCGGGGTTATCAACATCATCACCCGTCGGGGGGAGGGAAAACCAAGCGGATTCGTGTCAGCCGAAGGGGGCTCCTTCGGCACTGCCGCGGAAAAAGCCTCCGTTCGCGGCGGCACGGACCTGCTGCACTTTTCGCTGGGCCTCTCCCGCGAGGATACGGGCGGCATTTCCTCGGCTGGAAAAAAATACGGCAACCACGAGAAGGACGGCTACCACGCCACCTCCCTTGCTACGCGCTTGGGGGTCACACCCTCCCGGAACTTCGATTTTAATTGTATCGTCAGGTACCTGGACACCAAGGCCGATATGGACAACGGCGGAGGAGCGGGCCAGGACGACCCCAACTCCATCGTTCGCTCGGAACAGGTCTTCGTGCGGGGGCAGGGGCGTCTCACCCTGTTCGATGAACTTTGGGAGCAGAAGTTGGGGATCTCCTTTATCAACCTGGACAGGAACTATCGGAGCGATACCGATGCAACCCACCCGACTGATCTGGATCGCAGCACATATCATGGTGAATCCCTTGCCTTTGACTGGCAGCACACGCTGCGTTTCCACAAAACGAACATCCTGACGTTTGGAGTGGAAACCAGGGAAGATAAAGCGTATTCTGACTACTATTCGGAGAGTTTTTTCGGCCCTTACAGCAGCGTCTTCCCGAAAGAGTCCGACCGGATCACCGGATACTACCTTCAGGACAGGATCAGCCTGTGGGATTCCTGGTTTACGACGCTGGGTGTCCGGCTGGATGACCACAGCAGGTTCGGGACGGAAGTCACCTACCGTTTCACTACCTCATATCTCATCAAGCAGACTGGAACCAGGTTCAAGGGAAGCTACGGTACTGGATTCAAGGCCCCCTCACTCTATCAGCTTTATGAGCCTACCTACGGCAACCAGGCATTGGATCCCGAAAAAAGCGCCGGCTGGGACATCGGAGTCGAGCAGGTCCTTCTGGACGGGCGCGTGGAACTCGGTGCAACGTGGTTTTCCAATGATTTCGAAGATCTCATCGAATTCGACAGCGGCGCATCCAGGTATGTCAACACTGCTGAAGCGGAGTCGTACGGCCTTGAACTCTTTGCAACGGTGACCCCCCGGGACGACCTCACCTTGCGGGTGGGCTACACCTGGACGAAAACCGAGGACAAGTCCACGGGGATGGATCTCCTGCGGAGGCCGGAGAACAAAGTCATTTTTGATACAAACTACCGTTTCAGCAAGAAAGGGAACGTCAACCTGGGAATCGCCTATGTGGGAAAACGGGAAGACCTTGTGTACGACCCCGCTACCTGGACCAGCGCACGGGTTAAGCTTGGCGGCTATCTGCTGGTTAACCTGGCTGCTTCCTATGATGTCACAAAGTGGCTGCAGGTGTTCGGCCGTGTCGACAATCTCCTTGACCGGGAGTACGAAGAGGTCAGCGGATACGGCACTCCCGGAATCAGCGGCTACGGCGGTCTGAAGGTGTCATTCTAGATGTTACATACGCTATGCAACATGATGTGCCTTGTTCTCTGCCTGCGGCTCCCCCTATTTCATTTTTCTGTTGGGACAAAGAAAGGCACACTGACTGCTGATGCAGGAGATTGTATCAATGACCACACTTGAGTTCGTAAACGTTTCTTTTTCCTACTGCCCCAAATCATTTATCGATCAGATGTCGTTTTCCGTGGCTGAAGGCGAGCTGGTCGGACTGATGGGGCCAAATGGGGGCGGGAAATCAACCATTCTCAAACTTGCTGCCGGGCTTCTCTCTCCTCAGGAAGGGGTGGTTCTGGCCGGCAAAAAAGCCATAGGGTCATACTGCGGGAAAGAACGGGCAAAACTCTTGGCTTATCTTCCGCAGATACTTGATTTGCAGGCTCCCTTTCGTGTCGGCGAGCTCGTCAGGATGGGCGGGTATCCGCAGGAAGGATCGCTGGCGCTTACCGTGGAAGAAGCGCTTTATACAGTCGGTTTGCAAGGAAAGGAAAAAACGCTCCTTGCCGAACTGAGCGGCGGTGAACGAAGACGTGCTTATATCGCCATGACCCTGGTTCAAGGGGCCGGAGTGCTCCTTCTCGATGAACCTCTGGCGAGCCTCGATATCAAGTATCAGTTTGATCTGTATCGACTTCTGAAAGACATTGCCCGCGAAAAAGGAGTTGCCGTATTCATGTCGCTTCACGACATCGGGATGGGCGCCATGCTGGACCGGCTGCTTCTGGTGAAGGACGGACGTTTGATTGCCAAGGGAGATCCCGGCAGCGTGCTCACGGATGAAATAGTGCGGAACGTCTATGACTTGAATGATTCCATCGGTTCATTTATGGCAACAAATCGTACCGTGTGCCGCGCTCTTGCCGTTGCCGGTTCGCCATAAGCGATTATGAGGATGCTATGTCAGCATTGAGACTCTGGCATTGTTTGTCAGGTTCTTGTCCCGATACGATTTGTCTTGCAAGAGGGCCGATAAAGGAAGCGGTGTCCAACAAATTGCTATACGCAAGATATCAGTTGCGTCGCCGCTGAACGGTTCGCAGACTGTGAACCAGGTCCGGCAGGACTTGAATCACAGAGTCCACATCGGCGGCGGTATTTTCTCTCCCCAGGGAAAACCTTATGGTTCCCACCGTGGTTCCCTCAGGTCGTCCCATGGCCTTGAGCACAGGGGATGCCTTAAGCGCTCCTGAGCTGCAGGCTGATCCGGAGGAAACGGCGATTCCTGCCTGGTCCAGGGCTGTGAGGAGCGCATCCGATTCCACGCTGAGAAAGGAAATGTTTGCGGTGTTGGGGAGACGCAGGACCGGATGGCCGTTGAGCCGGGCATCCGGGATTGCCTCAAGGATGCCGCGTTCCAGACGGTCACGGAGGGACCTCAGCCGCTGAGACTCTGCATCCATGGTTTTCAGGGCGATTTCGCATGCCTTTCCCAGGCCCACGATACCTGCCACATTTTCCGTCCCGCCACGACGGTTGTGCTCTTGCGGACCGCCATGGAACAGTGGGGGAAGCCTGACCCCTTGCTTGATGATGAGCGCGCCGATACCAAGGGGGGCGGAGAGCTTGTGACCGGAGAGGGACATCAGGGTGATACGAGCCTCCCTGAAGTCCACGGGGATCTTTCCAGCCGCCTGAACAGCATCACAGTGGAAGTAAACTCCGTGCCGCTCCGCTATCTCACCGATCTTCCTTATGGGGAAGATGGTGCCGGTCTCGTTGTTTGCGAACATGACCGAGATGAGGATAGTGCGTTCGGTAATGGCTGTTTCCAGGGCTTCCAGGTCGAGCATTCCTTCGCTGTCCACATCGAGGCAGGTAACGTTGCACTGCTGGGTTTCAAGGTAGAGGCAGGGGGTGAGAACAGACGGATGTTCCACGGTTGTGGTGATGATATGGTTTCCCCTCGATCGCCGGGCCGCGGCAATGCCCTTGATTGCGGCGTTGTTGGATTCCGTTGCACAGGAGGTGAATACCACTTCGGATGGTCCGCAGTTCACAAGGCGTGCGACTTTCTCCCGCGCCTCCTCCAGTGCAGATTTGACCCTTCTACCGGCCCAATGGGAACTTGAAGGGTTGCCGAACCGGGCGCGGAAATAGGGCAGCATTTCTTCGATCACTTCAGGATGAACGGCGGTCGTTGCATTGTTGTCCAGGTAAATCAGAGGGTTCATTGCCGTTGTTCTCCCATCCGCTTCAATACCCGTCTTCATCGGAGCTCGACTATTCTTTCCGGTGCCGAAAAAACCTTGATTTTCTCGGCTGTGGCATAGCAGCACAGCGTGATATTGGCCCTGCGTGCGCTGTCAATACCCGAGCTTATCGGCGCCGACTTGGAGATGATCAGCGGTATCCCGGCTCTTACTGCCTTCATCACCATTCCCGCGGGCTGTCTGCCGGAAGAGACCAGGAACATCCTGGAGAGATCGTCACCGTTCAGGAACGCCATGCCGACTACCTTGTCAATTGCATTATGGCGACCGATATCAATCGCCTTGTACATGAGATTGCCATCCGCATCCACCAGGCTCGCAGTGTGTGCGCCCCCTGTCTTGTCCTGTGTCGCGTCATAAAGATGTTTCATGCTTTCCAGCAGGATATCTATGCTAAAGGTCTGTTTTAACGGCACTACTATGTCATCATCCCGTTTTTCCCAGTTTACGCCGATACAGCCGGAAGATCGCAGTTCATACCAGACGTCGAAGTGTTCGAACGACCTGATTGTCAGCAGTACCCAGCCGTCTTTTTCCTCGACATCTTCGATATCAGCCCTTTCCTTGACCGCTCCCTCTGTCACCATGTAACCGATGGCAAGTTCTTTGTGGAGTTCCGGGGTGGTAACGATCGAAGACAGTTTTGTGCCGTTGACGAGCAGTTCGATGGTTTCCTCGACCATGACCGGGTCAGTTGCCGGCTCCCTGCCATTGCGTGTTATCTTTGTTGAAGCGTATTCCCTGACCGGTTCGCCGGATCTCGCATCCGCGGAAGAGACTTCCAGTGTCACGATGGAATAGCCATCTTTTTGTTCCTGCCCCAGTATCTTGTGGCCCTCCATTCTGAGGGTCCGGGAGACATTCCTTATGGGTTCTCCGTCATCAAGCATGAACTGGACGATTTCACCGGGGTCGATTGTTTCCAGGGCAAGTTTTGCCTTGACGAAGTTTGTCGGACAGCTGACGCCGCGCAAATCGATGCTGTGCATGTCTTCTCCTTGGAAAGGGATAGCTCCGGAAGCGAGCAAAAGTATCTGGCCAGAACAAAAAATCCTCGTTTCCGATCTGGAAACTGCTTAGTGTTCAGACAGAGTTTCCAGATGAACACGATGATAACTATTTTTATTCATTATGGCAAAAGCTTCTTCTTGAAAGAGCGGAAACACTCCGGCATTTCAGCTCCGGCTTTCGGGACTCTCGCATAAAAATCCTGAAAAAACTTGATTCGTGGAGCTGTAATCGTTGCGGAATCCCGGGGAGACCATTGTTTCTCGGCAAGGTTCTTCATCCTACAGTCTGCACTATATGCAATTGGTTGCAAGGCACATAAAATGATATATACAATGATGTAACTGAACTATTGATGGTCCCGCAAAAACGATTT
>DIFZ01000003.1 GCA_002419385.1 Geobacter sp. UBA5735
TTTGACGCTGTGGTCTGTCGCCTTAACGCAGCATAAACAAGAAGTCGCAATCTGTCAATGTGTAGACCTGACACCTTTATGCTTTTATGATCCTGGAGATGTTTCAGCCCAAGGGGCCGATAAGAAGCACCAGCGGCATCAGCAGTACCAGCGTTGTCAACAGCCACCAGTTGGCCTCCTCGTTCTCGCCACGACCCTTCAGCACGGCCCCTTTCCACGTCGATGCAACAGCGCCAAGAGTCGCCAGGAGTACCACTCCCAAGGCCATCAGGCCCCGGTTGGCGCAGCCGAAAACCGACTTCGGGGTAAAGTAGAGCCCGACGATCGCGACAGTCGCCAACAACGGCAGCAGCAGATGCGCCATGATTTTCTTTTTCATGTCCCGGGCCTTTTTTCCGTTTTCCATGTTTTTCAGCTCCATATTCACTCCTGTTTTCAGGTAACCCTCAGCGCCTCCACTATGTTCTTCCTGGCCGCACGGAACGCAGGGAAAACACCCCCCACCAGGCCCATGACAAGCGAGAAGAGCAGTGATTTCCAGAAAATCTCGAAGGTGAGTGCAAAGCTGAACGCCAGTTCGGAAAACGTCTGGAAGTTCATGGTTGAAATTGTCAGCAGCTGAAGGAACGATGCCAGGAACAGCCCCGCGCAGCCGCCCGCGAATCCCAGCAGGAGGGACTCCAGGAGGAATGCTGCCAGGATGCTGCGCCGCTGGAATCCCAGGGCCCGCAGGGTGCCGATTTCGCCGGTGCGGTTGGCCACCGCCGCATACATGGTTATCATGGCGCCGATCACGGCGCCGATGGAAAAGATGACCGTCAGCGAGAGTCCCAGGATGCGCAGGAACTTGGCCATCATCTCCGACTGGTCTGCGTAGTATCTGGTCTCCCGCCGCGCCTCCAGCGTGAGGCGCGGGTCGTGCTCGAGCCGCTCCTTCACCCTGTCGAAATTCCTGGTATCCGCCAGCCTGAAGGTTACCGATGAGTAGACCGGCCTGCGGAAAGCCTGCATGAGCTGGTCTCCATCCCCCCAGATCTCGGAGCTGAAACCGCTGTTACCCGCATCGAATATACCGACCACGGTCCAGTCCCGCATCCCGAAGCGCAGCGACTCTCCCACGCCGCCGCCCTTGAAGCGGCGGGCGATGCTCGATCCGGCCATGATCTCGGCGGATCCGGGACGGGGCAACCTCCCCGCCACCACCCTCACCTGGGGCCGGAGCACCAGGGACGACGCCTGGATTCCCCTGATGACCACATGGGACGGCTTATTGCTGCCCCGTTTCGGCAGGTTGACCAGGACCACCATCTCCTTCGCCAGCAGCCGCCGGCCGTCGGCGCCGTAGGCAACCTCCGGCCCGGTCTCGACAATGGCGGCCTGGAGCCGCTCCACGCCGCTCTGCACCTCGGTGCCCGCTCCCTTTCTGGTGACGATCACGTTGTCGGGTGACCCGGTATCCACCAGGGTCTTCCGCAGGCCCTCGGACAGCATGAGGATGGCCGCGAAGACGAAGACCACCAGCGCCATGCCCGACGCGGTGAGGACCGTGGTAAGGCGCCGGGTCCAGAGATTGCGGAAACTGTAGGAGAAAGGGATACCCATTGGTCAATTACCGTCAATTATCAGACCTGCCAGGTTTTCGAAACCTGGCAGGTCTTTGCATTTTCTAGTCAAAATCGCATTCCACAAGATGTCGGAGCTGGGTTTCGTCACACAGCCTATCATGCATCTCCACGAACCCTTCACGCCCCTGAAACCAGCTGAGCACTTCATCCCTTAGCAAGTGTGTCGGCTTCACGGAAACTAGCGCATGGTACGAAGAAAACGGATAACATCGAAAATCATCGACAAAACCATGTTTCTGGGGATTGAAATGAATATAGTGGATGAGGCGTGAAAAATGATGCTCAGAACTGACTTCAATTCGTCCAAAGGGCTTTTCAAACAGACTGCCGGTTCGTTTGTAAGATGAGTTTATCGCTTTTGCATAGCTGTTGAAAAGATTGGAAAACTGTCGAGAATGAAGACCTGCCAGGTTTTTAGAAACCTGGCAGGTCTGGTTTTCCCTTATCCTGACCAGAAGATGAAAATGATTTCGCATCAGACAATATGCAAATGTATCGCAAACAGGAAAAATGTATTTCTGGTATAAACGAAGGAAGTGAAGATAATTGCGTTCTTCCAGGAATATGTTTTCACGATTGTTGCCACGGTTGAAGATATGAAAGTAATGTCCAGGTTCCAGGGGAACGTTGCCCGACATAGGTGACTCCTATTATCAGACCTGCCAGGTTTTCGAAACCTGGAAGGTCTTTCATTCAATTCACCCGATCCTGCTCAATCCCTCGGCTATCCGCATGTTCGCCGCGCGCCATGCAGGAAAGATCCCCGCCACCACGCCAACCAGCAGCGCGGCAGCTATGTCCATGTAGATGGTTGATGCCGACACGTTGAAAATTGGCAGGTAGTTGGACATGGCTGCCGCAAAAGCCCTGGCTGCGGGAAAGGTCAGCGCGATGCCGAGCGCGCAACCGGTCATGGTCAGCACCAGGGACTCGCCGAAGATCATCCCGGCTATGTGGCCGGCGCCGAAGCCCAGAGTCTTGAAAACCGCATATCCTCCGATGCGTTCCCTGGCGGTCATGGCCATGGTATTGGCCACTACAGCCATGATAATGATAATCACGACAAATGAAACAAGCTTTATGGCAATGACTATGGCCTCTGTCATGGAAATGAATCCCAGGGCAAAGGCCTTTTCCGACTCGGTAAGCGTCTCGGCAAGGGAGTTCCTGAAGATGCCGTCAATGGCCAGCGTCACGTCTGAAGAAAGCGCAGGGCTGGTTATTCCGATCATGTAGAAACCCACTTGGTCGGCCCTGCGGGGGACGAGCTTTTTCATCGTTTCGTTCAGGTAGTTCCAGTGGAAGAACATCTGGCTCTCATCAGCGGTCTTGTCCCTGCCATGGTAAATGCCCCGCAGCACGAACTCCCAGTCGCCCGGGAAAATGGTTCCCTTGAGCACGATGCTGTCGCCGATCTTCCAGCCGAAGCGGTCCGCCAGCTTGCGCCCGGCGACGCACGCCTTGCGGTCCCTGACCACCGCTGCATGCTGTTCCGGCGGAAGAATGAACTCCGTGTAGAGCTTGAGATAGCTTTCGATGTCGACGGCGAAATTGGCAAACAGGTTCTTCTCATCGATGTAGATGCCCCCGAACCAGTTGCCGTAGGAAACGATTTTCACCCCTTCGATCTGGCGGATGCGGTCCTTGTAGGAAATGGGCAGGGGAAAGATGAGGGAGATGGCGTTGCGGGTGACGAGGCGGCTGGCTGACGAAGCTTCCACACCGGCGTACCAGGCATCGATGAAGGTCCTCAGCATGCCGAAGGCCAGTATGGCTACGGTTATGCCCAGGACCGTCAGAAACGTCCGTAACCGGTGGCGAAAGGCGTTTCTCCAGAGGAGCTTAAGCGCAAACATCTTTCAGTTCACCCTTCTCCAGGTAGCGGATGGTATGGGCCTTGTCCGCAGCGCGGGGATCGTGGGTCACCATGATGATGGTCTTGCCCGATTCATGGTTCAGGCGGTCGACAAGGTCCAGGATCTCGCCGGCCGAGTGGCGGTCCAGGTCGCCGGTCGGTTCGTCCGCAACCAGGATGGCGGGGTCGGTGACCACCGCACGGGCAATGGCAACCCGCTGCTGCTGGCCGCCGGAGAGCTGGGAGGGATAGTGGGCCATCCGGTCGGCGAGCCCTACCACGCGCAGAGCGGTTTCCACGTGGTCCCGGCGTTCTTTTTTGGAGAGCCTGGTGAGGAGGAGGGGGAGTTCCACGTTCTCAAAGGCGGTCAGTACCGGTATCAGGTTGTAGAACTGGAATATGAAGCCGACATTGAGAGCCCTCCAGCCCGCCAGAGCGGTTTCGTCAAGGGTCGTGATGTCTATCCCGCCGATTTCTATGGTGCCGCAATCCGCCTTGTCTATGCCGGCCAGTAGGTTGAGCAGGGTGCTCTTGCCCGATCCCGACGGGCCCATCAGCGCCAGGAACTCGCCGTCGGGAATGTCGAAGCTGATATCCTCCAGGACCGGGATGACCTGGCTCCCCCTGCGGTAGGATTTTGAGAGATTGCGAATCCTGACGATTGGCTTGTCCGGGTTTCCCATTCACTTTTCCACGATCTTGATGCGGGCCCCGTCCGTGAGGCTGTCGTCAGGGCTCTGCACTACCCTGTCGCCGGCCTTGACGCCACGGACGATCTCCACCACGTCTCCCAGGCGCTCCCCGAGGGTCACGGGAGTTTCAACAGCACGCTCATCCCTGGCCAGAAAAACCACCTTTCTGCCGCGACGTTCCACAACCGCGGCATGCGCTGCCGTGATCCTGGGCGTGCGCTCCCCGCCTTCCAGCGGCCTGGAGAGAAAAGCCACCTTGGCGCTCATCTCGGGCAGGATGCGCCGGTCGGTTTCGTCAAAACGGACCTTCACCAGGACGGTCGCCTTGCTCCGGTCCGCGGTTGGCACGATCATGTGGACCGTACCGCAAAAACGGTTCTCCGGCAACGCATCCAGCTGGATCTCGCACGGCTGGCCGGTCCGGACCTGCTCCAGATTGGATTCGGCCACGTCCACCTCGACCTGCAGCGACCCCATGTCGGCCAGGGTCACCACGGCGGCCTTGGCATTGGCGGCGGCCGCGAACGGCGTCACGATATCCCCCACATCGGCGTTCTTGGTGAGTACCACCGCGTCGAACGGCGCCCGGATCATGGTGAATTCCACTGCCACGCGGGCAGCGTCAAGTGCGGCCGCAGCCGATCCGATACCTGCCTGCGCTCCGGCCACGGCCGCTCTTGCTTTGCGGTAACGGGCTTCAGCCGTGTCAAACTCCGAACGGGCAACGATCCCCTGGGAGACGAGCGATTTCAGCCGGCCGTAGGATAGCTCGGCGTCGTGCAGTTCCGCCCTGGCCTGTTCCAGCATGGTTCGTGAATTTATCAGGTTAGCCGCGGCCTGTTCCCGGCTGGCGGCAACATCTTCGCTCTCGAGCCTGGCAAGGATGTCCCCCTGCTTCACCCTGCTGCCCTCTTCAACGCCGAGCCACACCAGCCGTCCCGACGCCTTGGAAGCGACGGCCGCCTTGCGCTGCGCAACCACATAACCGCTTGCGTTCAGCAGCGTGATCGCCTGGGACGGATAGGTCTTCTGGATCGTAACGACCTGCACTTCCCGGACGGGTTTCAGCATGCCGCTGAAAAAGAGCCCCGCCAGGACGGCAACGATGACCGCCCCGATGATCCAGTAGCGGCGCCTTCCGTGTCCCGAAGGGCGATCCGCTGCTGCAGACTTGTCGATCCTCAATTTCGCGAGGTCTTCCTGTGCCATACCCGTTCGCATACCCCCCTGGCGCCATGAGGATCTCCTCAGGATCTCCACGGAAAATCTTCACGGCGACTTCAGCAGCCTCTCCCCAGATTTTTCTTTTTCGACCGGCAGAGGAGAATAACTGTCTTCACAACATAAGCTATCGAAAGCAGAGCACAATTTCCGCTCCATGAGGTTATCACGTCGCGGGAAAACCACAACGGCAGGCGCAACAAGCCGTTGTCTAGATCTCCTCGATCTCCACGCTCACCACGTCCACGTCCGGCCGCTCCTCCACCAGCCGTTCCTCCAGCTTCTCAAGGGTCTTCCGCGCCTCGACGCGGCTCCCGCTGACGGTGACGAACCCCAGGACCGCCTCGCCGTGCACATCCTGGAGATCAACCTCGGCGGCTGCCACGTTGAAGTTGTTCCGGGCCCGGGCAAGGATGCTCTTGACGATCCCCCGCTTCCCCTTGAGGGAGCGGCTCAGGAGACGGAGATGAACAACCGCAGCAAAGACATGCATGGAGACAACCCTCCCGACGAAGCCTGAGAAAAACAGCATCTTCAGTCTTCAACCCACAGACCTGCCAGGTTTTCAAAACCTGGCAGGTTTCTCCGGCTTCGGGTATACTCAGAGGCACCGCAACCCGTTATCCAGGAGACACACGGACCATGTGCCTGATACTGTTTGCCTATCGCCACCATCCGCGGTATCCGCTCATCGTTGCTGCCAACCGGGACGAATTCCATGAACGCCCAACCGCTCCGGCATCCTTTTGGGATACCACGCCGCCCATCCTGGCAGGCACGGACCTGCGGGGAGGCGGCACGTGGTTCGGCATCACCCGGGAGTGCAAATTTGCCGCTGTGGTGAACTACCGGGATCCGGACTCCCGGAAGGTCGACGCGCCGTCCCGGGGAAATCTCGTCACGGAATTTCTCCTGAGCCGCGCCCCGTCCGAAGACTTCCTGGACATCCTGAGGAAAAAGGCTGGATTCTACAGCGGCTTCTCCCTCCTGTTCGGAAATGCGGACCACCTGTTCTGCGTTTCCAACCAGGGCGCGATGCCGCCCCTGGTCCAGCCGGGCATCCACGGCCTGAGCAACCACCTGCTGGACACCCCCTGGCCCAAGGTGATACGGGGAAAAGAACGCCTGGAAAAGCTCCTTGGCGACGGCAACCAGCCTTCAGTCGAAGGACTGTTCGCCCTGCTGACCGATCACTCCCTGCCGGACGACCATCTCCTTCCCGATACCGGCGTCGGCATGGAAAAGGAACGTCTCCTCGCCCCCCTCTTCATCTCCGGCACCGGCTACGGGACACGGTCATCCACAGTACTCGTCTTAGACCGGGACGGTGAAGTTACCTTCTCGGAGCGCACCTGGCACGGCACTCCCGACCACGGCACGACAGTGACCCACCGCTTTCAGATCAAAAAGTGATACGTCACACCTTGTCCCAATTGTCAATCCCGATCCCGCTCAACCCCTCTCGCAACTCCTGATAGGCCGCGTCCACAAGCTGATCCCGCTCATCCGCCTCGCCGCCGGTAACGGTAAGGGTGATATCCAGTTCCGGGGTTTCGCCCAAGGTCCTGGCCAGAGACTTGATGTACACGCGGGGATGGGAAGGAACCACCCGGCTCAGGACCGGCTCGAGGATCGACTCGTCATTGCAGCGGACCGTCATGGCCCTTGTCAGCGACCCCCCATCTCCGAGGGTTTCGCGAAGAAACGGCTCGAGAGAGGTGGTGATGATCCCCTTGAACTCCGACGGCACCCCGGGCAGACAGATGATCGCGGTTTTCCCCACGCGGACCAGGACGCCGGGCGCGGTCCCCACCGGATTGTGGAGCGGCTCCGCTCCCACCGGCAGCCAGGCCATCTTTTCCCGTGCCGGGTTGAGCCCCCCCTGGGCCATGATCCCCCTGGCGAAGAAATCGTCATAGCTATCCTTTACCATCTGCCGGGCTTGCTCATCGAGCCTCAGCTCCAGGCCGGCGCCTTCGCTGACCGCCGCGACGGTCAGGTCGTCGGCTGTGGGTCCGAGCCCGCCCGACGTAATGAGGATATCCGCACCGCGCCCAATGGCAGCCCGGGTCGCGGCGGAAATTTCTTCGGGGATATCGCGCAGCATGGTGGCCCGGGCAACGTAACCGCCCCGGCCGTTGATCAACTTGCAGATCCAGTTGGTGTTGGTGTCCTGGATATCGCCGATCAGGATTTCGTTTCCCACCACGAGAATTTCAACGGTAACGGGTTTCGACATGGAACCTCCCTTTTTTAAAAAATCCCCCTCAATCCCCCTTTCTCAAAGGGGGAAGTTTTCTGATACCCGGATTCTACAAAGAAACTTTGCCCCCCTTTATGAAAGGGGGGTCAGGGGGGATTTCGCTGACTCTTTGTTGAGAAAACAGTGTACCACAAAAAGGGAAATTTCAACTCATGAAGAAGAAAAGCAGGGCAGGAACTGAGGGAGCTTTACGTAGATGAAAGAGCAGTTGCGGACGCTTACCCGCTGCTGCTCTTGGTGATGAGCACAACACCGATGCAGACCAGGACCGTACCGGCCCAGCGGAGCGGGGTGACGACCTCGCCGAGGAAATACTGCGAAAGGAATGCTACCAGGACATAGTTGAGCGCCTGCATGGGCAGCGCCACGGACAGGTCTTCCCATGAGAGCACCGCCAGCCAGAGGAAGAAGAACACGGCGAGCATGGCAGTGCCGAACACCAGCTTGGGGCTGGTGAGGGCCTGGTAGGCGGCCGACATGATTCCCCGCAGGTTCATGACCGACAGGTCACCCAACTCCTTCATACCCTTGGTCAGCAGGATATCCCCGATTGTTCCGGCGGTTACCGCCAGCAGCATGACAACTACTGTCTTAAGCATATCTTTTTACCTCTCCGCGGTAGTTCCTGAGCCGAACGCCGAGCTTCGCGAGCTTCTCCTTCACGGCAGCACTGGTCAACGCCTGCAGTTCCTCCCCGTGCGAATAATCGGGCATCAGAGCCGAAATCTCAGCATCGGGCAGACAGCCGGGGTGGAAGTAGATCTCGGTCACCCCGTCTTTCAGGGTGTCCAGCATTTTCAAAAGGTATTGTTCGGTCATCTTGCCGGAGTTGAGGAGGCCCTTCACCTGCCCGGCGTGGAACATGCCGAGCCTGCCCAGCACCGGTGCACAGCGTTGTGCCAGTCTGTTGAAAATGAAGGCATCGACCTTCCTGCCGAGCTTTCTCTTTTCACTGCGGGCAGGGTCCTCGGACAGCTTTTCCCTGGTCAGCCGGAAACTGGCAATGCCGTGCTTCGGCATCAGCTCTGACAAAATATCGAACACCGTCGGGTGCATGTGGATGTTCAGGTGGCCGTCGATATGGGACAGGGGAATCCCCGTTTCGCGAAACCTGACGATCTGCGCCTCGATCTCCCTGACCAGTTCTCCGCGAATGGATTTGCGGAAAAAATAGCGCATTCCCGCGCGCACCGGATTGGCGGGGAAATCCCCCAGGTAGTCGGCAAGTCCGGGGATGGAATGGGCGGGGAGGACGGAGCGCCCCTGGACCAAGGTAAGGTGCAGGCCGACCTGGAGACCGGGGTTGTCACGCGCCAGGGACACGGCCTCTTCGAACCCCCTGCCCCCAACCATCAGCGAGGCGCCGGTGAGGATGCCATCCTGCCAGGCCTCGATGACGGCGCGGTTGACGCCGCTCGAGAGACCGAAATCATCAGCATTGACTATCAGTTCTTTCATGAGTTCTTCGTCAGCAGCAATGAGCCCGCTGCTACTGGCAGCTTTTGCACTCTTTCCGCTTTTTCATGTACGCCAGGTACTGCGCGCCTTCCTTGAGCAGCTTGCGGCGGTCTTCGCTGCTGGTGATCATTTTCATAATGCTGCGGGCGATGTACCTGGGCCGGAAATAAAACTTGTTGTAGAAGGTTTCCACCGAATCGAAGATCTCCCGGTTGGAGAGATGGGGGTAATTGATGACGCAGTCCTGGTGCCCGGTGTCATCGAGAAAGGTATCGGACACCAGCCACCCCTCTTTTTTGCACAGCTCGTAAAACTCCGTCCCCGGATAGGGCGAGGCAAGAGACACCTGGATCGAATCCAGGTCGAGCCGCTTGGCGTATTCGATGGTTTCCCGGATTGTTTCACGTGTTTCACCCGGAAGTCCCATGATGAAGGCGCCATGGATG
Source organism: Geobacter sp. UBA5735 (assembly GCA_002419385.1). GTDB lineage: Bacteria > Desulfobacterota > Desulfuromonadia > Geobacterales > Geobacteraceae > RPRC01. Next base: position 9,561 of record DIFZ01000003.1, read on the forward strand.
GTTATGCCCAGCTTCTTGCAGTTCCTGGTGAATTCCTCTGCCTGGGGCCGGGTGACGCCTTTCTTAATGTTCTTGAGTATCTGGTCGCTGCCCGATTCGTAACCCACCACCACATGGCGCAGGCCTGCGTTCCGCATGATCTTCAGGGTTTCGTAATCGCAGTTGGCGCGAGCATTGACGACCCAGGAAAGTCCCAGGGGCCTGATTTTTTCCGCCACGGCACGGGCATGTTCCCGGTTGGCGGTGAACGTGTCATCGTCAAAGGAAATTTCCTTCAGCCCCGGCATGTTCTCCTTGATCCACTTCACTTCCTGGTAGACGCTCTCGGCGCTGCGGGTCCGCATGGTCCGGCCGGAAAAGGTCTGGGGCCAGAGGCAGAAGACGCATCTGGCCGGGCACCCCCGGCTGGTGTAGATGGAAACATAGGGATGCTTGAAATGGGGGATTATGTATTCATTGATCGCGAGGTCGCGCTGGTAGACCTGGCTGGCAAAGGGCAGGGCATCCAGGTCGGTGATGGGCGGGCGGTCAGGGTTGCTGACGACCGTGCCGTCCTTCATGAAGCTGATGCCGACCACATTCCCCCAGTCACGTCCTTCGGCCAGTTCCTTGACCGAATAGTCGAATTCCCCGCGGCAGACGATATCGATCGCGCCGCCCGCGCGCTGGAGCGACTCGTCGGGCAGCACGCTGACATGCGGGCCGGTCAGTACGGTTACCGTGCCGGGCTTGCTCTCCTTGATGCGCCGTGCCGTTTCCACGTCCAGGGCAAAGGTCGGGGTTGAGGTATACATCACGACCATATCGTAATCGGCCGCAATCCGAATACAGGCATCAAGATCCAGTTTCTGTACCGGTGCGTCTACGACCCGGCTCCCCTCGATCATCCCGGCCGGGTAACAGAGCCAGGTGGGATACCAGAACGAGGTGACCTCGCGTGAAGCCTGATAACGGGCGCCGGCGCCGCCGTCAAAATCCTCGAAGGTCGGCGGATTGAGAAATAACGGTTTCATGTTGATGCTCCTGTAGGCTTCGCGCTTCACCCAGCTCAGCTGCTTGGCGTAATGCTTTGCGAAGCCTGTTTTACATAAGGCAAACAGATACAATAAAGTGGGGTTCCCTATTTGTCAAGGTGAAAGGCTGGTGCCGATGTCACAACAGGCGACAGCTGCGCACGCTGGCACAGCAGCCCTGCACTACCCTGCGGAATGATCTAAATTTTCTGTCGTTTCATCCGAAAAGACCCTTAAAGCACACAATGTGCTTGTTTTCAAACAGGGCAATGTGTTACATAGACTCGGTTTCATTACACGGTTTCATTTTACTGAGGCGCCTTCCTGCTGCCAACGGGAGCAACAAAATGACAAACGCGCCCAGGCTTCTCGACAAGCTCGTCAGCCTGACCGGCATCCAGGACGTTGAACTCATGGAGTTCAGCCTGCTGAAGACCCTCGCCGAATTCATCCGCCCCATCGAGCTCTCGATCCTGAAACTCGACCGGCGGGGCAACCCCTCTTATCAGTTGCACCTCAGACAGGAACATTACGAGATACTCTCGGAGAATTTCTCGTTGCCTGACGAGATTTTCTCCGCTCTCGAGATCGTCCAGGGGACCAAACAGCAGTTTCGCAGCATACTTGACTCGGGAAACATGCTCATTGCATGGCACGTCCTGCAGACCAAGACGCAAAACGTTTTTCTCGTGGCAATGACCGCGCGGGAGCTCTCCAAGCTCGATTCCCACATGATACGCGGCCTTCTCCAGATCTACCGGAATTTCTACGAAGTGCTCGTCGAAGCCCAACGCGACCAACTGACCGGCCTTGCCAACAGGAAGACCTTCGACGAGGTCATCCAGAAAATCTACAACCAGCCTGCTCCCGCAACGGACCCGGTCAACGTCGAACGCCGCGACACGACGGATGACCATACCAGCTACTGGCTCGGCATGGTCGACGTGGACAACTTCAAGCGCATCAACGACACCTGGGGCCACCTTTATGGTGATGAAGTTCTGCTGCTGCTCTCGCAGCTGATGCAGCACCACTTCAGGGAAAGCGATCTCCTGTTCCGTTTCGGGGGTGAGGAGTTCATCGTCATCGTCCGGACAGGCAACGAGGAACAGGCGCACAAGGCATTCGAGAGATTCCGCTCTGCCGTTGAAAAGCATCAGTTCCCCCAGGTGGGCAAGATCACCGTCAGCATCGGCGTGGTGAAAATGGATCCCATGATTTTTACCACGACCCTGGTCGACCGGGCCGACCAGTCATTGTACCATGCCAAGAAAAAAGGCCGTAACAGGGTCGAATTCTTCGATGAACTGCTGGAGGAAGGCCTCGTGAAAATTACCGAGATCGCCGCAGGTGAAATCGAACTTTTCTAGCTGGTTTCCGATCTGGAAACTGCATCTGTTTCCATCCGGAGTTTCCGGATGGAAACGAGCTGTCAATGAAAGCGAGCGGCATCACATGAACATAGGCCTCATCGCGGCAATGCCCGAAGAGTGCGCCCCCTTGCTGCGCCGGGTCCGGCCATACAGGAAAGCCGGGATCGGCCGTTTTCCGGGGTGGCGCTTCACCGTCGGCTGTCACGAAATCCGCCTGATCCGCTCAGGAATGGGTATCAGTCACGCCGCGGAAGCGACAGCAGCCCTGATTGCCGCTCACCGGCCCGCACTGCTGGTCTCCTTCGGCTTCGGCGGAGCAGTAAAGCAAGGTCTTGCCACAGGCGATGTAGTTCTGGCAACCAGGCTGTTCCGGTGCGAAGCCGGTAACCTGACGCACCTGGATGATCCGGACCGCGAGCTCACGGATCAGGCTCGGGAAGCACTGGCTAACCATGGCGCTTCACTCACGTTCCAGCTGCGCCGGGGAGAGTTCATCACCACTGACCGCATCGAAAACAAGCGGGAACTGTCTGCACTGCTCGACCCGGACATGGAAAATCCTCTCCTGGAAATGGAAACCGCCGCAGTAGCGCAGGTTGCGGCCGCGGCACAGATCCCTCTGATTGCTGTCCGGGCGGTAAGCGACAGCGCCGCCGAAGAACTCGACTTCACCATCGCCGAATTCACCGACGGCACAATGAACATCAGTATTCCCCGCGTCCTTATGACCCTTGCCCGGAAACCCCGGATTCTGCCGCAGCTGCTCAGGTTGTCGAGAAACAGCCGCATGGCAGGGGAAAACCTGGCAGCCGGGATCGTGTCAATGCTCGGTGCGCTCCGGCTCCCCTCCTCACTTCTTACCCCCACCCGCGGCTGAGAACGGATAATCCCGCACATGCTCCGCCAGCTCTTCTCTGCTGTACCGGTTGGCGCGGCGCACCAGGAGGATCGTCACGATGACAGCCGGAAGCGTAAAGATCAGGATACCGGTCAGGGCCATGAGGTTTTCACCTATGGCGATGGTTACGGAGAGGTTGAAGATCAGCACTGACGCATAGAGCACCGGCCCCAGAAGCGACCGGAAGGGAAGATTGGCCACGCCTTTCGGCTTTTCGACCCCTTTCGCGACCCCTGCGTCGATACGCTGCAGGGCAAATACCAGCAGGAAGCTGACCACAAGCCAGCCCACATAGTTCGAAAGCGGGACACCGAAATGCAATCCCGCCTCACGATACCCGTAGATCTGGCCCAGGAACCAGCGGCGTCCCTGCAGGGCGACCGGGTCGATGATGATGTCGAGGAACACCTGGTAAAAAGCGGCGAGAACGAGAACGGCAAAGGACCTGCGGATCGCCCGGCTCTCCAGGGTGATCAGGTTCCAGCGGGCTGTCTTGAGGGGCGAAACGGTCAGCAGGGCCGTCGTGTAGCTGCAATACGCAAGGAAAACGTAGGAAAGCGAATCGAAAAAGGGAACCCCCGCAACCCAGAGCTCTTTGGTTTTCGTCGAATCAATGTAGTAATACCAGCCGTAAGGAAATCCCGTATTGATGGAGCTGAATTCCGACAGAAAAGCGATCAGATAGCCGACGGCAGTGAAGCAGAACGTCTTTTTCCATCCCAGGTGGGTCACCGCAGCCAATAGGTAGAACGCTAGAAAAGCGAACACATAGGGCCGCATCGTAACCGTTCCGACCGCAATATCCAGCACATAGTCCATACTACCCTCCCCCAAACGAATGAAGGGCGCAGCAGGTTGCCGCACCCTTTCCGGAGATCATCCTGGATCCGTGACGGCTTACAGCAGGACAGTCTCAGAAGAGCGTGCCGATAATGCTCCCCAGCACCGAAATGGCTCCGCTGTCGCTGAGCCCCTCAACCGCCTGTTCGGCCTTCTTGAGTGTCGCGGTTGCATCGTGATAGAGCTTGTCCTCGTTCACCAGCTTGCCCATGGTCCCCTGGCCGCTGTTGATTTTCTCGGTGATTTCCTTGATGTTTTTCGACGCACCGCTCAATTCGTAGTAGAGGGTCTGGTCATTCACCAGTTTGCCCATGGTCCCCTCGCCACGGTTGATCTTGCCCGCGATCTCCCGCACATCCTTCATGCCCGCATTCATGTTGGCGATGGCGCCCTTGGCATCAGCATAAAAGACATCGTCGTTGACCAGTTTGCCGATGCTTCCCTGGCCGGTCTCGATCCTGTGGGTGATGTTCTTCAGGTTTGTGGTCACCGCGCTGGTGTCAGCGTAGAGGGTCTTGTCATTCAGCAGCATGGCCAGGGAGCCGTCGCCGCGATCGAACTTCGCGGTTATGCTGTTCATGTTGCCCAAAAGACCGCGCAGGCTGTCACGGTTCTCGTCCAGCATGGCGGTAAGCCTGCTCACGACCTCCTGCTGGTTCTGGTCGAGATTCGCTATCAGCATTTTCGCATCGCTCGTCATATCACCGATGGTGCTCAAGACAGAATCGACATTGGCCGTATCCTTGCCCTGAACTTCACTGCCAGGGGGAAGGACCTGGGCAGCGGGAGAGCCGAAGGTCACGCCGAGGAACTGCCCGCCCAGCATATTGGCCATCCTGAGGCTTACCACGGAATCAGTTCTGAGTCTGGTGTCCCGGGAAACCTTGAAATCAATCCGCACCTTTCCCTCCAGCACGTCGATGTTCGTGATCTTGCCGACATCGACACCGGCAAGGCGGACGGAATCGCCCACCTTGAGACCGGTCACGCTGGTCAGGAAGGTATGATAGGAAGAAGATCTTTCAAAGGGGTTCCACTGACCACCCAGTTCCAGCATCACGCCGAAAAGCACCAGGCCGACGATGAAGAAGAAACCGACCTTCTTTTCAGTTGACAGCGCCATTGTCCCACCTCCCTGTAGGAAAAACCTTGCAGCCTTCTTCCCGTGCCCGGTCTCTTTTCCGGGCCTGATAAAACGGCAGCTTCGCCGTGGAATCCCTCACAAAAGCAACCGTGTCAGGAAATAATCGGCCACGAGTATCAGCATGAACGACAGCACGACCGCCCTGGTGGTTGACCGCCCGATGCCGCGGGCGCCTCCCGACGTCACGAAACCCACATAGCAGGCAACCAGCGAAATGATGCCGCCGAACACGAACGACTTAACCAGCCCGGCGCCGATCTCCTTGAACTTCAGAGCGGCCTTCAGGCTGTCATAGTAGGTTGCATAGGAAATGAATATTTTGGGGTGGAGGTGGCTGATAAGCGCGCCGCCGACCATTCCCACGCAGTCGGCATACAGCGTCAATGCCGGTACGCAGATGAGGCACGCAATGAGCCGCGGCATTGAAAGGTAACGCACCGGATTGATGTCCAGCGTCCTCAGGGCATCGATCTCCTCGTAGACCTTCATGACCCCGATCTCGGCCGCCATGGCCGACCCGACCCGGCCCGCAACGAGAAAACTGGTCATGACCGGGCCAAGCTCCCGCACCATCGACAACCCGACGATGGCGCCGATGATATCCTGGGTGCCGTACTTCTGCAGTTCCGAACCGGTCTGGAGGGCCAGTACCATGCCCACGAAAAAAGCCATGACCGAAGCCACCGGCAGTGTTTCGTAGCCCACAATGGATAGTTGGGCCAGGATACTCTGGAAATTGCGCGGCGCTTCGCGGAAAAAACAGACCGATTGCGCCAGCAGCTTCAGCATCTCGCCCACGATCTGCATAAAGTACAGGATCTTGCTCCCCAGCTTTTCCAGGATTCCCATCACGGATTGACCCTCGATTCCGCCTGCTGCCCGTTTCGCGACTCGGATAAGGGCTTCTTTTTCCACTCGATGCCGAATGGCAGCCACAGGAAATTCACCTTTTTCACCGCCTCGTTCTCCCGGTAACGAACCAGCCCCTTGAGAAAAGAAAACTCTGTGCCCTTCTTCTCCGAGCGATAGAAGACAAAGGGAAAAAACTCGTATGCCAGGTCGTCATCGCGGCTCTCGTGCCAATACAGGTTCCAGAGAAAAGAAGCGGCCGAATCTCCCGCATCATTCCATTTCTGCACATAGACACGCCACAGCGGAGCCCAGTTCTTCTCGATCCCCTCCTTGTTGAGGATCGGCTCCACCGGCGCCGGGAACGTGAATGTTTTCACCCCCCGCTCATCGTTGCGGTAGGTGAGAAACGGCCAGAGAGACACGCGCCGGCGTTTTGCACCGTCCCTGGTCCAGGTCTCCCGGTTGTCGGAATAGAGGAAGAAAAGCACCCTGTCCCGCTGCTGCCGGAAACTTTCCCCGTTCAATTCCTCGTGGCTGTAGAGCGGCCAGAGGTACCAGCGCTTCAGTCGCTCCTTGCGCCGGTCTTCGCTGTAAAAAGGGAGATAGCGGTCGAGGTTTCTCGACTCGCCCCTGATCGTCACGGCGAATGGCCAGAAATAGTCCCGCTCCTCCACGTTGCCGGCACGGTCGGAAACAGTGCCGAAAAAGGGCCATAGGTAGTGGCGTTCGCTCCGGTTTTTCGATTCGGAGGAAGTATAGAGCGGAAAAAGGTGCAACGTTTTCGTCGGCGCATCCGTGTCCAGCCCGCGTTCTTCGTTGAAAAAGATCGGCCAGAGGGCGAAACGCCGACGGTATACCCCTTCCTTCTCAGCCTGCCCGTACAGAGGCCAGAACTGGAAGCCGCTTTCCTTCTCCCCGCTGGTTACGGAAAAAAACGGGTACAGGAAATTGCGGGTTTCGGTTCCTTTCCTGACTGTTCTGCCGTAGAGCGGAAAGAGAACGTAATGATATTCGTCCCTCCAGAAACGCTCGTAGATGTCGCCGTAGAAAGGAAAGACCGACACGTAGGGACCATGCTTCGCAGAGGTGCCGGAAATGTAGAAGGGGAACAGCATGGTCCCGCTGTCCCTCCGGTCATCGGCGCCTGCTTGCCCTTCTCGTTTCTGGAACAGCTTCAGAACCTGGGAAAAGCTGCCGCCCTGCCATGTCGCTGAAGACGCTATGGGGTAGAGGTACTCGCTTGCGACAGCCCCGTCATCCCGGTTTTCGGTCCGGTAAAGCAGTGGCCGGACAACCGTATCGCTCGTCCCCCCCCTCCTCTGGAACTTGAAGAGGGGACCCAGCAGGGAAAGGTTGCGATAGTTCTCGGCCGGGCTGGTCCGGTAATCGAACAGGGGCCAGAAGGTAATGATGGCGCCGTCCTCTTCCTGCGCAATGCCACCCTCGGCCCGCAGGTGCGGCGTCATGGCCAGCACGATCAGGATACTGAGGACGAGAACTCTACCCGGCATGGAATCCATTCGTTTCCGCCCGCCCCGGCATGGGGCGGGCAATCATTGCGCTTTGCTCCGTACAGTTCAAGATGAACGATGACGGGCAATTCCGGTAAAGCGTTCTTTGCTGATCCAATTGGTGTCCGTCCGGAAAGTCCATCCGAACACTATGAAGTTTCCAGATCGGAAAGAAGGGATTTTTCGTCCTGGCAAGGAAATCAAGGGATTGCGCGGAGGCATACTCACGTATGTCGCACAAGCAATCACGCAGATTGACACCGCCAGGGCGAAAAAGCACCCTTTCCGGATGGAAACTCAGTAGTTCCGGTCGGCGTAGTCGACCCATCCTCCGGCCATGACGAGCGCCTTGTCGAAGGGCGCAATCTGGAAAGGACAGCTGTCGCTTCTGCCCCCACCGCTCATGGTGAGGACCTGCCCGTCAAGGTCGAGCGCAATGTTCGCGTCAGGGCAATCGCGATACGCGAACAGCCTGTCCACCGTTTCCTTTGGCAACTCGATGGCGGCCATGCCGCAATTGAACATGTTCTGGCGGAAGATGCGGGCGAAGGATTCGCCCACGACCACCGTTATGCCGTTGACCTCCAGCACCCAGGGGGCGTGCTCCCGGGAGGATCCGCAGCCGAAATTGGCCCGCGTCACGATCACCCTGGCGCCCCGGGTCTTCTCTCCCTTGGGGTCGAAGCCGGGGAGCTTGAGGTCTTCCAGTATGTAGGGCTTCAGGTCTGCCTTGGTTATTTCCGTCAGGTAGCGCGCCGGAATGATTTCATCGGTATTGATATCGTCACGGTCAAGAAATAAAACGGGACCGCCAAATGTTTTCATACATCAGCTCCAGTCATAATGATAAGATTGTTGATTCCCGGCAAGCCAGCCGGTTTTCATCCCGAAATACCTAGGGCAGATAGTTCCTCGGATCGGCTATCTTCCCCTCGACGGCTGCTGCCGCCGCGGTTGCCGGGGACAGGAGATGGACCATCCCCCCCTTGCCCATGCGCCCCTGGAAATTGCGGTTGGTGGTTGCCGCACACACCTCCCCTTCGGCCAGAACGCCGGTACTCATGCCGAGACAGGCGCCGCAGGTGGGGTTCGTGACGCAGAATCCCGCCTCCATGAAAATCTCGATGAGGCCCTCTTTCAGTGCCTCCTGGAAGACCTTGGGAGTTGCGGGGGAAAGAATCCCGCGGACCCCGTCGGCGATCTTCCGTCCCTTGAGGATGGCCGCAGCGATTCTCAGGTCCTCCAGCCTGCCGTTGGTGCAGGAACCCAGGTATACCTGGTCAATGGGGGTTCCGGCCATTTCGGCGACGGTCTTCACCTGGTCCGGCTTGTATCCGTAGGTGACGAGGGGTTCCAGGTTCGACACGTCGATGTCGTATACTTTTTCGTATGAGGCATCCTCATCCGAACACCATTTCCGGAAATCTGCCAGAGCAGCATCCCTTGACGGATACCGGTCCGAAATGAACGGCCAGAGATACTCGACCGTGACCTGGTCGGGCATGCAGATCCCGGATGTCCCTCCAGCCTCGATGGCCATATTGGTAAGGGTCATGCGCGACTCCATAGTCATGGCGTCGACGACGGGCCCACGGAATTCCATGACCCTGTCAGTGGCGCCGTTCACCCCGATCATGCCGATCACATGGAGAATGACATCCTTGGCATAGACCCCCTTGGGCAAGGTCCCATTGAGATTGAAACGGATCGTCTTCGGCTCGCGGAAAGCGCACACCCCCTTGAGGATCCCCACCTCCAGGTCCGTCGTGCCGACGCCTGCCGCAAACGCCCCGAACGCACCATGGGTACAGGTATGGGAGTCACCCATGATGATGGTGTAACCCGGCCGGATGAACCCCTTTTCCGGAAAGAGCGCATGGCAGACTCCGTTTGCGCCCACGTCGAAAAAGTCACTGATGCCGTGCCGCCGCGCCCAGTTGCGGAGAATTTTCGCCTGGGTCGCGGTCTTGCTGTCCTTGCTCGGCGTCACATGATCTATGACCGCCTTGATCTTCGTGGTGTCGAAGACCCGGTCCTTGCCCCTGGCCTCCAGGTCGGCAATGGCTATGGGTGTGGTTATCTCATGGCACATGACGACATCCAGACGGAGCACCTTGGCTCCGGGGAACGGTTCGTCCACCAGATGGCCGGCAAATATTTTTTCAGCGGTTGTCTTCCCCATCTTAACTATGTTCCTTTCAATTCATGATAGGCCGGCGGTTCTTTTGTCGCAGTCCGAACCCATGGTCAGGAATGGCCTTCTTCCAGCATAATCCGCTGTAACTATCTGCACAATTTAAACAAAACGCTTCGATAAATCAAATTAATAATCCTCAACAAGCTTCCTGTTTGCTTCAACCCGCTCCTGATGCTATAATCCGACACCCATTGTCAAGGAGCGATACCGAACCATGGAACTGAAATTCTCCCGGGAAAACGGCGGAATCGACGAACTGATCGACGACCTGATCGAACGAGCCGAAGGGGTGGCCAACCCATCCTACATACGTGAAATGATCATTGCCGCACTGAAAGCCGGACAGGAGACCGACTACCTGGCAGACCTCAAGCTCCTCAGCAGCTCCATGAAAGAGATGCGCTATACCAACAAGGTTTTCGGACCGTACCGCAGGAGAAAAAAGGTCACCATCTTCGGATCGGCCCGGACGGAACGGCACGACGCCATGTACCGGACAGCAGTCCGCTTCAGCCGCAAGCTTGCCGCACAGGGATACATGATCATCACCGGCGGGGGCGGCGGCATCATGGAAGCCGGCAACGAGGGCGCAGGCGCGGAGAATTCCTTCGCGGTCAACATACGCCTCCCCTTCGAGCAGGCCCCAAACTCTGTCATGACGGCAAACCCCCGCCTGATCACCTACAAGCATTTCTTCACGCGGAAAGTAGCCTTTGTCAAGGAAGCCGATGCCATCGCGATCTTTCCCGGAGGCTTCGGAACCATGGACGAAGCCATGGAAGTCTTCACCCTGATCCAGACAGGCAAGACCTCGCCGAAGCCGCTCGTTCTCGTCGACGATCAGGACGGCTACTGGAAACGGTGGGTCGAATTCGTCACCGACTGCCTGCTCGGCAAGGGATTCATCTCAGGAGAAGACTTTTCGCTTTTCACGATCGTTCCTGATGAAGATGAAGCCATCAGGGTCATCGAAGATTTTTACAGAACCTACCATTCGCTCAGGTTTGTCAACGGGCACCTGATCCTGCGCCTGTCAAAGCAGCTGACCGAAGAGCAGATAGCGATCCTTGAGGAAGAATTCCCCGAACTCCGCTTGCCCGGCACCCGCATCTGTCCCTGCTCGCCATTGCCCGAGGAACAGGATGAACCCGATCTGCTGAACCTCCATCGCATTTCGCTCCGCTTCGATCACCGCCACTACGGGCTGCTCCTGGCTTTTATCAGGAGAATCAATACGTTCTGAGCAATTGCCGCATCCGGAGACCTGCACATGACAGCAGGTCCGAACCCGGCATTCATTTTTTTTCACCAAATGTGCACCGGACGTTAAAATTCTCTTGACATCTGTTTCGCGGCTTGCTACTCATACGCTAAGTAAGTTTCGGAAGTTATTGCAGAGCCAAGAAAGAACGATGAGGAACAGGTACTTGCTTCGTTGTTTTTCTGCCTCAAAACTCCGGAAACTTAAGATGTCAGCGTTCCGTGAAATTTCGGGACTGAAGTTCCGGAAGCAAGAAAGGAGGTAGGAAAATGGCTCAAGGTAAAGTAAAATGGTTCAACGACGCAAAGGGGTTCGGTTTCATCGAGCAGGAGAACGGCGAAGACGTCTTCGTCCACTTCTCGGCCATCGCGGCTGATGGTTTCAAGACCCTCGCTGAAGGCGAGCAGGTAACCTTTGATGTGGTCAGCGGCCCCAAGGGGCTCCAGGCCGCCAACGTCAAAAAGATGTAACAGCCTCCGTAGCTGCTTCCATCTTTCGATGACTCAAAACCCGCCGGCAGATACCGGCGGGTTTTTTCGTTCAGGCAATTCCGGCCAATTCCAGTTTCCCTCCCCACCGCCGTACCAACTCCTGGCGCAGGCGCCCGTTATCCGGCAACGACAGCTGGGGATCCCGCTCCACCAGGGCGAAGGCCTCCTGCCTGGCCTCCTCCAGGATCCGCCCGTCCCGCAGGATGTCTGCCACGCGAAACTCGGGAAGCCCCGCCTGCCTTGTACCGAGAAAATCGCCGGGACCGCGCAGTGCCAGATCGGCCTCGGCAATCCGGAAACCGTCAGCGGTTTGTTCCATGACCTTCAGTCTCTTTTCCGCATCACCGGCCAGACCTTCTCCGGTCAGGAGAATGCAGTGGGATTGGGCAGTCCCGCGGCCTACCCTGCCCCGCAGCTGATGGAGCTGGGACAGGCCGAAGCGTTCGGCGTGTTCCACGACCATGACCGTGGCATTGGGTACATCGATCCCGACCTCGATGACGGTGGTTGCAACCAGGATATCTATCTGCCGGCTCTTGAAGGAGCTCATCACTCCCTCTTTTTCTTCCGGCTTCATCTTTCCGTGCAGCAATCCGACCCTGAACTCGGGAAAGACCTCCCCGGCCAGGTGACCGGCCATGAGGGTCGCCGCCTTGAGGTCCGTTTTTTCGGATTTTTCCACCAGGGGATAGATGACGTAGGCCTGCCTTCCGGACCGGACCTCATCCCGGATCAGCCGATACACGCGCTGCCGCTGGGATTCGCTGCAGATCCGGGTAGCCACCGGGCTCCGGCCGGGTGGCAGCTCGTCGATCACCGAAAGGGACAGGTCCCCGAAAACAGTCATGGCAAGGGTACGTGGTATGGGAGTGGCCGTCATGACCATGATATGGGGGTTCTGCCCTTTTTTCTTCAGGATGCCCCGTTGCAGGACGCCGAAACGATGCTGTTCATCGATGATGCCCAGCCCGAGGCATTTGAAATCGACCTTTTCCTGGATGACTGCGTGAGTGCCTATGATTACCGATATATTCCCCGATGCGACCTCTTCGAGCAGCCTGGTTTTGTCCTTCCCCTTCACCCGGGAGGTAAGCAGGCATGTTGCGATACCCAACTGTTCGCAATAGCGGTGCATGGTGAGATAGTGCTGCTCCGCCAGAATCTCGGTGGGAGCCATAATGGCGACCTGGCAATTGTTTTCCACAGCCAGGAGAGCGGCGAGGATCGCCACAACGGTCTTGCCGCTTCCCACGTCACCCTGTACCAGCCGGTGCATGGGGTGGTGCGCCGCCAGGTCCTCCTTGATTTCAGCGAGGACACGCTTCTGGGCTGCGGTCAGGGAAAAGGGAAGGGTCTTGACCAACTGGCGGGTATACTTGTGGGTAACCTGAAACGGTATGCCCGGCTCGATCGACACTCCCCGCTTTCTCAACGCAAGGCCCAGCTGGAGATAGAAGAACTCGTCGAAAGCCAGGGTGCGGTGAGCCCGGGTCGTCGAGTGCTCCAGCTCTTCGATGGCGGCATCATTGCAGGGGAAATGGACTTCCTTCAATGCCTGGCCAACCGGCATCAATGCCCGCCGCTCCAGGATTTCGCCGGGAATGGCCGTTTCCACCGATCCCGAGAACGTGTCGACAATTTCCTTCTGCACTTTCCGCAAGGGTTTCTGCCGCAACCCTTCGGTGAGGGGGTAGACCGGTATGGTCCGGCCGAAATTGACCGGATCATCCGCCATGAATGACGCCGGGTCTGCGCCGTCCTCCAGCCAGTCCACCTCGGGATGGTGGATCTCGAGGTCATGGCCGTAACAGACCACTTCCCCGGAAAAAATCCCCCTCCTGCCGGGCCGCCAGATGCCGGCCAGATGCCGGGAATTGAAATTGAACCACTTCAGGATGGCTGCGCCGCGACCGTCGCTCACGACCGCCTCGAAAAAGCGCCGGCCGCCCCTGGAAGTCCTGGTTTCGACGCTCCTGACCTCGGCGCAGAACACTTCGAGCCTCCCGGGACGCAGGCTGTCCAGGGAACGGAGCTGCCTGCGGTCTTCGTAGCGAAACGGAAGAAGATAGAGCGCATCTTCGACCGTGTGGATACCCTTCTTCGCCAGCGCAGCCGCCATCTTCGGCCCCACCCCCCTGATGAAGCGGACGGAAGTTTCCAGATTCCTGCGGTTTGCCAAGGTTCGCACATCTGGAACAGCTGCCGGTTCTTCAGGAAAGTTCAGCCGGGAAACAACCACCGTCGATCCCTGCACTTCCACCTTGACGTCATCGCCGGGCTTCAGGCACAGTCTCTCGAAAGCATCCTGCGGCAGCAGGATCCTTCCCTCTGCGTCAACTTTTGTGACAGGCATGGTGTGACCTCGCGAAACCGCTTACCGGAAAGAAGCACTTCTCACCGTTCGACCTTGGCTTTCGGCACCGGAAATCTGCGCCCCACGACGGCACGATACCGGGAACGCAGGGACTCCAGGTCGCCATCCAGGAAGTCCGTCACGCCGGAACAGCCGGGCAGGGAAAGATACGTCGCCACCAGTTTTTCCATCAGGGCGTTGTACCGCTTGCGGGAGCTGCCGTGGGCAAAGTTCCGGCCCGGGAAACGCCTGATATCGCCGTCAAACCGGGGCGATATGTGATAGAGCTCGTGGAACACGGTGACCAGCTTCTCGCGTTTCGGCAGATTGAAGAAGCGGGGCACGAGGAAATAAATCACGTAAAGCATCTCATTCTGCCGATCAATTATCATGGGCATGGTCAGGAGAGCGGAGCGCCTTCCCCGTTTCACTTCCATGGACCGGGCGCCGCCGGCAAAACGGAGCGGATGGATTTTCGCGTACACGCCATGCACACCTCCGCCCCTGGTGGAAGAAACGCACAGCATGACACGGAGCGGATCAATATGGCTGAATTCCTCGACGTTGCCAACGATGTCAGCCACGAGTTTCTCCAGCGAAAGCGTCAGGTTGAGGATGGTCACCGGGCCGCCCTTTCGATCTTGTGGCAGAACAGGCAACGGTTCTCGGGAGGATGGCCGGCAGGAAGGGGATTCGCCGTTTCATTGTGGCAGGTCCCGCAGCCACGTTCGGCCTCCTGCCTGCTGCCCGATTTTTTCAGCACATCGTAGGTTGTGCGGTGCGCCGCATCATACGGCACCCGTTTGGTCGTCTCCTCGCCGGAAACGAAGAAAACGCCGGCAAGCACGAGACCGGCGAGGGCAACGAAAAGCAGGTCTTTTGCATCAATCTTCATTCAGCACCCCACCGCACATCAACCATCGATGACAGCGCATCCTATGGCACCATTGTGCTGGGGATTTTCCGGCACGGTAACCGCATGCCCCTCCTCCTCCAGGAGCCTGACCAGCGCATGATTGCGGGCAACGCCGCCGGTCAGGACAATCATTTCGGACGGAAAGCGCCGCAACATGGGAACCACCCGTTTCACGAGCGTCCGGTTGACCCCGGCGCAGAGCCGGGCCAGGGAATGCCCCCGGACGATCTGGCCGATCAGCTCCGATTCGCCGAAAATGCCGCAGGTGGCATCGAGCCGCACCGGGTTTTCCCAATGGGATGAAAGTTCGTCCAGTCCGACCTCCAGCACGGCTGCCATGTTTTCCAGGTAGCGGCCGCTGCTGGCCGCGCACTTGTCGTTCATCACGAAATCCCGCAGCATGCCGTCGCGTATCAGGGCCACCTTGGTGTCCTGGCCGCCCATGTCCAGCAGGGTAAAATCCCTGAAACCGGTCTGGAAAACCGCCCCCGCCGTGTGTGCCCTGATCTCGGATATCACCCGGACACCTTTCAGGTGCAGCGTGTTGCGACCATACCCGGTAGCGATTATTGACGCCTCAGCGATCTCGTCGGGTGAGAAAAGCCCGGTGGCAGCCAGGTCAAAGGTGAGGTCATCCCCCTTCATGCGCCCGAAATTCCGATAGAAGGAAATGGTGTCGAATGTTTCCAGGCGCTTCACGGCCCCGCCCGACACCAAGGCGAATTTCACCTTCCTGCTTCCCAGATCGATCCCGATCTTCATCGCGTCTCCCCGATCAGTTCGAGGAAACTTTCGATCCGGATGGCTGTCCGTGCGTCCAGCGTGCCCGGCTTGTCCCCCTCCAGCGTCAGGATCGGCAGGTGAAGTCTCCGGCGGACGATTATGTCCTCTATCTGCCGGAAACAGAACGACTGCACGTAGTGAATCACGCCGTCTACCCGCCTCTTTTCAAGCTCTTTCTCAATATCCGCCAGGCGAAAAAAGATATCATAGGGATAGGTATAGGCGCGGTAACGCTCCACCAGGTCGTCAATCCCATAGGGCATGGAAAACTGCCGCTGGGTTTCATTGAACACGACCCGGGCGCCATGGAACTCCAGGAATGGATAGAGGCCTTCCAGTATGGGAGGGACACCGATATAGGCGAGCCGTATCCTGTCGCGATAGGGAGTGCGTGAGCGCGCCTCGCTGATGAAGCGGTCTATCTCGGCATCGTAGCTGTCCGGCGAGCCGTTCATGTCGGAAGATGCCACCTGGAAGTAATGGTTTTCCTCGCCCGACACCAGATCTTCTTCCCAGGTGAGCCGGTCTACGGTCCGGATCTTTTCCCTGATGGCTTCCAGCCGCTCACCGGCATGACTGACTTCATCCCAGCCGACGCCGAAGGCAGCCATCAACTTTTCGATTTCAGCCCGCAGCGCCGCAGCGTTCCGGTCGTGGGGGTAGGCAAAGGGAACGACACGGATGCCGCTGTATGAGAGGACTTCCATCAGGGCGCGCGTGTTGCTGCAGTCTCCCTCGGTGACGGCAACCATCTCGCGGATGCCGCTTTCCATGGCCGCGGAATAAATCCCCTTGATCCAGCTGCAGGTGTTGCGGGGAAAACCGCTCGCCTCCGCATGCTCGACAAGCTCAAGGCCTTTGCCGCCCGTGATGAAGAGATTGTTCAGATCAACCGGAATCCTGTCCCCGGCCAGCAGGATCTCGAGTGGAATGGTTGTTGTGAAGCCGGTTCTGTTCACGAATCCTCATTCGGACTTGACGAAATTGAAATACAGAAGAACCGCTCCGATGACAATCCCGCTCGCCACAAAGGGGAGTGTCGAGGAAAGACTGAGATCATCGCCTTGCGGCGGGAAGACATAGCGGATCATGACCATGACGGCGATCACGGTAAAAAGGCTGAGCAAGACGAATTTGGAGCGCTTGATGACCGCGTAGAAAAAGATGACCAGAAAGGCGCCGATCAGCCATGGATTCTCCATCGCGCTCTTGATGCTCAGATTCTGCAAAAACGTGATGACATTGTCCGTTTCAAACGGGGTCAGGTGCTCTTTTGTTTTCGAAATCAGTTCCTGTTTGTCCATTATTATTGACTCCTCCTGCAGAGGATACCCAGTTTCCATCCGGAAACGATTCCCTGTATCAATAGCAAATTTCTGTTTGGAATTAAAGGAGAATATTGCTTGATGCCGTTGGCCTGGTCACTTCCTGAGCCCCAAATGCCTTGACAAAGTCGCGCCGGGGAAACTATTATATAAAATTCAGCATATTATCAGTCAGTTGAGCATGGGGCGCCCATACAGAAAACGAAGTGGGGCGTCTCCGTCATGGGAAGCGGTGTGCCGCATCCCGAGAGGAGGTTTGCACCCGGCGTGACCTGGAAGGCTATCGGAATATTCGACTCGGGTGTCGGCGGTCTCACCGTCCTGAAGGAAGTTGAAAAGGCCCTTCCGCAGGAAGACACCATTTATCTGGGCGACACGGCCCGCGTACCCTACGGCACGAAATCTCCGGAAACGGTTACACGGTACTCCACGGAGATTACTTCCTTCCTGGTAAGCCGGGACATCAAGCTGCTGGTCGTGGCCTGCAATACTGCGTCTGCCTGCGCCCTGGAAACGCTGAAAAAACATTTTTCCATACCCATCGTCGGTGTGATCGAGCCGGGAGCGCGGCGCGCCGCATCGGTGACCAGAACCGGCAAAGTCGGTGTGATCGGCACTGAGGGAACCATAAGGAGCAGCGCCTATACCAAGGCTATAAAGAGGATTAATCCCGAAATCGAGGTCGTGACGCGCGCCTGCCCCCTCTTCGTCCCCCTGGCCGAAGAAGGGTGGATCGACAACGAAGTGACGCGCATGGTTGCCGATATCTATCTTGGCGGCCTGAAAAACCAGGGTGTCGACACGCTTGTGCTCGGCTGCACCCATTATCCCATACTCAAGAAGACAATCGGCGAAAGCATGGGCGAAGGCGTCCAGCTCGTCGACTCGGCAGAGGAAACCGCCCGCACCGTTGCGGAGATATTGCGCAACTCGTCACTGTTGCGGCCGGCATCGGAAAAGGGCAACCACCATTATTTCGTCACTGATGTCCCGGCCGGATTCATCAAGGTCGGCAACAGGTTTCTCGGCGGGGCACTCGGCGACGTGCACCAGGTATCGCTGGAAAAGGAAGGCACACAGGTGAAGCCATGAAGCGGACCGAGGGAAAAGCAAGAGGCGGTGGCAAGGCAGTGCTGCTGGCGGCTTTCGTCGCTGTCGCGCTCGTATTGGGCGCGCTCATGCTGTTCAAATACCTGGACCGGCATGAACGACCGGCAGCCCCGGCGCAGCCGCAGCCGGCCGGGACCCGTGCCGTATCACTCTATTTCGCGGCCGCCGACACCGGCGAATACGTCACGGAAACCCGTGAGATCGACTCCTGCGGCGGTGACCTCGCGTTCTGCATCCGTCAGACCCTCGAAGAACTGGCAAACGGACCCTTGGGAGACCTGGCTCCCACCATACCGCCGACCAGCGCTGTCAGATCCGTCCAGATACAGGATGATACGGCCATTGTCGACATGGGAGCAGGGCTCGTGGACGGGTTGCCCAAAGGAAGCTCAGCCGAAATGACTGCTGCCTACTCCATCGTCAACACCGTGGTCTACAATTTCCCTGCCGTCAAACAGGTGAAGCTCCTGATCGAAGGGCATGAAGTCCCCACTCTGGGCGGACACCTGGACCTGCAGAAGCCGCTGGTGCCGGACCTGCAACCCGACGGGAAAGACGGATGACAGCCGCAGCCGTACCGAGCGCCGGAACAGCACATTTCTCACCACCCGGAGAATACCCATGATGAAAACCCCTTTACGTGACGCGATACTGAACAGAATCCTGGTACTGGACGGCGCCAAGGGAACCATGCTGCAGGAACGGGGCCTGAAACCGGGGCAATCGCCCGAGGAGATGAATCTCACCGCTCCCGATGTGGTGCAGGGCGTCCACCGTGAATACCGCCAGGCAGGCGCCGACATCATCGTCACCAACACCTTCGGCGGCAACCGGGAAAAGCTTTCCCACTTCGGCCTCGAAGGGCGGATCCGGGAAATCAACAGCACGGGTGTGGCGCTGGCACGGGCCGCAGCAGGGCCTGACGCCTATGTGGCCGCCTCCATGGGCCCTACCGGCCTGTTCGTCGAACCGTTGGGCGACATCTCCTTCGACCGCATGTCGGCCGTTTACCGGGAGCAGGCGGAAATCCTCATGGAAGCCGGCGCGGACCTGTTCACGCTCGAGACGTTCCTGGATATCAAGGAAATCCGTGCCGCCATCATAGCAATCCGGGAATTGTCTGCCACCATCCCGATCATTGCCATGCTCACCTTCGACGACAAGGGCAGAAGCGTTCTGGGGACCCCTCCGGAAGCGGCTGCCATAACCCTTGAGGCGGTTGGCGCAAACGTTATCGGCTCCAATTGCGGTCTCGGCGTCGAAGGCATCTACGACATCCTCACGGCCATGCGCCGGGTCACCGGACTGCCGCTCATAGCACAGGCAAACGCCGGACTGCCCGTTCTGCAAGACGGCAAGACCGTATTCCCGGGCACACCGGAAGAGATGACCACCTTTCACGACCGCTTCGCGGACCTGGGAGTCCGCATCATCGGCGGTTGCTGCGGCACGACTCCCCGTCACATCAGTGCGATCCGCACGGCACTCGCGGGCAGAAACCGCCCCTTCACGTCGTGCGGCCCGGATCGCGGCACAACATTCCTCTCATGCCGTTCGGAATTCACGGCCATCGGCAGCGATTGCCCGGCCGCGGTAATCGGCGAGCGCATCAATCCCACGGGCAAAAAGGCGTTTGCCGCCGAACTGCGGGAAGGAAAAGTTGCCTACATACGTCGGGAAGCCCTGGAGCAGACCGAAGCCGGCGCAACGCTGCTGGACGTGAACGTGGGGACGCCGGGAATCGACGAAGCCGCAGCCATGGAAAGGGCCGTGTTCTGTGTAACCGGAGCGGCAACGGTCCCGCTCGTGCTCGACTCGTCCAATCCGGAAGCTCTTGAACGGGGACTCAAGGCGGCCGACGGCAAAGTGCTGGTCAATTCCGTTTCGGGCGAGGAGAAGAGCTTCAGCCGCATCCTCCCCCTGGCCAAGAAGTATGGAGCGGCCGTGATAGGGTTGACCCTTGACGAAAACGGTATCCCGCAGACCGCCGCGGGAAGAGTCGCCGTCGCAGAAAGGATAGCTCACGAGGCGGAAAAAATCGGTATCCCCAAGAGGGACGTCATCATCGATTGCCTTACCATGACCGTCAGCGCCGAGCAGAAGCAGGCAGTCGAGACACTGCAAGCAATCCGCTCGGTAAAAAGCTCCGTGGGCCTCAACACGGTCCTCGGGGTCAGCAACATCTCTTTCGGCCTTCCCTGCCGGCAGCTGATGTCCGCAACGTTTTTCGCCATGGCGCTGGAGGCGGGCCTGGACGCAGCCATCATCAACCCGAAGGAAAAAACGATGATGGATGCCTGGCGGGCAGCCATGGTGCTGCTGCAGAAAGACCTGCGGGCAGCCGCATACGTGGAGGCTTACCGCGAAACCGCAACAGCTTCCGTTCCGGAAGCGCCGGTCAATCTTCCTGCCGACGTCAGGGGGCTTTTGGCCCGCTCGGTGATCAACGGGGATCCTGAAGGCGTCATCTCCCTGGTCAACCAGGCTCTGGAGGAAGGTCTGTCACCCCTCCAGATCAGCAACGAAGGCTTGCTGCCGGGCCTTGAGGAAGTCGGGCGCCGCTTCGAAAGAAACCAGTTCTTTCTTCCCCAGGTGATGCAATCCGCCGAGACGATGCAGCGTGCTTTCTCGCGGCTCAAGGAGGAAATGCAGCAGGGCTCCCTTTCCTCCGAGGGTCGCATCTTGATGGCCACTGTTGAAGGCGACATTCATGACATCGGCAAGAACATTGTCTGCACACTGCTGGAAAATCACGGCTACGAAGTGATCGACCTCGGCAAGAACGTGCCCGCCGAAAAGATAGTGACCGAAGCGCGGCAACGGAACGTGGATGCGGTTGGTCTCTCCGCATTGATGACCACGACCATGTCCGAGATGGAACATGTCATCGGCCGGTTGAGGAAAGAAGGCATTAAGACATTCACCATGGTCGGCGGCGCTGTTGTCACCCAGGCCTATGCTGACCAGATCGGCGCAGATCTGTATGCAAAGGATGCCATGGAAGCCGTGGCCAGGATCAAGAAACTCCTGGGGAAAAGCACCTGACCGGGGTCCCCTTTTCTCCCTTGCATCAATCGGTACGCCATGTTATTTTCTGCGTGCAAACAACAGGTTGGCTCGCCGGTCCACGCGAACGGCACTCCATTTCACGAAACAAACGGGTGCATCATGGTACAGGGATTCAATCACAACATTCTTTACAAAGGCGTGATTTTTCACATCCAGACCGAAGACAGCGGGGTGAAGAACCCCCATATCATCACGCTCCTCTACCGGGACGGGACGATCATCGCGTCGAAGAAGACCGACTATTCCGATATCATCACGGTCGAAATGCTGGAAAAGGTCGTTGAAGACCTCATGAAGGAGCAGCACAAGGATATGCTGCGGCGGCTGAAGGCGGGCGAATTCGACAGCCGCGCCTTCGACGCGCCCCCTCCCCCCGCCGAGTCTTCACCGGATCAGCACAGCGCTGCCGGCAGCTCCCCGGCAGACGGGTCGCCGAAGCATGAGCAGACCCTGGACGAGATGATCCTCGAATACCTCGCATCCGTAAAAGATTGAGCTTTGGCCCACCGGTTACAGCACGAAGAAAGGTACAGTCAGTGGATAAAGACAGGATTGCATTTCTGGAAGAAAAGGCCCGGGACCTTCGGGTCTCCATCGTGAAGACCCTGCACCGATCCCAGTCGGGACACACCGGCGGCTCGCTCTCGGCGATCGACATGGTCACGGCGCTCTACTTCCAGGTCATGCGGCACGATCCGGAGAACCCGCTCTGGGAAGGGAGAGACCGCTTCGTCCTCAGCAAGGGCCATGCGGCGCCGGCCCAGTACGTCGCCCTGGCAGAGGCAGGCTATTTCCCCAAAGAAGACCTGATGATGCTGCGTCGCCTGGGAAGCCACCTGCAGGGACATCCGGACAGCAAGGGAACGCCGGGGGTAGAAGTCTGCACCGGGTCACTGGGCCAGGGACTGTCCATGGCCAACGGCATGGCGCTCGGCTTGCGGTTGAGCGGCAAACCAGCCAGGGTATACGTCCTGCTGGGTGACGGCGAACTGCAGGAGGGCCAGGTCTGGGAAGCGGCAATGGCCGCGGCACATTACCGGCTGGACAACCTCTGCGCCATGGTCGACGCCAATGCGCTCCAGATCGACGGAGAGGTGGAAAAGGTCATGAACGTGGGCCCCATCGGGGAAAAATTCCGCGCCTTCGGCTGGAACGTCCTGGAAATCGACGGCCATGACATGGAAGCGATCGTCGCGGCCCTGGAATGCGCCGGGAAGGCGAAGGGCAAACCGACGGTCCTCGTGGCACGGACCGTCAAGGGGAAAGGGGTTCCCCGGTTCGAGCACAAGGCGTCCTACCACGGTGTCGCGCCCAATGACGAGGAATTGAACGAGGCCCTCCTGTGCCTGGGCTGCATCGAAGACTGAGAATAAGGAAGGAGAGGGCATGAAGGCAACCAGGGATGCCTACGGAGAGACACTGGCCCGACTGGGCGAGGAAAACGGTGACATAGTGGTGCTCGACGCCGACCTGTCGGGGTCGACCAAGACAGCGCTGTTTGCGAAGAAGTTCCCGGAACGCTTTTTCAACATGGGCATAGCCGAAGCCAACATGGTCGGAACCGCGGCAGGCCTCGCGGCTGTGGGCAAGATTCCTTTTGTCTCCACTTTCGCCATATTCGCCGCCGGCAGGGCATGGGAGCAGATCCGCCAGTCAGTGGCATATCCCAAGGCAAACGTAAAGATAGTCCCGACCCATGGAGGTGTGACGGTAGGTGAAGACGGGGGCACTCACCAGTCAGTGGAGGATATTGCCATAATGCGTGCGATACCCAACATGACGGTCATCGTGCCCGCCGACGCAGAAGAAACGAAGGGCGCGGTCGAGGCGGCAGCAGCATACAAGGGGCCTGTCTACATCAGGCTCGGCCGCAACAAGGTCCCCCGGGTCTTCGACGACGGCCATCGCTTCCAGCTGGGAAAAGGATGCGAAGTGGCTCCAGGCACCGACCTGACCTTCGTAACGACGGGGATCATGACCGCGCAGGCCCTGAAGGCAGCTGCACTGCTGTCTGCGGAAGGAATCTCGGCGCGCGTGGTGCACATCGGCACCGTGAAACCGCTGGACCAGGAGATCATCCTCAAGTCGGCACGGGAAACCGGGGCACTCGTGACCGCTGAGGAACATTCCGTCATCGGCGGGCTCAGCTCCGCTGTCTGCGAGCTTCTGGCGGAACGCCAACCGACCCCCCTCATCCGGGTGGGAATCCGTGACCGGTTCGGCACCTCGGGAAAAGCCGAAGAGCTGCTCAAGTATTTCGGCCTCATGCCCGAGGACCTGGTTGAGGCTGCACGCAGCGTCCTTGCCAGGAAATAGGAAGTGGCGCCCCCGTCACCCGGCAGGCTGCCGGCGCATTTAAACGTCGTTCTGCAGCCGGTCAGATCATCATCCGGCTTCACCTTGGTGGCAGTGCTGGCACTGGTCGTCATCATGGGCATCATGACGGGAATAACCGCCCAGAGCTGGAGAACCCTCATGATGAGGGAGCGGGAAGAAGAACTCATATTCCGCGGAGCGCAGTACCGGGATGCCATCACCCGCTGGCATGCGCCCCGGGCGGGCCAGCGGCCGGCCCCACCCCTGAACGATCTGAAGGACCTGCTGCAGGATCCTTCGACGCTGACCAAGATCCGCTACATTCGGCGTCTCTACAAGGACCCGCTGACGGGAGAAGAGTGGGTTCCCATAAAGGATCCCGTTCGGGGGATCATCGGCGTCGCCAGTTCCAGTGACGCCCCTCCCCTGAAGCAGGCAAATTTCCCCGATGGCCTGGAACACCTGGAAGGGAAAACCAAGTACAGCGAATGGCAGTTCACGTACCAGCCTGGTGTCGCGGCAACTCAAAACCAGGCAACACCGAACTAGCAGGCTGTCAGAAGGCATCAGAGAGGGGGTTCCATGTACGAAAAAATGTATGATGAGAAGATGCCCGCGACGGGAGAGATACCCTTCGAGCTGCCCGGCTGGATAGCATGCGCTCCCTTTGAAGAGTATCTGGGAATGAAGATCGAGGAAGCAGCGCACGGCAAAGCCGTACTTTCCATGCCTTTTACGGTGAAACTGGCACAGGGGAAGGGCCTGCTGCACGGCGGCGCCGTCACTGCGCTGGCGGATACTGCCGTTGCCATGGCCATCAAGAGCGTGCTGCAGGAAGGCACCCACTTCGTAACCATGGAACTTTCCCTGAAATTCCACGCTCCGGTGCGGAGCGGAGTGGTCAGGGCGGTGGCCACTATCGTGGAACGCGACGAACGGACCATACAGGGAATGGCTGAAGTTTTCGACGACCAGGGCAGCAAGGCCGCGACCTTCACGTCGGTATTCAGGGTGAAGAAAAGCCTCTGACCATCACAGCTGTAATGGCATGTGCCGGGAAACCTTCCGCATCAAATCGGGCATCCTCGCCCACCCCTTTCTTCAGGGACACGGTGAGGATGGTCATGTCAAATCTTCTCCAAAACGTAGTCCCTGGAACCAAGCCCTATCTTCTCGGCATGCCCAAGCTGGACAGACCAGTCAATAGCAGGATGCACTCCCCTGAATTTGTCACCCCCCGCTTCGAACCCTGACCGCAGGGCAGTTCCCCTGTTGCCCGTTGCGGCATTGACAAGGTCGACGCTGGCCTGGTCGACGGCGACCGGGTCGGTGGAGGCGCACAAGCCGATGTCGTTGACGATCGGAGCGTCCGAATGGCCGTAACAATCGCAGGCAGGTGAAACCTGGGTAATGAAATTCAGAAACAGCGAGGATGCATGTTTCCCCGAAAGTGCGCCAAGGGCATATTCAGCCATCTTCTTCATCACGGAAGACGATGCCTCGTTCCACTGAACCTTGACTCCCTTGACGGGACATGCAGAGATGCAGCGGCCGCAGCCGACGCAAAGATCCGGAGCAATGTACGCAGTCCCGTCCCGCATGCTGACCGCCCCGTGCTCGCACGACAGCATGCATAAGCCGCATCCGGTGCACAGATCAGCCTGCACCACGGGAGCCACCGAGGAATGCTGCTGAAGCTTCCCGGCCCTGCTGGAACAGCCCATTCCCAGATTCTTCAAAGCGCCGCCGAACCCGGTCAGCTCATGCAATTTGAAATGGGACACCGCGACCAGCGCATCAGCCTCCGCAATGGCGGACCCTATTTTGGCGGTTTTGAGCAGTTCCCCGTCAAGGGGAATCTCCCTGGCCGATTCTCCCCGCAGCCCGTCGCACATGATGAGCGGCGCCCCCACGACTTCGGATGCGAAACCATTGGCAACCGCGCAATTAAGGGCTGCTACGGCGTTTTTTCGTTCTCCGGGATAGAGGGTAGAGGAATCGGTCAGGAACGGCATCCCGCCGCACTTCCTGATTTCTTCTACAATCTTCCTGACGAAAACCGGCCGCACATAGGCATGGCAGCCCTTCTCCCCGAAATGGATCTTCACCGCCACGAGATCGCCCCGGGAAACGATGGAACTGACGCCACACTTTCCCATCAGCCTGCCGATTTTGTCGAACAGGTTTTCCGCGGTGGATGTCCGCAAATCGGCAAAGAAAACCTGGCTGGACATATGCAGACCTCTCTTGTCATTGCAGTCGTGATGACGCGGTAGCGATTATCCGGCAGGACTGAGGTGAAAGCGGACTATCCTGCTACCCTCTCGATCCTGTCGCCTTTCCTGATGGTGCCTCCCCGCAGGACTTTGACGAAAATCCCCTCGCGCGGCATGACGCAGTCGCCCGCCTGTTGGTAGATGGCGCAGCGAGAATGGCATTCCTTGCCGATCTGGGTGACTTCATGCAGCGTTTCCCCTATTTCAAGCCTGGTGCCGATAGGCAGAGCGGGAAGGTCTATCCCCTCAGTGGTGATATTCTCGGCAAAATCGCCTGAACTGACATCAAGTCCCTTTTCCTGCATCTTCCTTATGCTTTCGATGGCGAGAAGGCTTATCTGCCGATGCCACTCACCCGCGTGCGCATCATCGACAATACCATGCCCTACCCGCACGACGACCTGACCGACCGGTTTCTTCCGCTCGCCCTTTTTTTCACTGACGCAGACATCGACTACTTTCCCTGACATACGTACCTGCCCCTTTCATGAATAATTCAGCCGCCGATCCTGGACATCGAAAAGGGCTTCCGTTCAGAGGCCTGCTCCACGATGATGTGCTTGCCGGGCTTTTCGCTGACAATCCTGCGCAAAATTTCCTGCAGGCCCTCCATGTCGACTGCACGCAACAGCGGTTTGAGATCCACTTCCTTGTCGGAAAAAAGACAGGTCTTCGCCATGCCTTTGGAGGTTACCCTGATACGGTTGCATTCGCTGCAGAAATG
Source organism: Geobacter sp. UBA5735 (assembly GCA_002419385.1). GTDB lineage: Bacteria > Desulfobacterota > Desulfuromonadia > Geobacterales > Geobacteraceae > RPRC01. The sequence goes on from DIFZ01000003.1 coordinate 36,013, forward strand.
GCAGGATAAAGGCGTTATGACACCTATCGTCCCGGCGGCTCCATTTATCTTGTAGTCCCGTGACGGCCCCGCCATTTCACCGCGCACAACAGGCTGGAGAGAAAACCGTCCCTTGATGCGGGCAAGAATCTCCTCGCCCGATATGGAACGTGACTCCCAGCCGTCTTCCTTCGTTGTGGGCATATACTCGATAAAACGGACGGCAAACGGTTTGTCCAGGGTTAATGCAGCAAACTCGTTGATTTCGTCATCGTTGATTCCCCGCATGGCAACAGCATTGATCTTGATCGGGAAACCGGCCTTCTCCGCAGCATTTATGCCCGCCATGACCCTGCGCAAGTCACCAACCCTGGTTATCTCCCTGAATCTGTCTTCCCGCAATGAATCCAGACTGATGTTGAGACGCTGCACTCCTGCCTCGCGAAGTGGTAACGCCAGCTCTTCAAGGAGAAATCCATTGGTGGTCAGAACAAGCTGCCGCAAGCCGGGAATCTTCGACAAGTCGGACAGGAACTGGACGATTCCGTTCCTGACCAGTGGTTCTCCACCGGTAACACGAATCTTTTCTATGCCGAGCGGTACAACCGATCTGGCCAGCAGCATCAACTCTTCGTAACTGAGGATGTCATGATGGTCGACCTTGTCCACACCACCCTCCGGCATGCAGTAGATGCAGCGAAAATTGCACCGGTCGGTCACCGAAAGTCGCAGGTAGTTGATTTTACGCCCATATGAGTCGATCAGCGCCATGGAACAACCTTTCTTCCGTTGAAGCACCTGCCAGATCCTAGTCTCCCAGTGCTTCACGGCATGTTCAAAACGACAGTTTCCTTGCTTGAGTGAAAGCGGGAACGGCTGTGGTACGGTCGTGCTTTCAACATACCATAATGGCCAGACCAAGTCAGCAGAGAAAAAATGCGGGCACCCGTTTCCAGGTGCCCACATTGGTACTGCACAAAACACAACCGCTCGTGCCGGAAACTAGAATTTCCAGAACTCGTCGATTTCCGCGTCGGAGAAATCCCATACCGCGTTGTGCGGCGGAATTTCTTCTTCGAAGAACTCGGGCAGACGGTCGTCTTTATTGGTCATGCCGGCAGCGAGGTTGAACTCGTGCTCTGTCTTGAGGACGTACTTGCCGAATTCCACAACGCCATTTGCATCCAGGTTGCAGCCATAGCGGGCATTGATCATTTCGTAAATGGCCGTGAAGCACTCGGGAATATCGAGAGCCGGGAAGGCCACGAAAATGCACAGACCACAGCTGTCGACAGCGGCGGTTGCGATCTGCAGGTTCCTGGAGAGTTCAACCTGACCTTCTTTGGAAAGAGGATCGACATAACCACCGACCTTCAGAATATTGGTGGCGATGGTGTAACCTGCGGTGTGGTCGGCACCCATGGTCGTGGTTGCGTAGGTGATGCCAATACCCTTGACCGAACGGGGGTCATAGGCAGGGATAGCCTGGTTCTTGACGACCGGGATCCTGGTCAGGCCATAGGTCTTGCCGACCGAACCGGCGCCGTTGCCCAGGATGCGGCCCAGCGGCGTTCCCTTGCGGATATCTTCGTCATAGAGTTTGTAGGCTGTTTTGCCGTCGCCCCAGGGAAGAATTCCGGCTTCCATCGCCACGCTCATGAGAACCGCGCCTTCGATGGAATCGATGCCGATGTCGTCCATGACCCAGTCACACCGGGCGATGTCGTCGAGATCGGAGATATTGCATGCGCAGCCGAATCCCCAGACGGTCTCATATTCGAAACCGGAGGTGATGTATTTGCCGTCTTTGTCCACATAGATCTGCGAACACTTGATGATACAACCGGCGTGGCAGCCATGGCTGGGTACGCCGCCCCTGGCGACGATCGTGTCGTGCAGCGTCTCGCCGCAGATGTTCTGGGGATGATCAACGGTCCCGAAACGGAAGTTCTTGGTGGGGAGGCCACCAGCTTCGTTGAGGATGTTGATAAGAACGTCTGTGCCGTAGGTCGGCAGGCCCTGGCCGGTTACGGGGTGGTCCAGCATGGCTTTGGCGAAGATGCGCGCCTGGGTCTTGAATTTTTCCGGATCGGCGATGGTTACGCCCGGACCGTTGGTATCATCGATGGTGATGTACTTGACTTTCTTGGAGCCCATGACCGCGCCGCCGCCGCCACGGCCGTGGCTGCGGATGTTGCCGTCGGGGTCCTTCACGGAGATGTTTGCCGAAGCCATTCTGAATTCACCGGCAGGCCCGCACACGAGCATGCCGATTTTCTTGCCGAGACGCTCGCTCACGGTCTTGATGAGCTCATAGTTGCCCTTGCCGTTACCGACAAACTCCATGTCTTCCTTGATGGTTACGCCGTCGTTAGTGATGTGGATGCTGTACCACTTGTCTTCCTTCGGCATCCCTTCGATAATGAGCGCCTTGATGCCAAGTCTTTCCAGGTTCTGTGCAGCGGTTCCGCCGGCGTTGCTCTCCTTGATGCCGCCGGTGAGGGGGCTCTTGAAGCCTGCCGAAAGACGGCCGGAGTTGGCTGCCGCAGTGGCGGTCAACAGGCCGGGAGCAAAAACCAGCTTGTTGTATTTGCCCAGCGCATCACAGGTGGGCGGAACTTCTTTCGCCACGACCGTGGAAGTAAGCGCGCGTCCGCCGAGCGCTGCCCATTCGCTCGGTACGGACTCGGTGCTCGTGGTAAGGGTTGTCATGTTGATGCGGATAATCTTGTCTCCCATACTTTCCTCCATTCCCATTCTTTTTCATTATTTTTACAGCTGCCCGGGTGTTTCATATGAAAAAAACATACCACAAGTGAAAAAAAAATGAAATCTCTATTACTTGGAACGCCTTCCAATTTCTGCGGAGAGGTCAAATCGCCGTAAAGCCGCAATTTATCTGTTTGCATGAGACCCGGCCGTCCAGGGTTGGATGTCCTCATACATTCATTGTTGTCGTTTTCGTAATAGAACAACAGAAATAATGATGTGCCAAAGCATGACAAAAGCCGGACACAATAACACAGCGTTCTGATTTAGGACATATGTGTCATACGCCGCTTCATCATGCCGTTCGACCCCCCTGGGTGGGGGCGTTTCGAGGCAAACTGAAGTTGCAGCGCCGGGACAGAGCCCGGCAGGCGAGATACTTCTCATGGAGCAGGGGGGATACAAAAGCAGGGGGGTGGAAAACCACCCCCCTTTTTGTTACTGAACTTTCGTTCGATTACATTGCATTCTTGTAGATGTCGATAACCTGCTCAAGCGTAGCGGTACGCGGATTCATGAGCTGGCAGACGTCTTTCTTCGCGTTTTCGGCCATGACCTTCAGGTCGGCTTCTTTCACGCCGAGAACGGTAAGGTTCGGCGGGATGCCGATGGCAGCGGACAGCTTCTTGATCGCGTCAATAGCTTTCTGAGCTGCTTCCATGGGTGCCAGACCGTCGATGTTCTCACCCATTGCCTTGGCAACGTCGGCAAGACGCTCTTTGGCAGCGATCAGGTTGTACTGCTCAACGTGCGGCAGCAGAATGGCGTTGCAAACGCCGTGCGGCAGGTTGTAGAAGCCGCCCAGCTGGTGAGCCATCGCGTGTACGTAGCCCAGGCCTGCGTTGTTGAATGCCATACCGGCGAGGAACTCAGCCCATGCCATATCGTCACGTGCCTGGAGGTCGGAACCCAGGGCAACGGCGCGGGACAGAGACTTGGCGATCAGTTCGATGGCCTTGATGGCGCATGCGTCGGTGATCGGCTCAGCGATGGTGGAAACATATGCCTCAACAGCGTGGGTAAGTGCGTCCATACCGGTTGCTGCGGTCAGTGCGGGCGGTTTGCCGAGCATGAGGACCGGGTCGACGATACATACCTGTGCGGTTACACGCCAGTCAACGATAGCCATTTTGACGTGGGTATCGGTGTTGGTGATGATGCAGAAACGGGTCATTTCAGAAGCGGTACCCGCGGTGGTGTTGATGGAGATGTAAGGAACGAATTTACCGGTGGAAACATCGAGACCTTCGAAGTCACGGATGTCTTTGCCGGGGTTGGACATCATGAGGCCGATACCCTTGCCGCAGTCATGGGAGGAACCGCCGCCCAGGGAGATCAGGGAGTCGCAGCCGTTGTCTTTCCATACTTTTACGCCGTCACGAACGTTAATATCGGTAGGATTGGGCTCGGCGCCAGAGTAAAGAACATAATCAACACCTTCGGCCTTCAGGTAGCCACCGATAATATCGGCAACGCCCAACTTGGCAAGACCGGCGTCGGTTACCAGCAGAGCTTTTTTGAAACCGAGGGATTTGGCTTTCGGGCCGGCTTCCTTAGAACAACCAACACCAAGAATGCTAATCGTAGGAATAAAGAAATAGAAACTTTGTTCTGCTAATGCCATTTGTCAATCCTCCATATTTTATTTTTTTCCATCATAACACATGCGGGCGTATGCCCATTTCTTGCTGCTACTGCAGAAGCCTGTACTTGGTTGGACCAAAACAGATGTGCCTTCTTCTGCCACCACCCCCTCTCCTGGCGAAATGTAGCTTGCAATAAACAATTGTTTTACTTACTGCAATTGCGGTGCCACTTGTCAGGCAATTTATGATTTCAAGCAATTACCTGAATTATGGAAGAAAACTTCTTCGGTGCTTTCCGAGCCCCCGGCAACTGCAATCCATTTTGGAACATCGCGTTTGATTATAGAGCACTGGGTTGGGAAAGCGAACAATTGAACGGACTTTTCTATGGTACTCCGGAATCGGATCATGTCAAGGAAGCACAGCACTTTTTCTCACTGCCGGGCAGAGCAGGCCGTATTCGTTGTGTGAGGTGAACTTAGCACAGGGAGGATGACGAGAGGGCAGCGATGGTTACAGGTGGGTTTACGGTGGAATCCGGAACCCAGCAGATGGAATGGAACGATCTCCGGTCCGGAAAAGGGGATTTTCGTCCTGGAATGGAAAGCAGGCGGATGACACAGCCAGGACGTAAAAAGACCGCTTCCGGATGGAAACTATTTGATGTCGTACTCTTTTATTTTGCGATAGAGGGTGTTTCTTCCCACACCCAGCTTGGCGGATACCTTAAGGATATTACCCTTGTACAAGTTGAGCGCATGGATGATGGCATCCTTTTCTATGTCCTTGAGAGACTTGACCTCGGATACCCGCTCTTCCATCCTTCCGGGGAGGGGGCTGTCAAAAAGGAGCAGATCAGGGGTGAGGACGCCGCCATCCTGGAGCATGTTGAGCGCCCGCTCGATGGCGTTCTCCAGCTCGCGGATATTGCCGGGCCAGTTGTAGGTCTTGAGCCGGTCCGTGAAATCGTCGGAAAAGGAGATGTTTTTCCGGCCGAGCTTGAGGGACAGCTTGCTGACAAAATGAACGTTCAGGAGCGGGAGGTCATCCATCCTCTCCCGCAGCGAAGCGATGTTGATGGTAATGACATTCAGCCGGTAGTACAGGTCTTTTCGGAAATTACCCTTGTGCACTTCTTCCTTGAGATCCTTGTGGGTTGCCGCAACAATCCGGATATCAACGGAAATCTCTCCTGAAGACCCGATTCGAGAGAGCTTTTTCTCCTGGATCACGCGCAGCAGCTTGACCTGTGTGTAGAGCGGAATGTCGCCGATTTCGTCCAGGAAAATGGTGCCGCCGTTGGCCAGCTCGAACTTGCCGATCTGGCCGCCTTTCTTGGAACCGGTAAACGAGCCTTCCTCGTAGCCGAAGAGCTCGCTCTCGATGAGGGTATCCGGCAAGGCCGCGCAGTTTATGGCAATGAACGGCCGGTCCTTGCGCGCGCTGCCATTGTGTATGGCCTGGGCGAACAGCTCCTTGCCCGTTCCGCTCTCGCCGGTCAACAGCACCGTCGAGGGGCTGCCGGCCGCGATGCGCGCCCATTTTTTGGCAACGAGCATCGTCTCGCTTTCACCGATGATGTCGTCGAAGACGTATTTCGCGGTCAGCGAACCGGCCCGTCTGCCAGCCTGCTTTTCTTTGTGCACTTTGAGGATCGACAGTACGCCGATGACGCGTCCGGTGTCGTCGCGCAACGGTGAAACGGTCTGGCTGACCTTCTTGCCCGTCTCCTCGATAACCATCTCCTGGTCCCGGTAATCTACCCCGGTAGCCAGAACCTGCAGAATTGAAGCGGGCTTCCTGATAACGCTGCCGATATGCTTGCCGATGGCATAGCGCGGGTCTGCGCCGATCAGCTTGGCGGCAAACGAGTTGAGCTGGGTAACCGTGCCGTTGCTGTCACAGGAAATAACACCGTCGGACACCGCTTCGAGAAGCATGTTGGTGAACTTGTACGAAACGTAAAGCTTGCTGGTGGTCTTGTGCAAACGCAACTGGTTCTCGATCGCGCTGACCGCGGCAACAACGATGCTGAGAGTATTGGCATTGAACGACTTGTAGTCGCCGGTGATATCAAGCACGCCCACCATCGCCCCTTCGGGATCGAAGATCGGCGAAGCGGCGCTGGCAAGGAAATGATGAGGCTGGCAGAAATGCTCCCGGGCAAAGATCTGCAGCGGTTTTTTTTCCACGATGGCGGTGCCGATGGCGTTCGTCCCCTTGTGCGGCTCCGACCATTCGCCGCCGGGGCAGAGCTGCACCTGGCGCATCTTCTTCACTATCTCGGGATCGCCGATGACTTCGAGAACATAGCCATTGCTGTCAGCGAGGACGATCTGGTAACCCGTACCCTTCACGAAACCGTAAAGATTATGTATGAAAGGACGGGCGATTTTTATGAGGTGCTGGGAAGACTGGAGTTTTTCCTTCAGCTCGTTCCCCTTGATTTCACCGGTTGACTGGCCGTACGGGTCGACCTTGAGGTTTCTGCAGCGCTGCCAGGAGTGGGCCACTTCGGGGCGGATCTTGTGTATGTCCAGGACATCGTTGGCAATGTAGCGGTTCCAGGCTTCTTCGATCAAATAGATAATCTGAGCTGTCATCAAAGTAACTCCTTGAATGGCCAACGGTCACAACGAAGCTCATATGACGGGCCTTGACGAACCCGTGCCAACGGTCGCTCTTCCGGAGGAGAAGCAGACTGTTTATAAAAACCCCGCATCGGGATCATGGAGAAGCCTACGGAATAGTTAGTGTATACACTACTTCACGGTAAATATCCAGTACAATTTTCAATGATTTACAGCGTAACACCGGCAGGGGTCGAAAACGGAGAAAAAAGAACCCCGCCTGGCGGCGGGGTTCCGGAGAGAATGGCGTGAAATCAGAGTTCGCTCAGGATGGCCGCCCTCTTCTTCTGGTATTCCTCTTCGCTGATCAGTTTCTTCTCCTTCAAATCGTTCAGGGTCGTCAACCGTTCCTCAACCGATTTTTTCGGCTGGTAGAACCGGCCCTCGGTCGCTCCCGACGCCTCGGCAGCCTTCTTCACAGCCACATCCGCCGCTGCCGCCTTGGCTTCCATGGCGGCGAGGTCGAGGGTTATCCAGTCGCTGCGCCTGCCGTCCGGCCCGGAATAATAGGCTTGGTCAGGCTGGTCGATGAACACCCACGTCTGCTTGGCGGGAACCGTGCGGGAGCCCGGAGCGAGGGGGGCGATCCTCCGGTCCTGGTTGTGCTGGTAGAAACCCTGAATGTTGCCAAAAATTATGTTCAGCTTGCCGTCGCGGTAGAAGACCCGGGCCGCCGTGTATTTCTGCTCCTTGGCAAGTCCGTGTACGGCCTTGAAACTGTCTATGACGGCAAACGCGATGTCTTCGTTGGGCCCCGCCGCGGCTAGGCCACGGCTGATATGGGGTGCGATCGTGTCAAGTTGGGCAGTGCTGAAGACGGGAGACGACTTGTCCTGTTTATCCAGCATGACTTCCATCGAAGCAAGCGCGCTGCGGATCTGCTCGACTTCGAGAATGACCGGGTGCTCGTTGGGGGGTACTTTCACGCCCTTCGCCGCATCCTGTTTGACAATGCGTACGAACTGGTCGCGTGACTTGAACAGTTCCTTGTCCACCTTCCCCTCCGGGATGATGGCTTTGACGGTCGAACAACCGGCGATTCCCATGGACATGACGCTTACCAGGGCTGCCGCAATGATGGCGTGAAAGGGAAGGAAACCTCGAAAGACTTTGCTCATTGCTTGCTCCTTGTTACGTGAATTCCTGCATTTTACTGGCGAGGACAATACGTCTCTATATCACTTGCCATCATATTCTGTCAAAGGAAAAGCAGAACTCCCTTTCCACGGTCCTGCACTCCAATAGACCATAATGGACCATACTTACCCTCGCCATCAAGGGAGAGGGTGGTGTACTATGGCCTGGCTGTTACGGATTATAGCTGAAGCCTCAAATCCCCCCCTACCCCCCCTTTCTTAAAGTGGGGGAACAATGGTATGGTTTCGTACCTCCCCCTTTGCGAAAGGGGGATTGAGGGGGATTTCAAAAACAATTTAGATGCTCCCATGACCCGTTTCGAAAACAGAAAGGCCGGCATAACGCCGGCCTTTCTGTTCAACCATTTTTCCTGAATCCTCAGTTTACCAGGTGAACACGGTGCCTGCAGAGAAGACATTCATAGTCTCCTTATAACCATTGTAATAACGGTTTTCCGCACGGGTATACTCACCAACGAGGGTCAGATACTTGTTTAGCGAATAATAGACACCAGCAGTCAGAGCCTGCTTGGATTTTGTAACCTGATCGACTAACCGGTCATCATTTTCCGTCTCATACTGGTAGTTGATGCCATACTGGAGGCCAATCTTGGCCTTGCCGAGTTGGTAGGTCGCATGAGCCAAGCCACCGAAGGCGACGCGCTCTTCACCAAATGCGTCAAGAGCTTCACCATCATCCTGAGTCAGGCCCATACCGATGCCTTCGCCACCCCAACCGGAGAGGAGAGCCTCAAAGGGGCCCATCGTTGCCTGAATCCCCATTGCGCCGCCGATGGAATTTACCTTCTTAGCACGACTATTGAAGCTTGCTTCCTGATACAAACCGCCAAGCCAGGTGTTGAGATTGACTTCACCGATTTTCCTCACGTAGGAAAGTTCGGTCTCGAAACGGGGCTGATTGATGACAGTTGCATTCTCGACAGTTGTACTTCCACCGATCTTGCTCGGATCACAGATTGCGAAGGCAACCTTGAAGCCGCTCATGTCAGGCGTGGTGTAACGGAACTGGGGACCGAAAGCTGCATAGGTGTAACCGTAGCCGATGTGGCCCAGGTCAACGCCGCCGCCGGTCATGTTGAGGGGCACGCCGTTGCCGATCAGGGTCATGTCGGTGAGGATGTTCTTGCCCTGATACAGGTTAAGGGCGCGACCGACCAGGAACTGGCCGAACTTACCATCGGCGGTGAAGAAGACTTCACGAACGTCGATGGAGGTGCCGCCGTTTTCGAGGTCATTGCCTGTGCCCGGTCCGAGACCGGTTCTGGTACCGGAGTTCTGAACCTGGGGGTAGAGACCGATGCGGGCCGCGTAGTCGACGCCATTAATGGTCGGGGACTTCACGTTGAAGGCGAAGATGCTCGGGAGCAGACCGGTACGGATACGGAATGACTGTCTTTGATCATCAGCTGCCTGGTTGCTCTTGGTCGTGTAGACCATGAACACGTTGATCATACCGTCATAGGTCATCTGCCAGCCGTTTTCGCCACCCACGACGAACGCCGCCTGGGCCGGAGACCCGGCCGTCATCACCAGGGCCGCCATACCGAGCAGGCCCATCATGGTACTTCTGAGTACTGATTTCATCATCCTTTTCCTCCTTCTCATGGTAATTAACAAAGGTTTATCCTTCATCAATCTTAGAGTCTCGCCCATGCCGGCCAATCACACGGCCGGTGGGCTTGCAGAACAGAGCAGAGATACAACTGTCAGGGGCTTTTACTGCATGAAGGTATGGTCGGCAGCTTGAAATCCGGATTCCCCCTCCGACTTCATTTCATGGCTGCATCGGCTGCCGGTCCGTCGCGCCGGGCGAAAAAGAGCCGGCGCGACCAGGATACCTGGTCATGCGGTCAAATCCCTCCGGCCGTTGCACGGCGGCCGAGATTCACCGCACCTCCTTTCTGTTGATGGAATTATACCAAAACATCGTTTTGGTATAGCAATTAACATGCCACGGAAAAACCACGCTTTTTCAAACCAGTCCCCGCACTATGGTCGCGGCTATGTGTTCTATTTAGGGACTGTTTTCCGCAAGACGGCTCCATTCCGATTTCATGTAGATGTAGATGCCGCCTTTTCGAGCTGTTATCTTTATGAACACAGTCCTAATATTGAACACTGGCGCCATTCCGGGCGGCCTGCCCAATCGCCATTCCGCGCCTGGCGCGGAATCCGCCCTCTTGCGCGAAGGGAAAAACCTGTCGGCCAAACTGTTCACGACAAGCGTACCTGAAGAAGGACTACCCCGGCAATCTTAGCTTCGATGAATTATAGCACAACTATAAGCAAAAAAAAAGAGGCCAACCGGATGATTGGCCTCTTTTTGTTGTAAATGGCGTCCCCTGGGGGATTTGAACCCCCGTCGCCGCCGTGAAAGGGCGGTGTCCTGGGCCGGGCTAGACGAAGGGGACATGGTGAGCCGCGTTGGGGTCGAACCAACGACCACCTGATTAAAAGTCAGGTGCTCTACCGACTGAGCTAGCGGCTCTTTTCAAGCAAGAATGACTTTATACTATAGCCTTATACCTGCGTCAAGATGTTTTTTTCGACGCAATGTTTTTTTCATGATTGGCTTACGAGTTGAACGGATTCCTCACCAGAATGGTTTCATCGCGCCGTGGGCCGACCGACACCAGGACAATGGGGCACTCCAGCAGTTCTTCCAGCCGCGCCACATACCGCCTGGCCTGGAGCGGCAGGTCCTCCAGCGTTCTGGCGGCGCCGATGTCCGAGCTCCAGCCGGGGAAATCCTCGTAAACCGGCGTGCATCCGGCAAGCACCTCCATGGATGCCGGCATGTCGTCCAGCGTCTCGCCGCGGTATTCGTAGCCGGTGCATATCCTGATCGTATCGAAGCCGCTCAGGACGTCGAGCTTGGTCAGGGCAATGCCGGTAAGGCCGTTGATACGGACCGCGTACCGGGCAACCATGGCGTCGAACCAGCCGCAACGGCGCGGTCGCCCGGTGGTGGAGCCGAATTCACCGCCTGCCGTGCGCAGCTTTTCACCGGATTCGTCGTCCAGTTCGGTGGGGAACGGACCGCTGCCGACCCTGGTGATATATGCCTTTGATATGCCGATGATCTCGTGGATGTCACGGGGGCTCGCGCCACTCCCGGTACAGGCGCCGCCCGCGCAGGTCGAGGACGAAGTGACGAAGGGATACGTGCCGTAGTCGATATCGAGCATGGTGCCCTGAGCTCCTTCGAACAGGATGCTCTTGCCGGAGCGTATGTCGTCGCGCAGGACCCGGGACGTGTCGGCGGCATACTTGCGTAGCACTTCCGCATATTCCAGGTAGCTCCCGCAGATGTCCTCGAAGGCCAGGGCCTCCCCGCCGAGGAATTTTTCCAGGATGAAGTTCTTTTCCACCAGGAACTCCCCGAGCTTGGCGGCAAAACGGTCACGGTCGAGGAGATCCATCAGCCTGATCCCGCGCCGGCCGATCTTGTCCTCGTAGCACGGCCCGATGCCGCGGCCGGTGGTCCCGATCTTCTTCCCGCCGCTCTTCTTCTCCCGCGCCAGGTCGATCTTCTTGTGATAGGGCATGATGACATGGAGCGACTCGCTGAGGAGGAGACTTGCGTCATCCGCCATCTTGCCGGTCGCTTTCAGCGCATTGACCTCGCGGATGAAGACTTCCGGGTCCAGCACCACGCCGTTGCCGATCATGCAGCGTTTTCCCGGATGCAGAATGCCGGACGGGATGAGATGGAGAATCACCTTCTCGTTGCCGACCACCAGGGTATGGCCGGCGTTGTTGCCGCCCTGGAAGCGGATTACGTCATCCGCATATTCGGTAAAGATGTCGACAACCTTGCCTTTGCCCTCGTCTCCCCACTGGGCGCCCACAACCACCACATTGGCCATTTTCTAATCTCCCCGCAAGGGTCCGAAGCTCAGGGGGAAGTCCTTCCGGTACAGTTCGCTCTTCCTGACCGTTATTCCCTGTTCGTCGGCAACCCTTACCACATGCACCTCGTCATCGCGGTAACACTCAGCGTCGATAACGATCATGTAAAGTATGTTCATTTTCGCTGCGTATTTCAGGGAATCCGCAACATCCCTGCTGATGATGTCCCTGGCCGCGGTAAAACCTTTTTTTCTCAGGCGCTTGGCCATTTCCAGGGCCTCGCGGCGATCCCTGTTCCTGTTGCAGATGAGAAAATCCCCGGTCTTGCTGGCCTCCACCTCGGGACGCTTTTCCAGTGCGGAAAGCAGCGCCATGATATTGAAGGCGAAGCCGGTCGCCGGAGCGGGGAAGCCGTAACGGGCCGTGAGGTTGTCATACCTTCCCCCGCCGCAGACCTCCTCGCCAACACCCTGCACGAATCCCTCCAGCGTTATGCCGGTATAATAGTCGAGTCCCCGGATCTCCCCCAGGTCGATGGTCACATGATCCGAAACGCCATAGATGTCCAGGATGTCCAGCACCTGGGAGATGTTGTCCAGCGCCTTCCGGGAGCGGTCGTTGACCACCACCCGGGCGGCTTCGGCCAGCACCTCCGGCCCGCCGAACAGGCGGGGCAGCGCAACCAGCTCTTCCTTTGCCCTGTCCGGGACCTGCTCATGCTCGAGGATTTCGGCAACCGCGGACGTGTCTTTCTTGCTGATGGCGGAACGAAGCAGGTCGCGGGTTTCGGCGGAAAACGGTGCAGACTCCACCATCCCCCGAAAAAAGTCCACCTGCCCCAGAGCCACCTTGAAATCATCGAAACCCAGGCTTCTGAGAACCTCTATGGACATGGCCGCCATTTCCGCGTCAGCTTCCGGGGAAACCAGGCCGATCAGCTCAACGCCCGCCTGGAAGATCTCCCTGCTGCGACCGGACTGGAGCGCGGCATGGCGCAACACCCGACCGCTGTAGGAAAGCCGCAGGGGAAGGGGGTATCCCTTCATCCTCGTGGCAACGATGCGGGCGACCTGCGGCGTGATGTCGGTGGGAATGACCAGGAGCCGGCCGGTCTGGCGGTCGTCGAAGCGGAACATCTTTTCCCTGAGGTCCCCGCCCATGGCCGGCGCCATGACATCCTGGAATTCGAGCAACGGCGTGATGATCGGCCTGAATCCCCACAGGTCGAAGACCCTGAGGATCTTCTCCTGGATAAAGCCGATCTTTGCCGCCTTTTCGGGCAGAAAATCAGCAACCCCCTTCGGCAAGGGGGCTTCAATGGTCCTGACAGGTTTCACTTGAGCACTTCCCGACACTGGTTTACATCCGGATCAAAGACGAAAGAATGTATCAATATAAGGGTACCATGTCAATAGCTATCCATTATGCTTGCCCTGCTTCCTGAGCGCACGCCAAGGGTCATCACCGCTTCAGCATTTCCAGGTATCGCTCAGCATCCAGGGCGGCCATGCAGCCGGTACCCGCCGAAGTGATCGCCTGGCGGTAGTGCCGGTCCTGAACGTCTCCGGCAGCAAAGACACCGGGAACGCTGGTTGCGGTTGCGTTCCCCTCCTGGCAGCAGCGGGTCTTGATATAGCCTTCCTCCATCTCCAGCTGGCCGGAGAAAATATCCGTATTGGGCGTGTGGCCGATGGCGATGAACACTCCGTGCACCGGGACGTCCTTCGTCGTCCCGTTCTTGTTGAGCAGGCGCACGCCGGTAACACCGCTCTCGTCGCCGAGCACCTCCTCCAGCACACTGTTCCATTCGATGGTGACATTCCCCGTCGCGCTCTTTTCGATGATCTCGTCGGCAAGGTACTTCTCCGCCCGCAGCTGGTCGCGCCGATGCACGAGGGTCACGTGCGCTGCGATATTGGCCAGGTAGAGCGCTTCCTCCACCGCCGTGCTGCCCCCGCCGATCACCGCCACGTTCCTGCCGCGGTAGAAGAACCCGTCACACGTGGCGCAGGCTGACACGCCCTTTCCCTTGAAGGCCTCTTCCGACGGGAGTCCCAGGTAGCGGGCGGAAGCGCCCGTGGCAATGATCAGCGCATCGCAGGTATAGACGCCGCCATCCCCTTCCAGCCGGATGGGACGGCGGGAAAGATCGGCTTTGTTGATATGGTCGTACAGTATCTTCGTTTCGAAGCGTTCCGCATGACGCAGCATGCGGTCCATCAGGTCGGTCCCGAGCACGCCGTCAGGGTCGCCGGGCCAGTTGTCGACGGTGGTCGTGGTCGTCAACTGCCCTCCCTGCTGCATGCCGGTCACCAGGACCGGCTCCAGGTTGGCGCGGGCCGCGTAAATGGCGGCAGTGTAGCCGGCCGGGCCGGACCCCAGGATCAGAAGACGGTGATGGCTTTCATTCATAACGACAACCTCCCTGAAAAACGTTGTTTCAAACTACCGACAGGCAATGAAATAGCTTTATCCACACTTTAGCCGCTTATCAACAGTCTTATCCACACCCCCCGGGTCAACGGGGGATTCCCGCTTGTCCATCTCGATGGATGCATACGCAGAGTGGTTGTGGATCGACTCGAAGTTTTCGGCCGCAACCGAGAACCAGGTCACATTGTGCATCGTGCGCAAGCGGAGCGCGGCTTCCCGGACCATGTCCTCCACGAACCGGGGGTTCTCGAAGGCCATTTCAGTCACGAATTTCTCGTCCTCCCGCTTCAAAAGCGAATAAACCTGGCTGCTGCCGCACTCCTCGATGGCGTTGACCAGGTCCTCGATCCAGACGAAATCACGGTAGCGGACCTGTACGGTGATGATGCCCCGCTGGTTGTGGGCGCCGAAACGGCTCAATTCCCTGCTGCAGGGGCAGAGGGACGTGACCGGCACCCGGATTTCCAGGATGAAGTCGAAATCTTCCGACAGGCTGCCGATGAACCGGCAGGTGTACTCCATGAGGCTTGACGCGCCGGAAACGGGGGCGCGCTTCTCCATGAAGTAGGGGAACTCCATTTCCAGGTGGGCGCTGCTGGCACCGAGCCGGTCCTTGATCTTCTGCAGGGTGGTCTCCATCTTGTCCAGCGCCATGTCTTTCCGGTGGGCATTGAGGATTTCGACGAAGCGGCTCATGTGGGTGCCCTTGAACTGGTGGGGCAGGTCCACGTACATGTTGATCCTCGCCACCGTATGCTGGAAGGCTTTTTCCTTGTCCATGACCACGATGGGATAGGAAATATCCTTCACGCCCACCTTGTTGATGGCCAGCTTGCGGTAGTCCCTCGACTTTTGCACGTCACGCAGCATGCCCGTCACTCCTTGCCGGCAACTGTGTAGCACACCGGATCTTCCACCCCGGCCTCGGCGAAGCCCTTGAGCCTCAGGCGGCAGGAGTCGCAGCGGCCGCAGGCCAGGCCTTCGGGTGTCGGGTCGTAGCAGGAATGGGTCCTGCCGTAATCCACACCCAGCGCAAGGCCCTTCCTGATGATTTCCGCCTTGGTGAGCCGTATCAGGGGCGTGTGGATCGTGTAGCGCCCGGCGCCCTCCACCGCCGCCTTGGTGGCCAGATTGGCCAGCGTTTCGAACGCCGCGACATATTCCGGCCGGCAGTCGGGATACCCCGAGTAATCGAGGGCATTCACTCCGATATAGATATCGAAGGCGCCCAGGACCTCTGCCCATCCCAGGGCGAAGGAAAGAAAAATGGTGTTGCGCGCCGGCACATAGGTGACCGGGATGTCGTCCCCCACGCCGTCCTTTGGCACCTCGATCCCTGATGTGAGTGCGCTGCCGCCGATTTTCCTCAGGTCGAAATCGACCAGCATATGTTCCGCCGCACCCATCGCCCTGGCATTTTCCTTCGCCATGCACAGTTCTGCGTGGTGTCGCTGGCCGTAAGCGAAACTCATGGCATAGGGCTCGAATCCGTCAGCCGCGGCAATGGCAAGGCAGGTGGTGGAGTCAAGGCCGCCGCTGTAGAGGACAACCGCCTTTCGCTTCATGGCTGCTCCCCCTCTCCGGCCGGTTTCTTCCTGCGCGGACGGCGACGGCTCTTTTTCTTCTCCACACCATCGGCGGGTGCCGTTGCGGCAGCATCAACCGGTGCAGGAGCCTGCGCCGTGCCCTCGCCTCCCCGCGCCTTCGGACGGGCGTGCGGTTTCGGCTTTGCGCTGCGCGAACCGCTCCGCCCCCCCCTTCCCTTGGCGTCCCCGGAGCTTGCCGAAGATTTCGGCCTGGGCTTGGTCCGCTTGTAGTCATGGACGAAGAGATCGTCATCGGCCCATTCGACGGGAATCTTCTGTTTCGAATACTCCTGGATGGCTTCCAGGTGGAAGGCGCCGTCCTCGTCCGCAAACGAGATCGCCATGCCTTCTGCACCGGCCCGGGCGGTGCGGCCTATCCGATGGACATAGTCTTCCGCATCTTGCGGCAGGTCATAGTTGATAACATGGGAAATCCCGTCGATATGCAATCCACGCGACGCCACATCGGTTGCGATGAGAATCGGCAGCCTGCCTTCCCTGAAATCGTCCAGGATGCGCAGGCGCTTTTTCTGTTCAACGTCACCCGAGATCAGCTGGCAGGGGAAATCATTGGCGTTAAGGCGGTCGCGCAAGAACTCGGCCTCCCGCTTGGTATTAACGAACACCATGGTCCGCTCCATGCCCTCCCTTCGCAGAAGGCCGAGCAAGAGAGGGAATTTTTCCTTTCCCGCCACGTGATACAGCACCTGCTCCACTCGTTCGGCAGTCATTTTCTCCGGCGTTGCCGACACTTTCTCCGGCAGGTTCATGAATTCGTACGCCAACTCCATCACCCTCCTGCTCAGGGTAGCGGAAAACATCATGTTCTGGCGCTTGTCAAAGGGAGGCAGGCGCCGGAGAATGAAACGGAGATCTGCAATAAAACCCATATCGAACATCCGGTCCGCCTCGTCGATAACCAGGACCTCGATACTTTTCAGGCTGTATACCTTCTGCTTGAGATAATCTATCAACCTGCCGGGAGTGCCTATGATTATGTCTGCACCCTCCTTGAGGGCATCGCGCTGCTTCTGGTAGTCCACGCCGCCATAGATCGCCTGGATATTGAAACCGCAATGGCTGCCGAGAAGCCTGGCATCATTTTCAATCTGGACCACCAGCTCCCTGGTCGGCGCCAGGATGAGCGCCATCGGATGATTCTCTCTCGACGTACGGTCGGTTTTCAGGAGCTTGGTAAAGAGCGTGACGAGAAAAGCCGCCGTCTTGCCGGTCCCGGTCTGGGCCTGGCCGGCCACGTCCTTGCCGGAGAGCGCAAGGGGGAGGGTCTTTGCCTGGATGGGCGTGCACTCGGAAAAACCTGCATCGGCGATCCCCCTGAGGACTTCCGGAGGAAGGTTCATTTCGGTAAATTTCATGGGTTGCAATCCTTTTTTTTCGCTATTTCAAATGGATAGCTATAGCACAGCACACGCCAAATGGCAAGAAAAGCCCGGCATGGCACGTATTGCGAATCAAAAAAAAATATGATAGTTTAATTTGTTTTAGGCAGGTAAAAAAATGACGCAATCTTTCATACACATTGAATCTCCCCGCTATCTCCGCGCTGAAAGCCTGGCTATGCCGTGCGACTGGGAGGCGGTTTTCGGCAACCCGAACCCCCTGGCACTTGAAATCGGCTGCGGCATCGGTGACTTCATCGCCAAGACAGCCACGGAACAACCGGACACGAACTTCATCGCCATCGATTTCTACAACAAGGGATGTTACAAGACATGCCGCCGGATCGACAGCGTCGGGTTGACCAATGTCCGGGTGCTGCGCGAAGAAGCACGGCAGTTCATTGCCGAAAGGGTCCCGAAGGGATCGCTCTGTGCCGTCTACATCAACTGCCCCGATCCCTGGCCCAAGAAGAAACACCGGAAACGGCGACTGGTCAACCGCCCCTTCATGGAGTTTCTCACTGACTACCTGGCACCGGGAGCGGACTTTTTCTTTGCCACCGACTTCAACGACTACGGCATCGACGTTGCCGGCATGATGGCAGGCCTGGAGGGCTTTACCAACCAGCTGGCGCCAGACCTCTTCCGCCACGAAATGGACTCCTACCATCTCTCCAAGTACATGCGCAAATTCTTGGCGGAAGGCAAGAAGATCTATTTCGTTCATTATAAAAAAGCAGGCACAGGGCACGAGGCACAGGGCACGGGGGAAAAACAATAAAAGCAGGCACAAGGCACGAGGCACAGGGCACGAGGAAAAAACTCTAAAAGCAGGCACAAGGCATGAGTTTTTCAACAGCCTGCAAAAAAACAAGACTCCCTTTGCCCTTTGCCCTTTGCCTTTTGCCTTTTGCCCTTTGCCTTTTGCCCTTTGCCTTTTGCCCTCCAGAGGAGTCAACACATGCATCCCTATCTGACCGCGGATCTCCCCGGAACCGGCGGCGTCATCAAGGAAACGCCGGAAGATTTCGTCGTGACCGAACTCCCCCTCTATCTGCCGCAAGGAGACGGAGAGCATACGTATGCCGAAATCGAGAAACGGGGACTGACCACCCTGGAAGCCATACGGCGGCTTTCCCGGGAACTGGGAATCGCCGAACGCGAAATCGGCTATGCCGGCATGAAGGATGCGCGCGGCGTTACCCGGCAGACACTGTCCTTCCCCCGCGTCGAACCGGAACGGCTCCTCTCAGCCGGCCTGCCAGGGATAACAGTCCTGTCCGCCACCCGCCACCGGAACAAGCTGAAAGTGGGCCACCTGGCAGGCAACCGGTTCTCCATAACGGTGCGGGATGTTGCGGAAGATGCTTTGGAAAAGACAACGGCAATTGCAGCGGTGCTCTCGTCCCGCGGGGTACCCAACTATTTCGGCCTCCAGAGGTATGGCAGCCTGGGGAACTCCCATTTCATCGGGAGGGAAATCGTGCGCGGAGATTTCAGGGCCGCGGTCGACGCCTTGATGGGGAATCCCGCATCCATCAGGGACAGCCAGTGGCGATCTGCGGTCGAGGCGTACCATCGGGGCGACCTTCAGGCAAGCCTGGAAAACTTTCCCCGGCACTGCCGGACGGAGCGGGAAATCGTGGTGCGTCTCCTCAAGAGGCCTGAGGCCCACGAAAAGGCTTTGGAAAGCGTTTCGCCCCGGCTCAGGAAACTGTACCTGTCAGCCTACCAATCGTTCCTGTTCGACCGCATCCTGGAAAAACGCATCGGGTCCATCGACAGACTCATGGACGGAGACCTGGCGTTCCGTCACGATAACGGCGCCTGCTTTCTTGTGGAAGATGCGGCCGCTGAAGCGGAAAGAGCGCGCAAGCTGGAAATTTCGCCGAGCGGCCCCATGTTCGGCTGCAAAATGAGCGTGCCCGAAGGGGTGCCGCGATCGATCGAACTGGACGAATTGAACAGAGAAG
Source organism: Geobacter sp. UBA5735 (assembly GCA_002419385.1). Taxonomy (GTDB): domain Bacteria; phylum Desulfobacterota; class Desulfuromonadia; order Geobacterales; family Geobacteraceae; genus RPRC01. The sequence continues at coordinate 55,378 of DIFZ01000003.1, forward strand.
GCATTGCCCTCGACGCTTTCAACCTGCAGGGTGGGCTCAGGATGGAAGGAGAGCGACGCCCGCTCAGGGTCCCGCTGGGGGGCATGACAGCGGCAATGACCGGCGAATGTCTGCGACTCTCCTTCTCCCTGCCCCGGGGGAGCTACGCCACATCGGTCCTGCGGGAAATCATGAAAGAAGTGCCCGCCTGACCCGTTCCGGCCGCCGGCCCGAAGCTCCCGGAAAGGAAGCCTTTTTCCGGCTTGACAAAAGTAGAACAATATTCTATCTTTTACTAAAATAATTTTCTCTTTTTTATCGAAAGGTTTCGTGTCAGGCCCGTTGAATTTGACGTAAAGGCAAACATCACTGACGGCCAAGGATAAAACACTATATACAGCGTAGCGCATCCCGAAAATGGGACGATATCCCCGGAATGTTCGAGGTGAATCGTACCCGGATGGAGAAGAGGCTCTTCAGAAATTCCCTCTCCCGGTACCTTCCTTCGTGCACCGTCACAAGGCAGCTCATCATGGCAAAGAAAGAAAAAACCGATTATCTGATACAGTCCGTTTCCCACGCACTGGAACTTCTGGAGCAGTTCCATGAAGATGTGGACGAACTGGGCGTCACGGAATTGAGCAAACGTCTCAAGCTGCACAAGAACAACGTGTTCAGGCTCCTTGCTACCCTTGAGTCGCACGGCTACATTGAGCAGAACAAGGTCACGGAAAACTACCGGCTCGGCCTCAAGACCCTGGAACTGGGGCAGACATTCGTCAAACAGATGGGCCTGTTGCGCCAGTCGCGGCCGGTACTGGAAGCGGTGGTCCGAGAGTGCAACGAGACGTCCTATGTGGCGATTCTGAAAGATTTCCACATCATCTATCTGGATGTGGTGGAAACCGACCTGACGGTTCGCGTGGTCCCCCGCGTCGGCTCCCGGCTGCCGGCCCACTGCACCGCTGCCGGCAAGGTGCAGATCGCCCACCTGAATGAAGAAGAGCTGGAACAGTACCTCCCTACCCAGGAGTTGCGTCCCTTCACCTCAAACACCATAACTGACCGTGACGAACTGAAAAAGCACCTTCTGACCGTTGCCGAACAGGGATTTGCCATCGACGATGAAGAGCTGGACATCGGGGTCAGATGCGTCAGCGCGCCGATCCGCGACTACACGAGGCGCATCATCGGAGCTGTCAGCATCTCCGGCCCTTCCATGCGGCTCTCCATGGAGCGGATCGATCGCGAGCTCATTCCCCTGGTGAAGAAGGCAGCCGAAGACATCTCCATGAAGCTCGGCTTCCACAGGTAGTTTCCATCCGGATAAAAGGCTTCCCGGGCAGCAGCGGGGCTTCCCTGCCCCAGTCCCGTCGAGCCGTTCTAGCCGGCGGCCCCTGCCTGCACCAACCGCTCCCACTCCTTGCGCACCAGCTTCTCCGTAGCAACGGCATCTCCGCTGTTATCGATCACCACAGGTGAACAGGCAAGCTTTTCCGCAAGGGGCAGTTGTGCGCCGATCTTCCGCAGCGCCTCCGCCCTGCCGATGCCGTCTCGCTTCATAAGCCGCTCGATCTGTGTGTCGGCATCCACGAACACCAGCCAAACCTCGTCAAACCGGGCTGCCATGCCAGTTTCGAACAGCAGCGGCACCACGTAAAAGAGCAGCGGAGTCCGGCGCTGGCGTTCTCTTTCAAAGCGTCGGTCCGCCAACTCCGCAATGGCCGGGTGCACGATCCTTTCCAGCTCTCCCCGGGCAGCGGCATCGGAGAACACGATGCGGCCGAGGGCCTTGCGGTCGAGTGAGCCGTCTTCCTGCAGCACTCCCGCACCGAACCTTTTCACTATGGCCCGATAGGCAGGCTCGCCCGGCTCCACGACCTCCCGCGCCAGCTTGTCGGCATCCACGACAACCGCCCCCCACGACGCCAGCATGCCCGCCACGAGGCTCTTCCCGGAAGCTATGCCGCCGGTCAGGCCGATAATCTTCATCCCCCCTCCTCGATTCTTTCCCATAAGCAGAAAGCCCCGGGGAAACCGCGGGGCCTTCTTTCTCGAGCTACCTGCTGCGCCTGTAACCGGATCGCCCCAGTCAGAACCCCAGCTCCATCTGGCGCCAGTTTTCCCTCTTCGTCTTCGGCCCCGGATAGTAGCGGGGGCAACTGGCGATCACCACGGAGTGAACCTGCTTGCAGAGCCTGCGGCAGGAAAGGCACAACCTGTTGGCTGCCGGTTGCGGTTTCATCTGTTTCTCAGGCAATTTTCCGCACCCAGCCGAATCTGTCGGGAAGCCTGCCGGTCTGGATGCCGGTCAGCGTTTCGTAGAGCTTCCGGGTCAGCGCGCCCACCCCGCCGTCACCTACGGCATAGCTCTCTCCTTTGTAGCCCAGTACGCCAACCGGGCTGATAACCGCTGCCGTACCGCTGCCGAAGGCTTCCTTGACCTTGCCTGCCTTGATGTCCGCAACCAGCTGGTTGATCTCGATCGGGCATTCCTCGGCTTTGAAGCCCAGGTCATCCGCCAGCCTGAGCACGGAATCGCGGGTAACGCCGCTGAGAATGGAACCGTTGAGCGGAGCAGTCACCACCCGGTCTTCGTAGGCGAAAAACATGTTCATGGCGCCAACTTCGTCAACATAGCGCCGGTGAACGCCGTCCAGCCACAGGACCTGGTCGAAGCCCTTTTTCTTCGCCTCCAGGCCGGCTTTCAGCGACGAAGCGTAGTTGCCGCCGGTCTTCGCCTCACCGGTGCCTCCCGGCACGGCCCTGACATAGCGGTCTTCCACGAGGATTTTGACCGGGTTGAAACCGGACGCATAATAGGCGCCAACAGGAGAGAGGATGACGTAATAGTAGTAATGATCCGAGGTCTTTACCCCGAGAACCGGTTCTACGGCTATCATCGCCGGCCGGATATAGAGAGAGGTCCCCTCAGCCCCCGGCACCCAGTCCTTCTCCAGACGGACCAGTTCGGCAATACTGTCGACGAAGAATTCTTCCGGCACCTGGGGCATGCAGAGACGGTCTGCCGAAAGGTTGAAGCGCCGGGCATTCATCTCCGGTCGGAACAGGGCTATCGTTCCATCACTCCACCTATAGGCCTTGAGGCCCTCGAAAATTTCCTGGGCATAGTGAAAGACGAGACAGGACGGATCCAGCATGAAGGGCCCATAGGGCTGTATCCGTGCATCGACCCAGCCCTTGCCTGCTTTCCATTCGACGAGCAGCATGCGATCAGTGAAAATCTTGCCGAACCCGAGAGCGGATTCATCCGTAAACCTGTCCTTCCTGTTTTCCTCAGGAAGGGGAAGAACCTTCAGCTCCATGCCAGTTACCTCCCGTATAGGCCTTACATCAGCCTTTTCAATCAGATAAGGTGTAACATAGAACAGGCAGGCGGGCAAGATTTTTCATGGTGGTTTTTAGTCTGGCTAAACCCCGGATCGGGCCGCGATCATGGCCAAAGTCACCTTTTTTTGTTGAAATGCGTTGAATTTCTTGCTATATAATTTTTAGCACTCTCCAGTCTCGAGTGCTAATACGTTCCGGAGGCACCGCCACCGGCACATTCAATCGAAACAGGGAGGTAGTTTCCATGACCGCGGTATTACCCGTAGTATCCGACAACATGAGTCGCTACCTGGCTGAGATAAGACGTTTTCCGGTTCTTTCCGCCGAAGAGGAATACCGTCTTGCGGTGAAGCTCTTCGAAGAGCAGGACCTGGCCGCCGCCCAGACATTGATCACCGCGAACCTGCGTTTCGTGGTGAAAATCGCGGGAGAATACCGCGCCTACGGCATGAAGATGCTGGACCTCATCCAGGAAGGCAATGTGGGGCTCATGATGGCCGTGCGCAAATTCAACCCCTACAAGGGGTTCCGCCTCATATCCTACGCAGTGTGGTGGATACGCGCCTACATCCAGAACTTCATCATCTCCACCTGGAGTCTGCTCAAGATCGGCACCACCCAGGCACAGAGAAAACTCTTTTTCAAGCTCAACCAGGCAAAGAGCGCCATCAAGAACATGATCGGCGAAGACGACCTGCCGGCCGCATCCCTGGCCCTGGACGTGAAGGAATCGGAAATCGTGGAAATGGAACAGCGCATGCGCGGTGATTTTTCCCTCGACTCCGAGATGGCAGACGGTGAAGGCTCAACGCTGCTGGATACCCTTGCTGACAGCAGGATGAACCAGGAAGAGGCCCTGGCGGAAAACCAGGAGGCCGCCCGCCTGGAAAGGGAAATATCCAGCATCATGACCCGCCTGAACGAAAAAGAACGGTTTGTCATCGAGCGCAGGGTCACCGCCGAAGAACCCATGACGCTGCAGGAGATTGCGGACCACTTCTCCATCTCGCGGGAACGGGTACGTCAGATCGAAGAGGGAGCGCTCAAAAAGATTAAAAGCTTTCTTTCACCACTGGTTGCGCAGACAGATAACCACGCCCTGCTGACGGCCTGAACAGGAAAAGCGGACACGGTTTGATCCGCCACGGGCCCGATCAGCAGCAGGTGATCGGGCCCGTGGCGTAACAGTGCCCGGACACGGAGACCCATGTGCTGAGCGAAGAAGAACGGGAGAGATATTCCCGCCAGATAATCCTGCAAGAGATCGGCATAACCGGCCAGGAAAAACTCCTGGAAGGGAGAGTCCTGATCATCGGCGCAGGAGGGCTCGGCTCGCCTGCGGCCCTCTACCTGGCTGCGGCCGGCGTCGGCACGATCGGCTTGGCCGACAGCGATGTCGTCGACCTGTCAAACCTGAACCGGCAGATCCTCCACGGCACACCGGACCTGGGAACCGGAAAGGCTCTTTCCGCACAAAAAAGGCTCTCCGCTCTCAATCCCCACTCACAGGTCGTCGCTTATCCGTTCATGATAACGGCCGAAAACATCACCGAAATAATCGAGAATTACGATTTCATCCTCGACGCCACGGACAACTTCGACGCCAAGTTCCTCATCAACGACACCTGCGTCCGCAGGAAAAAAGCTTTTTCCCATGGCGGCGTGCTCCGTTTCCGCGGCCAGGCCATCACCGTACTGCCCCATGCCTCACCCTGTTACCGCTGCATCTTTCCGGAACCTCCGCCCGAAGATGTCGCCCTTTCATGCTCACGGGACGGCATCCTGGGAGTTGTTCCCGGGGTAATCGCTTCAATCCAGGCGGCGGAAGCGATCAAGTACCTGACCGGTGCCGGGGATCTGCTGACGGGACGCCTGCTGACCCTGGACGCACTTGCCATGAGGTTCAGGGAAGTCGGGATTGCCAGGAATCCGTCGTGCCCGGTGTGCGCCGGAGGTTCTGAAGGGTAACCATGCCGAAGCCCCGGCAGTACCGGAAATTTGCATTGACAATCAATCAGGCCTCCCGTATCCTTTCCCTACAATTGAACAGAAGACCTTCTTATCAAGAGTGGTGGAGGGAGAGGCCCTGCGAAACCACAGCAACCGGTCCTGGAAAGGACGACAGGTGCTAAATCCTGCCTTAGGGCACAGATGAGAAAGGCGCTCGAGACGGACCACAAATCCCGAAAGCCCCTTTTCATCCGATGAGAAGGGGCTTTTCTCTACTTCACGCTCTTTTCCGGGTACCCCATGTCGGTCGGCATCGTCGAAACCCAATTCGTTACCTTTGATACGGAACTCCGCCTGGAAAGCGGCAGGATCCTCGGCCCCATCACGCTCGCCTACGAAACCTACGGCACCTTGAACCGGGACCGCACCAACGCAATCATGGTCACCCATGCCTGGACCGGCAGCGCCCATCTGGCCGGGAAAAACAGCGCGGACGACCAGAAAGTCGGCTGGTGGGACGCCATCGTCGGTCCGGGGAGGCTGCTGGATACCGACAGGTTCTTCGTCATCTGCTCAAACATCATCGGTTCATGCTACGGCTCCACCGGCCCCACCTCCATCAATCCCAAGACCGGCAAACGGTACAACCTTTCCTTCCCGGTCATTACCGTCCGGGATATGGTGCGCGCCCAGGCGCTGCTCCTCGATCACCTGGGAATCGCAAAGCTGCTGACCGTCCTTGGCGGAAGCATGGGCGGCATGCAGGCACTGGACTGGGCAACCTGCCATCCTGACAGAATCGCCTCGGCCATCGTCCTTGCGACGAGCGGCAGGCCATCGCCAATGGCCATCGCCATGAACGCCGTGGCCCGCTGGGCCATCTTCAACGATCCGACCTGGAAAAAGGGCGAATACCGCAAAAACCCGAAAGACGGCCTGGCCCTGGCCCGCGGCATCGGCCACATCACCTTCCTGTCCGACGAGTCCATGTGGAACAAATTCGGCCGCCGCTTTTCCGCCCGGGATGGCCTGTTCGATTTTTTCGGCCGCTTCGAGGTCGAGCGGTACCTGTCCTACAACGGCTACAACTTCGTGGACCGCTTCGATGCCAACTCCTTCCTCTACCTGGCCAAGGCACTGGATCTGTACGACGTAGCCTGGGGTTGCGAATCGCTCCAGGAGGCATTCGCTCCGGTGCAGGCGCCCCTGCAGTTCTATGCTTTCACCTCCGACTGGCTCTACCCGCCCGCCCAGACCGAAGAAATGGTCAATGCGCTGAAGGAGTTGGGCAAACCGGTCGAATACCACCTCATCGAGTCATCCTACGGCCATGACGCCTTCCTGCTGGAGTACGAAACCTTTGCCCCGTATGTGAAGGACTTCCTGGAGAGAATCGCACCGGGCATCTGATCGCTCCGAACCAAGAGCGTGATGCAAGGGAAACAGGTCAAAAAAATCCCTGTGGAGAAGGAGGGCTAATCCACAGGGAAATAGTAAAATAGAAGAGGCTCTGTACCTCTTCTGATATTTTAGTTTATGTATGAAGAAGGTCAACTGCAAGATTCGGAATTTACACCGATCCGGCAGACGCTGACCGGCACTTGTCCCCGCAGCTGCCGCGGCGATGCGGGATGAACGACTTGATCTTTGCATGCTGCATGATAGATTTGTCAGAGAGAGAAACCTGCCACCCATCCCCTTGAATCTCGCATCTGCCCCTGAACCTCGCGAGCATGGAGAGCGGAACAGCCCCGAAGGAGGTCTCGATGAAACTGTCATTTCACGGCGCTGACCAGGGCGTCACAGGCTCCTGCCACCTGATCGAGTGCGCAGGCAGGCGGATTCTGATCGACTGCGGGATGTTCCAGGGAAGCCGCGAGCTTGACGAAGAGAACGCTGAGCCGTTCGGATTCGATCCTGCAAGCATCGATTTCCTGCTCCTCACCCATGCGCACCTCGACCACTGCGGCCGCCTGCCCCTTCTCGTGAACAACGGTTTCCGGGGCGAGATCATCACCAGTTCCGCGTCGCGCGACCTGGCGCGGCTGGTGCTGCTCGATTCCGGCAACCTGCAGGAAGAGGAAGCACGGCGCACCGCGCGCCACGCCTCGCGACGCGGCAATCACAAGACAGACATCGTCCCCCTCTACACCGAACTGGATGTGCTGGACAGCCTGGAATATTTCGGCAGGAAGGCAGCCTACGACCAGCGCCTGGAGCTGGCGGACGGTATGTACGCGACATTTCTCGACGCCGGGCACATCCTCGGGTCGGCATCCATATTTCTCGAACTGACGGAAAACGGGAAAAACCGTACGGTCCTGTTCTCCGGCGACCTGGGAAACAACGGTCGCCCGATCCTGCGGGACCCGACATCACCGCCGAAAGCGGATGTCGTGGTCATGGAAACCACCTACGGTGACCGTCTCCACAGGCCGATCGACGAGTCCGTCGAAGAATTGTACACCGCTGTCATCGATACCTTCGAAAACGGAGGCAATGTCATCATCCCCACCTTTGCCCTGGAGCGGGCACAGGAAATCCTGTTCTACCTGCGGGAGGGAGTGGAGACCGGCAGGCTGCCCCGCACGATGCAGGTGTTCCTCGACTCCCCCATGGCAATCTCCGCAACCGCGATCTTCAAGCGCCACCCCGAATGCTACGACGAGGAAACCGCCGGGCTCTTTCGCGAAAAACGCGACCCCTTGCACCTGCCCGGCCTGCACTTCACCCGCGAAACCCAGGATTCCATAGCCATCAACCGCATCGGCGGCGGAGCCGTCATCATGGCAGGCTCAGGCATGTGCACCGGCGGACGCATCCGGCATCATCTCAGGTACAACCTGTGGCGCAAAGATTCGGGCATCGTGTTCGTCGGTTACGCAGCACGCGGCAGCCTGGCGAGAACCATCATCGACGGCGCCGAGCGCGTCCGCCTGTTCGGCGACGAGATCCCGGTGAAGGCGAGCATTCACACCATCAACGGTTTTTCCGCCCACGCCGACCAGGCGGAACTTCTCGCCTGGCACCGTGCTGGTGCGCCGGAGCGGACCTTCCTGGTCCATGGCGAAGAAGAGACGATGCGTCGTTTCTCCGCGTTGCTCGGGAATACCACCGTGGAAATGCCCGCGCCTCAGCAGTCATTCACACTATGATGCGGCGGACATCTTTCCCGAAGGCTGTGTCTTTGCCTATGCCTCTGTCGCAAGAGCTCTGCCGAGGTTGAATGCCTGTTTCATCAGATCATCGTTGCCCGCCACTTCCCCCGGACCCTGCGCGGAGCCGTACACAAAGCCCACGACCTCGGACCCCACAAATCGGGCCATGTCCTGGAACGTGCGTATGGCGTTGACAGCGCCCGAAGCGAACGGATCAACATCGCCATAGGTCAGGACCACACCCAGCTTCTTGCCGCCCAGGTCGGTTTCCACGGTCTCGACCGGTTCATCGCTGTCCGTGGCCGGCGGTGTTCCGAGATACGTGAGGGCAAAGCAGCGATCCATGAACAGCTTGATCTGCCCGGAAACGGTAAACCAGTAGATGGGCGTGGCATAAACGATGGCGTCGGCTGCCCGCAGGCGGGAATAAACCGCTTTCATGTCGTCATCGATGATGCAGTCAGCCGCCAATGAGACCTGGCAAGCATCACAGGCCGTGCAGGGACGGATGTCCATCCCGTGGAGATGCACCGTTTCCACTTCCGTCCCGAAACACCGGGCGCCCGCAGCGACCTGCCGGGCAAGGATCGTACTGTTGCCATTCTCCCGCGGGCTCGCTTCGATGATGATTATTTTCTTTGCCATCGCAGTGCTCCTTTCCACGATTCATCACTCCTTCGACAGCGCTGCAAAGAAACTTTCCCTCTCCGCTGCTCTGAACTATCATGATACCGCTCACTCTCCCGATGACAAGCTGCTCAGTCCGGAAGCTCCTGGAAATGCTCATATCAGGCTGGATTGGGGCATGCACGGAACAACCCGCAATGCGGCAGATCAGGGCTGAAATTACTGGGAAAACGCTCGGATTCAACACTATTTTTCCCATGGAAAATGGCGACCGATTACGTGAGGTTTCGGGAGAGTTGCAATCCATTCCCTGTCGACACTTTCGATAGTGTCAAAGATTTCATGAAAAGTGGGAGTATCCTCGTAAGGCTATTTTATAAACTCCCCCTCTTAGGCTAAGAGGGGGAGTTTATAAAGCTGAGTACATTAACCCCTCCCGGCCTCCCTTTAAACTAAGGGGAGGAGATAGCGGACGGAGACACTATGGAATTACAGGCTGTTGATAAACGTTACGGGGAAGGTGGAAGCAAGCCCGCCGGTTGACACCGTCAGGGCGGACAATCCAGCCTCATCGGATTGGACAGCAAGGGCTGCCCGCCAGGGTGAGGCCAACGGCCGAATCAAAAAGACCGTTTCCGGATGGAAACTGACTAGATGCGGATGATGTGCCCGCCCCACGACAACCCGCCGCCGAAGCCCATCATCACTACCAGGTTGCCCTCTTTGAGGGTTCCGTTGCGCAGGTTTTCGTCAAGGGCGAGGGCGACCGAGGCTGCCGCAGTGTTGCCGTATTTGCCCAGATTGAGCAGGAACCGCTCAGGCTCTATGCCGGTTTTCTTCGAGATCACGTCGATGATGCGGCTGTTGGCCTGATGGGGAATGATGTAGTCCAGGTCGCAGGGCGAAATGCCAGCCTTGGCCGCAAGCTGTTCGATGACCTTCGGAATCACGTCGGTGGCAAAGGTATAGACGCTCCGGCCTGCCATCTTGAAAGTGTTTTCCCGCTGTGCGATGGTTTCCGCGGTAATGGGTTTCCGTGAGCCTGATGACGGGACCTGGATCATCTCCCAGCGGCACCCGTCGCTCCTGATCAGCGTCTGCAGAATGCCCCGCTCCTCATCGGTAGCTTCCAGCAACAGGGCGCCGGCCCCGTCGCCGAACAGGGGACAGGTGGTCTTGTCCTGGAAATCCAGGATCTTGGAATAGGCATCAGCGCCGATGACCATAATCCGTCGGTACTTGCCCGACCTGATGAAATTGTCCGCTGTTTCGACGCCGAAAACGAATCCGCTGCATACAGCGTTCATGTCGAAGGCAAAAGCATTTTCCGCACCGATATTTTTCTGGACCATGCAGGCAGTCGGCGGGAGGATCATATCGGGGGTGGATGTGGCGACGATGATGCAGTCGATGGAAAGAGGGTCGACCCCTCCCGACGCCAGAGCCTCCAGCGCTGCAGCGCTGGCAAGGTCGGAGGTTGCTTCGGATTCGGCCGCAAAGCGGCGCTCCCGGATGCCGGTCCGGGAATAGATCCATTCGTCGGCCCCCTCGACAAGGTAATCAAAGAACGTATTGCTTACCACCCTGTCGGGAACCCTCCCGCCAGTGGCCAGAATTCTTGCGTAAGGCATCATACTCTCCACCCCGTTGCCGGGAAACGACAAGGCCCCTGAACCGGGGCCTTTAAATGGTTTAATCTGAAATTATATCCCACAGAGCGGGGTGGTTTGTCAAATCAATAGTGAGTGCCGCGCAAAAACAGTCGTACGCCGGATGAGGGCCGGCAGCACCAGGTGCATGCTGATTGCGGCCGGCCAGGCTTACCGGAACGCCTTTTTCCGGAACAACCGCCAAAACGTGACGCAGACGGCAAGCAACGGAAAGCGGCGCAGGGCGGGGCTCGGCTCGATGCGTATCCCTGAATGCCGCTCGATCTTCCACAGGATGTAATCGAGCCCGTTCTCAAAAGTCAGGAGAGCTTTGAGCAGCCTCAGGACTGAAAGCCCCTTGCCTTGAACCTGGCGCAGCCGCCAGGCATATCTGTTGAGCCGCCGTTCCCACGAAGGAAGACGCAGCCGATAGCGAGCCGGCCCCTCGGTGCTCAGGGCTTCGACGGGCAGGCCGGAGGCTTGCAGCACTTCAGGCGTGACGGCATCGTAGTAGTCCGGCGCTGCATCATAGAGTCGGACAGCGGCTGCGGGGTTTTCCGAGCGCAGCTCACAGCGGTAACTCAAGCTCAGGCCGGTAGCCCAAAGTTCGCGGGTGGTGAAGGTTTCCGGAGCCTGCGGCAGAGCCCGGCGCACAAAGGTGCACACGGCAAGGATCAGGGCATCACGAACCTGCACAGCGATTTCCTCGTTGCGGACGTAGACAAGGCCTGAAGGCTGGGCAAAGCGCCCCCATAGGTAGGAATGAAACCACTGATGGACCCCTGCACAGAAATCCCCGAGAGTGAGGACGGCATACTTGGCCCGAAGAGTTTTCCCTGCGTAGGGAACTTCGAGGTAGAAGACATTCGGCGGCAAAAGCCGGTTCATGAGCGCCTTCAAGCGGGAGCCGAAAGCGCTGTGGTAATCGTCAACCAGCAGGTAAAGATCGGCAATTCCTTCATCGACACGACTGCTGCGAAGGCAGGAACCGTAAAAAAGCACTGCGGCAACTCCGTCATGACGTTTCCGTGCCGCTTCAGCCAAGGCAGCGACCTCCATCGGCGCCTGCCGCGTGCTCCACTCCTGCATGACTGATTTCAGAGCATCGCTGCCCGTCATTCCGATTCCCGGTCTCCCCATGGTTCAGATCCTCAGAAACCGGGCTGGTCCTGCCGCTTCGATCGTCAGCGGCGCCCGCGATTCGAAGATTTCTCCGTCGAGAGCAAACTTCCCCCTGAAATCGAGCGTGACCTGCCGGACATTGTGGCTGTAATAGCCGTTTTCCGGCGAGGACGTTGCGGTGCGCCGGCCGCAAACCAGAAAGGGCAGATTGCGCAGCAAATAAGGGGGCTTCGTTCTCAGGGCTGTGAAATGCAGCGGAGCGTCCTCACCTCCCCAGAAGGGGTGCAGCCCGAGAAAGAGTCGTTCGAGCGTGCTGACCATGGCGAAAAGGTAAGAATCCTGCCACGCCGGCGCTTCGTCGCAACGAATCCCCATAGCGGTTGCAGGCAGAAGCGCATCGTCGCCGGTCAAAGCCGCCAGCAAGAGCCGGGCCATGATGAGCCCCGGCATCAGTTCTCCGCGGACGCCGTGCGGGTTCATGCTGCCGTGGCACAGGTCGATCCCCCGGGAAATGGCGCCAGCGCCGAAAAACATGCCGCATAAAGGCTCTGCATCGCCTTCCTGCGTGAGCTTCAGCACCGGACGTTCCAGGATTGAATGCCCGTCTCGTCCCGTGTCGCTGCGCCATGCCAAAATCTTCGCCAGTGCCGCAACAGGTTTTCCGGACACCCCGGCATCCCGGGCGAGCATACTGGCGGTCCCCGCCTTCAGCAAAGCGAGGAGGGGGGGGCGGGAAAAGCATGGGCGGCCGTAGAGGGCCGTCAGGACAGCCTGGATGGTGCCGTCTCCGCCATTGACAATGAGCAGATCCACGTTTCGCGTGGAGAAATCGGACAGAACCGCAATCACTTCAGCAGGCGTTACGGCCTCGGCGTAGAGAATTTGCGGATTCCGCGCCACCCAGTCCCTGATTGCACCCAGCCCTTTCTTGTTCCCTCCGCTGCGGGGGTTGGTAACCATGCCGACGGTCATATTCCGACGGGCAGCGGGGTCTCCGGAAACCGGCTGTGAAACGTCGTGCGGCAAGGGAGTTTTCCTGTTCATTTGTTGGTGAAGCATCGCTGCGCCAGTGTCGGATTCTGCTCTTCCGGATCGATGTCGAGAAGCCAGGAGCGTAAGGGGCCTGATATCAGGCGCTGGCACGCGCCCATGATAAGACGCACGACCAGAAAGACGCTGGAAACAGCCGTCCATAGCGCCACCGCGACCAGTCCCAGGTCAGGCCGTCCGGCCAGGAGCCCCAGCGTGAGGAGAATCAGGTTGGGGTTGCGTCTTCCGGTGATCAGCCGGAAATAGGAGTCGATGGGTCGCCAGCAGAAAATGCCGGAAAATTCCAGAAATTGCTTGAAAATTCCCTCGACCAGCCGACCTGCGATGTAAGCGACGAAGATCATCCAGATTGCTGCTTTCATCGAGAAGGGAATCCCCGGTTGCCAGATTTCGAGCCTTTCGAGCCCCAGTCCCCACACTAGGTACCAGAAGGGGGGCGAGATGAGGTCGATGGCATGGTCGAAGAGATTGCCGAAGGTGCTCGAATTTACCGTGACGCGGGCAAGCTTGCCATCGACAGTATCGAGAAAGGTCATCGCCCAGGCAGCTGCCAGCCCCAGGGCGAACAAGCCATGGTAAAAAAGCAGGCCCGCGACCACAACAAGAACAAGGCTCAGCGAGGTGACCTGATTCGGCGTGATGCCCCTGAGGGCGCAGAAGCGGGTCGCCACCTGCGCCGGCCGCGGCCAGAGCCACTTGGTGACCAGGTCGGTAACGCCCTTGTAAGAGCCGGTGAACAGGCGTTTTTCCAACTCCCCCCGGTTTTCTTCGGAGATCGGCAGAAGATACGGGAATTCGACCTTGCGCAGCTTATGGAGATAGACCGTCACGAGAGTCTGCGGCGTTTCGAAAGCAAGAGACGGAAGGGCTTCACCGCTTGGGGTTTCCTGCAGCGAATCGAGAAAGCGCTGGGCATCAGCCGCCGCAACATGAGCTGCCACGGCCTTTTTCCCATCCTCCGTTTCGGTCTGGAGAACGGTCCCCGGCTTTTTCGCCAGATTGTGGAGCAGCCGCTCGTCATACAGGTAATCGCCCCGCAGGAGCAGGACCGAGTCTCCGGCGGCAGCGGCAGCGGGGTCGTCGAGCCAGCTGCTGATTTTCATTTTCTTGAGGATGCGCTCGAGGCGCTGGCGGCTGGAAAGCCCCCAGAGCCGAACGGGGGTCTCTGCAAAGATAACGGCATGTGTGGTCATGAAAGAACTCGTGAAAAAGAATTTGTTTGAACGTCAACGATCAAAGCCAATTGAAAATCTTAACAAAGCAGTATATTGTATTCCAATGCTTCATGTAAAGCCAAATCCTGCCGATGAACGTTGGAACAGCGGCACGCAACCCGAATCGGGCAGCGGAAGCCCCTTTGTTCTTGCCCAGCTTTCAGATCCGCACCTTTCTTCGCTGTCCGGGGTCCGCCCCGGCAACCTGTTCAGCAAGCGCCTGCTCGGCTACCTGTCCTGGCTCCGAAATCGCCGCCGGCTCCACTGCCCGCATATCCTCGATGCACTGCTGAGCGACCTCGCGCAGACGGCGCCCGACCACGTAGCAGTAACCGGTGACCTGACCCATCTGGGGCTGCCCGACGAATTCCGGCAGGCAGCCCGCTGGCTGAAGCAGCTGGGCCCGCCGGAAAGAGTCACGGTCATCCCCGGAAATCATGATGCCTATGTCTCCGGGAATTGGCTGGAGACCTTCAGCGAATGGGCGCCCTACCTGGCAGGTGATGAGAGCTCTGTCGTGGACCCCTATCCGATCCTGCGGGTGCGCGGCCCGGTGGCATTGATCGGGCTTTCCAGCGCACGGCCGAGCGCTCCGTTCCTTGCGGTGGGAAGCCTCGGCAGCGCGCAGCTGGCCCGCTTCGAAAACGTGCTGGAACAGGCCGGCCGCCGCGGTCTGCTGAGAATCGTCCTGCTCCACCACCCCCCCGTTCCCGGCAGCATCGCCTGGCGCAAGCGACTGACCGACGCCCGCCTTCTTTCCGAAACGCTCTCCCGCCAGGGAGCCGAGCTGATTCTCCATGGGCACGCGCACGTTTCGATGGCACGGACGCTGGTTGCCGGCATGCGGAACATCCCTGTTTTCGGCGCCCCCTCGGCCTCATATGCCGGTTCGAACCCGCAAAAGGCCGCCCGCTATCATCTCTTCCGTTTCGAGCGAAGAGCAGGCGGATGGCAACTTCTGCTCACCGTCCGCGCCTACTCTCCCGTCGCAAGAAGGTTCGCCATTGCACAGGAAAAGGAATTTCTCCTGACTGAACCAGGGCTCTGACCGCCTCTATTAACGGTTTTCAGACGATTTTCCGTGTCAGGACAAACCCGCCGGCAAGGACGGACAGTGCAGGGACAAGCGTTGTCCAGGCCGGGGAGACCTGGAGGATCAGGCCGGTATAGCCCAGGATCTGGTTGAGAAAGAAAAAAGCCACGCCGATAATGGCCCCCACCATGGTCAGCCAGCCGAGGCTGGCGCTGCGCATCGACCCGCAGACAAACGGCAGGGAGATCATGATCATCGCTGCCGTCATCAACGGCAGGGTCAGCTTCTGCCAGAGCGCCAGCAGGTAGCGCCCGGGATTTTGCCCGCTCTTCCGCAAATTTATAATGATGCTGTACAGCTCCGAAAGAGAAAGTGTTTGGGCGGGCAGAGCGAGGACTGCGGCCTGTTTTCTGGTGAGCAGGTCCGAAAGAACGAGTTGCGGCATGTTCCTGATCGAGCTCCCCTGATCCGTGATGACAATCTGCCGAACCTGGCGCAGGTCCCAGTTCCCATCGGCGCCGATATGCGCCTCCTGGGCGAAAATGTGGGTTGCCAGCTTGCCGCCTGAGTCGAACTCGTAGATGTCGACAGACTGGATTCCGCTGCTCCTGCCGGTACGCAGGTTTATGAAGCGGCGCCCATCCCTGGCCCAGAAGCCGCCTCGCGGCAGGATCGTTCCCGACTCCGCCAGGGCGGTTTCACGCCGGGTCCACGCCGTCTGCTCGAGGGAGGGGACGATGAACTGAAGCCCCAGGAGAAGAGCGAGCAGGGTCAGGACAGCAGGCTTTGCAAAGGCCCATCCGACGCGCTGGACGGAAATCCCGCAGGCCCGCAGAGCGGTCAGTTCGTTGTTTTTCGCCAGGAGCCCCAAGGCGATGATGCTGCCGAGCAAAGCGCTGGGCGGGGCCAGCTCGATCATGCGCTCCGGCAGAGTAAGCGCCACATACAGCAGGGCGTCGCTCGAGCTGTATCGTCCCGTGCCGACGTCGTCGAGCTGCTTGGCAAGCTCGAGAAAACTCAACAGGCCGGCGAGAACCAGATTGACATTGAGCCAGCAGCGCACAAAAACGTCGGCCAGATAGCGATCGAAAATCTTCATGATCGCGATCCCCCAATGGCTCGGGAGAGACGCCACCGGCAGGAGCGAAGGGGGCTGGGAACAGGGAGCAGCATCACAACCAGCACTGCATGCAGGGCAGTGACCCACCAGATTCCGGGCATGGCATCAACCACCTGCTTTTCGACCCAGGTTTTGGCTATCAGGCTCAGGTTGTAGACGACAAAAAAAAGAACGATTGCCGCGGAAACCTTGCCATATTTGCTGCGCCGCGGAGCGACACGGCTCAGGGGAATCGCCATCAGCGCCATGAGAACGGTGGAAATCCCGGTCGAAAGGCGCCATTGAAATTCCGCGATGTCTTCGGGAGATGCGGACCGGGCCAGGAAAGCGGTCGAAGCTGCCTTGCGACGATACCTGGCGGGCGGAGTCCGGTCGGATTCAAGCCGAAGCACGTTTGTCCCGAACTGGATAACGCGATCGACGCCCTTCGTCATATTCACTACATAGTGGCTGCCGTCCCTGAATACCAGAGCCTTGCTTCCCTGTCCGGGACCGTTTACCTGGTGGGCATCCCGGGATGTGGTCACCTTCCTCTTTCCCGACTCGACTTCCCATATCCACACATTGCGTGCCTGCCCCCGTGCCGGGGAGAGCTGTTCGGCAAAGAAAACCAGCTCGTCCCCCAACTCATAGAACCGCCCGGCTTCGACCTTGGCAATGTCGAATTCATTCCTGCCCCTGGTCTCCAGGTCATAGAGCTTTCCGTATGCCCAGGGGCGGGCATGGAGAGAAAGCCCGGTAACCATGCAGCCGAGCAGCAGCGAAAGGAAAAAAATCGGCACGATGATCCGCCAGGGGGAGATACCGCTCGCCTCCATGGCTATGATCTCATTGTCGGCGTACATGCGGCTCAGCGCAAGAACGACAGCCAGGTAGAACGTGACCGGAAGCAGGACTTCAAGAGCGATGACCACCTTGAGGGCGACCAGGGTGACAACCGTTCCACCCGAGAGCAGTCCGTTCACAGCGTCATTGAGGAACCGGACGGCGCTGTACCCCGCAAAGACCATGATCAGTATCGTGCAGACAGCCACCAGCGGCATTACAATTTCCCGTACTATGTAGCGCGCAAAAATCAAAGCGGCTCCTTAATCATAATGAACCGTGTTGGGCCGCAAGGAGAATTTTTCTTGACCATTGCGGGTGTTTCCATCTAAATTGCAACTCAATCGTAGCATATTAGTACCAAGGGGCCCGCAAAAGCAATATTTAATCAACCCCCTCTGTCCCTGGCATGGAGAGGGGGCTTACCCCACCATAACGACTGTATGAACGTTTACGGTGCACGTGCCGCATCCAGCAGGAAACTGCCGGTGTCGCGAAACCGAGAGGAGACTGCAAGCGTATGAAAGCCATCATTCTCAGTGCCGGTCAGGGCAAGAGGCTGCTCCCTCTGACCGCTGAACGGCCCAAGTGTGCCGTAACCATTCATGGCCAGTCGATGGTCGAATGGCAGATCGACGAACTGGTCAAATGCGGTGTCGAAGAGATTTGCGTCATGCTCGGCTATGGGGCTGACATGGTTGTCGAGCTTCTGGACGAGCGGTACGGCACGGGCCGCGTCCGCACGATTTTCAACCCGTTCTTCGCGGTGGCCGACAATCTGGGCACCTGCTGGGTCGCCCGGCCGGAGATGACCGGGGATTTCATCCTGATCAACGGAGACACGCTTTTTCAGGCGCCGGTGCTGGAGAAGCTCCTGGGCTCCGCGCCGCACCCGATCACGGTGACCATCGATCGCAAGAGTTCCTACGACCTGGACGACATGAAGGTGATTGTCGACGGAGAACGCCTCGTCCGCGTCGGCAAGGACCTCCCCCTCGACCAGGTCAACGGGGAATCCATCGGCATGCTGCTGTTCCGCGGGGAGGGTCCTGAGCTGTTCCGGCAGACCGTGGAGAGAGTCCTGCGCACGCCGACCGGCACCAAACGCTGGTACCTGTCCGTCATCGACGAACTGGCCCAGCAGAAGCCCGTCTGGACCTGCTGCATCGAAGGGCTGGCATGGGGAGAGGTCGACTGCCCCGACGACCTGCAGCAAGCCGAGAATGTGGTCCGCGGCATCGTTGAAGGACAGACCAGCCACCGGCGCGGCGCGCTTGGGTGACAATGAACTACAAAGGAAAGCATTCATGTCCGTGAATCTCAACCCTCTCGATTACTACCGCCTTCCCTGGAATTACGCCGACAACGCCATTTCCTGGCTTGAGCCGACCACCGTGTGCAACCTCCGCTGCGAGGGCTGCTACCGGGATTTCGACAGCCAGCAGCACAAGAGCCTCGAGGAAGTCCGCGCCGAACTGGAGCTGTTCAGGAAGCTCAGGAAGAGCGACTGCATAAGCATCGCGGGAGGGGACCCCCTCGTCTATCCGCACATCGTCGAACTGGTCGGAATCATCCGGTCGATGGGCTGGAAACCGATCATCAACACCAATGGCATCGCCCTGGACGAGCCCCTCCTGCGCAAACTCAAAGAGGCAGGCGTCTACGGCTTCACCCTCCATGTCGATTCGACCCAGCGCCGACCTGATACGCCGGCGACAACAGAGACAGAGCTCAACGATCTGCGCCTGAAGTTCGCCCGGATGCTCTCAGAGGCCGGCAACATAGCCTGTTCATTCAACGCCACCGTCAGCGAGAAAACCCTGCACGAGGTGCCTGCTCTCGTCGAATGGGCCAGGCAGCACGCCGACCTGGTGCAGACGATGGTCTTCATTCTCTTCCGCTCCCCGGGGCTGACCGGCGATTTCGATAACTACGCCAGGGGAGAAAAGATCGAGATGGGGGAGGTCTACAAGGAATCAGAGTGGGGCGGCGAGAAAGTCCTGATGGCCCAGGACGTGGTAAACACGATCCGCGAAGCCGATCCGGCCTATGAGCCGTGCGCCTTTCTCAACGGAACGGCAAACCCCGCTTCTTTCAAATGGCTGCTGGCCAACCGGACCGTTTTTGCAGGGAGAACGGTGGGCTACATGTCCCCCCTGATGATGGAGCTGATCCAGACCGCCAACCACCTGTTCACCGGCAAGTATCTCTCCTATGCCAGTCCCCGCGCGACTTCCCTTGGCAAGGCGACTGCGCTGCTGGGCTCCCTGTTCGACCGAGCCAGCAGGAAGATACTGTTCACTATCCTGAAGCAGGCCGTCAGCAGACCTGCCAGCGCCCTGCGCACGGCGCACATGCAGTCCATAATGATCATCCAGCCGGTCAATTTCGAAGCGGACGGACGTCAGGACATGTGTGACAGTTGCCCTGACATTACGGTGCACGAAGGGAAGCTGGTCTGGAGCTGCCGCCTGGAAGAACTTCGCAAATACGGTGATTTCGTCACGATGGTGCCGAAAAGCTGCAGCTCGCGGGGACTTCCTGGGGAAGCCCGTTAGATGCCCGCAAGCACTCGGTTCAGGGAACCGTCAGCGGCAACAGCTGGAGCAACTTCTTCAAGCGCTCCGCTTGAGATCGTGCCGGTGCGCACTGAGAATGAGCGCCGCAGATTCCTGCGGCTGCCCTGGTCGCTGTACGCGGATGATCCAGCATGGATTCCGCCCCTGCTTCTCGAGCGCAAAGAGCACCTGTCGAAGCGCAATCCCTTCTTCCGCCATGCATCGTTCCAATCCTGGATCGCCCTGCGCGGAAGCGAGACAGTGGGACGCATCAGCGCGCAGGTGGACCGGCTCCATCTGGAGCGCTATGATGACCGTACCGGCTTCTTCGGCCTGATCGAGGCGCAAGACGACCCGGCCGTGTTTCGGGCGCTTTTCGATACAGCGCAAAACTGGCTGCGCGAGCAGGGGATGCGCCGCGTCATGGGTCCGTTCAACCTTTCCATCAACGATGAATGCGGCCTGCTCGTCGAGGGGTTCGATACACCGCCCATGATCATGATGGGACATGCTTTGCCGTACTATTCAAGCCGCATTGAGGAACAAGGCTTTACCGGGATTCAGGATCTCCTGGCCTATAGAATCAAAAGCGACTTCGCCGCGCCCCGTCATCTGGACAGGCTGAGCTCGCGGGTTGCTCAGCACGTGCACCTGCGCCCGTTACGGCGCCGGCAATTCGCCGAAGACCTGGCGATTGTCAAAGATATCTTCGAGGATGCATGGTCGAACAACTGGGGATTTCTGCCGTTTACCGTGGAGGAGTTCGCAGAACTGGGCAGAAACCTCAAACTGCTGGTGCCTCTCGACTATGTGCGCATAGCTGAAATAGATGGTGAGCCGGCCGCGATGATGGTTCTCTTTCCGAACCTCAACGAAGCGATCAGAGACCTGGCCGGCAGGCTGCTTCCCTTCGGGTGGCTGAAGCTGCTCTGGCGCCTCAAGGTCAGCGGGGTGAAGAGCGGCCGCGTGCCGCTGATGGGGGTACGCCGGCGCTTTCAGGGAGGCCGTCTCGGGGCCACCCTGGCCCTGATGATGATAACCTCCCTGCAGACCCCCGCACGCAAGCATGGCATGGAAGACGTCGAGATGTCCTGGATACTGGAGACCAACAAGGGAGTGCGCAACATCATCGAGTCGATCGGCGGGATACCTTATAAACGCTATCGAATCTACCAGAAAGAGCTATTTTGAAAGAAATCGGCACGACATGACCAGTGTTCCGGGAAAATTCGCCGCCATCATTCTCGCAGGGGATCGCGGTCCTGGCGACCCGGTTGCGAAAGCGTCCGGTGTCGGCTGCAAAGCGCTGGTCCCGGTTGGCGGGCGTCCCATGGTGCTGCGTGTAATCGATGCGCTGCAGAGTTCCTCGAGCATTGATTCGCTCCTGGTGTGCGGCTCTTCGTCACGCCTTCGCGGCCATTCTTCGGAGCTGGACAGCCTGATCGCCGCCGGGAAGGTCAGCTGGGTCGAGAACGAATCGTCGCCGAGCCTGAGCGCCGGGGCCGCCTTGCGCGTTGTGCCAGAAGGCCAGCCGGCGCTGTTGACCACAGCCGACCACGCACTGCTCACGCCCCGGATGGTCGATCATTTCTGCGCCAGGGCAGCCGAAACCTGCTGTGACGTTGTTGCCGGACTGGCGCGGGCCGACATGGTGGCAGCCGCCTTTCCCGAAGGGCATCGGACCGTAACCCGCTTGCGCGACGGAGGATATTGCGGCTGCAACCTCTTTGCCTTCCTCTCTCCCCGGGCCGGCAGCGCAGTGGCTTTCTGGCGGCGGATCGAGGAGCAGCGCAAGCACCCGCTGCGAATCGTGCGGGTGCTCGGCCTCGGGGCCGTGCTCCGTTATCTGCTGGGGCGCCTGACCATGGAAGAGGGACTGGAACGCCTTTCCGCCCTGATGGAAGCTCGTGCCGGTGTGGTCTGGATGGAGGATGCGGCTGCGGCAGTCGATGTGGACAAGATCGAGGACTGGACGCTTGCAGAGGAAATCGTCGCACGATCGCAGCAGGACAGGCCGTAAAAAAATTCTTTTTATTTTATTGAAGTTGTGACATATAATGAGCGATGTTTGCCTTAATGTGCGGCTGCACTCCCCCGCCCGGGCATCGACATGGTGCAACAGCGTTGTGCACGAGGCTCCCATGACCACTGCGACCCTCCAGAAATTCGGCTATCCGGGCACCGTCATTGAAGATGGGCACCGTTGGGCCGTTCTGCTGCGTCCTGCGCAGGTCACGCTGGGTTCACTGGTGCTGGTCTGCAAAGAACCAGTCCAGGAGTTTTCCAGCCTCAGCCCGGAAGCTTTCGCGGATCTCCGGGAGATTACCGGGCGCTTAGAGCGATCGCTCCGGAGAGCCTTCGCTTTCGACAGGATCAACTATCTCATGCTGATGATGGTCGATCCCGATGTCCACTTTCATGTCATACCGCGCTACGCTCAGGAGCGCCGTTTCGCGGAGACGGTTTTTCTCGACCCGAGCTGGCCAGGCCAACCTGACCTGAGCAGGCTCAATTACCTAGACGATGCAACACGGGAGGCACTCAGAAAGCATCTCATCTCTAACTGGAAATGATTACCATTTTCCCTGAATCGTTAACTTTATGAACGAAATGAAAAAGACGCCGACAGATAACACCATCGCCCTGCGCAAGGGCGACTTTCAGAACCTTGCCGAAGCCCTCGATTACGCCGCGGGGGGAGTGACCGGGATAAACTTCTATTCGGGAAAGGGAGACCTTGCCGCTGCAGTTCCCTACGCACAGCTTCGCAGCATGGCCCTCTCCCTGGCCCGCAGGCTTCTGGGGCTCGGCCTGCCGAAAGGAGGGCGCATAGCCCTCATTGCCGACACCAATGCGGACTTCGTCCGTTTTTTCTTTGCCTGTCAGTATGCCGGTCTCGTTCCCGTACCGCTTCCGGCTGCAGTGCATCTGGGAGGTCGTCAGGCCTATGTCGACAACCTGCGCAAACTCGTTCACGCCAGCGGCGCCCAGGCAGCCATGAGTTCGAGCTCCTTTTTCCCGTTCCTCTCAGAAGCCGTTGCCGGGCTGGATCTGAACCATGTCGGGGAGCCAGGCTATTTCGACGCCCTTCCTGAAACCGATCTGCCGCTGCAGATCCCGGGCTCCGAAGATGTGGCTTACCTGCAGTACACGTCCGGCAGCACGCGTTTCCCGCGCGGGGTCGTTATCACCCAGAAGGTGGTCATGGCAAACCTGGCCGGCATCATTCGTCACGGCCTCAGTGTCCGCCCCGGCGACAGGTGTACCTCATGGCTCCCCTTCTATCACGATATGGGGCTGGTTGGTTTTCTCATCGCGCCAATGGCTTCCCAGCTTTCGACCGATTACCTGAGCACGCGCGATTTCGCCATGCGCCCTCGTCTCTGGCCGGCATTGATCTCGAAAAACAGGGGGACGATCTCCTACAGCCCCTCCTTCGGCTATGCCCTGTGTGCACGGCGCATCCGGCCGACGGAAATCGATCAGTACGATCTGAGTTCCTGGCGCATAGCGGGAACCGGCGCCGAGCCCATACGCCCTGACATCCTCGAGCAGTTTGCCCGGCTGCTGGCGCCGGCCGGCTTCACTTCCCGGGCCTTTGTCGCCTCCTACGGCATGGCTGAATGCACTCTTGCCATCAGTTTTGCGCCCCTCGACCAAGGGATCACCATCGATCGGATTGACGCAGAAGCACTGACGGAGGAGGGAATTGCCGTTGCGGTAGATGGAACTGCCCGCTGCGGACAGGCCAAGGAACTCGTCTTTTGCGGCCCGGCCCTCCCGGGACATGAGATCGAGATTCGCGACGACCAGGGCCGGGCTTTGCCCGAGCGGCACTGCGGAGTTCTCCATGTGCGCGGACCCAGCGTCATGACCGGATATCTTGGCAATCCGGAAGCCACACGGGAGGTTCTTTCACCGGAGGGCTGGCTCAATACCGGAGACCTGGCCTACCTGGCAGATAACCAGGTGGTCATCACCGGTCGCGTGAAAGACATGATCATTATCAACGGCCGGAACATCTGGCCGCAGGATCTTGAATTTCTCGCTGAGCAGATGCCCGGGATCCGGGCCAGGGACGCTGCCGCGTTTTCCATCTCCGGAAGCGGAGACGAGGAAACCGTTGTCCTGGTCGTGCAATGCCGCCAGCTGGACGAAACGGAGCGCGAGCAGCTTGTGGAGGTTCTTCGCGGACGCGTCCGGGAAGAATTCGGCATCGACTGCAGGGTTGAACTCGTTCCACCTCATACACTGCCGCAGACATCATCCGGAAAGATTTCCAGGACCATTGCCCGGACAGACTTCCTGCGGCGCAATCAGGACCTGAGCCAATCCCCCATGAAGTGTGCCGGTGAAAACAGGACCTAGCGGGATGGCCGGATCCCTGCGGGAACCGAAAGCGGATAGCGCATCCCCACCTGTTCCGACCGTTGCAGTCACCGGGGGGACCGGCTTCATCGGCAGAGTCCTCATTCGTCGTCTCCTTCAGGAAAGACGGGGAGTCAGGGCATTGGTGCGCCCGGCATCCCTGGCCTCCCGTTTCGAAGCACCGGGCCTGTCATGGATCCAGGGTGACATGAGCTGCACGGATAGTCTGCGCCGACTGGTCGAAGGAGCTTCAGCCGTCATACACTGTGCCGGGTCAGTGCGCGGAGCGGGCGAAGCCGATTTCTTCCCGGCCAACGTGTCCGGTGTCGAAAAGATCGTCAAAGCGGCGGGAGAATCACCGGAGTGCTCCCGCTTTCTTCTTGTCTCTTCCCTGGCCGCCAGGTCGCCGGAACTCTCTGATTACGCCTCAAGCAAACGACGGGGCGAAGAGGTTCTGCGCAGCGCGGCTCGAGAGCTGGACTGGACGATCCTGCGCCCGCCTGCGGTCTATGGCCCCGGAGACCGCGAGATGCTGCCGTTACTGCAGTGGATACGCCGGGGCCTGGTATTCGTGCCGGGAGGCGGCGACGCACGCTTCTCGCTGATTTTCGTCGAAGATCTGGCAGAAGCAGTCCTGTCCTGGCTGATGAGCGGCGCAGGCGGAGGCTGCTGTTTTGAAGTGCACGACGGTAAAACAGGGGGCTACTCCTGGGAAGAGGTCCGTAAAATCGCCGGGGATCTCTTCCAACGCCCCATTCACCGCATGGATATACCGCGTGGGGTTTTGGAGACTGCGGCGCACGTGAATGCCGCAGCTGCACGAGTCATCGGCTATCGGCCGATGCTCACACCGGGCAAAGTCAGGGAGCTCTGTCATGCCGACTGGGTCTGCGACAACGCGAACTTCAGCAGCGCAACCCGATGGAGCCCCCGGTTCGGACTGCGCGAGGGTTTGCTGCGCACGCTCGGATAAAGGATCCACGCGGATCATGGAGAAAGGAACGTGATGTCCAGAGCTGGCTATGATGAAATATTGGCAGAGGTGAAGAAGCTCCTCGCCCGTTTCGGCAAATCCCGGGAAGAGATCGATGAAGATGCCGAACTTGTCAACGATCTCGAGCTCGACTCCCTCCTGGTGATGGAACTGGTCCAGGAGGTCGAGGATATGTTCGATATTTCCTTTCCCTTGAACGACCTGTCCGGAATCCATACCTTAAAGGATTTCGTGCTGCAGATACAAAAGGAGATCGGGGCATAATTCATGGGACTTTTTGATAAATTCAAATCCATCGCCGTTGAACGTGAAGCACTGATGGATCAGCTCGGGATACTTCCCTTCAATGTGGAGATCGAAGAAATCCTCACGCCGACCACCGCCCGCATCTCAGGCCGCGAGGTCCTCCTGGCGGGCACCAACAACTATCTCGGGCTGACTTTCGACCCCCGCTGCATCGAAGCCGCCTGTTCCGCTACCCGCGCCGAAGGGACCGGGACCACCGGTTCGCGCATGGCCAACGGCACATTTGCCGGTCATCTCGCACTTGAAAGGGAACTGGCCGAGTTCTACAGCTGCACGAAAGCCATCGTCTTCTCAACGGGATTCGTGGCCAACCTGGGGGTCATCTCCACGCTGACAGGGCCGGGAGACGTCCTCCTGATCGACAGCGACTCCCATGCCAGCATCTACGACGGCTGCCGGATGAGCGGCGCCGACATCATCCGCTTCCGCCACAACAACCCTGCAGACCTCGAAAAGCGCCTGCGCCGCCTCGGCGACCGGGCGAACAACACCCTGATCATCATCGAAGGGATTTACAGCATGCTCGGCGACCGGGCCCCTCTGGCTGAAATCGTCGAGTTGAAAAAGAACTACAGCGCTTCGCTGATGGTAGATGAGGCGCATTCGCTGGGGGTTCTCGGCCACAAGGGACAAGGGCTGGTCGAAGAAGCGGATTGTCTGGAGGATGTGGACTTTATCGTCGGCACGTTCAGCAAAAGCCTGGGCGCAATCGGGGGGTTCTGCGTCAGCAACCACCCCGAGCTGGACCTGGTGCGTTACGCGACCCGTTCCTATCTCTTCACCGCGTCTCCGTCTCCGGCCACCGTCGCATCAGTTCGCCAGGCTCTGCGGATTCTGGCTTCCGGGTTGGACTTGCGCGAGCGCCTGTGGCAGAACGCACGCCACCTGTATGACGGCCTTGCGCAACTCGGCTTCACCCTCGGCCCCGAACCCACTCCGGTGGTGGCCGTCTATATGGAGTCAAAGGAAGCGACCCTTTTCGGGTGGAAAAAGCTCCTCGAGCAGGGTGTTTATGTCAACCTGGTATTGCCGCCGGCAGCTCCTGAAGGCAAAAGCCTGTTGCGCTGCAGCGTCAGTGCGGTGCATACGCACGAGCAGATCAATCACATCATCAAAGCATTTTCCGCTATGAGTGCTGATATCAGCTTATGAAATACACCTCTATCTTACGACAAATCATCAACGAGAACTCTCTTAAGTTAAACTCTATACCAAAGCTAGACGTGATTGAATTATCACGCCTTTCAAAGGTTTCGAGAGGACTGGCATCCTCTTACTGGTTTCCTAATAGAGTCCTTTTCCGCCATTACCTGTACGCAACCATTTATCGCACCATTAAAGATAACAAGGCGTTGTTTATTCACTGTCTGGAGGTAACAAAATGCTGCCAAAAATCATCGCCGAGATCGGCTGCAACCATATGGGACAGATGGAGATCGCCCATGAAATGATCAAGGTTGCAGCGCAATTTTGCAAAGTTAATGTCATTAAATTCCAAAAGCGCACCAACCTCGAATTATTAACACCCGAGGAATACCGCGCGCCTCACCCTAACCCCGCAAATGCTTACGGACCGACCTATGGTGAGCATCGCGAGTTTCTGGAACTCGACCTTGAACAACATCGGCAGCTCAAATCCTGGTGCGAGGAGTGGCGCGTGGAATACAGCAGTTCGGTATGGGATCTGACTGCGGCCAAGGAAATTGCCACCCTTGAACCCAAAATGCTGAAAATCCCTTCCGCGTGCAACCTTGATCAGGGGTTGCTTGAGTGGCTGATAACGAATTACCAAGGAGAAATACATCTCTCCTTCGGCATGACGACACATGCAGAAGAGGTGCGGATTGTCGATATGTTCCAAAAGGCTGGTCGTCATAAGGATCTGGTTATCTACGCCTGTACCTCGGGATATCCGGTTCCTTTTGAAGATATCTGCCTTTATGAAATCAAAAGATTGGCCGAGACCTTTGGAGGCATGGTGCGCGGTATCGGCTTTTCGGGCCACCATCTCGGCATAGCTGCCGACATGGCCGCCTTGGCGCTGGGGGCGACTTATTTTGAACGGCACTTCACCTTAGATCGCACCTGGAAAGGGACTGACCACGCAGCGAGCCTGGAACCGGACGGCATGAGACGGCTGAGCCGAGACCTGATCAACGTTTCAAAGGCACTGACTTATAAAACCGAAGAAATTCTGCCGATTGAAGCGGTGCAAAGGAAAAAACTCAAAAGGATGGTGAATGGATAAAATCATCGCATTGGTCCCCCTCCGAGGTGGTTCCAAAAGTATTCCTGACAAAAATATTCGCCACATCGCAGGTAAACCCCTGTGCGCGTGGGTTCTGGAAGCCGCATGCCTGTCGGGGGTTTTTGCTCAAGTGGTCGTTTCCACAGATTCCCCCAAAATTGCCCAAGTTGTGCAGGGGCTTGATTTACCGATTAAAATTCTTGACCGCCCGGCCGAATTTGCCACCGATGAGGCGTCCACCGAGTCGGTTATGCTGCATGTCGCCCATATGCTCGATTTTGATATCCTCACAACGATTCAGGCCACCTCCCCGTTAACGCAGCCTGAAGATTTTCACAAAGCCTACGGTATTTTTAAGTCTGGTGACTTCGACTCGCTCCTGACTGCGGTGCGAAGCAAGAGATTCTTCTGGAACGATGACGCAACGCCACTGAACTACACTCCCCAGCAGAGACCCAGACGTCAGGATTTCCCCGGGTGCCTCATGGAAAATGGCGCATTTTACTTCACAAAACGCAGGGTTCTGGAGCAGACCGGCAGTCGGCTGGGAGGCCGGATCTGCATTTTCGAAATGGCGGCTGAAAACGCAGTCGAAATTGATGAACAAGAGGACTGGGCCCTCGTCGAACGCATCCTGCGCGCGCGCAGCTCAAAATCTTTACACGAAACATTGGCAAAGATCAGACTACTGGCCGTTGACGTCGACGGCACCCTCACGGATGCGGGGATGTATTGGTCTGCGCAAGGAGATCTCCTGAAAAAATTCAACACGAGAGATGCCAAGGGACTCGAACTGGTGCGTAAAGCAGGCGTGGCGGTGGCGATCATAACGAGCGAAAACTCGCCGATCGTTGCGGCGCGAGCCCGTAAACTCGGCATACAACACTGCTTTGTCGGCGTAGACAACAAACAAAAATGCCTTGAAACCCTTGCCGCTGAATCAGGTGTTACATTGGCCGAAGTAGCCTATATGGGGGATGACATCAATGACTTTGATTGTCTGAAAACAGCTGGATTTTCTGCTTGCCCTGCGGATGCCGTTGAAGCTGTCAGGGCGACGGTCCAGTATATTTCAAACCGTGCCGGGGGAATGGGTGCGGTACGCGAATTATGCGAATTAATCTGTGCCGCCTCCACAAAAACACAGCACGAACCAATCTGACTATTATTTCAAATGCCATGGTTAATTTTCAGGCGTTGATGTTTAAGTTTCCAAGTCACAGGATCAAAAGATGAAAAAATCCGCAACACATCTCATTATTCCAGTTGAAAACCAGGTGCGTGAATTGGATGCGAAACTCCTGCTAGCCTGTTTCGCCGCCGAACGCGGCTTTCCTGTTATTTTGGGCTCTCGAGGATATATTCATTATAAGATGGCCGCAATGCCCCGAGGCGTTTATCTCGCAAAAAGCATGCGCGAACTCAGCAACAAAATGTTTAGGATCATTCGCCTCTTGGGGCATGAAATTATCGCCTGGGACGAAGAAGCACTTGTCCATCCGCCGGCGGAAATCTATTTCCCTTTGCGACTTTCGCCGGTAACGGTGCCGCTAGTTTCACACATGATTTGCTGGGGCCAGGAAAATGCAGATCTGTTCCGGGAATACCCGCACCTGCCACCAACCACGCCGATCCACATTGTCGGCAATCCTCGCGGCGACATGCTCCGACCGGAGCTGCGGGGTTATTTCGGCGAGCAGGTGGAGATACTGCAAAAGCAATATGGCGACTTCATTCTCGTCAACACCAACTTCCTTGACGTGAACCCATTTACCCCTGATCTTGGACTATTCGTTTCTGAAACCAAAGCGGATGAAACACCGCGCTTCGGTCAGGCGGGCAAAGGCATGACCCTGGAATTCGCAACCGGTCTTCGTGACCACAAACAGGCGATTCTTCATGATTTCCTGAAAATGGTGCCGGCTCTGCATTGTGCCTTTCCCGACTACACAATCGTGATCCGCCCACACCCAAGCGAGAATCATGATATTTACAACGAGCTTGCAGCCCGTTTCAAAAACATCAGGATCGACAATTCCGGCAACGTCATTCCCTGGCTGTTGGCTTGCAAGGCAATGATCCACAATGGCTGCACTACGGGCGCAGAGGCCTATCTATTGAGAGTTCCTGCCATTTCCTATCTCGCCACCTTCAATAAGACTTACGACTACGACTGGCAAGGCCTGCCAACAAAGCTCAGCTACCAGTGCTTTAGTTTCGACGAGCTCAAGCTGACCCTTGGCCCGATCCTTTCTGGTGAGAAAGGTGCGGCTGGAGGTGAGGAACGCAAGACGTTAATGCATCACTACCTGGCTGCGCAAGATGGTCCTTTCGCCTGCGAGCGACTGGTTGATGTCCTGATTGAATCTGGTTACGACCGGCAGGTCCCTTTGCCGCCTTCGGCATTATCCCGCCTATTCGGATGGTTCACGTGCTGCCACAGGACGGCCGGTAAACAGGCCAAAATGAAACGACATGGATCCAAACGACAGGCCTATCACGATCATCGCTTCCCAGAACTCACCGTAGCCGACATCGAGCGGCGCGTAGAACGCTTAGGGAAACAACTCAATCGCTTTGATTCCATCAAGGTATCTGCCCACTCACGACATATTTTCAACATTAGCGAGTGAGAAAACCTGTTTTGTGAGCCATCTTGGCTGTTATGACCAGGCAGGTAAGCAAATCATCGACGCCAGCCGATGGTTCCTGTTTCTCGCCACAAAGGCGCTAATTTACCTTAGAATATCGTTTATTATTCGATTTCATCAAGTATATTCAGACGGCTGAATGTACTTTTGCAAGAGGCTCTCTTGTGATTAATTCCTGCCAATCAGGCGATGGCAGAGGTGGGGCAGGTCATGTCTGCACAGGATTCGCGCCGGCGGAGGTTCACCATGGCTCAACCTCTGTCGAGCAGGCGGCTCCAGATTCTGGACGCTTTGCGGGGCAGTTGGCGCAGGAAGAAATAACTGAGACCCTGCACCTTAAGGTACCGGTACGTAGCAAGCCGGTTCTCGATAATGCGCACCCATGGCCCCTGTGTGCCACTTTCAGCAGCCAGCCGCGCAAGATCCCCGTACCGCCAGTACGGCAAAATCCCACGGCCCATGCGCATCGTTCTGATCATGCTATCGTCGATGTCATTAGAAAAAGCTGGAGGAAGGCCAAGGCCGAGTGCCCTGAACGTCAAAATATTCCGCATACACTTTTCGCAGACGCAGCAGTTTTTATCCTTTTGCGAACCCTGCCAGCAAACACGCACGTTATCCAGAAATTCGGGCCAGTCTCGCATCGCCCAAATTTTCTCGTACCTTTCGAAAGCGGTGCCGTCAGGAACAATACGAAAGTTGTCGCTTGATAAGAGCGGGTCCGTAAGCGCATTCGAGCCTTCGTTATAGGAACGGATTTCACTATAGCTGAGCCCTTGCCCGATTAGGCCGTGCGAAAATTCTTCGGAAAAAATACTCAGGCACGATGCTAGGGCACCTCCAAAGGAATATCTCCATACCTTGACAAGCTGCCGGTAGTTTGTTGACATCGGTATAAGCTCAATTCCGAGGCTTGAAAGAATGCGCTCAGACCGGGCAACCGCCAAAGCAAATGCGTCTGTATCTTCGATCGGAATATCAAAACCATGGACCATTATACCTGCCCCGATATTGAATGGAAAGCGGATCCCGGCCGAGCGGGCATGCCGAAAAGCCGTGAAGCACGAATCGACACCGGCTGAGAAGCCCATAACCGCCCGATTCCTTCCAGAAAGAATTGCGGGTTCCTTTTCAATATCAGCAGAAATATTAACACGGGCAAGATTGGGCTGCATCGATACCCAAGCAGACTGAAATTCAATAAGATTTCGAAGCAGCGATGGTGAGACCTGGCCATGTATGTGCGCGTCAATGCCGGTCTGCATCATTAGATATATGGCGGCCATGGCAAAGTGGTCATGGGTCGCGGACAGTCGCTGCACCTGACTCTCGGGAATCTTGTACCATAGCTCCATTCGTTCCTGTCCCGGTACTTCAATCACTGCTGAGAGTTGTATCAAACCACCTTGATTGCGAGGTTCCTGGGGCCAAACATGTAGTATACTCACGTAGATCTTACCTTTCTTTATTGTTGATTGGTGGGGTCATTGGCTTATAACACACCGTTGCGGATCATCCGTCGATCGAGGGGTTCTGTTCCTCGGGACTGCCGACCGGTGACATCACGTTATTCGTTCTTAAACAGCAGTGGTTTAGTCTAGAATATCGTGAATGCTCCCTGATAATCGGAGCACTTCCTCCCGCAGTTCTGCCGCGCGCTCCTTGTATGCAGTGCGCAATGAATCTCCTTGCTTCAGAATCGCGCTGGCGTGGCTAAGAACCTGTTTCTCCTCATTCCAAAGATCAGTAGGATCGATAGGCTTCGGCATCGTCCCGTTGAACAGCTCAACGAGGCCGTAGATCTTTTGCGACGAGGTGTGCAGCGGGATCACGGGACACCCCACCTTCGTTGCGAAAATCGCGTTATGATATCGTCCGGAGACAATGAATTTAGCGCGCTTGAGAATATTCAAAATGCTCTGGTAATCGTATGAGGGGCCGACAAAGTATGCCCCGGTGAGTCGCGCTACGTCTTTGAGTATCTGGTCTTCCTTGTCCTTGCCCATCAATACCATATTGGGAACGATCTTCTTGAGTTCCTGAAGCAGGTGCACGAGCGCCGAGGTGTCTCTGGTCCTGTGATAATCCATCGGCAGCATGCTGAGGCTCAGCACAAAAAAATCCCGGTCGAGAAACGTGCAATCCCCCGGTGTCCGTTGTTCGACATCAAGCGCAAACGTCGAGTCAGGGACCATTCGTATCCGGCCATCCAATTCCGGGTAATAATCGAGGATATTCCGGTAGGACGCCGGCTCGCGCACGGCCGCCATGTCGATGGTACTGAACACCCTTCTGATCATGGCCGGCAGCGTAGCGTCCACTCTCGTCAATGTGACGCTTCCGTTGAGAAACAAGGCTCTCTTGTCGAGTTTCGTTTTGACAAGCCAGAGCATAAAAAGGCCTTTAAGTGCGCAGATATTATCGTCGCGATAGGTGCTGCCCTCGGCGTTGAAGATGACGGCATCTACCCCGTGGGCCTTTTCAATAAACTCGTTCGCGCCATCCCCCCCTTTCCCCTGCAGCCACAGATCGGCAACATATTCGAATTCATCAGCCACGCGCGGCAGCACGTGAAAGACCGGGAAGTATTTTTTGGCGACGCGGCTGTTGTAGGCAAAAAGTTTTTTGCCGCCGAAGAAGCGCGGCTCGAAAGAATACCTGCGATGCATGTACGCGTGATCAAGCAGCGTAAAACCGGCATCGGTGTTTTCCCGGGCGATGATCTGTAACAACCCCTCGGTACACGCCTGCAACCCCCAATTCTGGCAACAGCTTCCTTCGTTGAGGATGAGAACTCTCTTTGCCATATTGTTTCCTTTTTAATACGAGCTCGATTGTGTTAGTTGGCTGTGCCTGGTAGACGGGAAAGTCTTTGCTGCCACTCGGCAATATCGCGCTCATGGAAATATTTGTCGAAACGCCCAAGCTTATCGACATAGTTCCTGCCCAGCGTGTTCTTCAGTCCATAGACGCGAAGATCGTGCCCGAAATGGTCTCCCGATGTCAGCAAATGGTAGTAGAGCCTCCGCTTCCAGTCCGCGGACAGTTCATTGCCAGGTTTCCGGATGGGCTCGCGGTCGCTGAGGAGGCGGTGAATATGATCTGCCACGGTTTTGGTCGACGTACCGTCAGGGGAATGGCACCACTTGCGGAGAAATTGATCCCTGGCGTCCATAAGGTCCCGGGAGATTGCGCCCCCGGCAAGATAGTAGGAAACCTTGTCGATCAACTCTTCGGAAGATCTAACCATGTCACTGCCTGAGGCGAATTCCGGAGAGAAGTAATATTCATCAGGATTGAGCTGCATCTCGATCGTCGGCTTGCCAAGCAGCCAGGACTCGATAGCCGTTGTGCAGGAGCGATTCAATTCTATGTCGGTTGCATTCAGGACATCCCAGATATATTCATGCGCGACAATTCTCACCCTGTCGGCAGCAAAGGATAAATCGCCGCGGATGAGATCCCTGTAAAACTGGTGGTCCTCCGTGGGGTGGAGTTTCAGGACGAAATTGACTTTGGGCAGCTTCCGCACGAGTTTGACGAATGCATCGAGGAAAAGTTTCCTGGAGAGGTAATCCCTTTTGGGAACATCGCCAAGGTCGCCGTACAACTCCTCGAGAACTTTGTCCCGTCCATATTTTTGGGCATTTCTTAAATAGAATTCTTTATTTGATGTGTGAAAAGAAGCCTGCGTGAAGTTGGTGGCGAAAGTAACCAATGGATAACGGGGATCCAATTCATATTTTTCAAGGAAAGCAGATTTGGACAACAGAATTGATTTTAATGGTTGTCTGTAGAAATCAAAGCGCGGCACGCCAGCCACAATGATTTTGTCGGCGGCCAGGGTCTGATTCTCCCGCAGGATATCGGCCATTGGCTGGTTCCAGACGAAATGAAGGTCGACTCCGCTCAAATCGCAATCTTCCCCTCCCATATGCTTCCTCATCCCGTCCAGTGTCGGCATGCCTTCTGTGGGTAGGATCACAACACGGATATTCTGTCTTTGAAGATATTTGGCAAACTCCTGCTTTTTCTTAGGGATGAGGTGATTCACCATTACCAGATCCGGCTTTATCGCCGGGACATGGTGCTTCTCCAAATTGTTCCTTGCATAATGAACCACGTGGCCAAGTTGCTCGAGCAGAAGGCCGGCATAAACATGACCAGCCAGATCCCGCCACTTGTGATCAACTGCTATTAGAATTTTAGCCATTTTAATCATCCTGTCTGGTGTTTAGAGTTTCGCGAGCCCGTCAGAAAAACCTGTAGCGGCTCCCCCTGGTCTCATGAACCCTGACTATCGATCAAATTCCTCGATGCATATTGCGCTTTTCTTGCGCCTCGCTGCAGGGCAGAGCGGTGGTACCGAACGGGTGCGAGTGCTTCGTGCACCGCGCCGCCGCGCTCGACGGCGTCGTGGGAGTCGACCATCACGATTCGAAGCGGCTATTCACCCGGCGGCATGGCTGCAAAATCGGAGTTCCTTTTATCCTGAACCGTCATTAAAGTATCGCCTCTGTTTCCTGAATCATCTGCTCCCACCTGTTTAGAAAGGCATTAAAAAGAAAAGGGTTGGCAGAAAGCACCAGTAGTTCGTGGTTGGCGCGAAGAGAACCCTGGGAAAGATTCATGCTGCCGAAAATGACCTCCCGCTGCCGGTGCGAATCGATGAGAATGAACTTGTTATGCATAGGAAGTCCTTGGAAGTGGCGGTAGCGGCGAAAGACAATATGCTCGTCGAGCAGAGTCTCTATCCAACGGGGGACCCGTCGTTCAGTATCATGGGCGAGTATTTCGATATCTACCCCCCGCTTCTTGAGATGGAGCAGAGTTTTTGCAATATTCTTATCATTTAAATGTGAAACAGCCATTCGCAGTATCGTCCCGTTCGACAGGGTAAGCAGCTTCCGGCGAAGCACATCGCGCTGCAAACGGGGAAAAAGATAAATGCTGGAATCCCCTGCTGCGATCACCCTGTTGTTGCGTGGCAGCAGACGTTCCCATGGTCCGTGCAGACCATCATGAAGAAGGCGGAGATGATCACGAAGGGGAAATACGAGTCGACTGTCGTTGATTTCCACCAGATAGTTGTGGCCTCGATCCTGATCGCCGATTTCTGCCACGACATTCGGATCTTCAGGCAGGTTGCCGGAAGGGTTGAAAGTACCGACAAGTACGTGGGGTTCTGGATGACTGAAGTAATAGAGCTTTATGTGCAGGCGGGGCTTTCTCCAGCGCAGGTTATCAGGCCATTTGTGCCTCAGGGACCTGCAATTGCCGCCGAGATTGCCGGCATCCTGCAGCATTGCAAGCACCGGTAAATTGGCCCGAGCAGCGCGCGGATTCGCCTCAAGGGCCAGGCGGACCGTTACCCCCCGTTTCTTGGCTTGCACAAGGGCATCAGCCAGGGCCTCGTCGCGAAAATAATAGGTTGCCCAAAATATCTCGCCACCGGACGGCACTGCAGAGACGTGGGAATTCAGCAGATCACGAAGTGTACGGGGCTGACAATCCGGTCCTCCGAAAAAGATGCGGAATTGCGGATTGCCTTTCGAAGGTGCGGAGATGGTCATTGGAATCAGAGTAGCTTATCTGCCGGTTCATTTTCAACTGTTTTTTTGCAAGGAAAGCTCTGTTCGCTTCCCTTGAAGAGATCGTCATGGTATAAACGAACTTTTTATATCATAAACTTCTTTGCCGAAGAAGTTGAAGGACAACTCCATGCGTCTCATGCTCTACTTTACCAGGGCGTATCCCCGGCATACCCTGACCATGCTCCTGGCCCAGCTTATGGCCGGCGTGATGGAGGGGATCAGTCTGACCGCCCTGTTGCCGATGCTCAACATCGCCGTCAGTGGCGGTACCGGGAAATTCGGCTCCGGAATCGGTAAGTTCGTCACCTCCTCGCTGCAGATTATCGGCATTACTCCGACGGTGGCCTCCCTGCTGATGGTTGTGGTCGTCGGCGTGCTTTTGAAAAGTGTGCTGGTGCTGCTGGCGGATCGCAAAGTCGGCTACACCGTCGCCCTTGTGGCCACAG
>DIFZ01000059.1:0-23071 GCA_002419385.1 Geobacter sp. UBA5735
GCGTTGTTGGATTGTGCAAAGAACAGGTGCAGCAACTGATTGAACGCTTTGTTGAGTCACTACCAGGAGCTTTCCGGGAGCGATTGCTACTTTCGGCTCAGATACCCGGCTAAACCGTAAATTTATCAGATGGTTATACGCAAATTACCAACTGCGAAAGTTGAGGATAAATACTGTTATCTGTTGCTTCGTCGCCATAACTGTCACCTCCGTTCAATTGACACTTCAGGGCAGTAGGTTAGCGGTATATTGCCAGATATCGACATTTGCCTGTCGTCCGGCTCACAGCAAGGATTCAGGTTTCGCTTTTATTGACATTTCCGCACGTTAAAAAATGTCAAGTTAGGTACATGAAAATTTCGAGGTGATGGACGAGATGTAACATAATGTACTCTAATTGGCAACAACCAAACATTACCCCGCTCCGGAGTTTATGGTGCGGCAATCCGTTTACTTGGCAGATTGCTCGTGATCAACAGGGCTTTGTCAAAGGAAAACGTCATTAACAATAAATGCATAACATACCGGGAGACGAGAATGAATAGGAGGCACTTGTTAGCGGGCGAATTTGTTCAGATTACTAAGTCCTACTGGTCAGCGGGTCAACGGGGTCATCTCAACGTCAACGGGGTCACGTCAACGGCGTCAATGGGTCATCAACGGGGTCATCAACGGGGTCAGGCATGCAATGATGCAATTAGTTCAGTAATTCTTTCTCGTTGCTGTTCCAGTCGTATTTCCTTTCTCGCCCTTAACTCAATACGCTTTGCTGCAGAACTCAATGAAGAAGGATCCCGCCCAGTCACTTTTGCAAGTTCCTTAATGCTGCAACCGGAAGTATCCAGGGCAATCCATGCCGCCATGCTTCTGGCCTCGGATGCCAGACGGCATCCACTGGATATCTGCTCTCTCTCCAGACCGTATACAGTTTTTACTGCTGCAAGAAGGTTGACTAATGTCACAGGGGTAACCTTTCGACAGCCCTTTTGCAACAGGATCGAATCGACAAATGTTTCGTTGCCTAGAAGGCGGCTATCGCTGCCAGTAACACCATGAAACTCCGGACAGTGCCCCTCCGAAAGCCCATCCATGACAAAACTATCAAATCTGCTTCTCGCTTGCCCGTCTTTGCCCCTGAAAACGGCAAGCGTCGGCTCTGTGGTGAGCCATGGCAACAATTCCAGTCCGCAGTAGGCACGATGACTGCTCCACCGATATTCGGATGGCTTCGTGAACAGTCCACTTCGGATCGGATTCAGATGAATATACCTGACCAATGTCAGTAGATATTGATCGGTATCCACAAGCACTGCTTTGTAGCGTCCATGGAAGAGATGCCCCGACCTGCTTTGGCGCCAGTTGGCCCACCGCGCATAGCGAAAGGAGAGGTTCTGCATTCCGCGAGACAAGGGAATGTCCCCAACCTGTACCGCAAGGTGGACATGATTCGACATCAGGCAGAAGGCATGGATACGGTAACCATATCTTTCGGTCCCTTCCTGAAGCAGCAGGTAGAAACGATAGCGGTCATCGGCATCGAAAAATATGTCCTGACGAGCATTCCCGCGCAGCATTACATGATAGAGCCCTGACGGATAATGTACTCTCGGCTTTCTGGCCATTGACTTGTTTCTCCTATTTCCATCTTTGCATGCCTGACCCCGTTGCTGACCCCGTTGCCTCGTTGCCCCAAAGCAGCGTGCCACTTTTTCAATCCATATTGTATTTGATATTGTTAATTGTCAATATGTAATTTATTTATCACAAACAGTCGAAAGCGACCGGTTGTCGTTTTTCAAAAAGGCAAGCGTCCGGACCGTCCGGAATCAGGCAAACTTTTTGTCAGGTGTCTTGCGGTTGACGGCTGTGGTTCAGGATGAGAAGATTTATGTCAAAGGAGGGAACAACATGGCTGTGGAGCGAATCATTTCTGGCGGCCAGACGGGCGTGGACCGGGCGGCGCTGGATGCGGCCCTGGCTGCCGGCATCCCGGCCGGGGGCTGGTGTCCGGCCGGCCGGCGTGCTGAAGACGGGACGATACCGGAACGCTACCCCCTGAGGGAGTTGGAATCTCCGGAATACGGAACGCGTACCGAGATGAACGTGGTCGATTCGGACGCCACGCTGGTGTTGAACATCGGGGAACTGGCCAACGGGACCGCTTTCACGGTCGAACTGGCACAAAGGCACTGCAAGCCGTTCCTGCTGGTCAGTCTGGAAGCTGACCCCGACCCGGTTGCCGTAGCATCCTGGTTGGTTGCCCAGGAGGTTCGGGTCCTGAACGTTGCCGGTCCCCGCGAGTCGAAACGTCCCGGAGTCTACGGGGCGGCGCTGCGCTTTCTCGGCAGATTGTTTGCCGGTGACGTTCAGTCTCATCCATAATCACGGCTTATGGGGCAAGGACTTGCAATGGAACTGAAATGATCAAGCCTGCTCTTCTATCAAACTCCTCCCGGTCATCTCGCGTGGTTGGGGAATGGAGAGCAGGTGCAAAAGGGTCGGGGCTATGTCCGCCAGAATGCCGGAACGAAGCCGCGCGCTCTTCCGTGTCTCGTCCACCAGGATGAACGGCACCGGGTTGCAGGTGTGGGCAGTGTGAGGCCTGCCGTTTTCATCTTTCATCATCTCTGCGTTGCCGTGGTCAGCAGTGACGAGCACCGCCCCGCACTTTGACAGGGCTTTTTCCACGACCTTGCCGACACACGTGTCCACAGCCTCGATGGCCCGAATGGCGGCTTCCAGCACGCCGGTGTGCCCCACCATGTCGGCATTGGCGAAATTGACGATGATCAGGTCGTAGAGATCCTCGTCGATCTTGCCCAGCACCTGTTCGGCAACCTGGCAGGCGCTCATTTCGGGCTTGAGGTCGTAGGTGGGGACATCCTTGGGCGAAGGCACCAGCACCCGGTCTTCCCCGGGGAACGGAACTTCGCTGCCGCCGTTGAAGAAGAAGGTCACATGGGCATACTTTTCCGTTTCAGCGATCCGCACTTGGCGCATCCCGGCCGCGGCGACCACTCCGCCCAGGATGTTCGTCAGCTCCTCAGGGCCGAAGGCCAGCGGCAGACCGAAGGTTTCGTCGTATTCCGTCATGCAGACAGAGGAGACAAGCTTGGGATGGAGCCGGCGCGCGAAGCCGCTGAAATCCTCAGCTGTCAAGGCCCGGGGCAGCTCACGGGCCCGGTCGGCGCGGAAATTGAAAAAAATGAAGCCGTCACCGTCGCGAAGCGTTCCTATCGGGCCGTTTTCGTCCCTGATTGCCGTGGGCACGACAAACTCGTCACCCACATCCGACCCATAACTGGCATCGATGGCTTCACGGGCCGAAGCGAATCCCTGCCCCTCACCCAGCACCATGGCGTCATAGGCCTTCTGCACCCGTTCCCAGCGGTTGTCCCGGTCCATGGCGTAATAGCGGCCCATGACGGAAGCGATGCGGCCTGCACCGATGCGTGCCATCTCCGCTTCCAACTCGGAAAGGTAATCCGCTGCGCTCCTGGGAGGCGTGTCGCGTCCATCAAGGAAACAGTGCACGAACACCTCTTTGATGCCTTCTTTTTTTGCCAGCGCCAGAAGGGCATAGAGGTGGGTGTTGTGGGAATGGACGCCCCCATCGGACAGAAGGCCTGCAAGATGCAGACGGCCGCCTGTCCCCCTGGTTTTCCCGAGACAGTCCAGGAGAACGGGATTGCTGAAAAAGGAGCCTTCAGCAATGGCCTTGGAGATGCGCGTCAGGTCCTGGTAGACCACCCTGCCGGCACCGATGTTCAGGTGCCCGACCTCGGAGTTCCCCATCTGCCCGTCCGGCAGCCCCACGGCCAGGCCCGACGCGTTGAGCTCCGCGTGCGGGTATGCCGAGTGGAGACGGTCCATTACCGGTGTTTCCGCACGGGCTATGGCGTTGTCTTCCGGGTTGCTTCGCAAACCCCAACCGTCGAGGATCATCAGGATGAGTGGTTTCGGCATGGGTCCTCCTGTCGGGAAACTGTTGCGGAGCCCGTCTGCGGCGTTGAGCGGTGCTCGCACCTTCGACTGTCCTGGTATGAATATTGGTACGGTTGCCTATCAGTGGTGATAGGGCTCCCGGTTCAGGATGGTAAATCCTCGATACAGCTGCTCGAGGAGGAAAACCCGCACCATCTGGTGGGTGAAGGTCATGCGTGACAGGGAAATGACGGCAGCAGCCCTTTCCCGGAAGGCTGCGGAAAAGCCATAAGCCCCGCCGATGGCAAAAGCCACCTCCCCCACCCCGCTGTCCCGGTTGCGGCCGAGGAAAGCGGCGAACTCGGTGGAAGTGAATTCCGTTCCCTTTTCATCCAGCAGCACGAGGCGCGCGTTTTTCGGCAGCAGCTTGAGCAGGCGCTCGCATTCCCGTTCCCGCATGGCCTCATCGCGGGACGCTTTCTCCTCCCGGGCTTCACCGATCTCCAGGGGGCAGTAGCGCCGGATGCGCGCGGCATAGTCTTCGATGCCGCTCCGGACCCATTCCTGCTGGGTCTTCCCGACCCACACGACCCGCAGTTTCAACCCTTCTGCGCTTCGCCCGGGTTCTCAGGGGGCACGTCGACGAGAGGAGCGGCCGCCCACAACTCTTCCAGATTGTAGTAGCGCCGTGTCTCTTCCTTGAAGACATGCATGATAACGTCACCGTAATCGATGACGATCCAGTTCCCCTCCCGCACCCCTTCGATATCGAGGGCCTTGCCGAACTTTTTCAGGCCGGTCCGCACCGCTTCGGCTATGGCCTGGGTCTGCCTGTCCGAATAACCGCTCGCCAGCACGAGATAATCAGCCACCGATGAGATGCGTCCGATGTCCAGGATCTTTACGTCTTCCGCTTTCTTGTCAAGCGCCAGTTCGGCGCAGCGGGTTGCTCTTTCAAGGGGTGTCAGTGTCGTTTTCGTGCGTGCGGGCATATAACCTCTGTTTCATGATATGGCGTTCGACCTTGTCGGGCACCAGGTACCTGATGGATTTTCCCTGGCTGATCAATGCGCGAATCGCGGTTGATGATATATCGAGCTGCGTTCCTTCAATGCTGTAGACGGAATACCCCGAGCTATGCTGCAGCCTGTTTTCCGCCTGATGATAGCAAAACTGGTCCTGCATGGCAACCGGCAGCGCCTCCTTGAGCAGGATGGCCGCACCCGGGCGTGCGATGGTCACGATGTTGCAGCAGGAAAAGATAGACCCGTAGTCCTTCCAGCTCCCGAACTCGGCAAAGGAGTCGCTGCCCATGATGAGAAACAGCTCGTCTGCCGGATACATCTGCCGAAGGATGCGCAAGGTGTCGATGGAATAGGATTTGCCCTGCCTCTTCCCTTCGATGTCAGATACCGAGAAGTGGGGATTCCCCTCGACGGCAAGCAGGACCATCGTCATCCGTTCCGCGAACGAAAGGTCATCGGCCAGGGGTTTGTGCGGCGGTGAGGCAGCCGGGACGAACAGCACCCGGTCCAGGTTGAAGACTTCCCGGATCTCCTCCGCGATCCTCAAGTGGGCGAAGTGGACCGGATTGAAGGTTCCCCCGAAAACACCGATCTTCATCCCCTCCCCCTATCCTTTGGCCTTATGGCTTTCTTTCGTGCCTTGTACCCTGCGCCTTGTGCCTTGTGCCTTTTGCCCTTTGCCCTTTGCCTTTTGCCTCGTGCCTATTACCTACTCCCGCACCTGGCCTTCACCGTAAACAATGAATTTGGTCGTCGTCAGGTCTTCCAGGCCCATGGGACCATAGGAGTGGAGTTTGGTGGTCGATATGCCGATCTCCGCGCCCAGGCCGAGCTGGTTGCCGTCCGAAAAACGGGTCGAGGCGTTGACCAGCACCACCCCCGAATTGACTTCGCGAATGAAACGCTGGGCGTTGCCGTAGTCGGATGTCACGATCGACTCGGTGTGGAGCGACCCGTACTTGTTGATGTGGTCGATGGCTTCGTCCAGACCGCCCACCACCCTGGCAGCCAGGACGAGGTCCAGGAATTCCTCGTACCAGTCTTCTTCCGTCGCCGTCCTCGCTTCCGGCGCATACCGGCGGAAGTCCTCATCCCCTCTGATCTCGACTCCCAGCCCCGACAGGGCAGCATAGATCCTCGGCACGAACCGCTCCGCGACATCGCGGTGAATCAGCAGGGTTTCGAGTGCATTGCAGACTCCGGGACGCTGGGTCTTGGAATTGATGATGATCTTTTCCGCCGTGTCGAAATCAGCCGTCGCATCCACAAAAACATGGCAGACGCCCTTGTAGTGCTTGATGACCGGTATCTTGGAATGTTCCACGACGAAACGGATCAGGCTTTCACCGCCCCGCGGGATGATCAGGTCGATGAACTCGTCCTGCTTGAGCATTTCCGTGACGCCCTGGCGGTCAGCAAACGGGATGACGGAAAGGGCAGCGACAGGGATCCCGGATTTTTCCATCGCCTCGCGCA
This sequence comes from Geobacter sp. UBA5735, assembly GCA_002419385.1. Taxonomy (GTDB): domain Bacteria; phylum Desulfobacterota; class Desulfuromonadia; order Geobacterales; family Geobacteraceae; genus RPRC01. Next base: position 6,426 of record DIFZ01000059.1, read on the forward strand.
GAATACCGGAGATGGCCACATTGGAATTGATCGCCTCGGACCCGCCGCGCAGGATGACGGCATTGCCGGCCTTCAGGCAGAGCGCTGCGGCATCGGCGGTCACATTGGGCCGCGCCTCGTAAATGATGCCGATGACGCCGAGCGGAATCCTCATCTTGCCGACCATCAGGCCGTTGGGGCGTTTCCACATGCGCGTCACCTCGCCCACCGGGTCGGGGAGCGCCGCCACTTCCCGCAGACCGTCCGCCATGGCCCTGATGCGCTCCCTGTTCAGCATCAACCGGTCGATCATGGCCGGCGAAATGCCCTTTTTGCCGGCCGCATCCAGGTCTTTGGCATTCTCGGCCAGAAGGTGCCCGGCACGGTCCTCCAGCGCCCCGGCCATTGCCAGGAGCAGAGCGTTTTTCTCGGCTGAAGAAAGCTTTGCCATGGCATATGAAGCGCCACGGGCCTCGGCAGCTATGGTTCTGATCGTGTCGGCTACTGTCATTCGTTTCTCCTCATTTGGCATCGTCCGTGTCCGGCAGGGCCGTGTGCTGATCGCTTCAGAGAATTACCAGGTTGTCGCGATGGATGACCTCGTCACCGTAGCGATAGCCGAGCACACCTTCGATTTCATCCGTTTTGCGGCCCAGAATGGCGCCGATTTCCCTGCTCGAATAATCCACCAGCCCCTTGGCGAACTCGGTTCCGTCCTGGCCGCAGACCCGTACGCAGGCCCCACGGCCGAAGTCGCCCTCGACCCTGGTGACACCGGAGGGAAGGAGGCTCTTGCCATGACGGGAAAGCGCCACCAGCGCACCGGTATCGACGAAGAGGCGGCCACGGGCGCGCAACGTGTACGCTATCCAGTGCTTGCGCCGGTTCAGGCATTCAGTGCATGGCTGAAACAGGGTGCCCACGTCCTGCCCGTCGAGCGCCATGGCAAGCGTCCCCTGCTTCCGGCCGTTGATGATCATGGTCGGCGCGCCGAAGCGCCCCACACGCTTGGCAGCGGCCAGCTTCGTGATCATGCCGCCGGTACCCACGTTCGATCCGCTGCCCGCCGCAGCCCGCTCTATTGCCCTGGTCACGGCTTTGACTTCCGGGACGAGCCGGGCATCGGGGTTGGTGCGCGGATCAGCATCGTAGTAGCCGTCGATATCGGTCAGGATCACCAGCAGATCAGCCTCCATCAGGGTGGTGACCAGAGCGGACAGATTGTCGTTGTCGCCGAACTTGATCTCCTCAACCGCAACCGTGTCGTTCTCGTTGATCACCGGAACGACCCCGTAGGTCAGGAGAGCGTCCAGGGTGGCCCGGGCATTGAGGAACCGGAGCCGGTTCGCCAGGTCGTCGCCCGTCAGGAGTACCTGGGCGACCTTCATACCGTGCAGGGAAAAGGCCTGTTCGTATTCCTCCATCAGCCGGGACTGGCCGACCGCGGCCGTTGCCTGTTTCTGGGGAATCGTTTTTGGCCGCTCAGAAAGGCCCAGCTCACTGATCCCGGCAGCTATGGCGCCTGAGGAGACGATGATCACCTCGCGGCCGTTCTTCCGCTGCTGCCCGATCTCCCGCGCCAGGGATTCCAGGAAATCGCGGTCCAGGCTGCCCGCATCGTTCGTCAGGACGCGGCTTCCGATCTTGATGACTATCCGCCGTACAGATTCCAGTATCTTCGTGCGCATGCAGTACCCCGTCCTTCCCGGGAAAATGCCCGGGAAAAAATAGTAGCACGATCGTTGTTACATGGCAAACCCTACGGACCCGGCGCTACCTGTCCTCGTGAGCGCCCCAGAGTCGCTCGGCTATGGCATCGAGAAGGTCCGGCACGCCCTCCCCGGTCACCGAAGAGACCGGATGGATCCTTATGCCCGATTTCTCGAAATACGGTGCGACAGAGAGCAGATTGTCCCGCACGTGGGGCAGATCGATCTTGTTCACGACCACGATCTGCGGTTTGCGCGCCAGTTCTTCGTCAAACAGCCGGAGCTCCCGGTTCAGGGCCTCGTATTCGCGGATCGGGTCCCGTTCCGGCATCCAGGACAGATCCAGGATGTGCAGCAGGAGCCTGGTCCGCTCCACATGCTTGAGGAACCGGTGCCCGAGGCCGGCGCCCTGGTGGGCCCCCTCGATCAGCCCGGGGATGTCCGCCACCACGAACGACCGGTAATTCTTGTACAGAACGACACCCAGATGGGGAGTCAGGGTTGTGAACGGGTAATCGGCTATTTTGGGGCGGGCAGCGGATATCCTGGTGATGAAGGATGATTTCCCCACGCTGGGGAACCCGAACAGTCCCACGTCCGCCAGCAGCTTCAGCTCCAGCTTCAGCGTACGCTCTTCGCCTGGCTCGCCGGGCTGCGCGAACTTGGGCGCCTTGTTGGTGGAAGTGGCGAAGCGGGCGTTCCCCTGGCCGCCGCGACCTCCCTTGAGCAGTACGACGCTTTCCCCGGGCTCGGTGAGGTCTGCCAGGATTTCGCCGGTTTCCGCGTCCTTGATGACGGTTCCCGGCGGCACGGGTATGCGGAGGTTCTTGCCGCCTGCCCCGTGCCGGTCCTTGCCCATGCCGTGGCCGCCGCGCCCCGCCTTCAGGTGGGGACGCTGTCTGAGATCCAGCAGGGTCGAAATGCTGCCGCACACCTCGACCACCACGTCTCCGCCCTTGCCGCCGTCACCGCCGTCGGGGCCTCCCCGGGGAATGTACTTCTCGCGCCGGAAGGAAACGCATCCGGCGCCGCCATGGCCGGACTGCACCGATATTTTGACTTCATCTATGAACATGCGCGGAACCCCGATTACGTCGTCTGATACCTGTCCGGATGACCCGGGAAAAACGACAAAGCTTTCCTCTGCGCCTCAGCAGGCTGCTGAAATGCGACCTGCACAAAAGAGCAGAAGCCTGAGGCTTTCGGCCTCAGGCTTCTTGATCGACCCATGCGGCGGGTGCTGCTCAGCACCCGTTCCTGCAAACCATTCGTTAGAGCTGCCGGAAGGGTCGTGCCGGCAGCATCCGCACCCGGGCTGTCTAGACCGGGTATACGGAGACTTTCTTCCGGTCCCGCCCCATCCGTTCGAACTTGACGATGCCGTCAATCAGGGCGAACAGGGTGTAATCCTTGCCGCATCCCACGTTGTTGCCCGGGTGTATGCTGGTGCCGCGCTGACGGTATATGATGTTGCCGGCCTTGACGTGCTCGCCGCCGAACTTCTTGCAGCCGAGCCGTTGTCCAGCCGAATCGCGACCGTTTCGTGTACTGCCTCCCGCTTTCTTATGAGCCATTTGAACAACCTCCCGATTGGCAGGGAATAACCCGCCTACGCGTTAATCTTTTCTATCTTCAAAACGGTCCTGTACTGACGGTGCCCGTTGAGCTTCCTGGAGTTCTTTCTCCGCTTGGCCTTGAAGACAAGAATCTTCTTGTCCCTGCCCTGTTCGACAATCTTGCCGACAACAGAAGCGCTGGGCACTAAAGGTGTTCCGATCGCAACCTTGTCGCCGCCAACCATCAGGATTTCGGTGAGCTCAACGGTGTCGCCCACCGCGCCCTCCAGCTTTTCGACCCTCAACAGGTCACCCTCGGAAACTTTGTACTGTTTCCCTCCGGTTCTAACCACTGCGTACATGCACTTCACCACCTTTATGCTGAAATTGAGATGAGCGTCTCAAAATAAATGATAATCGGCAGCATGTCAAGAATTTTTCAGAAAAAAAGCCCCGCCTTCTTCGCGAAGGCGGGGCACAGGCAGGTAATTTCTTCGGCAGCCCGGCTGTCCGGTCGATCGGACCCAGGGGCTTTGCGTCCCCGGGTTTCCCCGGGTTTGCTCTTATCGGAAAAAACTGCGGGTGGGAGATGCTGCTTGATCGTATTTTAGCTGAGTTTTATTTCATGTCAATCATTTTAATATTAATCCCGACCCGACCCGATAGATCGCCACCTTGTGCGCCGCCTCCTCCGCCCGTTGCCGCGCCTCGTCCACATCCCTGCCCATGGAGAGCGCCACGCCCATGCGCCTTCCCGGCCGGGTGTCCGGCTTGCCGAACAGGCGGAGCTTGGTCGCCGGAACCGACAGCGCGTCGCCGACCCCTTCAAAGGCAACATCCGCAGCCGCCTTGTCAGCCAGTATGACATGTGATGCCGAAGGCCCGAGACAGACGACTTCCGGCACGGGAAGCCCCAGGATGGCCCGCACGTGGAGCTCGAATTCAGAGAGGTTCTGGGACACCATGGTGACCATGCCGGTATCGTGGGGGCGGGGCGACACCTCGCTGAAAAACACGTCATTGCCCCGGATGAAAAGCTCGACGCCGAAAATGCCGTAGCCGCCCAGCGCATCGGTGACGGTCTTCGCCTGCCGCTGGGACTCGGCCAGCGCCTCGGCGGTCATGGGCATCGGCTGCCACGATTCATGGTAATCGCCCTTGATCTGAATATGGCCGATGGGCGGGCAGAAGCGCGTGCCGCTCACCGAGCGCACCGTCAGCAGGGTTATCTCGTAGTCGAAGGAAATGAATTCCTCTATGATTACCTTGTCCGCAGCGCCACGGGTCCCTTCAACGGCATACTTCCATGCATGCTCGATGTCTGAGGCATCCCGGACGACGCTCTGGCCCTTGCCGGAGGAGCTCATGGTCGGCTTGACCACGCAGGGAATCCCGATCTGGGCAATCCCTTCCCTGAACTCTTCCAGGCTTGACGCAAAGCGGTAACCGGCGGTCGGGAGTCCCAGCTCTTCCGCTGCGAGCCTGCGGATGCCCTCACGGTTCATGGTGAGGTTGGTTGCGCGTGCGGTAGGGATGACGTTGAAACCTTCTTTCTCAAGCTCCAGCAGCGTTTCGGTCTGGATGGCCTCTATCTCCGGCACTATGTAGCGTGGCCGCTCCTTCCGCACCAGCTCCTTCAATGCTTCGCCGTCCAGCATGTTGATGACGTGGCTCCGGTGGGCGACCTGCATGGCAGGGGCATTGTCATAACGGTCGACAGCAATGACCTCGATCCCCATCCGCTGTGCCTCAATGACCACTTCCTTGCCCAGTTCACCGGAACCCAGGATCATGAGCCTGGCAGCGCTTTCCTTCAGCGGTGTCCCAATCATTCCTTCCCTCCATGGCCTGCAACGGCCTCAATTTATGGTTATTTCAAACTGTTCCTGATGAAAACCGGGTTTGGCGCGGACCGTGATCCTCTTTTTGAACCGTTTTTCCAGCTCTTCCAACCCGCGCCGCTCCTCGTCGTAGAGGAGATCCGCAACCTGGGGATGCACGGTCAGCATAGCCTTGGAGCCGTGCACATCCAGCATCTCGCGGCACAATTCACGGAAAATTTCCTGGCAAACCGTGGTTTTTGACTTGATGTAGCCCAGGCCTTCACAGTAGGGGCACGGTTCGCACATCAGGCGCCCGATGCTCTCGCGGACCCGCTTGCGGGTCATCTCCACCAGGCCCAGTTCCGACATCTTGAGGATGTTCGTTTTGGACTTGTCGGCCTTCATCGCTTCTTCGAGAGCGGTGAACACCTTTTCCCTGTTGACTTCCTTCTCCATATCGATGAAGTCAATGATGATGATACCGCCAATGTTTCGCAACCGCAACTGGAAGGCAATCTCTTTGACCGCCTCCAGGTTGGTCTTGAGAATGGTGTCCTCCAGGTTGTGCTTGCCCACGTACCGGCCGGTATTCACATCGACTGCAGTAAGGGCCTCGGTCTGCTCGATTATGATGTATCCGCCGGATTTGAGCCATACCTTGCGCTCCAGCGCCCTGCTTATCTCCACCTCGAGGCCGAAATGATCGAAAATCGGCTCGTTCTCTTCGTACAGTTCGATGGAATACTTGATTTTCGGCATGAACGTGTTGATGAACTCGACGATCTTGTCGTATTCAGGCTTGGAATCAACCACGATACGGTCAACGTCCTCGCTCAGTATGTCGCGCACGACTTTCTGGGTCATGTCCAGGTCCGAATGGACCAGGTTGGCGGCATGGGTCTTCTCGTTCTTCTTGACGATCTCCTCCCACAGCGTGGTCAGGTACTGCAGGTCGGTAAGCAGGTCCTCCTCGCTCTTCCCCTCGGACACGGTGCGGATGATGAATCCCCCTGAATTGGGCTTGATGCGCTCCACGACCTCCTTGAGGCGTTCACGCTCGACCTCGTTCTCGATCCGGCGCGACACCCCGACGTGGTCGACGGTCGGCATGTAGACCAGGTGCCGGCCGGGCAGGGAAATGTGGGAGGTGATTCTGGCCCCCTTGGTCCCGATGGGCTCCTTCGATACCTGCACCAGGATTTCCTGGCCTTCCTGCAGCAATTCCTCGATGGGATGAAGCGGGCCCAGGTGCTGGCCTTCCCCTTCCGGGGAGTTCTCCTGTTTGCCGTTTCCGTCCATGAAGGTTTCGTAATCTTCGATCGCTTCGAAAACGTCGGCCACATAGAGAAACGCCGCCTTTTCCATGCCGATATCGACGAAGGCAGCCTGCATTCCCGGAAGGACACGGATCACCCTCCCCTTGTAAATGTTCCCGACGATACCCTTGACCCTGCTCCGCTCCATGTAGAGCTCGGCAATAGTCCCGTTCTCGATCAGAGCTATGCGCGTTTCGTGCGTTGTGGTGTTGATAACCAGTTCATTTGCCATTCTGACCTCATTTCATTCTCTCTATCTGAATCGCTGTCGATTATGTGCGGAGCATGATCTTAACCGTTAACAATGCATATCGCAAGCCTTTGCATCTCCTGCCGCATCGGCAAAATGGACACTGAGTTTTTCCACCCGGATGGAACGAAGCGCCTCCTGGGGCAGGCCGGTAACCGCGGAAACGAATTCGACCGGTTTGCCCCTGCCGACCGTCAAATGAAGCATGTCGCCCTCAGCATGCAGGCGGATCAGCTCGCAGCGCAGATCCATGTCCGTGACTTTCCCCTTTTTCACACGCTGGTAGGGAAAGGTTTCCAGGCGCATGAACGCCTCGGCCCTGGCTTGCAGATCGGGGGCCAGACCCTGCGGCAGTGTCACGCGGTAGCTGGTAGCGGCAAGGATGACGCTCAGGGATTGGCTCTTGAGCGGGACCGTTTCGGCCTCCAGGATCTCCATACCGGCGGGCAGAGCCCGGTTCAGGGCCTGCATCGTCCTCGAGGCGCCGAAACCTGTCGCGATTTCCATGTCCATGTATTCGGCGCGCGACTCTACGCCGACCGAAAGGGCTGTGGCAAAGGAAAACTTCGGATGGGGGTGAAAGCCCTGCGAGTAGAGGATGGGTATTCCGGCCCGACGCACGGCCCTGGTGAACAGATGGAGCAGTTCCAGGTGACTCAGCAGGCTCATGACGCCGGTCTTTGTGAAACGGAGACGGATTCGCTCAGACGGAACGTCACTGTCGACTTCTTCCCCATGACCGCCCCCCTGCAGACCGACAGACGAAGACTCAGGCTGCAGCGGACCGTGAGAAACCGGGCCGGGCAGATGGACAACGGGTCTGACACGCGAGAAATCGCAGACACCGCACCCGGTGCAGCTGCCGCTCCGGCAGTCTCCCGTGGGAAGCTCTGCCACAGCTTTTTCCATTTCCGCCCGCAGGAATTCCTTGCCGACCCCGCAGTCAAGATGATCCCACGGGAGCACCTCATCCCCATCGCGCCTCCTCATGTACGATGCAGGGTCAATGGCCGCCGACTCGAAAGCCTGGCGCCACTTGCCGAAATCGGCATGCTCGCTCCACCCGTCGAACCGGCACCCCAGTTCCCGCGCCTTCAGGAGGACCTTCGAGAGCCTGCGGTCACCACGGGCGAAAACACCTTCCAGCATGGACAGATGGGAATCGTGCCACTTGAAGGCCAGCTTCCTCTTTTTCAGCTCGTTGCGCAGAAAGTGCTGCCGCTCCACTATCTCTTCGCTCCCCAGTTGTGGCTCCCACTGGAACGGCGTGTGGGGTTTGGGAACGAAGTTACTGACCGACACGTTCACGTCGCCATGCTGGCCGGCTTCCTTTCCGGCGCGCCTGACCCGGCCCGACAACTCGGCGATCCCCAGCACGTCTTCCCTGGTTTCCGTGGGCAGGCCGATCATGAAGTAGAGTTTAATGACCCGCCAGCCGGCCCGGTACACCTCGTAGGCATTGTTCACCAGGTCCTCTTCCCGTATCCCCTTGTTGATCACCCGGCGCAAACGCTCGCTGCCCGCCTCAGGGGCCAGGGTAAAGCCGGTTTTCCGGACCCTGGCGACCTGCTCGACCAGATCCCTGGTCAGGCTGCCCACCCGCAGGGAGGGAAAGGAAACCGCCACGCGCTCATCCGCGTATCTTCCCATCAGGGAACCGAGGAGACCGGCAATGCAGCCGTAATCCGCCGATGAAAGCGACAGCAGGGAGATTTCTTCGTAACCGGTGTTGCGCAGAACAGCGTGAATCGTTTCCAGCACCGCTTCGGGCGACCGTTCACGGACCGGACGATAGCTATAACCTGCCTGGCAGAAGCGGCAGCCGCGGGTGCAGCCGCGCGCGATTTCCATGCTCACCCGGTCGTGCACCGTTTTCAGGAAGGGAACGACCGGGTTGACCGGATACGGCACCCGGTCGAGATCCGGGGCGATCCTGCGCTTCACTCGGTCGTATCCGCTCTTCAGCGCGCGTATCTCCGCAACCCGGTCTCCCTTATGGGAAATGGCGAAAAAGGACGGTATGTACACCCCTTCGACCGCGGACAGCCGGTCGAGAAGCTCAGCTTTGCCTCCCCCACCCTTCTTCCATTCCCGGTATACCCCGGCAATCTCCACGACCGCCTCTTCTCCGTCCCCGAAAAGGATGGCATCGAAGAAATCCGCTACGGGCTCCGGATTGCCGGCACAGGGCCCGCCGCCGAGGATGAGGGGGTACCCTTCGTCACGCTCAGCGGCAAGGAGCGGGATGCCGGAAAGCTCCAGCATGTTCAGGATATTGGTATAGGAAAGTTCATACTGGAGCGTAAAGCCGACGATATCGACATCAGCCAGCACGGTGCCGGTCTCCAGCGTAGCAAGCCTTTCCCCCGCAACACGGAGCGTTTCCTCCCTGTCCGGCCACGGCGCATAGACCCTTTCCGCAGCCGCCCACTCGACAGCATTCAAAATGGAATACAGTATCTGGGTGCCCAGATGGCTCATGCCGACTTCATAGACATCGGGAAAGGCCAGAACGAATCGAACGTCGACCGGCCCCTTGGAAACCGAACCGAATTCGTTTCCCACGTAGCGGACGGGTTTTTCAACTGAAAGGAGCGTATCGTACTGCAAGGGTCCTCCGGAATTTCATGTGGGTGTGATTTCGGGCATCTGGAGCACTGGGCCCGACAACCGGGGAATCAGTGCCTCAAATGAGGTGTCTGGTGTATGATATGAGGCCCCGTGGAGCAGGGCATGGCGTGTACTCGGCTCAAAAACACCGCATAAATCGTACTGATAGAACCCTGACAGGTCTTGGCACGCTCGATGCTATGAGAAAAACAATCACATTCCAGGAGGAAGTACAATGAAAAAAGTTCTGTCCACCATCGCTGCCGCTCTCGTAGCCATCGCTTTCGCCGGTGTCGTTTGCGCCGCCGAGCCCGCAACTCCTGCCGTTCCCGCTGCTCCGGCCGCTCCGGCTGCCACCGACGTGAAAAAAGACGCCACGAAGAAGCCGGTAAAGAAAACCAAGAAAAAAACGAAAAAACCGGTAAAGAAAACTGCTCCGGCTACCCCGGCCGTGCCTGCCACCCCGGCTGTGCCTGCCGCTCCGGCTGCGAAGTAATCACCTTCGCTGTGAACAAAAAAGCCGCATCGTCAGATGCGGCTTTTTTGTGTCCGCCCTACACCTCGTCACTCTTCCTGCCATACATAGTCCGGCTCCATGAACGGATCATAGAACCCCGGCGTCGGCGCAAAGAATGTGGCAACCTCGCCGACCCCCGCAAGTGTCCTTGCCAGCATCATGCCGATCCCCTTCAAGGGGCCGATCAGAATGCCCTGGACAGGCCCTTCCTCGTGGTAGGTGACATAAATCTGCTTGGGCAGTTCCAGCCATCCCGTGGTCGTGTTCGCCATCCCCCTGGCAAATTTGTTGGACATGCCGCCGACTACCGCCTGGGGCGAACTGTCCTCGACCTCGCGCATATCGTCATATGCCAGAGAAACCGAACTCCAGAGCAGCAGCGTACCGGCTGCAAGTACCATGAGCGACGACAGTTTTATTGAATGCATGGAACACTCCTTTGGCCAGAGCAGGCGAAACAGCCGCCCGTTATCAACGGGAAACATTTGTAATATGTAACACAAAAAAGCTTGCCTTACAACCCTTCATCGCCGGAACACCATGAAAAAAGGGGATTTTCTACCTCCAGGAACGGCGCGAATTTCTTTCTGACCTGTGCGAGCCTGTCCAGGTAGAATTCCAGGTTGACGTCCGGCCGGGCCGGGTCATAGTTCGACGCGGGCTTGCAGTTCCCGTAGGATACGACCCGTTTTCCCGTTCCCGTCACATAAGAGCTCAGCTGGTCCCCGGCCAGTCCGCATGAACAGCCTGATGAAAGAGCGGCGCCCTTCATGGGCACCGCCACAATTCCGTGCGGAAAGAAGACAAACCTACGAATTTCATACCAGGAGGCCGCAGCCTTGTCAATCGGGCGACCCGGCCTTTATCTCCCCCGTCACGCCTATGGTCACAACCGTGCAGGGGATATTCCTTCCTGAAGCGGCCAGCGCCCTCTTCACCGCAGTCTCGATGCCACCGCAGCACGGGACTTCCATTCGGGCAACCGTAACGCTTTTCAAAGAGGATGTGCGGAACATCTCCGTCAGCTTCTCCGTATAGTACTGGTTGTCGTCCAGTTTCGGGCAACCGACCAGCAGTGCCCTGCCAGCCAGGAAATCCTTGTGGAAATCCCCGTAGGCAAAGGGCACGCAGTCCGCCGCGATCAACAGGTCCGCGTCCTCAAGGAACGGAGCGCCCACCGGCACCAGCTTCAGCTGAACCGGCCACTGGCCGAGCCGGCTCTGGCGTGCGCCTCCCTCTTCCCCGGCGACTTCCTTCCGGGTGTCCACAAGGGACAGCACCCGCGAACCGGGGCATCCGCCGTGGTGGCCGGCCCCATGGTGCATCCCCTGGTTATGGCCGGCGGACTGCCTGCCGCTTTCCGCCGCAACGGCAGCTTCATCGAACGCATCTGCCTCCCTTTCCACAATGCGGATCGCATCGCGCGGGCACTCGCCCAGGCACGCCCCGAGCCCGTCGCACAGGTTGTCGGCAGCGAGCACAGCCTTGCCGTTGACAATCCGGATGGCCCCTTCGGCGCACGAGGGAACGCAGAGCCCGCAGCCGTCACATTTCTCCTGGTCTATTTCAATGATGTTTCTTTTCATGGCCGGTCTCTCCTTTTCAAGCAGCCCGTGGACTCTGGTCCGGATGGGCGCGGGTGATTTTCACTCGATCCCGGGTCTTGCCGACCCTTTCGATGGTCACAGGATAGCCGGGAACAGCCTGAAAGGTTATGACCCATGTCAAAAGTGCGAACATTCCCGGTCCGCTCTGCCAGGACGGTTGCACACAGTGCACGCCAAGGGAAACCGGCAGCGCAGCCGCACCGTTATCGTGCAACAAGACGCTGGACCAGCCCCGCGCCACTATGCTATGGTGCTTGTTCTGCAACGACGCTGTAGGTTTAATTTATAGCGCCGGTCACTGCAATTTGACGCAAAGGAAAGTGAAATGAACTATACCAGAGACAGACTCCGGCAAGGATACGCCAACCGCATACTGAACGTCGATCTCGGCAGCACAGCAATCAGCACCCAGCAACTGGATCCCGGGGTCAAGGAATACTTCATGGGCGGGCGAAGCCTGGGGCTGTACCTCTTGCACCGTGCGACGACCCCGGCAACCAGGGCACACGATCCGGAGAACCCGCTGATACTGGCAAACGGGCCGCTCGGCGGCATACCCCAGTTTCCGGGGGCCGCCAAGGCCATGGCCATATCCCTCTCCCCGCTGACCGGCATTCCCGGCGTTTCCAATTTCGGCGGCTACTTCGGGGCGTTCCTCAAGTATGCCGGCTTCGACGCCCTGCAGGTAACGGGCAAGTCGGGCCATGAAACAATGATCGTCATCGACGGCTTCAAGCAGGAGGTCACCATCGAGGAAGCGCCCGACTTCAGGGAGGTTTTCGAACTGGAAAAGGCCATTGCCGAACGTTTCACGGCAGCAGGGTACGACAAGAAGAACATCGCCTTCATGTCCACCGGCATCGGGGCCGACCATACGGCATTCGGCTGCATAAACAGCCACTATTACGACGTCACCAAGCCGACCCCGGAGGGAAAGGGCATCTTCCGCACCAAGCAGGCCGGACGCACCGGCATCGGCAGCGTCATGCGCGGCAAGAGAATCAGGGCGATTGTGGTCCTCGCCGCCTACCCCCAGGGCGAAAACCCCTATGGGGCGGCAGACTGGGACCGGGTCAGGCAGGCAGGGGCGAAACTCCACTCCGTCGTCAAGGAAGTTGATCCCCAGTCACTGAAGATGTACCGCAAAGGGAGCGCCGGCCTGATCACGTTCATGAACAAACCGGAATACCAGTCCCTGCCGGTCAACAACTTCCAGCAGGGCTCGGACCCCCGGGCGCCGCAGATCTGCGGAAAATTCTACGCGGAACACCTCTTCGAGCACCGCGGCATGGATGGCTGCTTCCCGGGTTGCAACCTGAGGTGCACCAAGGGCGGATGGGTCACCCTGTCTTCGGGAACGCACCAGGGGCAAAAAGCATGGGTCGACGGCCCCGAATATGAGACCGCCGCTGGTTTCGGCTCCAACCTGGGCATCTGGAACCCGGAATTCATCATGGAAGCCAACTGGCACTGCGACAACTACGGCATCGACACCATCACCACGGCGACGCTCATGGCATTCCTGATGGAGTGCTTCCAGAGGGGTTACCTCACCGCGGCAGACACCGACGGACTGGAACTTGCCTGGGGCAACGAGCAGGCAGCGCTCGAGTTCATCCACCGGCTGGCCCATGGAAAGGGCGCACTGGCAGGGGCCGCGGCACACGGCATGGCAGGGCTGGTGGACTGGGTCGCCGAATGCTACCGCGGCAGGACGGGGATCGATCCGCGGCCGGAACTGGACCTGTTCGCCATGCAGACCAAGGGGCTGCCCTTCTCCTTCTACCGCACCCACCGCTCGCTTTCCATGCAGGCCTCCTATGCTGCCGCAAGCGACATCGGCGCCCATCACGCAGCAGCCTGGCTCATAAAAGTCGACCTGCTGGGCGCGTTCCCGACGTTCGAAGACAAGGCAAAAGCGCTGATAACCTATCCCCGGGTCCGGCTCGGCAATGACAACATGGGGGTCTGCAAGCTCCCCTGGGTGGACGTCTTCAACCCTGATTCTGCCAAGGTGGCAAACCCGGACATGCACATCAATCCCGCTTCGCAGGAACTGTATGCCGAGTATTTCAACGGCATGCTGGGCACGGAGCTCACCTGGGAAGAGATCTTCGCCCAGACCGACCGGGACATCAATCTGCAGCGTGTGATGAACGTCATGCACTTCGGCAGGGACACCAGGCGCTTCGACTGGATCCCGGACCGGGCCGTCGGGCCGACGGAAGACTTCCTCTACGAACTGGAAGGGGACTATAACGACCGGCAGGTTGCCGAAGCCACCGGCAAGACCATCGAAGGAATTCGCACCCTGACCACCAGCGAGAAACGGTCGATTCTCATGAATCACCGGAAAGAGAACCTGCGCAAGCTCATTGACAAGTACTACGCCGAACGTGGATGGAACAGCGAAGGCATACCCACCGTGGCAACTCTCGAACGGCTGGGATTGTGGCAATTCCTGAAGCAGGAGGCTCGGGACAGGATCACGGAGCTGGCGGGATGATCCCGGAGGCGTAACATGCTTCCTCCTGCGAAGCAGGTTCCTGACCAATGGGCTCGGAACAAAAAAGAAGAGGGCCGCCTTTCGGGCGACCCTCTTCTTTTTTCTACAGCGGTTTCAGCCGACTGTCAGTGCTGTTTCGTGCCGTGATGTTCGCCTCTCGCCAGTGCAACGAGCTCAGCACCCACGCCATCAGCGATCTGTTTCAGTTCGCACATGCGGAGATGCTGACCGTACACTTTCAGGTCGACTCCCGATACGGCCACCAGGATGTAGCGGGGCTGTTTCGCTCCATCCGTCATCTTGCTTCTTTCCCGGTAAAAAATCTTGCCTGCCATGAAGGGTTCCTCCTTCCTATTTTTCCTCCCTGGGTACTTCGGAGGGTTAATTATAGGATACTCCCCTCGCCGCAAACTGTCAACGGGTCTTACGCATGGATGATGGTGCCCACGTTCTCCCCTCCGAGCGCCCGCTCCAGCATGCCCGGCTTGTGGCCGTTGATGATCCGAACCTCCTTGACATTGTCGGCGTCGCGCAGGATGTAGAGAATCTTGCGCTCCATGACCATGTCTTCCATGTCCATCCTGATCAGCTCGTCAGCGGTGATGTCCTTGATCAGCGTGGCCTTGGGGTTGACGCGGGGGTCTTCCGTATACAGTCCGTCGACGTTCTTCACCAGGATGCAGCTCTTGGCCCCCAACACCTCGGCCATCAGCAGGGCGCCGGTGTCGGTGCGGTGAGGCGGGATCAGCCCCTCCTCGGCAGGGTGTTCGAACAGGCCGTAGGGCGGTGTACCGTGGATGACCGGCAGGAGGCCCAGGTGCAGCATGGTCGGGAGGTCCAGCAGATCGCCCGGCTTGACCCGGGAGCCGTGCCACTGGGAAAGGAGCAGCGTCACGATCTCCGCATTCTGTTCGCTGATCTTCGCCGCCAGCTCGGCCAACACGCCGGTGGGCATGCCCAGGTCGATGCCGATGTCGAGGATGTGCCGCACCCGCACCCCGCCGCCGGTGACGATGAGCATCTTGTGCTTCTCAGACAGCTCGCCGATCTCCTTCATGAGGGGAATGACCACTTCCTTGCCGAAATCGATCACACCATGGCCGCCGATCTTCACCACGTTGAGGTTGGGCACCAGCTTCAGCCGTTCGATATTTTCGTGCCTTCTCATCAGTGATTTGCGGACCAGAGTCTCGCCCTGCAGCTTGTTGTTTATTTCACGCCGTTTCGTCATTGCAGCACCTTCCTTTTTCGTAATGGATAACAAGTATCTGAAATTGTGCGGGACCTGCCGTCCCGCTCCCCCCTTGTACGATATAAGGGGAGGCTCAGAGGGAATGGTGTATTTCCCTTTGCCTGCGATCCCGGTTCCATAGTAAACTTGCTCCATGCATACCGTTAATCGCCTCAGCAACACCTTTCTCGTAATTTTCCGAGCCCTCTTCCTTCCCCATGAAAAGTCACCATCCAGAGCGTGTTATAGCGAAGGACGAATTACGAGTGCCGGAGAACCCGACATGGCGTTCCGGCAAATCTTTCCCCACAACCTGCATACGCAAGCAATCACTGGAGAAGCGCCCGGAACCTGCACGCTGTTCCTTCCCGATACTTCCCCGCTGGCCGCGCCCTTTATCCTCTTTCGCCTGAAACGGAACGGCTATTCGGCATGTCGCGTCACTGTCGCGCACAGCGGGCTGCTGGTGTCTGCCGCACGGTAGGAGGTTCTTCTCAGCGTGCGCAATCGCTGGGGTCGCCCTGGATCTTTGCCACCGCATGGGGGATGGCATCCCAGACTGCTTCGAGATTCTCCACCGCGCCCTTGGGGCTTCCCGGGAGGTTGATGATCAGGGTGGCGCCCCTGATGCCCGCCACCGCCCGCGAGATGGCCGCCGACGGCGTTTTTGCCAGGCTCTTGAACCGCATCAGCTCGCCGAGCCCCGGAATGACCTTGTCCAGGATCTTCATGGTCGCCTCCGGGGTCACGTCGCGGGGTGACACTCCGGTGCCACCGGTGGTGAGGATGATGTCCAGTTCTCCGCTGTCGGCCCATTCGGACAGTTTCTCCGCGATACGGCCCTCATCGTCCGGGATCATCTCGTACCGCGCAGTTTCCACACCTTTGGGCCGCAACCAGTCGCTGAGGGCCGGTCCGCTCAGGTCGACCCGCTCACCGCGGGCACCCTTGTCGCTCAGGGTCAGGATGCCGGCTTTCACGGCCTCTCCTCCCGCCGGTAGGTCCCGCTCTTGCCACCTTCCTTGAACAGCAGCTTGACCTCACAGATGCGGATACCCTTGTCGGCTCCCTTGCACATGTCGTAGATGGTCAGCGCGGCCACCGATGCGGAGACCATGGCCTCCATCTCCACTCCGGTCCGCTCGAAAGCCCGCACCATGCTCTCGACGCGGACCACCCCGGCCTCCGGATCGGTGGTGAAATCGACGGTCACCGCATGGAGGGCAAGCGGATGGGACAGCGGTATGAGATCCGGGGTCTTCTTCGCCGCAGCGATTCCCGCAAGCCGGGCTACGCCCAGCACATCCCCCTTCGCCACCTTCCCCTCCATGATGTTCACCAGGATTTCCTTGCTCATATGAACCGAAGCTGTTGCGATGGCGGTTCTCAGGGTTGGTGACTTGGCGCTGATATCCACCATGATCGCCCGGCCCTGATCGTCAAAATGATTGAAGCTCATGTTGTTTTCTCCCTGATAGACCTTTGCCGGTTATATTTGAAAACCACCCCCACCCTGGCGGGAGCCCCCTCCTTGGCAAGGGA